>JAZQZI010000044.1:0-53856 GCA_045633985.1 Tidjanibacter sp. | reverse complement strand
CTATAAGGCGCATATTGGCACCAAAGAGCGACCCCGCAAACTCCACCTTGCTCCCCTTGGCCTTGGAGAAGGAGGTGAGGTTGGTAATGGACACGGTGGCTTGGAGAGTTACCATATGGCCGCCTTGGGGAGTTGTGGTGTATGCCAGCTGCTTGTAGTCCAAGATGTTGCCCGAAGCGAGAGCGCCTATCTCATCCCTCACAATCTCGTCGTTGAGGATGACGGTATCTGAAGATACATAGACTCCGTAGGCTTGGCCTACAGCCTCTCGCAGTGCGTTGGTGGTGGCCTCCTCGAGGGTTGAGCCGTCGCCACAGACGGTGAGGGTGTAGGTGTCGGGATTTTGTGCCACAGCCACGTGGGTCACAAGCAGCGCAAGAGCCGCACAGCATAATTTTGCCAATAGTTTCATACTTTGGGTGGTTTTATTAGGACAAAGTTACGAAATTAATTGAAAATAGCCACGCTACCCTACAAGTTTGTAGCGGTGGCGGTAGCGCACCACAAAGGCTATGCTCATAATGAGAGCTGCACCCTCGGCGAAGCTCACTGCCCACCAAATGCCGTCGATGCCGAGCACCAGGGGGATGAGCATCACGGCACTACACTCGAAGATGAGCGTGCGTGAGAAGGAGACGATGGCCGACACTACACCATTGTTGAGGGCGGTGAAAAGGGATGATGTGTAGATGTTTATGCCACACAGCAGGAACGACAGGGAGTAGATGCGTAGTGCACGGAGGGTGAGGGAGTAGAGCTCTCGGTCGTAGCCCACAAAAAGATTAGATAGGGCGGGTGCAAGCAGCTCGGCGGTGAGGGTGAGCCCCACGGAGAGGGCTGCAATGATGCGGAAACTGCGCCACACAACACCTCGCAACTCCTCGTGTCGTTCGGCGCCGTAGTTGTAGCTCACAATGGGTGCCGACCCTGTTGAGTAGCCGAGGAAGACGGCGATGAAGATGAAGAGCACATAGCCAATCACTCCGTAGGCTGCTACGCCATCCTCACCAATATGGCGCAAGAGCTGATAGTTGTAGAGCATAACCACGATGGAGGTGGAGATGTTGGTAGCCATCTCCGAGGAGCCGTTGAGGCAGGTCTGACCAATGGCCGGGCCATCCCACCGTGTGGTACCCAGGCGCAGACGGCTGCTGTTGGGGCGACGAAAATAGACAAAGGGAACAATGCCTGCCACACATTGGCTGAGGGCTGTGGCAATGGCTGCTCCCTCCAGAGAGAGGTTGCAGGGCACGATTAGCAGGTAGTCGAAGAGGATGTTTGTGGCACCCGCCATCAGGGCAATCTTGAGCCCCAGCGAGGGTTTGTCGGCCGCCACCATAAAGGGCTGAAACAGACCCTGGAGCAGAAATGCGGGGAGCGAAAGGAGCAGTATGCGACCATACCTCACACAGCACTCCAAAATCTCCCCCTCGGCACCGAGTAGCACACTTATGGGGCGGAGCAGCAACAGTGTTGTGAGGCTCAGAGTAATGCCCACAGCTAGCGTAGTATAGACAATCAGTGAAAATGTGCGATTGGCACGAGTGGTGTCGCCCTCGCCGAGGATTTTGGCCACCAGAGCACTACCGCCAGCCCCCATCATAAAGCCCACCGAGCCGATAACCATAAATATTGGCCAGATGATATTGACCGCAGCAAAGGGAGTTTTGCCCACGAAATTCGACACAAATATGCCGTCCACCACGCTGTAGATGGAGGTGGCAATCATCATCACCACCGTGGGGAGCGTGTAGCGCAGCAACCCGGAGGAGGTAAAGTGGTCGGAGAGTGAGAGTGTTTTCGACATTTCTGTGGCGGTTTTATTTTAGGTGTGCAAAGGTAGTGTTTTTGGGAGAATAAACAACCCACCGAATTGCTCCGGTGGGTTGAATTATCAGTGATATGCTCTGTCTCCTAACGAAGGGGAAGAACGGGGGTGTCGAATTTGTGGCTTGCCTTGCGGTCGAAGTTGGTCTTGAAGGGAGCGGGTTTTGCTGCTGCTTTTGCGGGGGCAACTGATTTGGGGCTCTGGTCGTCAATCTCGTCGATTGCGCCGCTGTGGTCCATCTCGGCGTAAACATTGCCGAAAGCGCCGCCGAGCTCAAGCTGAATGTCGTAGGTGCCGTCGCCGTGGTTGACAACATCCATACTGCCATATCCTACTATATCCCAAACCTGAGTCCAATCGTAGGTGTAGAAAATCGAACCTCCTTTGTATTTGGTGCCCTCGGACAAGCCGGGAACGATGGTGAAGGGGGTGCCGCTTGCCACCTTGTAGAAGTCGCTGTAGTTGTCGGCAACATTGTAGGTGCCGGTTGCCAAGCCATCCTCAAATGAGAGGCCTTCGGGACCGTAGCAGTAGAGTACGGGTGCGAGATCCTGAAGCGAGTGGCCGAGCATCACAACCCACTTGTTGCCACCGTAGTATGTGAGGTAGGAGAAGGTCTCGAGCTCCTCGCTTACATTGTAGTTCACGCACTCAATTTCGCCGGAGTAGGTTGCTACTCGGGGGATGAAGGTGTTGTCGTAGAAGACAACTTTGAAGTCGTAGTTGTTGTTGCCATTGTTGGTAATCTCCACATTGCCATAGACCACCATTTTCTCGGGCGAGTAGGTGCCGTCGGCGTTCTCCATATAGACAATCGAACCGCTATAGCCATTGTAGCTTTCGTAAGTGCAGTCTACGCTGCCGGGCTGGGGCGAGGGGTAGGGCGTTTGGATGTTGTAGTTATAGGTGGGCATACCCGCCTCGAAGTTGTCCTCGAAGGTGTTGACATAGAGGAGGATGATGCGATTGTCAGTGGTGGCCATCTGTACATTCCAGTAGGGAACGCCGTCGGTAACGCCCATATAGGCAGCCGAAATATCGGTGACTTTATACCTGTTAGTACCCACTTCGCCAAGGATGCCCTCGTAGCGACACTGCACCTCGGGGATAGTCTCGCCATCCACACCATTGTAGCCGTTGGCATAGACGGTGAAACGGTAGCCGTAGTCGGTGCGTTTAACCTCAAGAGTACCTTCGGAAATTACGCCATAGACGAGTTTGTTGCCGTTGGGGTAGATGTAAAGCGATCCGGTAACATTCTCATCATACTCGCCCTCGATAAGCTCGTAGGTTCCCTCTGGCATAGCGCCGTTGGAAGCAACCTCATCGGTCTCGATGTAGGCTGACAACATACGGGTGATGGTGTTGTACTCGTCGATGGCAGACATCTGCACTACGAACTGAGTCTTGCCATTGCCCGACATATCGCCGAGGTTGGTGATGGAGAACCTGTCGAAATTGAAACCGTAGAAGGGTTTCTCGGGCTCGGGGGTAGGCTCTGGCTCGGGTCCATTGTTGTTGTTACAGCTTGCCATAAGTGCGGCGGCAGCAATCAAAAATGCGAAGAATGCTCGTTTCATAGCGTTGCTTTTGTTTGATTAGGAGTGAGAAATGTTTTATTATTCGTTTATTTGTAATTATTTCAATAATGTGTTACAAAGATATAATATTTTTTTGATATTCTACAAAGGTGAAGCAATTTTTTTGTCGCCCTTCTCGGGCCAAAGGTCTGCCACTAGCTAAATAATTTTGCATTTTACATTTTGCATTCTGAATTCTTTAGTATCTTTGTAGTCTATGCAGAGATTTGTCGGATACATACTACTTTTTGCGGCCTCCCTGCTGCTTGTGGGGTGTCCTGCCGGCGGAGGTGCTGCGGTGGAGTGGGGCGAGGCTGTTTATGTTCCCCACTCGGCTTGCGGCTATGAGATTGTGGCCACCGAGGGTTCCTCTACTGTGCTCCGCATACTCTCCCCCTGGCCTGGCTCTGAGGGAGTTGTTAAGGAGGTGTTTATCTCTCGTGACGGTGAGAAGGCTCCCGAAGGTTTTGGGGGAATGACCGTGAAGGCCAATCCTCGCAGAATTGTCTGTATGTCCTCAAGCCACCTCGCATTTCTCGATGCTGTAGGATGTGTCGAGAGGGTTGTTGGGGTGAGTGGTGCCGACTACATATCAAATCCCGAGGTGCTGGGGGGGCTTGCCGAGGGCCGTGTGCGTGAGGTGGGCTACGATGCCAACATTAATTATGAGGTGCTTGCATCGCTGCGCCCCGATGTGGTATTCATCTATGGCACCACGGGCGAGAACGGCTCAATGTCGGCAAAACTCACCGAACTTGGCATACCTTATATATATATTGCCGACCACACGGAGCTCACCCCCCTGGGTAAGAGCGAGTGGGTGGTGGCCCTGGGTGAGGTGATGGATTGCAGGGAGGAGGCCGAGGAGGTGTTTGGCGAGATTGCCGAGAGATATGAGAGCCTGCGCCTGGCGGCACTCAGCTTCGAGGGACGCCCCAAGGTGATGCTCAACTCCCCCTATAAGGATATCTGGTTTGTGCCCGCCGATGAGAGCTATGTTGTAAGTCTTATCGAGGATGCCGGCGGCGAGTATGTTTGCCGTGGTGGCGGAGGTTCGCTGAGCCGTCCTATTAGTGGCGAGAGCGCCTATGTATTCCTCTCACAGGCAGATTATTGGCTCCATCCCAATGAGTTTGAGAGCCTTGAGGCTGTGGTGGCGAATAATCCTAAATTTGCTGATACTAAAGTCGTTAAGGTTAAAAGGGTTTATAATTGCAACGCTCGCCGTACGGAGGCAGGAGGTAGCGACTTTTGGGAGAGCGGTGCTCTGCGAGCCGACCTTGTGCTGGCCGATATGATTGCAATTCTCCATCCCGAAATGGCCGAGGGACACATCCTCTACTATTATAAACAACTCAGATGAAACAACGTCACACCATAATTTTTGTGCTGCTTGCGGTGGCGACCACGGTGCTCTTTGTGGTCGATTTGGCTGTGGGCAGTGTGGCCATACCCCTTGCGGATGTGTGGCACGGGCTGTGGTATGGTGGCGCCGAGGGTGATACTTTGGGTATTATTGTGCGCAATTTCAGGCTGCCCAAGGCGGTTATGGCCCTTCTCTCGGGTGCGGCACTCTCCACTGTGGGCCTTCAGATGCAGACCCTCTTCCGCAACCCCCTGGCAGGTCCCTATGTGCTGGGTGTCAGCTCGGGTGCGAGCCTTGGTGTGTCGATAATGCTCCTGGGACTGCCGCTGCTCGGTATCTCCACCTCCGACCCCGTGGTGCAGAACATCGGTGTGGCGGGTGCTGCCTGGATTGGCTCGGCAGCCATTATGGTGGTTGTTATGGCGGTTACGGCAAGGATTAAGAATATTATGACGGTGCTCATTCTCGGTATGATGTTTGGCAGCGCCGCCTCTGCACTTGTGGAGATTATGCAGTATCTCTCGCCCGAGGGAGCTCTGAAGTCCTATGTTGTGTGGACTATGGGCTCGCTGGGAGGTGTCACCCTCTCGCAGCTCGCCATTGTGGCTCCCATTGTGGTGGTTGGCTTGGTGCTCTCGGTGCTACTCATCAAGCCCCTCAATATTATGCTCCTCGGAGAGAATTACGCCCGCACTATGGGACTCAATATCAAGCACACACGCTTTATGGTGACCCTTACTACGGTGCTTCTTGCAGGTACTACTACCGCCTACTGCGGACCCATTGGTTTTGTGGGACTTGCAGTGCCCCATATTGCCAGGATGATGTTCCGTGAGGCCGACCACCGAGTGCTTGTGCCCGCTACAATGCTCTCAGGCACAACCATTATGCTGATGTGCGACATTGCAACGGCTCTGCCCAAGGATGATGTCACACTCCCCATCAATACCGTGTCGGCGCTTGTGGGCATCCCCATTGTGATGATTGTCATATTCCGTAACCGCAAAATGATGATGTAGCCCCTATGAGTGACCAGATGAAGAGAATATACACCATCGAACTCCACGGAGTGACCCTCGGTTATGGAGAGAGGGTGCTGATGGCCGATGCCAATGTAGGTTTCGGCTGGGGAGAACTCACGGCGCTCATCGGCCGCAACGGTACGGGTAAGAGTACGCTGCTGAGGACCATTGCCGCCCTGGCCAAGCCTCAGAAGGGTGTTATCACCATCGGTGGGCGGGATGTTGCCTCGCTGACAATGAGGGAGGTGGCAGGACAGATAGCCTTTGTCTCGACAGACGATGTGAGAGTGCAGAACCTCCACGTGTGGGATGTGGTGTCGCTCGGTAGGGCTCCCTATACCAATTGGGTGGGGCGCCTGACAGCAGAAGATAGGGCAAAGGTGGAGGAGTCGCTCCGCCTGGTCGGTATGGAGCAGTTTGCCGAGGCTTCGATGGATAGTCTCAGCGACGGTGAGCGCCAAAGAGTGATGATTGCAAGGGCCCTGGCGCAGGATACCCCCATCATCCTTTTGGATGAGCCGACGGCTTTCCTCGACCTGCCCAATAAGTATGAGATATGCTTGTTGCTCAGGAAGTTGGCCCATAAGGAGGGTAAATGTATTCTCTTCTCCACCCACGACCTCTCGATAGCCATCGAGTTGTGTGATACGATAGCGATGATTGAGGGTGGCGAGTTCCGCTATGGCACGGCCGAAATGCTCATTGAGGAGGGGGCTATGCAGCGACTTTTTGAGAGCACACAGATTGAATTTGACAGACAAAGAGGTAATGTGCGACTAAAAAAATAAATTTTTTTACAAAATAGTTTGCAAATAACCAATTTTTGATTACCTTTGCACCGCTAAAAAGCTACCTAGCGAAGCAGTCGGGGCCCATTCGTCTATCGGTTAGGACGCAAGATTTTCATTCTTGAAAGAGCAGTTCGACTCTGCTATGGGCTGCAAGAGAGATAAAAAATTTAAAAAATAGATAATTATGGCAAATCACAAGTCGTCCAAAAAACGTATTCGCCAGACAGAGACTCGTCGTGTTGCGAATAAGTATTACCACAGAACAACCCGTAACGCTGTGAAAGCGCTCCGTGGCACCACCGACAAAGCTGCTGCTGAGAAACTTCTCCCCAAAGTAGCTGCTATGTTGGATAAACTCGCCAAGAAGAACATTATTCACAAGAACAAAGCAGCCAACCTTAAGAGCGGTCTGCAGGTTCACGTTAACGGTTTGTAGTGAAAAACTAAAGGTCTGCACTACAAGGTAGGCAGACCTCAGATGGTGACTGTAGCTCAGTTGGCAGAGCGTTGGATTGTGGTTCCAAATGTCGTGGGTTCGAGCCCCATCAGTCACCCTAAAAAAGAGGAGTTCGTGATGAACTCCTCTTTTTTTGTATCCATATTGCAGTGGGGCGGTGGCAGGGCGGCTATGCATAGGCGTCGTAGCGACCGTCGTCGTCGGGCAACTCCTCATCCTCGGCCTCAATCTCGGGGAGGTAGTACTGCTCAATCTCCGCCGCAATGTGCGTCAGGCGTCCCGACTTGTAGCCCTCCACAACCTTCCTCATAAGGAATTTGGAGCCCAGACGTGTGCCACACACAGCACACTCATCCATAAAATCCTGACTGTAGTCTATCTCGCCCGCAGCAATCATCTCATACATATTCTCAAAGCCGCTCTTGGACTGGAGTATGGCTCCTTTTGCATACCAGCTGAAAGCCTCCTTGTTGTCTTGCTCGAAGTGGTAGTCGCCATTGCGATAGATATCGCCAAGGCTGACTGCGGCTTCCCCGCACCCTCTGCTTGCGGCAAACTCCAGGCCCGACAGGAGTCTCTCCTTGCACTTCTCAATCTCCTTATTGTCACCCTCTGGCTCGGAGAGTGTGTCCATATAGACATTTAGGAAGTAGATGTAGGTGGCCCAGCAATCCTCGGCTTCCATACCCTCCTCGAGGTAGTCGAGATAGGTGTCGTAGTCGTTTATGTAGTTCTCCTCATCGAACCCTCCGGCGTGAGCGATTGCTCGGAGGAAAGCCACGTCTGTCACTCCGTTGTCCCACGCCTTGTCGTACCAGAGGGCGGCCTCTTTGTGGTCGCCCAGCTCCTCGTAGGCATCGCCCATAAGGCCGTAGAAATAGGGGTTGTCGCTATTGGCAATGAGCGATTTGAGCACGTTGATAGCCTTTTGTGGGTCGGCATCCTGGCCTGCTGTGCCGTAGAGAATATTGAAAACTTGGCGTTTTGCTGCATACTCACTTCCTCCCTCGAGTGCGTCGAGCAGGAATTGTTTGGCTTTGGTGCGGTTTACCATTCCGAAATCGCCATTCTTCCAACAATTGTAGAGGGCCACTTTGGCGTCGAGCACACCCTCGCCATTGGCTTGGATGAAGAGAGCGCAGGCTCTATCTACCGAGTCGGGCTCGGGGCGTACGCAGTAGAGATAGCGGCCGAGTTTGTAACAAGCCTCGGGATTGCCCTCGCTGACCTGCTGTTCGAGTTGGTTGATTTCCTCCTCTGTGAGGCGGTACATATTGTAGGCGGATGAATAGAAACGCATAGCTCAGAGATGTTTTAGTTTGGTAGTACCACAAATATACGCAAAAATGTTCTGATTGTCAAGCGGAGGGGGGAAATATAAGAGGCCGACACCCAAAAAGGGCGCCGGCCTTGGTGGTACTCAAAAGGAATCGTTGCCTACAACTCGGTCTTCCAGAGGCCGTGGAGGTTGCAGTACTCATAGACAGCCACGGGCTTGCGGCCACAAGTGCACACCTTTGCAACTGGCTTGTCTTTGAGGTCGATACGCACACCGCCATCCTCAAATTCAACATAAACGAAGGCGATGTGGTGCTCGGGAAGCATAGGGTGCTCCACGCTGCCCACCTTAATCAGCAGTGTGCAGTCGTCGGGGCGCTCCACCACGGGGAGGTGTTTCTCCTGGCTTGCCTCTACGGTGCCGGGGATAAGCTCTGTCATCTTCTCGCCGCAGCAGAAGGGGGTTACGCCGCCATCAACGGCCTTGATAATTACATTACCACAGTGATTGCATTTGAAAAATCTGGTTGCCATAGTTATAAGTGTTTTAGTTGTTTGACTTCTTGTTTAGTGTTTGTTCGTACTGCAAAGATAATACCGAAATTTCTATTTGTCAAATTGATAATTTTTATAGCGATATAAGTGAAAGCTATTTACTGGCGGTGCGTTGCACCAGATGAGTGACATAGACCGTCAGGAGTGGGAAGAGAACCATACCCAGGCCGGGGAGAATGACGGTGAGGATTTTGCCGATGGGGGTTGTGGCAAACATAGGGGCGCCCACGGTGGTGACATTGAGCCCAGCCCACCATAGGGCAGTGCCAAAGTTTTTGACCTCGCTGTTCACTACCTCCTCATAGGAGTAGAAGACCAGTGCGGAGAGGTAGGTGAGGAGTACTATGAGTGCTATGTAGCTCCACATAATGGTGCTCACCCGACTGCGGGCAACCATACCAACAAGTTTATAGATACCCACACAGCCCCTAACCATTGGCAGGCACTTGAGGAATATGTAGAGCCCTTTGGGGAGTTCTGCACCTCCCCAAGTGAGCATATTGAGGTAGGGAATGCTCACCAGTAGCAACACAATGTTGCGCCAGAAGTAGCGTGCGGGGTTGCGGGCTGCCATTGCCTGCACGATGAAGTCCATCATAAAAATCATACAGACCAGCAGTTGCAGTTCTGCCACTCCCGGCGATAGGAGATAGGTGCGACGTGTGGTGATGTCGAGCGAGAGTGAGAGGAGTAGGAGGAGGCTTGCGAGGATTGCGACCCCGTCGAGCCACCTTACGAGCGATGTAGAAGTGGGATTTTTCATAGCAAAGTGATTTTTTCTACCTATAATGCAAAAAAAATACCTCGGAAAGTTTGCCAGGAAAAAATAATCACTTATCTTTGCATCGCTTTTCAGCAAGCGGCGAGATAGCTCAGCTGGTTAGAGCGCATGATTCATAATCATGAGGTCCCCAGTTCAATCCTGGGTCTCGCTACCAAGAGGGAGAAAACGAAAGTTTTCTCCCTCTTTTTGTCCAACGTCTAACGACTTTGGTCTAACGTCCAACGTCTAACGTCTATAGTCGCGGGCTTGCCCGGCAAGCCCGAAAACTTTTATAGGGCCGTTAGGGTCGATAGGGAAAAATTTCCCATAACTCCCATAACTCCTATAACTCCTATAACTCCTATAACTCCTATAACTCCCTAACGTCCCTAATGTCCCTAATGTCCCTAATGTCCCTAACTGCCCAAACACCGCCCCCCCCACAAACAAAAAACAACCTCGAAGATATCTTCGAGGTTGTTTTTTGTTTATTGTTCTTCCTCCTGTGCTCGGAGTTTGTTGAAGCAGTGGCGGCAGATGGGTTCGTAGGTGTCCTTCTCGCCGAGCACCACAAGTTTATCGTTCTTTGTGAGGCGGTGGGAGTGGTGGGCGATGTTGCCGCAGCGCACGCAGATGGCGTGAACCTTATCCACAAGCTCCGCACGAGCCATTAGTTGAGGCATAGGGCCGAAGGGCTTGCCGAGGTAGTCCATATCCAGACCGGCCACGATGACCCTCACACCACGGTTGGCGAGCTGCATACATACATCCACGATGCCCTCGTCGAAGAATTGTGCCTCGTCGATGCCCACGACATCTACGTCGGTGGCCATAAGCAGAATTTGCGACGACGACTCCACGGGGGTCGAAGGGATGGCGTTGGAGTTGTGCGACACGACCTCGTCCACCGAGTAGCGGATGTCAATCTGGGGTTTGAAAATCTCAACACGCTGGTTTGCGAAGAGTGCACGGCGCATACGCCTGATGAGCTCCTCGGTCTTTCCCGAGAACATCGAGCCGCAAATTACCTCAATCCAGCCGGGTTTGCTTGCCTCTAAAAACATTTTTCGTGTATGTTTAAGTTTGTAGTTCTACATTAAGTTTGATTTTGCGAGAGCAAAAGTACTCCTTTCACTTCTACTTTCCAATATCTCTCTCGAAGAGTTATTAACAATTTTATGGGCTATTTACTCCTCCACGCCGAAGCAGAAAACGATGTGCCTTTCGTACCTTTCGCCCTTGCGGAGCACCTGCGAGGGGAAGTGGGGCTTGTTGGGGGCGTCGGGGTAGCCCTGACATTCGATGGCCACGCCCGAGTAGTCGCCGTAGCGCTTGCCGCCTTTGCCCATAGGGCAGCCGCTCAACCAGTTGCCCGTATAGATCTGTACGGCTGGCTGGTCGGTGAGTACCCTCAGGGTGCGACCCGAGGTGGGGTCGGCCAGGAGTGCAGCCTCCTGCACCTTGCCCTCCGAGTAGCCGTCTATGGGCCAGCAGTTGTCGTAGCCCTTGCCAAAGAGGAGTGCGTCGAACTGCTCCTCCATATCACGACCTATGGCCTTTGCTGTGCGGAAATCCATAGGTGTGCCCTCCACGCTGCGCAGCTCGCCTGTGGGGACGAGAGTTTGGTCGGTGGGGAGGTAGTTGGAGGCATTCAGGCGCAGAGTGTGGCCCTTGATGTCGCCATTGCCGGCACCTGCAAGGTTGAAGTAGGCGTGGTTGGTGAGGTTGATGATGGTGGCGCCATTGGTCTGTGCCAGGAGGGTGAGCTCCAGGCGGTTGTCGTCGTCCCAATCATAGACGGCCTCCACATAGAGATCCGAGGGGTAGCCCTCGTGGCCGTCGGGCGAGTCGATGGCAAACACCACTCTGTTCTCCTCTACACGACCCTCCCAAAGGCTTTTGTGGAAACCTGTGGGGCCGCCGTGGAGGGCGTTGGGGCCGTTGTTGATGGCCAGGTGGTACTCCTTGCCGTCGAGCTCGAAGTGTCCTTTGGCTATGCGGTTGGCGTAGCGGCCGGGGACTTTGCCCATACAGGGCCCCTCGGTCACATAGTCCATACGGTTCTCATAGCCGAGAGCCACATCATTGATGCGACCCTCACGGTCGGGCACACGGATGCCAACAATGGCGGCGCCCATATTGCAGAGCTCCACCTCACACCCCTTCGAGTTGCGCATAGTGTAGATGACTACGGCATCACCCTCGGGGGTAAATCCTGCTACTTTCTGTTCAATATCCATATTGTATTGTCTGTTTTTTGCGTTGTATATTTGTCTTAATCGTTGCCCTCCTCAATCTCATCCTCATAGATGAAAGGTGTGGGTAGTTCGTCGGGGTCGTCGAGCGAGGGTAGCACATCCTCCACCTCATAGTGGACACGCTTTTTCTCGCTGAAGAGGAATATCTTTTTGGGGATGTAGCCCCAGAGTGTGGCGAGGAAGTTGGTGGTGATGTTGGAGATGAGGTAGTGCCAACCGAGGGCGGTGGTGAAGAACCACATCGAGATGAGGTTCATACCCATTGCAAAGATGGTGATGGCTGTGAAGGCCATAAACTCCTTGCGGCGTGAGGCCACCTTGCGCTCGGTGAATATCCAGGTGACGCTGAAGATGTAGGAGGAGATGACAATCGAAACGTAGCCCGCCAGGCTTGATAGGAGGTAGTGGCACCCCAGCAGGTCGGTCATAACCCACACTATGGCGAGGTTTATGATGTACGACAGAGTGCTCCCCAAGCCGTAGCGCCATAGGGTGACAATCTCCTTGCGGGTCTTCTGTTTGTTGGATTGATTCATAAAAAATAGGTGTAGAATTGAGAAACTGATTAGAATTTATCTGCTTCGTTCTTTTATGCTGTTTTAGGCTCTATTTTCTTCTAATTCTCGTTATATGGCCACCGCTATACGTCTCAAATCAGAAGAAAAAATAGCCGCAAAACAGACTATGAAATAATCTCGTAAATAAATTTAAACAGTTTCTGATGCAAAGTTAGAAAAAAACCGTAACTTTCGGAAACAATTCGACATATTATGCAGACACGAGTAGATAAATGGCTGTGGGCCGTGAGGATATTCAAGACCCGCAGCGATGCGGCCGAGGCCTGCCGCACAGGAAAAGTTACCATCAACGGCTCCGAAGCCAAGCCCTCCAAGGAGGTGAAGGAGGGTGACATACTCACCGTGAAGAAGGTGCCCGTTATGAGGTTTACCTACAAGGTGGAGGGCATCGTGGAGCGCCGATTGCCGGCCAAGGATGTACCCACTTTTTGCACCGACCTCACCTCGCCCGAGGAGATGGCCAAGCTCAACCCTCCCAAGGAGACCATCTTCATCACCCGTGAGAGAGGTACGGGCCGCCCCACCAAGAAGGAGCGCCGCGACCTCGACGCCCTCTGGGAGCAGTTTTAAGCATTCAGCTTGTTTATAAATTGTCGTTCGACGTTAGACCAAAATAACGAGGTATGAAACGTAATTTGGAATACAGCATTTCGGGCCGAAAGATTATGTGGCCCATCTGGGGAGTGATAGCCATCTGTATGGTGGCCTCCCTTGCGTCGATTTTGCTCACCCCCGACTACGGGTCGCCCGAGGGCACTGTGGCAGATGGGGGATGGGTGCTTACAATCCTTTCAACTATCGCCGTTACCCTGCTCGGCTCGGTGGCTGTGTATGGATTGTGCCTGCCTCTGTCGAAATATACGCTCGAAGCGCTTTCGATTGAGGGAGAGAAGATTACGACGGACTACGATGTGGCCGAGTATATGAAGTTGGTGATCGTGGGCTCGCTGCTGACGATTGTCACTTTCGGACTCTACTCGCCCTGGTTTATGGTGCGCATCACACGCTACCTGCTCGGTAATGCCTACCTCCGCCTGCGTCCCCTCGGATTTCACGCCAAGGGTGGCGACCTCTTTGCCATTGTGGTGCTGGGCTTTTGGGTACCCATTGTGTTGCTGATGGTGGCTGTGGGGTTGCTTGTTGTGAGCTTTGGCGAGGGTGCCGACCCTCTATTTACGGTGCTGGGTGCCGTGATATTCTACCTTGTTGTGGCTGTGTGGATGGCGCTCTTTGTGGTGCTTGTCGCCCGCTGGGCCATCAACCTCAGTGTGGGCGAGGAGCGCATTGTGACAACCGTTCACACGGGCGAGGCTGCACTCTTTGTGGTGGGTCAGATATTGCTCACCTGCATCACCTGCGGCCTCTATGCGCCTATGATGGAACTGCGTATCCTTCAGTATTTTGTGGATGGTAGCCGTATGGGCGAGGGTAGGGATGCTTGCCGCTTTGGAATGAGGATTACCGCTTGGAGGGATTGGGCCTTTGTGTGGGGCCAGCTGTTGCTTGTGATGTTCACCTTCGGCATCTACACTCCGTGGTACTATGCCCGTGTGATGAATCGCTTTGTTCCACGCATCTACCTCACCCCCGAGAAATAGAAAAAAGTCCCGAGTCAGACTCGGGACTTTTTTTAGCATTTTTTATAGTCTACCGACGACCGTCTACCGTCTACCGTCGCGGGCTTGCTGATCAGCAAGCCCGGAAACATTTATAGGGTGTATAGGGCCGTTAGGGTCATTAGGGCCGATAGAGCCATTAGAGAAAATTTCCTATAACTCTTATAACTCCCTAAACTCCCTAGAAAAAACTGTTTACTGACAACTGACAACTTAAAAAAACTGACTGTTGACCGCTGAAAGCCATACGATTTTCAAATCGCCGCCTCTATGAGCTTGCGCCACTCGTCGGGGTAGGTGATGGCCCGCTGTGTGGCGTAGTCGAAACACACGACCACCGTGCGGCACTCGGCATTGACCCCTCCGTCGGCAGTGTTGAGGAGCCTCTGGTGCACCGTCATACTCTTGTTGCCGAGGCTCTCTACACGGCTCTCCACAACTAAGGGGTCGCCCAGGCGGGTCTGGCGCATCATATCGGTCTTGATGCTCACCAATACGAGGTTTATCCCTCGCCAATCTATGCGGTCGCCCAGCAGGGTACGGTAGAGCTCCATCTTTCCGAGGTCGAAGTACTCCTGGAGATGGATGTTGTTGATGTGGCCGAGGGTGTCAGCGTCGGCAAAACGCTGCTGTATCTGTGTGGTTATTTTCATCTTGACCTATCGTAGAATCTTGAACTCTCCATCCTCCTTAATCATCATTATGGAGGATGCTTTGCGTGTGGGATTGCCCTCCCAACGGGGGTTGATGACCATATCCACACCCTCCTTTATGGCCTCCACAATCTCGCCATAGCGGGTGGGTGTAGCCTCACCCGAGAGGTTGGCAGAG
The DNA here is from genome assembly GCA_045633985.1 of Tidjanibacter sp. Classification (GTDB taxonomy): domain Bacteria; phylum Bacteroidota; class Bacteroidia; order Bacteroidales; family Rikenellaceae; genus Tidjanibacter. The sequence goes on along the minus strand of JAZQZI010000044.1, from coordinate 38,933 downwards.
GTCGATACAAGTGGACGGCGCAGACGCCCTATGAGCTGTCGGCAGAAGTTGTGGTCGGGGACCCTCACGGCCAACGAACCCTCCTCGGGGATGAGGTTTTCGGCCACTCCCACGGCACCGTCGAGGATGAGCGTCAGGGGTTTGTCGGTGAGCTCCATAAGGTCGTAGGCAACCTCGGGCACTCGGCGTATGTAGCGCCCAACATTGGTGGGCGTGTCGAGAAGCACAATCATCCCCTTCTTGTTTACCGACCCTTTCAGTCGGTAGATGCGCTCCACGGCCTCGGCATTTGTGGCGTCGCACCCGATGCCCCACACAGTGTCGGTGGGGTAGAGGATGATGCCACCTCGTCGCAGCACCTCCACGGCTTTGTTAATCTCTTCTTGCATAGCAATGTTATATTATGTGGTGCAAAGTTAAATTTTTTCTTGCAAACTTTGCTACTTCGAGGGTTTTTATTATTTTTGCGCACTTTGAAATTAATAACAACAAAACAAAAATAATTCCGTACTATGGGAAGGGCATTTGAGTATCGCAAAGCACGAAAAATGAAACGCTGGGGCAATATGGCCCGCACATTTACTAAAATCGGTAAAGAGATTGAGATTGCCGTGAAGGCAGGTGGTCCCGACCCCTCGGGCAACACCCGTCTGCGTGTGCTTCTGCAGAACGCCAAGGCAGAGAATATGCCTAAGGAGAATGTGGAGAGGGCCATCAAACGTGCTATCTCCAAGGATACCACCGACTACAAAGAGATGGTTTACGAGGGCTACGGCCCCCACGGCATCGCCATCCTCGTGGAGACCGCAACCGACAATACCACCCGCACCGTGGCTAACGTACGCAGCTACTTCAACAAGTGTGGCGGTACCCTCGGTAACAGCGGTAGCGTAAACTTTATGTTCGACCACCTCTGCGTATTCAAAACCGCAATGAAGGAGGGTATTGACATCGACGAGCTCGAGTTGGAGCTTATCGACCTCGATATGACCGAGCTCTTCGTGGACGACGAGAACATCATCAACATCTACGCCAAGTATGAGGCGTTCGGCAGCATCCAGAGCTACCTCGACGAGCACAATATGGAGATTGTGAGCGGTGAGTTTGTGCGCATCCCCACCGACACCAAGGAGGTGACCGCCGAGCAGCGTGAGGCTATCAACAAGCTCATCGAGAAGCTCGAGGACGACGATGATGTGACTAATGTTTACACTACGATGGCCGACGAAGAGTAAAAAGCGCATATTCTCGGTGCTTTTTGCACCAAACTTCAGAGAGCGAGCTCCTCACCTACGGAAAGTAGGCTGCGGGCTCGCTCCTTCGTTTGGCACAAAAATCCCTCGATAATCTGCGCTTTTTACGTCTACCGCCTACCGTCTACCGTCTACCGACGCCGGCTTGCTGGGCAAGCCCGAAAACATATAAGACGTATAAGTCTTATAATCCCTAAATTAATCAGGGGCTACAAACTTTGAGCCTTGCGACGTTAGACGTTAGACGTTGGACGTTCGACACAGGATTACTCTAACCGAAAGGCCTTTCGGTTAGAGTAATCCTGCCTCGTAGAGGTTGATGATTTGTTCGATGAGCTTATCTTCGCCCTGCGTAGGGTCGTACTCCTGTTTGAGGTTAGCCCTGAAGATACGGGCTATGGTATTCCAGAATTTGGCCGCAAACTTACCTCTGAACTCCTCCAGCAGTTCATAGGAGGTGCGCTCCGTCTCACGGTCTATGAGGCGGATGAGGATTTTGCCCTGGGAGTAGGTCATCTTTTCAAGTACGGGGGTATAGCGCTCCACAAGCTCTTTTTCGAGGTTGCGGGTTATTCGGTCACGCTCCTTTTTGGTGGTTACCGTGTCGAGCTGTGCGGTGAGCGAGTTGAAGTAGTGGCGGGCGTCGATGGCGTAGGGATAGACGGCCTTCACGTTACGTATGAGCCTGCGGTGGCGGCGTATGTCACCCAGCGAGCGATAGACCAGAACGTTGGAGAGCTGCACCACATAGGCGGTGTCGCCCGTCATCTCATCCACCTCCGTACCTGCCACATATCCTGCACGATAGCGTGCATAGGGCACATCAGAGCGGTGCTTCACACGTTGTGCGTGGAGCTCGCTTGTGGCGGCCGCTATGAGCAGCAGTATGAGTGCAAGACGCTTCATCCGTTTTTGTTTCGCTTTGCAAATATAACGAAATTTCTTAATCTTCTATTTTGTGCCACTGCCAGAAAAGTGCCAACACTTTGGCAGATAGAAAAATGGAGTAAATTTGTTGGATTATTAAAAATTTTGAAAAATAGTTGTATCTTTGTGTGCCGAAAGGTGTGTAAAATGCCATCGGTGAATGGTTAGAACAGGTTAAACTTTAATATAAACAGTTATGAAACAAGCTATTGCAATTCTTACGGGTGGCGGTCCTGCTCCCGGTATGAACACCGTTGTGGGTTCTGTTGCCAAAACTTTCATCACCAAGGGTTACCGTGTAATCGGTCTTCACGAGGGTTACACCGGCCTTTTCAAAGCTGACGCTCGCTATGAGGATATCGACTTCCGCCGTGCTGACGACATCTTCAACCAGGGTGGTTCCTACCTCCAGATGAGCCGTTTCAAACCCACCGACGCTGATTTTGAGAACAATTTCAACCTCAAATTCTTCCAGGATAACAACATTAAACTGCTTGTTACCGTAGGTGGCGACGACACCGCTTCGACTGCAAACCGCATCGCCAAGTTCCTTGAGGCGAAACAGTATCCCATCGCCAACATCCACGTTCCCAAGACCATTGATAACGACCTTCCTCTGCCCGCAGGTGCTCCCACCTTCGGCTATGAGTCGGCTATGGATAAGGGTGCAGTGATTGGCCGTGCTGTTTATTCGGATGCTCGCACCAGCGGCAACTGGTTCATCATTGCAGCTATGGGTCGTTCGGCAGGTCACCTCGCTTGCGGTATCGGTGCTGCTTGCCACTATCCTATGATTGTCATCCCCGAGATGTTCAACAAGACCGAGATTACCGTCGATAAGATTGTAAACCTCGTTATCTCCGCTATCATCAAACGCAAACTTATGGGTATGGACTACGGTGCTGCTATGGTATCGGAGGGCGTATTCCACAGCCTCTCGGACGAGGAGATTAAGAACGCCGGCGTAAACTTCACCTACGACGAGCACGGCCACCCCGAGCTCGGCAAGGTTTCTAAAGCTCACGTATTCAACGAGATTCTCGAGAAGAAGCTCAAAGCCCTGAAGATTAAGGTTAAATCGCGCCCCGTAGAGATTGGTTACGAGGTGCGTTGCCAGACCCCCGTTGCAAGCGACCTGCTCTACTGCACCACTCTCGGTATGGGTGTTTATAAACTTTTCAGCGAGGGTAAGACCGGCTGTATGGTTTATGTTGCACAGGACGGCCAGATTAGCCAGCTCTACCTCAAGGATCTTCAGGATCCCACCACCGGCAAGATTCCTCCCCGTCTGGTTAATCCCGATGGCGACCAGTTCCAGGGTCTTGTAAACAACATCCTCTGCTACATCACCCCCGAGGATTACGAGGCAGCTAAGGCTTATGTTGCTAATCCTGAGGAGTTTGACTTTAAGCGTATCCTCAACTGGTAAAAAACGCATATAAGCGGCGTCTTTGGCGTTGCACTGCGATAAGCGGACTTCCTCATTTACGTTCAGTAAACTGCGGAGTCCGCTTTCTTGTGCGCCTAAAATCCGCTCGCTTATCTGCGTTTTTACTTTCAAGGGGAGGCGGTCGGGAGCCCCACCCTCACTCGGAGTGCCCGAAGGCACCTCGCCTTCTCGTTTGGCAAAAAATTCCCTCCGTTCTATGCAGTTTTTGCCGACGACCGTCTACCGTCTACCGTCAACCGACGCGGGCTTGCACAGCAAGCCCGAAAACAACTCTCAACAAAAAAGGGCAAGCTGTCAGCTTGCCCTTTTTATTGTGATTAAAAACTCTATTTCAGTTTATCCACCTCGGCGCAGAGACGCTCGAAAATCTCCTCCACCGAGCCTGTACCATTGATGGCTACGTGTTTGCCCTGTGCGGCGTAGAAGTCGGCAACGGCAGCTGTCTGCTCGTTGTAGATGCGGATACGATTGCGGATAACCTCCTCCGAGGCGTCGTCAGCCCTGCCGCTCTCCTTGCCACGGAGCAGAAGCCTCTGGATAAGCTCCTCCTCGGGTACCTCCAGCGAGAGCATCACATCCACCTCGCTGTCCCACTCGGCCATCAGCTTGTCGAACTGCTCGGCCTGATAGGTGTTGCGGGGGAAGCCGTCGAAGATGCTACCTTCCACATCCTGGTGGGTGGCCATAAAGTGTTTTACGATTTCGAGTACGAGGTCGTCGGGTGCGAACTCACCTCGAGCTATGCAAGCCTCTACTCGTTTTCCTGCGTCGGTTCCGGCCTCAATTTCGTTCCTAATAACCTGACCTGTCGATATGTGGTTGAATCCGTATTTCTCAACCAATTTTACGGCCTGGGTGCCTTTGCCGGCTCCCGGAGGGCCAAAGAGTACAATGTTTTTCATTCGTGTTGAAAAGTGTGACACTATTTTCACGGGTGCAAATATAGTCAAATATCTGCAATGTCATACCTATTACTAAAAAAATTTAGTATCTTTGCGCATTAAATGTTTTGAGCAGAATTATGAGCAAGAGAACCGAGATTGCAGAGTTGGGCCATTTTGGCCTTATTGACCGCCTCACCGAAGGTGTGGAGGTGTCGAATAGTAGCACCGTGGTGGGTGTGGGTGACGATGCCGCAGTGATTGATGCGGGCGACAAATATATGTTGCTCTCCACCGAGCTATTTATGGAGGGTGTCCACTTCGACCTCACCTATTTCCCTCTTAAACACCTGGGCTATAAGGTTGTGGTGGCTGCTATGAGCGATATTATCGCTATGAATGGCACCCCTCGCCAACTGACCCTCTCGCTCGGCATTTCGGCCCGCTTTGCTGTGGAGCACCTCGAAGAGCTCTACGATGGTGTGAAGGTTGCCTGCAATGAGTATGGTATCGACCTTGTGGGTGGTGACACCTCGGCCTCCATCAATGGGCTCACCATTGGTGTGTCGGCTGTGGGAGAGGTTGCCAAGGATAAACTTGTGCGCCGCTCGGGAGCCAAGAAAAACGACCTTGTGTGCATAACCAGCGACCTGGGTGCCGCCTATATGGGCCTCCACCTGCTGGAGCGTGAGCGTATAGCTCTCGATGGCCATCCCAACCCCACGCCACAGTTTGAGGGTCACGAGTATATCCTACGCCGTTGGCTCAAACCCGACCTGAGGTTGGATGTTGTCAAAGCACTTGAGGCAGAGGGTATTGTACCCACATCGATGATTGATATTACTGATGGCCTTGCCTCCGATGCGCTGCAACTTTGCAAGGCTTCGGGCTGCGGCATCAGGCTCTACCTGGAGCGAATTCCTATTGCTGCCGAGACGAGGGCTATGGCCGACGAGCTCAATGCAGACCCCATTGTGGCTATGCTCAACGGTGGCGACGACTATGAGTTGATGTTCACCGTGCCCCTGGAGATGCAGGAGAAGGTGCTGAGGTTTGGCGGTGTGGATGTCATCGGCCATATGACCGAGAGGGGTGCAGTGTTGGTTACTCCCGAGGGTGGCGAGCTTCCGCTGACGGCCCCTGGTTTTGCCACCAAACAGAAGGGTGAGTAGGGGAGTAGTTTTGCTGCTGAAAGTGAAGAATTTTGCACTTTGAATTTTGCATATTGAATTTTATTTGTATATTTGCGGGCTAATTTGAGGCATTTATGGACGCACTGAGAGAATTTAGTATTCCGTTCAAGGGCTACAAGTCGGGCGAACACGAGTTTCAGTTCAAGTTGGACAAGGCTTTTCTGGAGGCTGTTGGCGACGAGGAACTCGTTGATGCAGATGTGGTTGCGGAGGTTGTGATGACCAAGGCAGCGTCGATGCTCACCTTCGAGGTGGCATTGAGTGGTACAGCACTTGTGGAGTGTGACCGTTGTCTCGACGAGCTCGAGTATCCCATTGATGTTGAGGATACGCTCTACGTTAAGTTCAGCGAGGAGGAATATGAGTTCGACGGCGAGGTTATGTGGCTCAATCCTTCGGATGACGAGATTAACCTTGCGGACTACATCTACGAGACCCTGCTCTTGGCGTTGCCCTATCAGAGGGTTCACGAGAGGATTGAGGATTGCAATCCGGAGATGATTGCACGCTTCAGCATCGTGAGCGAGGAGGAGTTTGAGGAGATTACCGAGCCCAAAGAGGCAGCCTTCGGCGGCGAGAATGGCGAGGCGCTTGCAGCCCTGAAACGTGCGCTTGAGGAGAAAGAGAATTAGAAACAAGAGATAAACTTATAAATTTTACAAACAACTATGGCACATCCTAAACACAAGGTTTCGTCCACCAGAAGAGACAAACGCAGAACTCACTATGTAGCAGCTGTTCCTACCGTAGCTGTATGCTCCAACTGCGGTTCGCCCGTCCAGTACCACCGTGTATGCCCCGAGTGTGGTTTCTACCGTGGTAAGCTGGCTATCGAGAAAAAAGCTGAGTAAGCAAAAGATTTAGTTCGCAAAAGTAGTTGATGTCCGGCTTGCGCATAGGTGTCGATGCGATGGGTGGCGATTATGCCCCCGAAGCGGTTGTGAAGGGCGTTGTGGAGGCTTTGCCTCTGCTAGATGCCACCACAAAGGTGGTTGTCTTTGGCGACAAAGAGGCCATTGAGCGTTGCTTGAAGGCCGAAGGCTATGAGGGTGAGAGAGTGGAAATTGTGGCCACCACCGAGGTGATTACAATGCACGACCACCCCGCAAAAGCCTTCCAGTCGAAACCCGATAGCAGCATCCGCAAAGGCTTTGAGTACCTCAAGGCAGGCAAAATCGACGGTATTGCAAGTGCCGGTTCTACCGGTGCAATGATGGCCGGTGCAATGTTCACCGTGGGCACCACCGAGGGTGTTATCCGCCCCGCAGTGTCGGCCGCCATCGCCAATGTTAGGGGAGGTTACACACTTCTGCTCGATGTAGGCCTTAATGTAGATTGCAAACCCGAGGTGCTCCACCAGTATGGCATTATGGGTAGCATCTACGCCAAGGACTTGTGGGGTCTGGAGGCTCCCAGGGTTGGCCTGCTCAATATTGGTGAGGAGGAGAGCAAGGGTAACGCCGCAGCCAAAGCCGCCTACCAGATGTTGGCCCAGGAGAAAGAGATTAACTTCGTGGGTAACATTGAGGGCAAGGAGTTCTATCTCGGCAAGGCAGATGTCATTGTGTGCGACGGCTTTATGGGTAATGTGTTGCTGAAACTCTCCGAGAGTTTGCGCTACATTGCCAAGGCCCGCAAGATTGACGACGAGTTCCTCGACAATCTCAACTACGAGATTAAGGGAGGTACCCCTGCGCTGGGAGTGAACGATGTGGTGATTGTAGGCCACGGCAGCAGTACTGTGCTGGCGCTGAGAAATATGGTTCACCAGACGGAGCTCAGCATCAAGTCGGGTTATGCGAAGGATATTCGTGACACTTTTGCGAAAAGAAACACTACTGCCGAGTAGGGCACGAGGTCTTGGAAGAGAAGACCACTTGGTTCCATAGTTCAACGGATAGAACGACAGTTTCCTAAACTGTAAATCTGGGTTCGATTCCCGGTGGGACTACAAAAACGCAGAGAACAGATGAGTTCTCTGCGTTTTTTTTAGCTTTCAGCTCTATTTAGTCTAACGTCCAACGTCTAACGTCTATAGTCGCGGACTTGCTGGGCAAGCCCGAAAACTTTTTTAGCTGTCAGCACTCAGCATTCAGCTGTCAGCTTTTTTAGGAAAATTTCCTATAACTCCTATAACTCCCATAATTCTTATAACTCCTATCTGGGGTAGAGAATAGGAGTAATAGGAATTCTCCATTTTCAACTTTCAATTCTCCTTTAGGAGTGTTAGAATGAGCGACTTACCCGGAGAGATAATACATTGTCCTCGTTGCTGGAGAGCGAGAGGGCATACCACCACGCCCCCTGCGACTTGCGGCAACGGTAGCTCACACCCCAATCAATTGAACCATAGGGAATGATGTCGGCAAAGCCGGCCTTCACACCCAGGTAGGGAGTTATGCGGCTCTCTCCAAAACGCCAACGCAGGTCGGCATAAATTGGAATTATGGCATTGTTGTAGGGGCCCTCGGCATCGAGTGGGCGCATCTCGTAGCCTACACCCACGCCGGCAAAAAATCTGCTTGAGAAGTTGTAACCCACAGAGCCACCAATGGTTAGGGGAGTGTTACCACCCAATCCGAGGTCTATGCGGTAGCCGAGGCCACGGAGCTCGTTCCCCAATGAGAGCCCTGCGGCGCTTGGCTGATGGGTGAGGTCCCAACCCCACAGGTAGAAGGGGAGCGAGGCCACGAGGCAGGTGCCGCCGATGACTGTTTGTATTAGGCCGAGGCCACTGAAGGGGCTATAAACCGAGTCGGTCTCTTTGAGTTGTTCACGGATTTGGAGTTCGCCGATGTACAAGCAGAGGGCGCCGCTGGCTGTGACTGCGCCGCTAACGATGGTTGTCCACTTGGCGGTGTTGTAAATTTGCTGGGCGTGGTCGGCCTCGAAATCCGAGAGATACCACGAGTAGGAAAGGCCCGCCTGAGGGTGTTCAACATCCTGAGCAAGTGCGACTTGCGGCATTGCAATTAGTACACACAATGCGAGAATAGTGAATAGTTTCTTCATATTTATTTAGTTGTTGGTGTTCAATTCGGGGTGTTAATATTACGGTTTTTGCTTACTTGCAGAGCCGCTGATAGCTGCTGATAGCTAATAGTTTTCGTTTTCGAAGAGCGATTTGATAGGGATCTTGTTTGAGTATTTGCACTCTGCGTCGGTGAATGAGCCATCCTTAAGGAGGTAGGTGTTGCCCTCGTTATCCACAACCGTAAGCGAGAAAGTGGCCGAGATGGTGCCCACGCCCTCGTTGTCGAGGTCCAACTTTGTGAATGTTACAACGCCCTCGGTGGCGTACATCGTTTGGTTGTTCCACTCGATGAGCGTTGGGTCAATGCCGTGGTAGTCGCCCTCCAGAGAGTTGCAAAACTCTTGGGTGGAGATGGGGTAGGGTACGCCAACCTCGGGTAGTGAGAGGTTGCAGGAGTTGAGCTCAAGTTTCAGCTCCTTCTCGCCCGAGAGGTGGGTGCGATAGTAGCTGAGGTAGAAGCCAACCCTCTGGTTGTTCTCTTCGTTTTCCCAGTCGTAGTCCCAGATGTAGTGGAAAAACCAGTTGCCTTGGTTTTCGTGCACCTCCTCCACGCCGGCTTTGTAGTGTTCCTCGCCTTCGGGGCTCACGAGCGTAAACTCTGAGGGGTTGGACACCGTGTCGTAGATAGCCTCGTAGAGTCCGTTGATCAGGTCGCACGAGGTCATCAGTAGCATACTGATTCCAATAAGTAGAATGCGTTTCATAGTTGGTAGATTTTAAGTGGTGATGATCGTGGTTAGAAATTATAGGCGTAGCGCAGTGAAACGGCTGGAACAAAGAGAGTTACTTGCTCTGATTTGAAGGTGACGGAGTAGTCGGAAGAGCCCTTTGTGCCATTCTCTGTGGTCGTGCTTTTCTGTATAGTGCTCTGTTGCAGTAGGAGGCTCAAGGCAATCGAGTTGTGAGCGTCTATCCTCCAACCAATCTGCGGCTCAACAAACAGGCCGTCGTAGTCGCAATCATCCCAGCCTCCTGGAGATAATCCGAAGCCGTATCTTGCCACAAGGCCCAATGTGTAGCCTGCGTTAATGCTAGCGTAGAGCCTATCCAAGTTATAACCAACTCGCAGGAATAGAGGCATATCCAACTCATTGTGCTCGTTTTTTCGTGGGAAACCCTTTAGTTTGTACGACGAAGAGAGGCGAATTCCTAAACCCCCACCCACTCTCCAGTGGCTATCAATATTATACTGGGCCACAAACTTAGGCGTGAGCGATATGATGGCCTCCCTATCGACAACGCCAATGCCTGTTTTGAAGTCCGTATCAACAATTCCTACACCCGTTGAAACCTCCGCAGAGATGGTGAGTCGGTTCTGTGCCAACGCCAAAGTTGGCAGTGCCAAAATGATGGCTAAAAGTAGAAGAACTTTTTTCATAGTGTACAGAGTTTTAGGGTGTTACTTGCAGAGCCTTTGATAGTTGCAGTGGAGCAGGTTGTGGTCATCGTCGTAGAGGTGCATACCGTTTCCCTGGCAGAATTTCCACATCTTGCACTCCCCACACTCTCCCTTACGGGCCCACTCACGGTTACGGAAGGGCTCGAAGCGATTTTGCCATACATCCCAGATGTCGTCGGTGTAGATGTTGCCTTGGTCGAAGCCGGCACGGATGCTTGTACAGCCCGAAATTGCGCCGTCAATCTTGATGCCCACGATGCTCACGCCAGCCATACAGCCGAAGAAGTTGTCCCTCACCTCGGCCTCGTAGCCACCGAGGAAACCCTCGCAGGCATAGTTACACTTAATTAGTCCCTCCTTGCGGGTGTCGGCAATGCACTGCATAAGGCCACGGTACTCCTCGGGGGGTAGCTGGAGAGCCTCATCCTCGGCTGCTCGACCCACGGGGAAGATGGTGAAGAGTCGCCACGCCTTGCATCCCTTCGATATGAGGAACTCTTTGAACTCGCCCAGCTGCTTGTAATTATCTCTGTTCACGCACGTTACTACATCATAGACAATGCCGGGTGTTGTGGTCATCACCTCCAGTGCCCTCACTGCGTTGCGCCAGCTGTTGGGGTTTTGGCGTATGTAGTTGTGCTGCTCCTCGAAGCCATCCATCGAGAGGGTTATGGAGCGCATACCGGCTGCCACAAGCGAGCGCATTCGCTCACGGGTGAGCAACATTCCATTGGTTACCAGACCCCAGGGATAGCCCCTCTTGTAGAGCTCATACCCCACCTGCTCAAGGTCTTTGCGACAGAGCGCCTCGCCACCTGTGATGACCACCAGCACCTTGTGTGGGTCCACGTGGGGTGTAATTTTATCCACAGCTGCGAGAAAGTCGGCGGCGGGCATATCGGGTGTAGCTGAGGATGAGCGGCAGTCGCTACCGCAGTGGCGGCAGTTGAGATTGCATCTCAGGGTGCACTCCCAGAAGATTTCACGCAGCTCGTGTTTCTCGGCCATCTCCTTTTTGATGCCTGCAAAGAGGTTGAGTGCCAATCGTTTGCGTAGTCCTATCTTAATGCTTGCCATAGTGTCTGTTCGGTTTGATTGTATAAAAAGGCAGTCCCCACGAGATTTTGTGAGGACCACAAGTTTGTGTCTGAAATCTATTTCTCGGACATTACGATACTAACGCCGTTGGCGATGGAGGCCGATACGGTCACCTCCTGGGTCTTGTACTCGCCATTCTTATCACCATCCACGTCGGTAGCTGTAAATGTAAGTTGGTCGAGCCAGGTGTAGTCGTCGAAGTGGAATTTGAATTGTCCCTCGCTGTTGCTGAGCACTTTTTGGCCCATAGTCTCCACCTGAATACCCGCAATGGGCTCCAGATTTTCATTTACCACGTAGCCTTGCACTCCTGTGAGGTGCTCATAGCCCTCGTCGAAGCCGGGCGTGCCGTAGCAGGCGGTGAGCATAGGTGCTGCCGAGAAGCCTATGAGGCCGAGAAGAATGTTTTTGATGTTGCGTTTCATATCCATTCAGAATTAGGGTTCTACTATATATGATGCACAAGCACCCCAAAACGTTGCATCGGGAGTGATTTTTTTTCATCCCCCGACTATTTTATATAAAAGGGGAGGATTTACGACCTATCCTCCCCCTTAAGATGTTGTCCTACGACTGCGACTCTTCGAAGAAACTCCATAGTGAGTCGCCTGTGGGCACGGGGGCTACAATTTTGATTGGCTCCTTCCTCACGGGGTGCACAAACTCCACACTGCGAGAGTGGAGCGAGATGCCGCCGCCGGGGTTGGAACGCTTGGCGCCATACTTCAGGTCGCCCTTGATGGGGCAACCAACCTTGGCCAACTGCGAGCGAATCTGGTGGTGGCGGCCGGTGATGAGTTCCACCTCCAGGAGTTTGTAGTTTTTGCTTCCGCCGAGCATTTTGTAGCGCAGCTCGGCACGCTTGGCGTCGCCCTTCTGCGAGTTGTAAACTACGGCCTTGTTGCTCTTGCCGTCACGGGTAATGTAGTGAACCAGAGTGCCCTCCAACTCTTCGGGAGCCTCCTCGCACACTGCCCAATAGCGTTTGTCGATGTTGCGGCTGCGCACCATCTCGTTGAGCCTTACGAGGGCTTTGCTGGTCTTGGCAAAGATTACTACACCACTCACGGGGCGGTCGATGCGGTGTACCACGCCGAGGAATACCTCACCGGGTTTCTCATCTCGGATTTTTATAAACTCCTTGATTTCATCCTCCAGACCGGGAGTACCCTCGGTGTCGGACTGCACAAGGTCGCCCGAGTGCTTATTGACAGCAATTATGTGGTTGTCTTCGTAGAGAATGTCGTATTTGCTAAACATTTTTGCAATTTTGGTTTTGGGTTTTTGTAATCTGTGAGTGGGGTAGGTTAGAGTGCAAAGGTGAAGGGGAGCAGGTCTGTGGCCCTCTCGACAACCGTTGCCGAGTGGTCGCTGCTCATAATCACCTTATAGTTGAGCCCCTGTCGCTTCTCCACATCGTGCAAAATCTGCCTACACTGACCGCAAGGGTAGCACTCGTTGGTTCCGGGGTCGGAAGCGATGGCCAGAGCTACAATACGGTCGTTGGGCGAGGTTGCCTGGTGGTGGAAGAGGAGGGTACGCTCGGCACACATACCTGCGGGATAGACCTCGCTCTCCACATTGCTGCCCACAACAATACGGCCACTCTCAAGCCTTGCTGCGGCACCCACGTGGAAGTGGGAGTAGTGGGCCACGGCGCTCCGGCACGCCTTGCGTGCAGCCTCCACAAGTTCTCTCTCGTCGAAGGGCATCTGCTCTATCGAGTCGTAATGCCTATACTCGAATGACATTTTTTTCTCCATAGTCTAACTCTTTTTTGCTCAATGTGTTTGTAGTTAGCGATGAGGGGGCAAAAAGTGTGCCCCACGGTCTTTGTGTTTGTTGAAGGACTACTCCCAGGGCCAGCACCAGGTGCGAGTCTTAACGGTGTAGGATTTGCCCTCGGTGAGCTGCACTTTGCATTTCTGTCGGGTGGTGAAGATGGGGTTGATGTACTGCCTCAGGTGGTCAAATGAGCCGCTGAGGGCAATCTCGCCCTTGTTGGGGTTGCTACGAAGGTGGAATACCTCCATCCACACCCTCCATTTGTTATTAAAGGAGCCGAGCGAGGTTACACCCACCTTGTCGCCCTTCTCTACGGTGTCGCCCTCGGCCACACACACCTTGTCAATGGCACGGAGCAGGGTGTAGATGCCATCCTCGTGGAGAATGAGCACTCGGTTTTCGGTTACGCTCTCCACAACACCGCCTCGAGGTGCCACAACATCCGACTCGCAGTTGGTGGTGAGCTCCCAGGCGCAGAAATCCACGGTGTTCATCGACCTTGCAAGGCCCAACTGAAGGGGGGTGAGGGGATTGGCTACGGCGCTCACACCCTTTGCCAGGGGCAGACGATATACGGCGTCAGTCTCGGGGTACTCAACAATTTTGGTCTGTGCTGCGAGTGCAAGTGTACAGAGCAGCGTGCTGATTGTAAGGATAATTCTTTTCATCGTTTTATAAGTTTTACTACATTTTCAACGTGGTGGGTGTGGGGGAACATATCTACGGGCTGCACCGCCACAATCTCATACATATCGTTCATAAGTGCCAGATCACGGGCTTGCGTTGCGGGGTTGCAGCTCACATAGACGATTCGCTCGGGAGCGGCCCTGAGGATGGTGGCAATGACATCTTCGTGGACACCGGCACGGGGAGGGTCGAGGATTACAACATCGGGCCTGCCGTTGCGCTCCACAAACTCATCATTCATCACATCCTTCATATCGCCTGCATAGAATGAGGTGTTGGTGATGCCGTTTATTGCGGAGTTTACTTTGGCATCCTCAATGGCCTCCTCCACATACTCCACGCCTACAACACTCTTGACCCTCTGTGCCACGAAGTTGGCAATGGTGCCTGTGCCTGTGTAGAGGTCATAGACAACCTCGTCGCCCTTCAGGTCGGCGAACTCTCTGGTCACCTTGTAGAGCTCATAGGCCTGCTCGGAGTTGGTCTGGTAGAACGATTTGGGGCCCACCTTGAAACGGAGGTTCTCCATCTGTTCGAAGATGTGGTCACGACCTGCAAATAGCAGGGGCTCTCGGTCGCCGAGCGAGTCGTTGAGCTTGTCGTTAATCATATATACGAGCGAGGTTATCTGTGGGAAGCGCTCACGGAGGTGGCCCATCACCAGGTCGATAACCTTCTTGTCCTCTGCGGCAAAGACCACAATCACCATCACCTCACCCGTGGAGGCGGTGCGGATTATCACATTGCGCATCATTCCCGAGTGCTGACGGATGTCGTAGAAGGGGATGTTGTGCTCGATGCAAAAACTCTTCAACTCGTTACGAATCTCGTTCGAGGGGGAGGGTTGCAGGTGGCAGTAGTCGATGTCGAGAATCTTGTCGAACATCGAGGGGATGTGGAATCCGAGTGCGGGGGTGTCGGCAATCTCCTCGCCACGAGCCACCTCCTCATAGGTTTTCCACCTCTTGGGTGCGAAGGTAAACTCCAGCTTGTTGCGATAGTGGTCGGTCTTGGCCGAGCCGAGGATGGGGCTAATCTCGGGGAGGGTGAGGTGGCCGATGCGTGTGAGCTGGTCCGCCACCTGCTGCTGCTTGAAGGCTATCTGCTCCGAGTAGGGGATGTTTTGCCATTTGCAGCCACCGCACACACCGAAGTGGGAGCAGAAGGGCTCTACTCTAAGAGGCGAACGCTCAATGTATTCGGTTACGTATCCCTCCATATAGCGGCGACGCTTGGTGCGGATTTGCACATTCACAACATCGCCGGGGACGGTGAGTGGCACAAATACCACAATGTCGTTCCATTTGCCCATAGCGTTGCCTTCGGCAGCTAGGGAGGTTATCTTCAACCCCTCCAAGTGGGGGTGTCTGTTTCTTGCCATAGTTGAAATAAGTCTGATAATTAGTAAACAAAGATACTAAAAATCTCAAAAAATCTCCCTATATTTGTGTGAAAAATGCATTTTGACCCTCCGAGTGCCCACCCCAAATGGGTGCGGAGCTGAAAAATGGGGTGGTTGGGGTGCAGAAAAATAGATAATTTATTATGGCAAAAATAGCACGCTTTGTATTCAACCACTTCGGTACCAATGGATATCTTCTTTGGGACGAGAGTGGCGAGGCTCTGGTGGTCGATCCCGCAATGGTGAGCGAGGCCGAGAGGGAACAACTTGTAGGATTCATAGAGGAGAAGGGGCTGCGCCCCGTGATGGTGGTGCTCACCCACGCACACCCCGACCATATGGGAGGAGTGGAGTTTGTGAAGAACCACTACAATATTCCTCTAGCTCTCCATAGTGGCGACGGTGAGTTGCTGAAGATTGCCCCCGCCTATGGTGCTTCGATGATGTTTAATATCCCCGCACTCACTGCCGAGGTGGATTTGGCTGCTATGGAGCAGATTGTCTTTGGAGGGTCGGTGGCGGAGGTTATCCACACCCCCGGCCACTCGCAGGGTGGAGTGTGCCTCTATGTGGCCAAAGATGGAGTGCTTATCTCGGGCGATACACTCTTTGCGGGTAGCATTGGCCGCAGCGACCTCCCCGGTGGCGACTACGATACCCTGATGTCGAGCATTATGAATCGCCTGCTCCCTCTGGGAGGTGGTGTGAGGGTCTTCCCCGGCCACGGCGGTGAGACAACCCTCGGCCAGGAGATGGGTACCAACCCTTTCATTGGCGAGGTGCTCAACGGCGGCTTTAATAAGGATTTGAGTTAAACCAACGAAATAGCTTTGGAGTATGCGAATTGATATATTGACTGTGGTACCCGACCTTCTCACTTCGCCCCTGAATGAGTCGATATTGCGCCGTGCGCAGGAGAAGGGGTTGGCAGAGATTGTGGTGCACAACATCAGAGATTACACCCCCTACAAACACGGCCAGGTGGACGACTATCCCTTTGGTGGTGAGGCAGGTATGGTGATGATGGTGGAGCCCGTCTATCGCCTTATCGAAAAGCTCCGCAGCGAGCGTGAGTACGACGAGATTATCTTCACCTCGCCCGACGGCATTACCTACAACCAGCAGGAGGCCAACCGCCTCTCGACGCTCGGCAATATCATAATTCTCTGTGGTCACTATAAGGGTATCGACCACCGTATTCGTGAACACCTTATTACCAGGGAGATATCTGTGGGTGATTATGTGCTTACGGGTGGCGAGTTGGCTGCTGCCATCATTGCCGACAGCGTTGTGCGCCTGTTGCCCGGTGCTATTGGCGATGAGGAGTCGGCACTCACCGACTCGTTCCAGGACAACCTCCTGGCCCCTCCCATCTACACCCGCCCGGCAGAGTTTAATGGTTGGAAGGTGCCCGAGGTGCTCACCAGCGGCAACTTTGCCAAGATTGAGGCGTGGAGAGAGGAACAGGCTTATGAAAGGACTAAACGTCTGCGTCCCGACCTGCTCGAAAAATAGTGGACTATGAAGTACTATCTTATTGCAGGTGAGGCGAGTGGCGACCTCCACGGTGCCAACCTTATGAAGGGCCTTCTGGAGGCCGACCCCGAGGCGGAGTTTCGCTTCTGGGGAGGCGACCGTATGGCCGAGGTTGGGGGAGAGGAGGGGCTTGCCAAACACTACCGCCATACCTCATTCTTCGGGGTGAGCGAGGTGCTGAAAAACCTTCGTACTATCTTCTCGCAACTCAATGAGTGCCAGAAGGATGTTGAGGCTTTCGGGCCCGATGTGCTCATCTGTATCGACTACCCCGGCTTCAACTTCAAGATGGCCAAGTTTGCCCACAGTAAAGGTATTCCTGTTTTCTACTATATTTCGCCCAAAGTGTGGGCTTGGAAGGAGCGCCGTGTGGAGCTCATTCGCAAGTATGTCACCCGACTCTACATCATTTTCCCCTTTGAGGTGGAGTATTTCCGCAAGAGGGGCATCGAGGCTGTGTATGAGGGCAATCCCATTATGGACCCCATCTCGGAACGCTTGGCTGGGGCTCCTTCGAGGGAGAAGTTTGTGAGTGCCAACGGGCTCGATGGCCGCCCCATTGTGGCGCTGCTTGCAGGGTCGAGAAAGAGCGAGATTAAGCGCAACCTTGCCTTTATGAAGGCCTTGGCGGAGAGTCGCAGGGAGTATCAATTTGTGGTGGCTGGCGTGTCGTGGATTGCCCCCGAACTCTATAAATCTTTTCTTGAGGGTAGCGATGTTAAAATATTGACCGACAAGACATACGAATTGCTCAAACACTCTGCGGCAGCTGTGGTTTGCTCCGGTACGGCTACGCTCGAAACGGCCCTTATCGGCACCCCCGAGGTGGTGTGCTACCGTATGGACGAATTCTCCTATCGTGTGGCAAGGCTGTTTGTGAAGATTGGCTTCATCTCGCTCGTTAATATTGTTATGGGCAGAGATGTTGTCAGGGAACTTATTCAGCACGATATGACGGTGGCGAATGCCTCCGAGGAGCTCACTCGAATTGTAGAGGGTGGCTCGGGTTATGAGCGTATGATGGCCGACTATGGCGAGCTCTCCCGCATTGTGGGTGGCGCAGGAGCCTCGGCGAGGTTTGCCCGCCGAATGGTCGATGAACTGAAACAGATTAATAGGATATGAAGATAATATGTATCGGTCGCAACTATCTCGACCACATAAAGGAGTTTGATAACGGAAGGCCCGACGGCGAGCCTATCTACTTCATAAAGCCCGACACGGCGCTGTTGAGGAACAACGACCCCTTCTTTGTCCCCAACTTCTCCGAGCAGGTTGATTATGAAACAGAGCTGGTTGTGAAGATTAATCGTGTGGGCAAGTGTATCGAGGAGAGGTTTGCACACCGCTACTACGACGAGGTGGGACTCGGTATTGATTTTACTGCCCGTGACCTTCAGCGCAAGGCCATTGCCGAGGGTTTGCCCTGGGAGAAGGCTAAGGGTTTCGACCGCTCGGCCGCTATTTCGCCCCGATTTTTGTCGCTTTCGGAGATGGGAAAGAGGGTTGATGAGCTGAGGTTTGAGATGACCCTCAATGGCGAGTTGCGCCAGGTGGGAGAGTCTCGAAATATGATTTTCTCGGTGGATAGGATTATCAGCACCCTCTCCCGTTATATGACCCTTAGAATGGGCGATTACATCTTCACGGGAACCCCTTCGGGTGTCGGCCCTGTGAAGAGGGGCGATGTGTTGAGAGCCTCGCTGGAGGGTGAAGAGTTGCTCAACTTCGACATTAAGTAAAGAGAGTTATGTTACTGAAAGATAAGTTGAAAGGTCGGCGAGTGTTGCTGGCCAGCAAGTCGCCACGCCGCCGTCAACTATTGGAGGGTGTGGGCATCGACTTCGAGATTGCCGAGGGTAGGGATGCCGAGGAGGTTTTCCCTGAGAATATGCCGCTTGGTGAGGTTGCCGAGTATCTGTCGAGGCTCAAGAGCGACGCCTATTTCGACACCCTAGTCGAGGGGGATGTGCTCATCACGGCCGACACGGTGGTGATTGCCGGAGGACGGATTTTGGGTAAGCCCGCCGATAGGGAGGAGGCCCACGCAATGCTTCGATTGCTCTCGGGTGCCGAACACGAGGTGGTAACGGGCGTGACGCTCCGCAGTAGAGAACAGCGCAGGAGTTTTTCGTGCGTGAGCCGTGTGAGCTTCCGTGAGATTAGCCCCGAGGAGATTGACTACTACATCGACCACTATGCCCCCTACGATAAGGCGGGTGCCTACGGTATCCAGGAGTGGATAGGTTATGTGGCCATTTCGGGCATCGAGGGGTCGTTCTACAACGTTATGGGCCTTCCTGTGCAGATGCTCTATGTCGAACTCGAAAAATTTGTTTAACCTACTTATAAAACTACCAACTCTATGAAGAGATTTTTGATTTCAATTTTCACTCTGCTCTCTGCCACGGGTGCTCTTGTGGCCGACGAGGGTATGTGGCTTCCCTCGCTTATTGGCGAGCGTATCAAAGATATGCAGGCCAAGGGCTTTGAACTCACCGCCGAGGATATTTACAGCGTCAATCAGGCAGCCCTGAAGGATGCTGTGGTACTCTTTGGCAGGGGTTGCTCGGGCGAGCTTGTGTCGGCCGAGGGCTTGCTGCTCACAAACCACCACTGTGGCTATGGCCAGATTCAGTACCACAGCTCCGTGGAGCACGACTACCTCACTAATGGCTTCTGGGCTATGAACCGCAGTGAGGAGCTCCCCAACCCCGGACTCACCGTATCGTTCCTTCAGCGTATGGAGGATGTCACCGCCCGCATCGAGGCAGGTGAGACCGCCAAGGAGATTATTGCCCAGGCAGAGGAGAATGGCAAGTACTCCGCATCGGTGGAGAGCCTCTACTATAACAACAAATTCTACCTCTTTGTATATCAGGTTTATAGGGATGTGCGCCTTGTAGGTGCGCCCCCTTCGAGCATCGGTAAGTTTGGTGGCGATACCGACAACTGGATGTGGCCCCGCCACACCGGCGACTTCTCTATCTTCCGTATCTATGCCGACAAGAACAACCAGCCTGCCGACTACTCGCCCGAGAATGTACCCTATACCCCCAAGCGCCACTTTACCATCTCAACTCAGGGTGCCGAGGAGGGTGGATTTACCTTTGTCTACGGCTTCCCCGGCACCACTCGTGAGTATGTCACAAGCGATTTTGTTGACTACACTCTCAACCACTCTAACCCCGCAAAAATCCACCTTCGCACCCTGAGGCTCCACATTATCTCCGCAGCGCAGGAGAAGGATGCAGCAACCCGCATTATGTACGCCTCCAAGCACGCCAATATTGCTAATGCGTGGAAGAAATGGCAGGGCGAGAGCCTGGGCCTTGCAAGGCGCAAAACTGTGGAGAAGAAACAGGCCTACGAGGCTCGCTTTGAGCAGTGGGCTGCAGGTGGTGAGTATGAGGGTGTGCTGGGCCTGCTCCACGCCAAATATGCCGACCTGCTTCCCTATGCAGTTAGCCGTGACTACTACAACGAGGCCATCTATGCAATTGAGCTTATGGGATTTGCAACTCCCAGGCGCATCAATGCTATGGATGTGGAGGCCACCTATAAAGACTACCTTCCCGCCATCGACCGTGCCATTGCTGTGGAGATGCTCCGAGAGTTCAGCGAGAATGTGGCCGCCGAGTTTACTCCCGAGTGGTTCACCGCCAAAGTTGCAGCGTGTGGCTCGGTGGGGAACTTTGTGGAGTGGCTCTTCACCAACAGCCGCCTTACCTCGGCCGAGGCTCTCAAGGCCGCCCGTGAGGAGGGCTACGACTTTGAGAACGACCCCGCAGTGATTATGCGCAGGGCCTTCGATGAACTCTACAAGGAGCGCATAGCAGGTCAGTATGCGTCGCTCAACCGTGAGATTACCGAGCTCTATAAGACCTATATGCGTGGCCAGATGGCCTTTGAGCCCGAGCGTGCGTTCTATCCCGATGCCAACCTCACCCTGCGTGTGGCCTACGGCTCGGTGGCAGGCTACGAGGCTGCAGATGGCGTATATCACAAGCCCTATACTACCCTCGACGGCATCATCGAGAAGGACAATCCAAACATCTATGACTACGATATTCCCCAGAGTCTGAGGGATATATATGCCTCGAAGGATTATGGTCGCTGGGGCGTTGAACTCAATGGCCACTACACTGTGCCCGTGGCATTCCTTGCTAAGAACCACACAACGGGTGGCAATAGCGGTAGCCCTATTCTTAATGGCCGTGGCGAGCTGCTGGGTATCAACTTCGACCGCACCTGGCTCAGTACAATGAGCGACCTCGACTACGACCCCGAGATTTGCCGCAATATTTCGGTGGATATTCGCTATGTCCTCTTTGTTATCGACAAGGTGGGTGGGGCGTCGTGGTTGCTTGACGAGATGACTATTAAATAGCGCATCTTATCGGTGCCCAAGCGCATATTGCGAGCAACTACTGCGCCCGACTGCGATAAACCCCTGCCTCATTTACGGAAAGTAAACTCGGCAGGGGTTTTCTTGTGCGCCTTGTACTCATCCGATTCTATGCAGTTTTGCTTTCAAAGAAATCCCTGCACAAAAGCGTCACTCTGACGCCCTCATTTGCGTCAAGCAAACTCCGGAGCCCGCTTCTTTATTTAGCAAAAATTCCCTCGATAATCTGCGCTATTTACGACGACCGTCTACCGACGACCGACTTTGGTCTAACGTCCAACGTCTAACGTCTATAGTCGCGGGCTTGCTGGGCAAGCCCGAAAACTAAATAGCTTGTAGCTTATAGCATTCAGCAGTCAGCACTCAGCGGTCAGCCTGGAGGTTGGGTGCAAAATTAAATAGGGATTTCAACCGAGTTGAAATCCCTATTGTTCACCTATTTATTCTTTAATTCTACTTGAAGTAGCGGTTGTAGAGTCCCTCGAAGCCCTTGCCGTGGCGAGCCTCATCTTTGGCCATCTCGTGCACGGTGTCGTGAATTGCGTCGAGGTTGTGCTGTTTGGCGAGGGTTGCGATGTGTTTCTTGCCGTCGCAAGCGCCGTGCTCAGCCATCATACGTTTGTAGAGGTTGGTCTTGGTGTCCCACACAACCTCACCGATGAGCTCGGCGAACTTGGCTGCGTGCTCTGCCTCCTCCCAAGCGTAGCGCTTGAAAGCCTCGGCAACCTCGGGATAACCCTCACGGTCTGCCTGACGGCTCATTGCAAGGTACATACCTACCTCGGTGCACTCGCCCATAAAGTGGTCCTGGAGGCCCTTCCAAATCTCCTCGGGGCAGCCCTGTGCCACGCCCAGACGGTGCTCATCGGAGAAAACGAGTGCTTCGTTGCTCTCGGCCATCTCCTCGAATTTCTCGGGACCTACTTTGCAAAGGGGGCACTGCTCGGGAGCTGCCTCACCCTCGTGGATGTAACCACATACTGTACAGCGAAATTTTTTCATAGTTGTAATCGGAAAGTGTTTGGTTGTTAATTCTTTAAGTTATTTGTTGTTTGTTGTTTTGCTCTGTTTGTCGCAATCTTTGCAGATGCCGACGTAGTAGAGTTCCGAGTCGGCGATGCTGGCTGCATTGCGAGGTTTGTTTCGCTCTACGAACCCTGTGTCGTCTATCTCCACATCGGTCACTTTTACACACTTTGTACACAGGAAGTGTGCGTGTGGATGGGTGTAGCCGTCGAAGTGTGCATTCGAGGGGTCGATGCTGATTAGCAGGATAGCTCCTTTCTCGTAGAGAAGGTGGAGAGTGTTGTAAACGGTTGTGCGGGAGAGTGTTGGAATCTCGGGTGCGAGTGAGTTGTAAATCTCATCCACGGTGGGGTGGGTGCGATGTGTAAGCAGATATTTCATAATTGCCAATCGCTGAACGGAGGGCCTGATCCCAAATTCCAACAAACGTTCTCTTGCTACCTGTTGCATAATCCTATTGTTTTACAAATATGTAATTGTTGTAAAAATGATTTCACTGCAAAGGTATAAACTTTTTTTGAATCTCCAAATGTTTTTTGAAATATTCTCAATATTTTTTCTATCCTTGTAGGGCCATAATGATATGCGGTGCGCTTTGGGTGCACCGCTTTTTCTGTCTTGCAAAAGCCACAATTTGTGGATACAACAAAGAGAGCAAGTTGGTGATTGTGAGTAAACTCACACACCATCTTGCTCTCTTTGTTGCGCTCGCACTATGTGCGAGCCTTGTTTTTTTTTGTTACTCTGTCGGGGTGAAGAGATTCGAACTCTCGGCCTCCAACTCCCGAAGCTGGCGCGCTAACCGGACTGCGCTACACCCCGAAACCCACCGTTGTGGGAGGATACCACTCACCTCCCTCGGTTGGGCGGGGCAAAGATACAACATTTTTCCGTAAAAAATAGCCCTTTTATATCTGTAGTAGTCCCAATTTCCTTGCGATGTCCCACTTTTTGGAGGAGTAGAACTCCACAAACGACTTGTCGAAGTGCTCCTCCCACAGCGTACGTATATCCTCAAAGGTGTAGTGCTCGCCGAGGTCAGCTACTTGTGTCATCACCGAGTAGAGAAATTCCGCCTCGGCCTCGCCCAACTTCAGCTCCTTGGTGGTTGCGGGGGTGTGGATGACAACTCCCTCCTCGGAGAGTTCGGGGGTGCCGCCCACCCACACAATGCGGGCCTTGTCGTTGTAGATGCGGCACGAGTCGGGCTTTATCAGGTGGTCGGTGATGAGCGAGGGAATGACGGTTGTCTGGGGCACCTTCGACGAGAACCACTTGTGCACAGGCCTTTCCAGGCCGCTTCCCACCAACCAATTGGCCAGCGAGAGGTTCAGACCTTCTCCCACCATATCGAGCGAGTAGCCCCTATTCTCCGCAAAGGGTACTTCGTTGTTGGCGAAGGGGTTGGGGAGCCTGTCTTTGCGCCTCACACCAAACTCTTCGGGCTGTTGTCCTGAGCGGGAGTGGACGGTCATTGCATAGCGGTGCCAGAAGGCGGAGCCTATAAGTTCGGCACGGAACATCTGGCGCACCACCTCGGCGGCATCCACGCTCTCCTGGAGAGTTTCGGTGGGGAGTCCATACATCAGGTAGGTGTGGACCATAATGCCCGAGAGGTAGAAGTTGCGCATAGCTATGGTGGCCTGCTCGATGGTGATACCCTTGCCAATCATCTCCAGCAGACGGTCGCTGGCAACCTCAAGGCCGCCACTCACGGCTACACATCCCGCCCTTGCCAAGAGTGCGCACAAGTCGCCTGTGTAGCTCTTCTCAAAACGGATATTGGTCCACCAGCTAAAGCGTAATCCTCGGCGCAACAACTCCAGCGAGAGCTCTTTGAGTAACTTGGGAGGGGCAGCCTCATCCACAAAGTGAAATCCTCGGGAGCCCGTTTGGGCTGCCACCTGCTCCATATAATCCACCACCTCGGAGGCGCTGATGGTATCGTAGCAACCGATGTAGTCGAGGGTGGTGTCGCAGAAGGCACACTTTGCCCAATAGCAACCGTGGGCCAGCATCATCTTGTTCCAGCGGCCGTCGCTCCACAGGCGGTGCATAGGGTTTGTGACCTCCGTGAGCGAGAAGTAGAGCGAGTGGGGGAGTCCTCCGAAGTCGGGGCAGCCCCTCTCTCGGTGGGTTATGCGTCCCTCGCCCTCGGTGTACCCCTCGGCCGTGTAGGTGTGTACGAGGGGGCCGCCCGAGAGTATGCGCTCCAGAGGCAGCTCGCCATCGTCGAGCACCACATAATCGACATAAGAGAATATCTCCCTGCTGCTCATTGTTCGCAGTTCGGTAGTGGGGTAGCCACCACCCATCACAACCTTAATTGAGGGGTAGTTGGCTTTGATGTATTGCCCAATGCGGAGTGCCCCCAGCAGGTTGCCGGGGAAGGGGACCGTAAGGCCCACAAAGCGGGGTTGGGTGCGCTCTATGTGCTCCCTTGTCACCTCACACATAAGGTTCTCTATGGCATTGCGGGGCTTTTGCAACTCCTGCTCGAGGGTTGAAAACTCCGCAATCGCAAGCGAGAGGCTCTCGCCATATTTCACTACCTCGAAATCGGGGGTTACGGTGGCACGTATAAAGTCGCTCAAGTCCTGAAGATAGAGCGTTGCCAGATACTCGGCGCAATCCTTCACACCCAGCGTGCCGAAGGCCTCCTCAATCTCTGCCGTATTCTCAAACCTGCTCGCCTGTGGAAGATACTCGGGTGCGCAGATGAGGGTGGCTATGGAGGAGTCTTTGGTGCGCAGAAACTCCACGACTGAGTCGATGGTGGCTACGTAGTCGCCACGCAGAGCCCACATACGGTTACAGTTCTCGTCGCCCTCGCCGTCGTAGTTCTCGAAGAGGTCGGCCACAAACGAGCGGCTTAAAACCCTCCCGAGGGTCTCGATGGAGATGTCGGCCTGCTCCACGCCGTAGCCTTTGCGACGAAGGTAGCCTGTGAGATAGGCGGTGGCGGGGTAGGGGCAGTTGGGCTGCACAAAAGGTGGGGTAAGAAGCAAAATATCGGTCATAACACTTGGGTGTTTAGGGAATTACAATTTTCAGTCCGTCGTAGGCGAAGCGCACACCCCTGGGGAGCCGTGGCTCCTCCTCGGCGTGGAAGCCCATCTGGTGGGAAATGTGGGTCAGATAGGTACGCTTGGCCCCCACCTTCTCGGCAACCTCCAGGGCCTCGGGGAGCGAAAAGTGGGATATGTGCCTCTGGTGGCGCAGAGCATTCACCACGAAGAGCTCCACACCGCGTAGTTTCTCAATCTCGTCGGCCTCTATGTGGTTGAAATCGGTGAGGTAGGCTACAGGGCCAATCCTGAAGCCTGTGACGGGAAGTGTGAAGTGGCGACCCGCAATGGGTGTTATCTCCAGAGTGCCAATCTTGATGGGCTCTCCCTCCAACCTCCTCAGGGTGATGCGTGGTGCTCCGGGGTAGGGTTTCTCGGCAAAGGCGTAGTCGAAATTCTTGCGCACAACCTCGCTCACCTTCTCGGTGGCCCACACCTCTATGCTCTTCTGGCAGAAATAGTTGAAAGCCCTCACGTCGTCTAGACCTATAATATGGTCGGTGTGCTGATGCGTCAGGAGTATGGCGTCGATGTCCTTCACCCCCTCACGCAACATCTGGTAGCGGAAGTCTGGGCCCGAGTCAATCACAATCCTCGTCGCCTCGTCCTCCACCATCACCGACGAACGCAGGCGCTTATCTCGCGGGTCGCAGGAGCGGCACACGGGGCAGTCGCACCCAATCATCGGCACCCCCTGTGAGGTGCCCGTTCCCAAGAATGTCAGTTTAATCATATAAATAGGTATAGGACTATGCTTCAGTTGTGCAAATATACAAAAAAACGGCCCATCCGCAATGGGATGAGCCGTCGTTTATGCGATTAGTAACTTCCGAAGGGCGATTACTCGGTAGCCTTCTCGAGTTTCTTCATCATACTGAACATCACGATACCCGAGATGAGGCAGAGTGCGATAAGCACGCTCCAAACACCCCACAAGGGGAGTTTGTTCCAGAGCAGACCGGGAATCGAAACGAGGTAGTTACCGATAGCGGTAGCTGCAAACCAGCCACCCATCATCATACCTTTGTACTTGGGAGGAGCCACCTTCGATACGAACGAGATACCCATAGGCGAGAGCAGAAGCTCTGCGAAGGTGAGTACGAGGTAGGTCGAAATCAGCCAGGTGGGGCTTACCAGGTCGGGGCTAACGGTGCCACCGAGCTCCTTGGGCGAGAGAAGGCTCATCGAACCAACGGTGAGGATTACAAAACCGAGGGCTGCAACGAACATACCCAGACCAATCTTCTTGGGAGCGCTGGGCTCTTTACCCTTCTTGGCGAGGGCAGCGAAGATTGCAAGCGACACGGGAGTCAGAGCAACTACATAGAAGGGGTTGAACTGCTGGAAGTCCGAAGGCTGAACGTTTACAACCTCGGGCATACCGAGATAGAGTGCAGCAGCACCTGCCCAGAGTACCAGAGTTGCGATACCGGCAGTAACTTTAGACTTCTTGGTCTCGCTCTGGAATACACTGAAGAGGGTGTAAACCGAGATGGCGATGAGAGCAAGGCTCCAGATGTTGAAGCCGATACGAACCCAACCGGTAGCGGTGTTGGCGGTGTAGTCACGTGCAAAGAGGGTCATAGTTGCACCGTTCTGGTGGAATGCCATCCAGAAGAAGATAACCACTGCAAACACGAGCAACAGAGCGGTTACACGGCTCTTGGTCTGTGCGGGGGTCAGCTCGGGCTCTGCGGGAACAGTTGCGCCCTTAGCAGCGGCAGCAGCCTTAGCCTGTTTAGCGTTTACGTCAGCGTGTTTGAACCACTTGCGGCAGCCGAAGTAGATGCAAACCGAGAGAATCAGCGATACGCAAGCTACGGCGAAACCACCGTTGTAGGCCGACGAGAGCTGCTCGATATAGTGCTGGCTGAACTGTGCAAGATCCATACCTGCCCCACCCTCCATAGTCGATGCGAGATACTCGAGCTCGGCGGTCTTCTCGGGGGTGATGGTACCGTTGAGGTACTGGTGTGCAAGTGCGGGGATGTTAGCGTTGTAGCTGAGGGCAGCCTTCGAGAGCGACATATTGGTTACAGCCTTTGCCATCGAGGGTGCGAACATTGCACCAATGTTGATGGCCATATAGAAGAGGCTGAATGCCGAGTCACGTTTTGCCGAGTACTTGGGGTCGTCGTAGAGGTTGCCAACCATTACCTGGAGGTTACCTTTGAACAGACCGGTACCGATGGCAACGAGGGCCAGAGCACCAAACATCAACACCTT
Organism: Tidjanibacter sp.; assembly: GCA_045633985.1. Classification (GTDB taxonomy): domain Bacteria; phylum Bacteroidota; class Bacteroidia; order Bacteroidales; family Rikenellaceae; genus Tidjanibacter. Next base: position 11,560 of record JAZQZI010000044.1, on the reverse strand, counting down.
GCCAATAGCGCTGGCGTCGGTGGGGATAGAGAGGCAGAGGTAGCCGGCGAACATAACGCCGATACCGAGGGTTACACATTTACCATAACCAATCTTGTCGGCCAAGATACCGCCGAAGAAGGGCATAAAGTAAACGCCGGCAAGGAAGATCGAGTAGATCTGGGTTGCCTGTGCAGCAGTGAAGCCGAATTTCGCCTGGATGAACAGGAGGAAAATCGCCAACATTGTGTAGTAGCCAAAGCGCTCACCGGTGTTGGCAAGGGCCAAAGCGTACAGTCCTTTAGGTTGTCCTTTGAACATAGAAATTAATGATTAGAGTTTGTTAAAAAATGTGTTGTGTTAATTGTGTTTATCAAAATATTTCGGGCCACCCTTGGCCCTTTAAAGCGACAAAAATAGTTATTTTTGTTGAGAAATTTGCACCCTTGCGGAAAAAAGAGTACTTTTATTGTCGCAAAAATCTTTCCAAATATGTCTAAACGCCTGTCTATCATCGAAAATGATAGTTGGCTCGAGCCCGTTGAGGCCGAACTCAACTATCGCCATAAACTCTTTATCGACGCCCTGAAGACCATTGAGGATGCCTCGGGGTCGATTGTCGATTTCGCCAATGGTTACCGCTATTTCGGTTTCCAGAGGGACGAACGCAACAAGGGTTGGTGGTTCCGTGAGTGGTTGCCAGCAGCAGAGAGTGTTTTCCTCTTTGGCGACTTCAATGGTTGGGACCGCACGTCGCTCCCTCTGTTCAAAAACTCGCAGACGGGGGTGTGGAGCATCTTCCTTTCGGACCGAGAGTACCACCTGGCGCACGGTATGCTCTACAAGATTCTTGTGACAGGAGCCAACGGCACCCACGAACGCATACCCGCCTGGGTGACTCGTGCCGTGCAGGACGACACCACCAAAAACTTCACCGCTCAATTCTGGAACCCTTCGGACCCCTTTGATTGGGGTGGCGACAGGTTCCGCATTGAGCGTGGCGAGGGCCTCTTTATCTATGAGTGCCACATAGGTATGGCGCAGGAGAAGGAGGGTGTGGGCTCCTACACCGAGTTTATGGAAAACATCCTTCCTCGTGTGAAGGAGGCGGGGTATAATGCCATTCAGGTGATGGGTATCGCCGAGCACCCCTACTATGGCAGCTATGGCTACCACGTGTCTAACTTCTTTGCCCCCTCGTCGAGGTTTGGCACTCCCGAGGAGCTCAAGGCGCTGGTGAAGAGGGCGCACGATATGAACATTGCAGTGATTATGGACCTTGTTCACGCCCACTATGTCAAAAATTTTGCCGAGGGTATCAACGAGCTCGACGGCTCACCCAACCTCTACTCACTGGCCGGCGATGCGGGTTATCAGCAGTATTGGGACTCCAAGATTTTTGACTTCGGCAAGCGTGAGGTGGCACATTTTCTGCTCTCGAATGTGAAGTACTGGATGGAGGAGTTCCACATCGACGGCTACCGTTTCGACGGTGTCACCTCGATGCTCTACTACCACCACGGCTACACCGAGTTCGACTGCCGAGAGAAGTATTTTGATGCGGGCGTAAATCGTGATGCTATAACATATCTGAAACTTGCTAATCACTTGGTACACACCCTTCGAGAGGATGCTGTGACCATTGCGGAGGATGTGAGTGGTATGCCCGGCATTGCCGACCCTGTGGCAGCGGGTGGTATAGGTTTCGACTACCGCTTGGCGATGGGTGTGCCCGACTTCTGGATTAAGATGCTCAAGGAGGTGCCCGACGAGAATTGGAATGTGTGGGACATCTGGAATGTGCTCAACAATCGTGGCAACAACACCCAGACCATCTCCTACTGCGAGTCGCACGACCAGGCTATGCAGGGCGACCAGACGATTGCTTTCCGCCTCTTGCAGACGGCTATGTATGACTCGATGCACACCTCCAGCCACAACCTTGTGGTGGATAGGGGTATGGCTCTGCATAAGATGATACGCCTTGTGACTGCCTCGCTCGGTGGCCAGGGCTACCTCAACTTTATGGTCAATGAGTTCGGCCACCCCGAGTGGATTGATTTCCCCAGGGTGGGGAATAATTGGAGTTATAGCCACGCACGCCGCCAATGGTCGCTGGTGGACAACCCCGAGCTGCGCTACCACGCCCTCGGAGAGTTCGATAAGGCTATGTTGCGCCTGCTCACCCGTTACAATCAGCTCGGTATGGGTTATGCCAACCAGCTTGCTATGTACGATGGCGACGGTGTGATGGTCTATAACCACGGCCCGCTGGTCTATTTCTTCAATTGGAACCCCTCCAGGAGTGTGCCCGACTACATCATTCCTGTGCCCGAGGCGGGTGTCTATGGCATTGTGCTCTCCACCGACGAGGAGCGCTTTGGCGGCTTTGAGCGCAATGAGCTGGATGGCGAGTTCCACACCTTCTCCCGCAAGGACGACGACGGTGTTGTGCGCCACTATATGAAGATTTACTCGGTGGCACGCACTGCCACCATCTTCAAGAAACTGAGAGATTAGAAGTGTGGGGCAATGCCCAACATTGCCCCTGTTAATATACCACTGATTATGAAAAGAATAATGATTTTGGCAATATTGCTGCTATGTGTAGCAACATTGCAGGCCCAAGGCGACAAGTTTAAGGCCTTTGGGCAGAAGTATGAGAAGTGCGAAGGATATGAGGTTGCCACCGTTGGCCGCACGGGCATAAGGCTTGCGGCGATGGCAGGCGACAAGGAGAGCCGTGAGATGATGCGCAAGATTGACCTTCTGGTTGTTGTGAGTTGCCAAGCTCCGGAAGATGAGGTTCTCAAGGCGGATTTCGACTCGTTGGTGGATGGCTACACCCTTGTGAACGACTACCAGAGCGACGGCAATAGGGCGTGGGTCTATATCAACGGGAAAAACACAGCCTTTGCGATGTATATGAGCACTCCCAAGTCGCAACAGGTGATGTTGCTCACGGGCCGAGAGCTCGACCTCCACGAACTTCTGCCTACGCAGATGGAGAGTAACTAAACAAAATCGGAAGCCCACCTCGGGCTTCCGATTTTGTTTAATGCGCATACTAAAATTTTCCATTCTCTTATTGCTGCTTTGCGGTGGGGACGGCGAAGATGACCACCAAGCACCCTATGGCACCCGCGGCCGCCACAATCCAGTCTGCCACACGGGAGTCGATAATAAGCACCACGGAGCAGGCCACCATACCCGCCATAAGCGCCACGGCAAAGAGTTTGGTTGAGGGGCGCATACCGCCCAGACGCTCGTAGGAGCGAATATAGATACCGAGTTTTGAGGCGTGGAGCCACTCCTGCAACCTCGGCGAGGAGCGGTAGAAAAGCCACGAGGCGGCAAGCAGAAAGGGGGTGGTGGGTAGGCCCGGAAGTATCACACCGAGTGCTCCCAAGGCTACGCACAAGCATCCGACCGCTATGTATATTTTGCGCCTAATCATCGTTCGTTACAGCACATCAACAACCTCACCAAGAGTGATATACCACAAGTAACCCCTCACGGAGGTGTGCCCCATTTTACCGAGCAGTTTGGCGTATTGTTCAATCTGTTCCTTGTGTTTGGGGCTCTTCTCCAGGCCGAATTTGTAGTCCACAACAACAGCCTCTCCTCCTCGGAGCATCACTCTGTCGGGACGCCAGGCGTGTCCGCCCGCCAAAATCTCTCTTTCACCGCACACCTTTTCCCACGAGCCGTCGAACCACTCGGCCACACGGCTATCTGCAAGGGCCTCCTCGATTTTGGTGCACAGCCCTTCGGCCTCGCTGCTGCTTATGAGCGAGTTGGTGGCCAAGAGCTCCACGGCACGGAATATATCCTCACGAGTGACGGCTTGCTCCATAGCTTTGTGCATAAGGATTCCGAAGTCACGGGGTGTCACACCCTCGCCACGACTCTCCTCGTCGTAGCGTTGGTGGGAGTAGCGCACAGCCACACGTCCAGAGGGTGAGTGGGTCTCGAAGCGGGTGGGCGAACTCTCCACCTCCTCCCTCTCGTGGTGCTCCACGGGCGAGCCATATTCGTAGAGTCTGTTCTCCTCGGTCACACCCGCCATATCCCTGATTATTTTGCCTATGGTCAGCACGTTTCGAAATTTTGGATTGGGGATGGAGGAGAGTATGTGGAGCTCACATTTTGCACGAGTAATGGCCACATAGAGGGTGTTGAGGGCGTCTATGGCGGTCATAGTATGCTCGGTGAAGATGCTGTGTGAGAAGGCACTTGCAGTGAGCGACGGTTTGTACTTTGCGGGGAATTTTTTGATTCTCTCCGAGAGAGGGTTGTTGGGCTCCATCCACACATTACTATTCATCAAGGGCGTTAGCGACCACCCGCAGTCGGGAATGACTACGGCATTGAATCCCAATCCTTTGGCCTTGTGAATAGTCATAATGGTTATGGCGTCGGCCAACTGTGGCAGGGTTACCGATTTGGTGGAGCCAACCTCCTCCCACCACTTCACAAAGAGTGAAAGGTCGGCAATGTTGCGTGAGGTGTGCTCGATTATCTGACTGTGGAACGCCTGTATGAAGGGTATCTCGTCCGGGGAGGTGAGGGTAGGGTAGTGGAGCAGCAATTCGTCGAACGCCTCCTCGGGGTGGCGCATTGCCAGCGAGGAGATGAAATCGCTCTCCTGCTCCGAGAGTGGGCTCTCGAATGGTTTGTCGAAGTAGGCGTTGTAGAGCGCCAGAGCAACACTGTTCGTTGGGTTGCCAGAGAGTGTAAAGCAGGCGATTGCAAACTGCACAGCTCGGGAACTCTTGATGGCCAGGGCCTCCTGGGTCACTACATCGAATGTGTAGCGTTGGTCACGTTCGGGGTTGTTTTTGTACTTGAGAATCTCGGTGGCGATGTTGCGTGCATCCTTGTTGGTGCGCACCAAAACGGCTATATCTCTTGCCCTGTATCCCCTTCTCTGCAACTCCTCGATGCGGAGGATTGCGGGGTGAATGGGGGCCTCCTTGTCGTAGAGTTCCACGGTTACGTATCCACTCTTGGCACCATTTTTAACCTCCTGTGTGTGACCGCTGTATGCAGTACCTACAAGGCTCCCCAAATGGTTGGCCTTGTGGGGCGATATATCTCCCCCCTCGACACCTTTATCAAGGGCGCTTTGCAGGTGCGACTCAATACTTCGGCAGGCATACTCGGTCAGGCGGTTGTTGAACTCCACAACCTCACGGCTGCTTCGGCGGTTGATGACGAGTGGCTCGGTGGTCACATCCCGAAACTCTCTCTCCACGCCCTCGGCCAGCAGGCTCCAATCGCCACCCCTCCAACGATAGATGGACTGCTTCACGTCGCCCACCAACAGCACGGGTGCCTCCTCGCTCTGCGAAATGGCATTGTGGAGCAGTGGCGTAAAGTTGTTCCACTGCATTGTTGAGGTGTCCTGAAACTCGTCAATCATAAAGTAGTCGTAGCGATTGCCCGCCTTCTCGTAGATGAAGGGGGCGTCGTTGTCGGCCACGAGTTTAGAGATTAGGTCTGTTACGTCCGAGATGGGGAGTATGTCGCTTTCGGTGCAGATGTCGTCTATGCGGCTACGCAGGTCGGCCAGCAGGGCAAACTCCCTAAAGTGACCCGCCAAGACATATTGGTCGTTCTGCGCCTTCAGGTAGTTGTGCTGTGAGGTTATGATGTTTGAGAGAAGTGTGTGCAGAGTGTCGGCCAGAGCATCAATTGTGGTGTTTGCGGGTCGCTTGCTCTTCGGGTGCCACTCTCCTTCGTCGAGGGCAGACATCACCCTGCCCGAAATGTTGCTTACCACACCACGAGCGGCCTTCTCGGCTAGAGTGGCCACACTGCCACTGCGTCCTCCCTTGAAGTCCTCCACCGTGAGCCCGTGGTGCTCCATAAGCTCCAGGAAGGCTCGGCCGGCACCCTTGAATTGCTCCAGGGCGGCTGTGGAGTTGAGGATGCTGGCGGTTGCTATTGCCTCCAGCTCGGGCTTGTCGTCGGCAGTGATATTGGTGTGTCGGTACTGCTCCTTGAAGAGTTCCTTGCCGAGCTCCACAAGCTCCTTGCGGATGTCCCACGAGTGCTCCTCGGAGATGTTTTCGCCCACGAAACTCTCCACCCATTTGTAGAGTGTTGGGTCGTCGGCCACATTGTCGAGTATTCGGTCGGCAGCCTGTTCGAGGAGTGTGTCGGGGTTTAGCTCGAGGTTGAAGCCGAGGTCCACGCCAATCTCCTTGATAAATGACCTCATTATGCGCTGGAAGAACTTGTCGATGGTCATCACAGCGAAGTTGTTGTAGTCGTGGAGGATGAGGCCGAGGGCCGTGGAGGCCTGCTTGCGCACACGGTCGAAGTCGTAGCCCTGCTCACGGAGGTCGTGATCGAAATCGCTTTCGGAGCCGCTTGCTAGCAGGTGGAGTTGGCCGAGAATACGCCCTTTGAGCTCGTCGGTAGCCTTGTTAGTGAAGGTTACGGCCAGGATGTGGCGGTAGTTGTAGGGCTCCTCGAGGAGGGTTTTTATGTAGTTGAGGGCCAGGCGGTAGGTCTTGCCCGAGCCGGCCGAGGCACTGAGTATTTCGACTTTGCCCATTGGAAGTGAATGGTTGAAAAAATTTTTATAAAGGTAGCGACAATTTGTGAAACCCACAAAAAAATCCTATCTTTGGCTATGGAAAAATTTTTGGAGAGAGTTGCTGCCGACCTTTGGGAGAGGTATGGCGAGAGGGTGGGAGAGCTGAAGGTACTGCTGCCCAATGTGCGTACGAGGGTCTTTTTTGTCGACGCCCTCTCGAGGATTGCGGGCCATCCTATCTGGTCGCCTGAGTTTATTTCCATCGACTCGCTTATGGTGCAACTCTCCGGATTGGAGAGGGTTGATTCCATTGTGGCCATCACAGAGCTCTATAAAATCTACTCCCAGGAACATACCGAGGAGACGTTCGACACCTTCTATCGCTGGGGCGAGGTGCTGCTGGGCGACTACGATGCCATCGACAAATACCGCATCGACGCCAGAATGTTGTTTGCCAACATCGCCGACCTCAAGGAGGTGGATGCCGAACTTGAGAGGTACCTCTCTGCCGACCAACTCCAAATGGTGCGCCGCTTCTGGCGAGAGTTTGGCCAGGGCACCCGCCACTCCGAACATAAGGAGCGGTTTTTGTCCATTTGGCGTACACTTTTCCCCATCTATGAGAAATTCCGTGCCCGTCTGGAGGAGTTGGGCGTGGGCTATACGGGTATGATTTACCGCCGTGCCACCGAACTTTTGGAGGAGCACAAGGTGTCGCTTCCCCAGGGGGGCTACGTGGTTGTGGGTTTCAACGCCCTTTCCGATAGCGAAAAAGTGCTCTTCGACCGCCTGCGAACAGCCCACGAGGCCGATTTTTATTGGGATTGGGACGACTACTACCTCCAGAATGAGGAACAGGAGGCAGGCCTCTTTGTGAGGCAGAATTTAAGGCGCTACCCAGTGCCGTCCTCCTTCCACCTTGAAAGTTCCTTTGAAAAGCCCAAAGATATGAGGGTCATATCGACAGCCTCCAACTCGCTTCAGTGTAAATATGTGGGCGAGTTCATTCTGGAGATTGCAGATAGGGATGGCGCTGTGAACCGAAATACCGCCATTGTGCTCACCGATGAGGGACTCCTCTCGCCACTTCTCTACTCGCTACCCGAGGCGGCCGAGAATATCAACATCACTATGGGCTACCCCCTCAGCTCCACGCTGGCTTATAGCTTTGTGGATAGATTGTTGGGACTTCAACTGCGTGCCCGCCGAAATCGTGCGGGAGTCATCTCCTTCTACCACTCCGATGTGGAAGGGCTGCTCTCCCACCCGTTTGTTGTGGGGCTCGATAGGAGTGGGTGTGTGACCCTCAAAGGGGATGTTGTGAAGAGAGGGAAAATCTATGTTCCCGCCGAACAACTCCACTCTGTCCACCCGCTTGTAACCACCATTTTCTCACACCACGACAGCTGGACAACCCTCAAGGATTACATCCTGGAGGTGGTCGGCGGGGTGGCCAAAGTTGAGGTTGCGCACACCTCCCGAGAGCAGAGGGCTCTCACCCGAGAGTGCTTTGGGCTGATTAGCGATGCACTCATCAAAACCGACGGGTCGCTGGCACGATGTGGCGTGGAGATGAAGTCCACAACCTATGTGGCACTTGTCCGCCGTATCTTGCAAGGGTTGAGGATTCCATATAGTGGCGAGCCGCTGAGCGGTGTGCAGGTGATGGGTATCCTTGAGACCCGCAACCTCGATTTCGACAATGTGTTGCTCCTGTCGATGAACGACGACAACTTCCCATCGGCACGCCTGGCCGACATATCGTTCATCCCCTATAACTTGCGCTTTGCCTACGGTATGCCCACTCCACGTGACAACGAGGGTGTCTATGCCTACTATTTCTACCGCCTTGTGAGCCGTGCCCGCAGGGTCGATATGGTCTATTGCTCGGTGCCCAACGAGAAGGCTACGGGCGAGCAGAGCCGCTATATTTACCAGCTCGACTACGAGAGCCCCCACAAACTCACTCGAATAGATAAGGGACTCAATGTGAGCCTTGCCGACAATGTCTATCACACGGTGGCCAAGAGGGGAGATGTGCTCTCTCGGCTTAACGAGTTTCGTACCGACGGCGAGGAGAGTCCCAAACGAACTCTCTCCCCCTCGGCGCTCAACAACTACATACTCTGCCCCCTGAAATTCTACTTCTCCTCCATTGCGGGCATACGCACTGAGGAGGAGATTGAGGAGGGGGTTGATAATGCACTCTTCGGCACCATCTTCCACAAAGCTATGGAGAACCTCTACACCAAGCCCAAAGAGGAGAGAATACCCCTCGGAGAGTATATTCCGACGCTCTCCACAGAGGATATTCACAAGGCTGTGGTGGATGCCATCAGTAGCGAATTTTATGGTGAGGAGGTGCCCGAGACGGAGTATAGCGGAAATCTGCTGATTGTGAGAGATACGGTCGAAAAATATATTAATGGGTGTGTTCTCCCCTTCGATTCCAACTCCGAGAGGGGCGATTTCAGGGTCTGCGGACTTGAGGAACGCATCGAGGGTGAGTTTGACTTTGGCGAGGGGCGGGTGCGCTTTGGCGGTATTGCCGACAGGCTCGATATCTTCCCCGACGGCACTCTGCGCATCATCGACTATAAGACCGGTTCGCTCCACAACGAGTTTGACTCTCTGGCCGACATCTTTGCCCCCGAGGGTAAGGAGCTCTATGGCCCCGTGGTGCAGACACTGCTCTATGCGATGTTGGCCGAGGGGTTGCAACGAGAGGGTAAGATGGAGGGCTGTAGGGCATTGCCGGCGCTCTATTTTGTCCGCTATATGGGTGGTAAGTCGGAGTACTCTCCTCTACTCAACCATAATAAGGTAGGACTTGTGGAGAACTTTGGCGACTATGCCGAGGAGTATGGCGAGCGCCTTGCGGAGTTGCTCCGTGGCCTCTTCGACCGTGAAAACCCCTTTGAAGCTACCCAGGAGGAGAGCCGCTGTGCCTTCTGCGACTTTGCAAAGATATGCCTTAAGGGGTAGATGGCTGTCAGCTGTTTAGGGCATCTCCTGCAATGCCGTGCAAAGAATTGACAGCACAAAAAAGCTATTCCGGCTCAATTTTCAATTTTATTTTGTAACTTTGTTAGGCTCAAGAGAGCAAATGGTTTGAAACAAATCTTCTAAATAGTTTTACTATGGATAAATACGCAATCCACCCCAATCCTGTTGTGCGCTTCCTTCAGAAGGAGCCCAAGGATTTCACCAAGGCCGACATCATCCGTTTCATCGTGGAGAACGGCATCGAAATGGTCAATTTCCGCTACGCCGCAGCCGATGGCAGGCTCAAGGCGCTCAACTTTATGATTAACGACCTCGACTACCTCGATACAATCCTCACCTTTGGTGAGCGTGTGGATGGTTCGAGCCTCTTCCCCAACTTTGTGCAGGCGGGTGCCAGCGACCTCTATGTCATTCCTCGCTACCGCACAGCGTTCCTCAATCCCTTCAGCGATATTCCCACTCTCGATATTCTCTGCGGCTACTACGACAAGGACGGAAAACCTTTCGCCTCGGCTCCCGACCAGGCACTTCACCGTGCCCACAAGGAGTTCAAGGAACTCACCGGTATGGAGTTTCACGCAATGGGCGAGCTGGAGTACTACGTGGTGAGCGACATCGACGACCTCTACATCACCCCCGACCAGCGTGGCTACCACGAGAGCGGCCCCTTCTGTAAGTGGGGCGATATGCGCCGTGAGGCTATGAAGGCTATTGCCGAGGCGGGTGGCAAGATTAAGTATGGCCACAGCGAGGTGGGTAACTTTGCCGTGGATGGCAAGATGTATGAGCAGAACGAGATTGAGTTCCTCCCCGTGGATGTTGAGGAGGCTGCCGACCAACTGCTCATTGCCAAATGGATTCTTCGTGAGATTTCCTACCGCTATGGTGTGCTCCTCACCTTCGCACCCAAAATCACTGTTGGTAAGGCAGGTAGTGGTCTGCATATCCACACCAAGGTGGTTAAGGAAGGTAAGAATATGTACATCGCCGATGGCAAGCTGAGCGATGTGGCCAAGACCGTCATTGCCGGTATCCTCGACTCGGCAGATGCGCTCACAGCCTTCGGAAATACCAACCCCACCTCCTACCTGCGCCTTGTGCCCCACCAGGAGGCTCCCACAAATATCTGCTGGGGTGATAGGAACCGCTCAGTGCTCGTGCGTGTGCCCCTCGGCTGGACGGGTGGAGCTGCCGAGATGATTAAGGATGCCAACCCCGGTGCCGACTTCCAGGTGGGTGACACCTCCAACAAGCAGACCGTTGAGTTCCGCTGTCCCGACGGCTCGGCCGACATCTACCTGCTGCTGGCAGGCCTTGTGGCCGCTGCACGCCACGGCTTCGAGATGGAGAACCCTGTGGCCTACGCCGAGGAGAGGTATGTGGGTGTCAATATCTTCCACGAGGAGCATAAGGCAATCGCCGAGCGTCTCGACCACCTGCCAGATTCGTGCGCCATTTCGGCCGATGCGCTCGAGGCTAAACGAGAGATTTTCGAGTCGAAGGGTGTCTTTGGCAGCAGCCTCATAGATGGTTGGATTAAGATGCTCCGCACTCATAATGACCGCAATCTGCGTGAAGAGCTCGCCTCAAATCCCGAGTTGGTTAAGGATTTGGTGGCCAGGTTTATAAACGTCGGATAAAAACTGCATATAACGGGTGCTTTGTGCACCGCACTGCGATAAGCGGGCTCCTCATTTGCGTCAGCAAACTGCGGGCCCGCTTTCTTGTTTGGCACAAAAATCCCTCCGTTCTATGCAGTTTTTTACGTCAACCGACGACCGTCTACCGTCGACCGTCGCGGGCCTGTGGCCCGAGGAATTATTAGGGATATTAGGGCCGATAGGGACATTAGAGAAAATTTCCTATAACTCTTATAATTCTTATAACTCCCATAACTCCTATCTGGGGTAGAGCATAGGAGTAATAGGAGTAATAGGAGTAATAGGAGTAATAGGAGTAATAGGAGAGTATCCCTCTATACCCTATGCACACTATACCCCCCCCCAATCTCCCTAAAAATACGTCCCG
>JAZQZI010000043.1:0-95783 GCA_045633985.1 Tidjanibacter sp. | reverse complement strand
CATCAACAATCCCGAAGAGCCTACCTTCGAGAATACCATCGTGACTATGGAGCGCAGTGGCGCACTATTGGACCGCGTTAGCACCATCTTCTTCGTGCTCAACAGCAACGAGACCAGCGACGCGATGCAGGCACTCGCACTCGAAGTGCAGCCCAAACTCGTGGAGTTCTACAACGACATCAACCTCAACCCCACCCTCTGGGAACGAGTGAAGAAGGTATATGAGGGCAAGGATGCACTCACCCTCACCACCGAGCAAGCAAAACTTTTGGACGACACCTACGACGGTTTCGTACGCTCGGGTGCCAACCTCAACGATGAGCAGAAAGAGGTCTATCGCGCCCTTTCGACCGAGTTGTCGAACCTCACACTCCTCTTCGAGCAGAACGTGTTGGCAGCAACCAACGCCTTCTCGCTCAACATCACCAACGAGGCCGAGGTTGCCGAGCTGCCCGCATTCGTAAGGGAGGCTATGGCTGCCGACGCAAAGGCTCGTGGCGAGGAGGGTTGGACCGTAACGCTGCACGCCGCAAGTATGTATCCCTTCCTGACCTACTCGTCCAACAGGGGCTACAAGGAGCAGGTGTGGAAGGCCTACAACACCCGTTGTATCGGCGGCGAGTTGGACAACGTGGAGGTGCTCCGCAAGATTGCCAACCTGCGCTTGCAGGAGTCGCAGCTCTTCGGCTATGATTGCTTTGCCGACAGGGTGCTCGAAAGGCGTATGGCCGAGAACACCGCAACGGTGGAGAGTTTTCTTGACGAGCTCCTTTCGGCCACCATCAAATATGCTCGCAAAGAGGTGCGTGATGTGGAGAAGTTTGCTCACAAACAGGGCTTCAAGGGCGAGATTATGCCTTGGGATTGGGCCTATTGGAACGAGAAATACAAAGAGGCTACCTACTCCTACAACGAGGAGGAGGTTAAGCCATACTTCGAACTCAACAACGTGAAGAACGGTATCTTCACTCTTGCAGAAAAACTCTATGGCATCAAATTCGTAGAGAACAAAGAGGTGGATGTTTACCACCCCGATGTGCAAGTCTATGAGGTTAGGGAGGCCAATGACGAGTTCTTGGGTATCCTCTATATGGACTTCTTCCCCCGTGCTACCAAGAGGGGCGGTGCTTGGATGACCTCGTTCCGCGACATGTACACCACCGAGAGTGGCGAGGAGGTAAGGCCCCACATCTCGCTGTGTGGCAACTTCACCAAACCCACCGAGAACACCCCCTCGTTGTTGACCTTCGACGAGTTTGAGACCTTCCTCCACGAGTTCGGCCACTGCTTGCACGGACTCCTCGCACAGGGCACCTACGCTTCGCAGACGGGTACTTCGGTGTACAGGGTCTTTGTGGAGCTCCCCAGCCAGATTTTGGAGAATTGGGCTGTTGAGCCCGAGTTCCTCGACATCGTTGCCGTTCACTACCAGACCGGCGAGAAGATGCCCGAGGAGTTGAGGGAGAAGGTTATCGAGTCGAAAGCTTTCTTGAAAGCCTATGCCAACGTACGCCAAGTATCGTTTGGTGTGACCGATATGGCCTACCACACCATCAAGGCACCCATCGAGGGTGATCCCTTGGCTATTGAGCGTGAGGCTATGAAGCCCACCAAGACATTACCAGTGGTGGCAGGCACAGCTATGGCTCCTGCCTTCACCCACATCTTCTCGGGTGGCTACGCTGCGGGTTACTATGGCTACAAGTGGGCCGAGGTGTTGGATGCCGACGCCTATGCACTCTTCAAAGAGAAGGGTATCTTCTCGCGCGAGGTTGCACAGTCGTTCAGGGACAATGTACTCTCGAAGGGTGGTACCAAACACCCCATGGAGCTCTACGTTGCCTTCCGTGGCCACAAGCCCGCAACACAGGCTCTCATCGACGAGATTGTACCAAAGAAAAAGTAAGTCAAATTGAAAATGGAAAATTGAAAATTGAAAATTTTTGATTTTTCCTAAATTTACGTTTTGAGATGAATTACACGTTGAGCGAAATAGCCACCCTCACCGGCGGACGACTCGAAGGAGCAGACCTTCGTGTGGGGCGTGTTATAACCGATAGTCGCCATAGTTTTGCCACGGAGCAAAACCCAATGTTTGTGGCTATCGGTGGTGTAAATCACGACGGCCACGCCTTCATCGACGACCTCTACCGCAGGGGCCTTAGGGCCTTTATGGTGGAGCGAGAGGTGGACTTCGGGGCTTGGCCCGAGGCGGGCTTTGTGGTGGTGGAGCGCTCTCTCTATGCGCTCCAAAAGGTAGCCACCGACCACCGTAGCCACTTCCACGGCACGGTGGTGGCCATCACCGGCTCAACGGGTAAGACCACAACAAAGGAACTCATCGCAGAGGTTGCTCCACAGGGCGTGCGCATCTTCCGCTCGCCGAGGAGCTACAACTCGCAGTTGGGTGTCGCCTTGTCGCTACTGATGATTGAAGGCGACGAGGATATGGCCATAATCGAGGCCGGCATATCGCGTCCCGACGAGATGGCTCGCTTGGAGGCAATGATTAGGCCCGACGTGGGAATCTTTACCTCTCTGGGCCCACAGCACGACGAGAACTTCATTGACCGTAGCCACAAAGCGTCCGAAAAAGCAGTACTATTCAGCCGTTGCGGAAGGGTTATCTATGATGCCACCAATCCCTACATTGTGGAGGCAGTGGTGGGCGTGAGGGAGAAAATCCCCGCCTCCGACCTACACTCTATGGTGGTGGCACTCTATCGCTCATTGGGCTACAACACCGACACCATCGAGGAGCAACTCAAAGAGGCACAACCCGTCACACTAAAACTTTCGCTTGGCGAAGGCTTGGGCGAGTCGGTTATCCTCTCCGACACCTACAACTCCGACACCAACTCTCTGGCCATTGCGCTGGATGAGTTGGACAAGGTGGCAGCCACAAGGCGCAAGATTGTGATTCTGTCGGACATTCCATTCAGCACTCTACCCGATGACAGGCTCTATTCAAAGGTGGGCGAACTGCTCGACCAAGCGGGAGTGAGCCGACTCATTGGCGTTGGCGAACACATCTCGGCCCATAGGGAGTTCTTTGAGATGGAGAGCGAGTTCTACGCCTCGGTGGACGAACTCCTTGCTGCCTTCTCGCAGGACAAGATTGAGGGCGCAGCGGTGCTCGTCAAAGGGCACCAGATGTCGGGCTTCGATAGGCTTGTGCACGCTCTATCGCGTCAGAGCCACACAACCGTTTTGGAGGTCAACCTCTCCACTATGGTCGCCAACCTCAACCTCTACCGCAGAATGTTGCCCGAGGGCACACGACTGATGGCTATGGTTAAGGCTTCGAGTTATGGACACGGCGACTATGAGATTGCATCCACCCTTGCCCACGAGGGAGTGGACTACTTGGCCGTTGCCTTTGCCGACGAGGGCGTGGAGTTGCGAAAGAAGGGTATCACTATGCCCATTGTGGTACTCAATGCCGACGCCGACAGTTTCCTACTGATGACCACCTACCGCTTGGAGCCTGAGATTTATAACCTCACCTCCCTACACGCCTTTGCCGAGGCTGTGGTCAGGGCGGGCGAGAGCGACTACCCCATACACCTGAAAATAGACAGCGGTATGCACCGCCTCGGCTTCCGCATGGAGGATGTGGAGGTGTTGAAGCGGGAGTTGGAACGACTGCGCGGTGTGGTTACCGTGAGGACCATATTCTCCCACCTCGCCACGGCCGATATGCCCGAAGAGGAGGACTTTGTACACTCACAACAGCAGACCTTCAAGGAGGTGTCGGAGGCCATTATGGAGGGACTCCCCTACACCCCCCTACGACACCTCAACAATAGTGCTGCCATCGAGCACTACCCTGCGTCGCACTACGATATGTGTCGTTTGGGCATAGGACTCTATGGCGTGGGAGCCAAGGGCGCAAAACCCATCGCAAGGCTCACCACACGCATCGTGCAGGTGAAAACCCTCGCCAAGGGCGAAACGGTTGGCTATGGTCGTGCGGGAGTGATTGAACACACCACACAGGTCGCCACCATACCCATAGGCTATGCCGACGGACTCGACCGCAGGTTGGGAGGCGGAGCGTGGAGTGTGTGGGTGGCCGGCCGGATGGCACCCATCATCGGAAGGGTGTGTATGGACAGTTGTATGATTGACACCACGGGACTCAACGTCAAGGAGGGCGACGAGGTTGTCATCTTCGGTGGCGAAGGCGGCAGCGTGGAAGAGATGGCCGAGGTGTTGGGCACCATCCCCTATGAGATTATGACCTCCATATCCAAAAGAGTAAAACGTATATATATAAAGGAGTAATGGCCTACGGAAAAATCTATATGCTCCCCTGCCCCATCAGCGAGGGCAACCCCTACGATGTGCTCCCCGAAGCCAACAGGGCCATAATGGCAGGGTTAGACTACTTCATTGTGGAGAACGTGCGCACGGCCCGTAGGTTCCTCAGCGCAGCAAAGATTGGCCGCCCCATTGAGGAGTTGGAGTTTGCCGAGTGTAACGAACACACCACCGCCTTGGATATTGAGCCACTCCTGAGGCCCATTTTGGAGGGCCGCAGTGCGGGTATCATCAGCGAGGCAGGCCTCCCCGGCGTGGCTGACCCGGGAGCCGACGTGGTTGCGCTGGCACAAAAGAAGGGTATCGAGGTCATTCCACTCGTGGGCCCTTCGAGCATTCTGATGGCACTGATGGCCAGCGGACAGAACGGCCAGAGCTTCGCTTTCAACGGCTACCTGCCCATCAAACCTGCCGAACGCGCCAAAGCACTGCGTAACTTTGAACGCAGGGCACTCACGGAGGGCCAGAGCCAGATTTTCATTGAGGCACCCTATCGTAACGAAAAACTGCTGGGCGATATGCTCGCCACCCTGTCGGGCACCACAAGGGTTACGGTGGCTGTGGACATCACCTCCCCCACCCAGATTATCCGCACCCTTTCGGTGGAGCAGTGGCGTAAGACACCCCTACCCGATATGCACAAACGCCCTACAATCTTCATCATCGGCAGATAGAGAGGGATTCAAAATTGAGAATTGAGAATTGAGAATTGAGAATTGAGAATTATTCTCTAATCTCTCTAAATTCCCTAATATCCCTAAGGGCTTTAAAAAAAGTCGGTTGTCGGTAGACGGTCGACGGTCGACGGTCGACAAAAAAAACGCAAAGTGTACGGCAAATGCAAGGCAGCGTCAGAATGACGCTTTCCCTATTTTGGTCGGAGTGCTATCCAACGTTTGGTAGCACCACAAAAAAACGCAAAGTGCGAGGGGAATTTTGTGCCAAAAGAAGGAGCGAGTCCGCAGCCTACCAACGTAGGTGAGGAACTCGCTCTCTGAATTTTGGTGCAAAATTCACCCGCAATCTGCGTTTTTTCGCAATCTGCGTTTTTTCAAGTTTTTACACGAAAGGAAGCTTAACCACCTCCGCCTTCAAAGGACGCTCACGAACAATGACGGTGAGCTGAGTACCAACGGCTGCATACTCGGTGGGAACATAACCCGTGCCGATGCCCACCTTCAAGCAAGGCGACATAGTACCCGACACGATGTTGCCGATGGGCTTACCCTCGCTGTCACCAATGGTGTAGCCCGCGCGAGGAATACCCCTGTCAATCAACTTAATGCCCACAAGTTTACGCTGCAAACCACCAGCTTTGAGAGCCTCCATCTTCTCGCGGTCAATGAAGTCCTTACCCTCAACAAACTTGGTAATCCAACCCAAGCCCGCCTCAATGGGCGAAGTGGTGTCGTCAATCTCGTGGCCATAGAGGCAAAAGCCTTTCTCCAAACGGAGGGTATCGCGTGCACCCAGACCGATGTTTTTCAGTCCGAACTCCTCGCCAACCTTCCACATCTCCTCCCAGAGGCGGTCGGCATCCTCGTTGGCGATGTAAATCTCGCAACCACCCGAGCCTGTGTAGCCGGTGGTCGAAAGGATAGCCTCGCAACCTGCCACCTTCAACTTCTTGAAGGTATAATAGGGCATATCCTCAATGGGCTCCTCGCACATCTTCTGCACCATTTTCAGAGCCAGAGGGCCCTGAATGGCGAGCTGGCAAATCTCGTCCGAAGCGTTGTAGAGCTGTTTACCGTGGCCTGCCTCCAAACCATAGGCCTCGCCCTCGGCGCAGATGTGTGCCCAATCTTTGTCGGTGTTGGCTGCATTGACAACCAAGAGGTAGGTCTGCTCGTCGACACGATAGACCAGCAGGTCGTCCACAATACCACCCTCTCCGTTGGGCATACAGGAGTATTGTACCTTGCCATCGGTGAGTGCTGCCACGTTGTTGGTTGTGATGTGCTGCAAGAACTCCACAGCTTTGGGGCCTTTAACCCATATTTCGCCCATGTGGCTCACGTCGAAGACACCAACAGCCTCTCGCACCCAGAGGTGCTCGGCATTGATACCCGTAAACTCGATGGGCATATTGTAGCCGGCAAAGGGAGCCATCTTGGCACCTGCGGCGATGTGATACTTGGTAAAGGGAGTAATTTTCAGGTTTTCCATTGTGAGATATGTTTTTGTTAAAAGTCCATCAATTTGTGCCCAACGGCAAGCCAAAGATATAAATTTAGTGTGAAAAATGCGAATTTTATCATAAGAGATTACAATTTATAAGAAAAATAACTATTTTTGAGGTGAGATTAAAACCACAATAGGAGCGAGAAATTCAAACCTAACATAAAACTATTTCTAAAAAACACAATTCAAACTATGAATGTACAGAACTTAATGGCCGAGTTGGAGCGTAAGCACCCCGGCGAGAACGAGTACTTGCAGGCAGTAAAAGAGGTTCTCGAAAGTATCGAAGAGGTCTACAATCAGCACCCCGAATTCGAGAAAGCCAAAATCGTTGAACGTATGGTTGAGCCCGACCGTATCTTCACCTTCCGTGTAACCTGGATTGACGACAAAGGTGAGGTTCAGACCAACCTCGGTTACCGCGTTCAGTTCAACGCAGCCATCGGTCCCTACAAAGGCGGTCTTCGTTTCCACAAAGCTGTTAACCCCTCGATGCTGAAGTTCCTCGGTTTCGAGCAGACCTTCAAAAACGCCCTCACTACCCTTCCTATGGGTGGCGGTAAAGGTGGTTCGGACTTCGACCCCGTTGGCAAATCGGACGCTGAGATTATGCGCTTCTGCCAGGCATTTATGCTTGAGCTCTGGCACAACATCGGTGGCGACACCGACGTTCCCGCAGGTGATGTTGGCGTAGGCGGTCGTGAGATTGGCTACCTCTTCGGTATGTACACCAAGCTCGCTCGCGAGTACAACGTAGGTGTGCTCACCGGTAAAGGCCAGAACTGGGGTGGTTCGATCCTCCGTCCCGAGGCTACCGGTTTCGGCGCTCTCTACTTCACCGAGCACGTACTTGCTAAAGCAGGCAAAGATATCAAAGGCAAAACCATCGCTCTTTCGGGCTTCGGTAACGTAGCTTGGGGCGCTGCTACCAAGGCTACCGAGCTGGGTGGTAAGGTTATCGCTATCTCGGGTCCCGACGGCGTTTGCGAGATTCCCGGCGGTATCACCAAAGAGATGATTGACTATATGCTCGATATGCGTGCTTCGAACCGCAACAAAGTTGAGGATATGGCTACCAAGTTCCCCGAGGCTGCTAAGTTCACCGCAGGTAAGAAGGCTTGGAGCGTGAAGTGCGACATCGCTCTTCCTTGCGCATTCCAGAACGAGCTTAACGGCGACGACGCTAAAGAGCTTCTGGCAAACGGCACCTGGTGCTGCTGCGAGGTTTCGAATATGGGTTGCACCCCCGAGGCTATCGCTACCTTCCAGAACGCAGGTATCCTCTTCGCTCCCGGTAAGGCTGTGAACGCAGGTGGTGTTGCTACTTCGGGTCTTGAGATGACTCAGAACGCTGCTCACCTCAGCTGGTCGGCACAGGAGGTTGATGACAAACTCCACTTCATTATGCAGAGCATCCACGAGCAGTGCGTACGTTTCGGCGAGAAGGCTGACGGCACCGTTGACTACGTGAAGGGCGCTAACATCGCCGGCTTTATGAAGGTGGCACAGGCTATGCTTGAGCAGGGCGTCATCTAATCTAAAGCGCATATTATCGGTGCCCAAGCGCACCTTGCGAGCAACTACTGCGTTGCACTTCGATAAACCCCCTTCCTCATTTGCGTCAAGCAAACTCCGGAGGGGGTTTTCTTGTGCGCCTTGTATTTATCTCGCAATCTGCGCTTGGCGAGATTTTCACCAAATTTCAGAGAGCGAGCTCCTCACCTACGGAAAGGAGGCTGCGGGCTCGCTCCTTTGTTTGTTACAAAAATCCCTCGATAATATGCGCTTTTAAGGGTGGGGAGCACCACCCTTACAAAAGCGTCACTCTGACGCTGGCACAAAAATCCCTCGATAATCTGCGCTTTTTACGTCGACCGACTACCGTCTACCGACTACCGTCGCGGGCTTGCTGGGCAAGCCCGAAAACTTTTATAGGGTGTATAGGGCCATTAGGGAAAATTTCCTATAACTCCTATAATTCTTATAACTCCCATAACTCCTATCTGGGGTAGAGCATAGGAGTAATAGGAGTAATAGGAGTAATAGGACCCCCTCCCTAAATACTCCATACACCCTTCTCCCTAACGGCCCTAATGACCCTAATGTCCCTATGTTTTCGGGCTCGCTAATGCGAGCCTGCGACTATAGACGTTGGACGTTAGACGTTAGACTAAAGTCTAAAAAAGTAAATCGGCCCCGCAGTGTTGCGGGGCCGATTTACTTTTTTTTAGGCTTTACGAAGTTTGGCGATAAACTTGCGTATCGGGGCGGTACCAATGGCGGGTGCGTGGCCATCCTCGGGGTAGAAGACGGTCAGCTCACCAGGCTTGAGGGTCACAAAGTGGTGGCACCTCTCATCCGAGAAGCGCACATCTTTGGCCTCATCATACTCGCCACGCCAAGTGGTAATCTCCTCCAGGGGTTTCCAACCCATAGTCTCCTCGCCCTGGAGCACCACCTGCACATCTATATAGTCACGATGCACCTCAATGGGGGCGTTCTCGGGGGTGAAGAGGTCGGGGGCGCAGTTGTTGATGAAGAGGTCACGGCCCACAATCTCGTGGATGCCCAGCGGCATCGAGAGCACATCGTGGCTCTCAATGAACTCAAAGAGGCGGGGCATCAAAGGGTGGAGCTTTTCGAGCTCCACCCTATTATTGAGGTTCGACAGAATCATATACCTATTATATTACTTGTTCTCCAGGTAGGCGTGGATAGCCTTTGCAGCCTTACGACCTGCGCCCATTGCAAGGATTACGGTTGCTGCTCCTGTCACGGCGTCGCCACCGGCAAATACACCCTCACGAGTGGTTGCGCCCTCCTCGGTTGCCACAAGGCAGCCACGGCGGTTGCGCTCCAGACCCTCGGTGGTCGAGGCAATCAGGGGGTTGGGCGAAGTACCCAGAGCCATAATCACGGTGTCGCACTCAATCTCGAACTCCGAGCCTGCAACCTCCACGGGCGAACGACGTCCGCTCTCATCGGGCTCGCCGAGCTCCATACGTACGCACTTGAGGGCCCTTACCCAGCCCTTCTCGTCTGCCTCGATGGATACAGGGTTGGTGAGCATCGCAAACTGCACACCCTCCTCCTTGGCGTGGTGAACCTCCTCCACACGTGCGGGGAGCTCTGCCTCCGAGCGACGATATACGATGTAGGCCTCGGCGCCGAGGCGTTTTGCCGAACGCACAGCATCCATAGCAACGTTACCGCCACCCACAACTACTACCTTCTTACCACGGCGCACGGGGGTGTCGTTCTCCTCAGGAGCAAACGCACCCATAAGGTTGATACGGGTGAGGAACTCGTTGGCCGAGAATACGCCGTTGAAGTTCTCACCGGGGATACCCATAAACTTGGGAAGACCTGCACCCGAGCCTACGAAAACTGCCGAGAAGCCCTCCTCGTCCATAAGACTGTCGATGGTCACTGTGCGGCCCACGATGATGTTCTTCTCGAACTTGACGCCGAGCCTCGAAACCTTCTCAATCTCACGAGCCACGATGCGCTCTTTGGGCAGACGGAACTCGGGGATACCGTAGCTCAACACACCACCCAGGCGGTGGAGGGCCTCAAATACGGTCACCTCATAGCCCAATTTTGCGAGGTCGGCTGCACAAGCCAAGCCTGCAGGGCCACTACCTACAACGGCCACCTTCTTGCCATTGGGCACAATCTCGGCCACCTCTTTGGAGCCGTTCTCAAGCTGCCAATCGCCCACGAAACGCTCGAGTTTACCGATAGCCACGGGCTCGTGTTTGATACCGAGGATACAGGAGCCCTCACACTGGCTCTCCTGGGGGCACACACGGCCACAGATGGAGGGCAGCAGCGAGTCCTCGGCGATGATGTCGGCTGCACGCTGGAAGTTGCCGGCAACCACCTCGGCGATGAAGTTGGGAATCTGGATATTCACGGGACAAGCCTGCACACAGCGGGGGTTGCGGCAGTTCAGACAGCGGGAAGCCTCACGAGCGGCCTCCTCCACATTGAAACCGTAGCATACCTCCTCGAAATTGGCAGCACGCTTGATGGGGTCTTGCTCCCTGACGGGAGTACGGGAAATTATGTTTGCCATAGCTATAATTTTCTGTTTTAAGGGGTTCTACTTTCGGTTTATTTGTCCAGACCGATGCGGCACTTGTGGTCTTTGTAACGCTCCAAGCGGCGCTGCTCCTCGTCACGATACTGAGCGCTGCGACGCATAGCCTCGTCGAAATCAACCTGGTGGGCGTCGAACTCGGGGCCATCCACACAGGTGAACTTGGTCTTACCACCCACACTCACACGGCAAGCACCACACATACCGGTACCATCGACCATCAGCGAGTTCAAAGAGGCGATGGTGGGAATACCGAGCTCCTTGGTGGTGAGCGAAACGAACTTCATCATAATCATAGGGCCGATGGTGATGACGGTGTCATACTTCTTGCCATCCTCCTCCACGAGTTTCTTCAGGCAGCCGGTAACCATACCGTGGAAGCCCTCCGAGCCGTCGTCGGTAGCGATGTAGAGATTGCCGGCCACAGCCCTCATCTCGTCGGTGAGAATCAGGAGGTCTTTGGTCTTGGCACCGATAATCACGTCGGCATCCACGCCGTGCTCCTTGAGCCACTTAACCTGGGGATATACGGGGGCAGTACCCACGCCACCTGCAATGAAGAGCAACTTCTTGCCCTTGAGCTCCTCGATGTTCTCATAGATGAAGTCGGAGGGGCGACCGAGGGGGCCTGCAAAGTCCTCCACACACTCTCCCTGCTCCTTCTCGGCCAACTTGAGGGTCGAAACGCCAAGAGTCTGCACCACAATCTGCACCGAACCACGCTCGATGTCGTAGTCGGATATGGTGAGGGGGATACGCTCACCCTCGGGGGTGGTACGCAGAATAATAAACTGACCGGGGTGGGCCGAAGCGGCTACCCTGGGGGCGTGAATATCCATCAGATAGATATTCTCTGCCAACTTTTCTTTCCTAAGGATTTCGTACATAATCTTTATTCCTTTTGAGTAGTTTTGTGTTAGAATATAATTGTTTGTTTAATAGTCTGTTTTTCTGAAGCCCAACGGCGGCCGGCGCTCAATTTATCACCACCGTTGCGCTCACCCGAAGCTCCCTGACCGGCTTGCGGGGGTCATTGACCACAATCATCGCTCCCCCATAGACGGTGTCGTAACCGAGGGGCGACACATCGAAGCCAACCTTCACCACCCTGCTCTCACCGGGGGCTACCACATCGCCCGCCCGCAGCTCAATGGTCGTACCCTCCCTGGGGGTCACACTCCTCACCACGAGTGGTGCCGTGCCGTTGTTGATGATGGTTACATCCACCTCGCAGTGCTCACCTCTGCCACGCTCCTCAAAGTCGTGATAGATGGGCTCTATCACTGCTCGGGGCCTATCGCTCCCAACACCCTCAAAATTGTCGGTACCGATGAAGGTGGTCGTTATGCTCTGGCGGGCGGCCTCCTCCGCCCACTCAAAGCGGAAGGTGTCACGCTGCAATCCGTAGTCGTCACCATCTGGCCTATAGGTCATCGTCACAAGGCCACTCCCACCTGGGGCTACCTCTGCAGGGAGGTGTATTTCCAGCAGGCCACTTCTCTCCTCCCACGCCACGCTCGGGTGCAAAGGCTTCGAGGAGCCATTGTAGAGCGCAAGAGTCATACTGCGGCTCTCACCCTGTGGCAGGTTGCCGAAGGCTCGGTAGTTGGCGTCGCTCCTCACACCCCCTCCGAGGTCGTAGGGGTAGTCGTCGGCCACAGAGCGTGGGCGGGGCACAACCTTACCCCTCACCTGGAGCTCCACACGCCCTCGCCCCTTGTCGAAGACTATTGTCACGCTCTTCTCCACTTTACCCCCTCTTGTGCGGACACCCTCGGGGTCGAAATTGACGGTAAACTCCTCCTCGCCACCCGGCTTGAGGGGTTTTCGGGAGTAGTCGCCTGTGGTACAGCCACACGAGGAATAGACCCTCTCGATGGCCACAAAGCGGTCCGACAAGTTGCGATAGCGGAAGGTATGGCTCACAACACCATCGGCCTCCTCTATGCGTCCGAAGTCCCACACAGTACTCTCAAAGCGGAGTGCAGGCTCCTCCTCGGGGAGCTGTTCCACCCCCTCGGGCTCCTGCGCACGAAGCGCACAAACCGCCAGCAATGCTACCAAAAATATGGACACTCTACGCATAACATACAAAGGTATTTATTTTGGGCGAGAAACCAAAGACCAAAGAGTACATTTATTATAGGTATGTAAATTTTTTTGTAAAAAACTTCACTTTTTGTTTGGAGGAAAGAAAATTTGCCGTATATTTGCACTCGCAAAACGGGAATAACGGTTTGCAGAGATAAAATTCCTCAGTAGCTCAGTTGGTTAGAGCACCTGACTGTTAATCAGGGGGTCCTAGGTTCAAGTCCTAGCTGAGGAGCAGAGCGGTTCACAATGTGGACCGCTTTTTTTGTATTTTCCCCAAACCACCATACTCACATTCAACGACCACTCATTCAGAGTGTTACCCCCGAAAATAGCCCTCCAATCCGGGGGTGTCGATAACTCGGCAGAAAGTGTTGGCAGTCCCCTCCCACCCCCTCGCCACTAAGAGGTAACTTTGCATCTCACACCCACAAACCACCAAGAGATGCCCAAGAAACTACTACCAACACAACCACACAAGTCATTACAAAAACTCCCGAGAAACAAAATCACGCCCGAGGAGTTTGGGAGCTATATGGTCAAAAATCTCTGTCGCAACGTGGACCTTGCCACGCTCGCCAAAGAGATGGGTATAAGCCTCTCGAAATTCAAAAGAGTTTTCTACGACACCTACAATACCACTCCCCACCGTTGGCTTTTGACCAACCGCACAATCATCGCCCTTATAATCCTTATCAATAGCAACAGAAGCGTAACGCAGATTGCCAATGAGTGTGGCTTTGGCACTCCGTCGCTCTTCATACGCCACTTCAGGGGGCTTTTCGGCACCTCGCCAATGAGATACCGTCAATATATACTCTACGCCAGGAAAAAGAGTGCGGAACAATGGGAAAGAGAGGATTAGAATAACCTGAGTTTGGCAAAAGGAAAAGGGGAAGACTCACGTCTGCCCCTTTCATCAGGTTAGGTTAGTTAGGTTAATGAGGTACGGGAAGAATGTCCCGTAAAACATTAATGCAAAGGTACGGCAATAAAAGATAAAAACAAAATTTTTGTAATCAAATTTGCCGTTTTTTTAATAATTCGCAATCATTTCACCCCTTTTTCTTAAATGTTATTAAATTATCTTTCCAAAGGCGGGTGTGTTATTAAAATTTTTTAATATCGCAGCAGCCCGATTGACAAACTAAGGAGCAGCAGAACGAGATAGACCACGGTACTCAAAGCCCCTTTTCGGCGGGTGAAAAAGGTGTAGATAAGGGGCACCGAGGCGAAGCCCATAAGGGGCACCGTGATACCCACCGAAACACCCGCAACACACATCAGCAACGAGAGCGCAAAGAGTGCCGCAAAGTAGGCGTGGCCCTTGCGTGCACGAATACGCATATCGCCATAGCTGACAGCATAAATGATGGCACCCACCAGGGCAAGCACAACAATAAAGCCCCACAAAATCAAAGGAAGAACACCCCCCACAAGGCTCATCATATCACCCCAGGGAGCTCCCTCAAGGGGCGACAAGCTGTGGACCCACTCGCTCACCAACCACAGCGGCTGCTGACCGCACACCCACCAGCAAAACGACGTGGGGAGCAGGGGGAGCAAAAACATTATCACACCCGCCACCATCTCTCTGGGCGAGCGTTGCCAGATGACCCACTGAAGGGGGAGCAGCAGGGCGGTATAGATAAGGTCGGGCACCAAAAGCACCGCCAACCCTGTCCAAAACGAGGCTGTCATCACATAGCCAAACTGTTCGCTACGGCGGAAACTTTGAATGTTCTGCTCAGCAGCGTGAACGAGCATAAGCAGCGCAAGGCTAAGCGAGGGACTCCACACGGGGAGTATCACGCCACACACCGCAACAACATAGAGCACCATAGGCACAAACGAGCGGATGACCGAGAGGGAGTAGCGACCAGTGATGCGTGTGATGATGATGGAGCCCAGAAGCACCGCCACAACAACTGCCGCCACACCCCAGCCACCTGCCAAAACACCATCGACCCACTTGCCCAGGGGGGAGAGGGGGAACTCTGCACACTGCGCCCCCTCAAGGCGCAGTGCACGGAGGTTGAGCACCACCATAAGTGTTGCATAACACACCAGCAGCGTAGGCAGTGGTTGTTTGAGTATGTCGGTCTGTTGTTTGGCCATCGTGGTGCAAATATACTCTTTTCTTCGTAGAGTTCTTGCCAAAAAGTTGTATTTTTGTGGCACGATGCTCGAAATTAGCTACAAGAAGGAGTGCCTCGAAGCGGGATGCGACGAGGCGGGCAGGGGATGCCTGGCAGGTCCTGTCTTTGCGGCGGCGGTGATACTGCCTCCCGACTACTACCACCCTCTACTGAACGACTCCAAGCAGATGACCGCCCGTCATCGACACGAGGTGAGGGACCACATCATAGCCCACGCCACCGCCTGGGCCGTGGCCGAGGTGAGTGCCGAGGAGATTGACCGCATCAACATCCTCAAGGCATCGTTTGAGGCTATGCAGAGGGCGGTCGAAAAACTATCCGTGAAGCCCGACCACCTGCTTATTGATGGCAACCGTTTCTACCCCCGACTCGACATCCCCTATCGTTGCGAGGTGAAGGGCGATGCACGCTACGCAAACATTGCCGCCGCCTCGGTGCTGGCCAAGACCTTCAGGGACGAGTATATGGCCCGCATAGGCGAGGAGTTCCCCGCCTACGGATGGGCCAAGAATGCCGGCTACCCCACCAAGGCCCACCGCCAGGCCATAGCCACCCACGGCCTTACTCCCCACCACCGCCTCTCCTTCATCCACGACAAGGACCAGCTGACTCTCTTTTAGCCCTACTGAGTAGTCGAATAACCACAAATAACTATCCGCACCGCCCCACCCTACATCAATATACCTACTTTTGGCGATTGACTCTCTCGTCAAAAGCCACTATTTTTGCGTCAAGCAAAAATAGACAAACACAAATGAAACTTTCCGAACTCAAAAACGGCGAAAAGGGCGTGATAGTCCGTGTGGCAGGTCACGGCGGTTTTCGCAAACGTATAATGGAGATGGGATTCGTGAGGGGCGTCGAGGTGCGCAGTGTACAGGACTCCCCTATGCACGACCCCGTGAAATACTCCATTATGGGCTACGATGTGTCGCTCCGACGCAGCGAGGCCGAGATGATTGAGGTGTTGCCCCACGGAGAGGCCAACCGCCCCCTGGAGGGTGTGGGAGGTACGGTGTGCAGCTCGGCGTGCGAAGGGTGCGCCATAGGCGACTGTTCACTGCGTGGCCGCAAAGCACTCAAAAAGAACGAGATAAATGTGGCCCTTGTGGGCAATCCCAATAGTGGCAAGACCTCGCTGTTCAACATCCTCTCGGGTAGCAGCGAGCACGTTGGTAATTACAGCGGTGTCACCGTGGATGCCAAGCTGGGCAAGCTCACCTATCGTGGCTACCGCATAAACATCACCGACCTGCCCGGCACCTACTCCCTCTCGGCCTACACACCCGAGGAGGTCTATGTGCGCCGCCACCTCTACGAGGCTATGCCAGACGTTATTCTCAACACCGTGGTGGCCTCCAATCTCGAGCGCAACCTCTACCTCACAACAGAGCTTATCGACCTCAACCAGCGCACCGTGGTGGCTCTCAATATGTACGACGAGCTGCAGCAGAGCGGCTCCTCGCTCGACTACGACTCGCTGGGCCGAATGATTGGTATCCCTATGGTGCCCACCGTGGCCAAGAGTGGCTACGGCATAGAGCCCCTGCTCGACACAATTATCGAGCTCTTCGAGGGTCGCAACGACTCCTCACGCCACGTGCATATCAACTATGGTACGGCAATGGAGGAGGCCATACGTCGCCTCTCCGATGAGATACGCCCCTCGGCCGACCTGCCACGCCAATTCCCCGTGCGCTATTGGGCACTGAAACTCATAGAGGGCGACCGAGAGGTGCACAAACAACTCTCGGGGTGCGGCGACTACACCCGCTGGAAAACGCTTGCAGCACGCCTCTCGCAGAGGGTCGCCTCGGAGGTGGGCAGCGACATCGAGAGCCTGCTGGGCGACTACAAATATGGATTTATTGATGGAGCGCTGGAGGAGACCCTCAAGGAGGGTAGCCACGACGTGAACCGTCGTTCGAGGCGTATCGACCGCCTGGTGGCCAACAAATGGCTCGGCTTTCCCCTCTTCATCCTCATTATGTGGGCGATGTTCTGGGCGACCTTCACCCTTGGCGGCTACCCACAAGAGTGGATAGAGATGGCCTTCGGATGGCTGGGCGAAACACTATGGAGCATTATGCCCGAGGGGGCACTGAGGGATCTTGTGGTGAATGGTATTGTGAGCGGCGTTGGCAGCGTGGCTGTGTTCCTGCCCAACATCCTCATCCTATACCTATTTATATCTCTTATGGAGGACTCGGGCTATATGGCTCGTGCCGCCTTCATTATGGACAAACTTATGCACCGTATGGGGCTCCACGGCAAGTCATTCATACCCCTACTGATGGGCTTTGGCTGCAACGTGCCCGCCATTATGGCCACCCGCACCATCGAAAGCCGCTCGTCGAGGCTCATAACCATCCTCGTCACCCCATTTATGTCGTGCAGCGCACGCCTACCCGTCTATCTGCTGCTGGCAGGCACCTTCTTCCCCCGTCACGCAGCCACAGTGCTCATTGGGCTCTACCTGCTCGGCATCCTCGTGGCCTTCCTCACCGCCCACCTGCTGCGTAAAACCAAGTTCAAGAAGGACGAAACGCCCTTCGTTATGGAGCTTCCACCCTACCGTATGCCCACCCTACGAGCTACGGTGAAACATATGTGGGAGAAGTGTAGCGAGTATCTGCGCAAGATTGGCACCACTATTCTGCTGGCCACCGTGGTCATCTGGGCCCTCTCCTACTACCCCCGCCCCAAAGAGGAGGTTGTGGAAAACACCCCGGCACAGACAGAGATGGTAGCCTCTTCGGAGGGCGAGATTAGCCCCACCACACCCGAACAAGTGCACCACACGGAGTCCTACATTGGACACATCGGCCGCTTTATTGAACCCGTGATGAGGCCCCTCGGCCTGGATTGGAGGGCAGGTGTAGCACTCCTCACAAGCATTCCCGCCAAGGAGCTTGTGGTGAGCACTATGGCTGTGCTCTATGGTGGCGACGACATTTCCTCACTCTCGAAGAATATTATGACCCACAGCGGCCTCACGCCCCGCTCTGCCGTGGCCTTTATGATTTTCATACTGCTTTTCTTCCCCTGCATCGGCACGCTGGCCACCATTCGCTCCGAGACGGGCAGCAACCGCTGGATGTGGTTCACAGCACTCTACAACACCGCCGTAGCCTGGCTCATCGCCTGGCTCGCATTCCTCATCGGAGGATTGTTTTAGGGTTTCGGGCAGAGGAGCCGGAACGGCGGGGACTTGTTTTCGGCGACCAAGTCGCCGAGAAGGGTGTTATAGGAGTAATAGGAAATTTCCCCTAACGGCCCTAATGACCCAATACACCCTATAAAAGTTTTCGGGCTTGCCCGGCAAGCCCGCGACTATAGACGTTAGACGTTGGACGTTAGACGTAAAAACTGCATAGAACGAGATGAATGCAAGGCTTGCAACAAAAATGCCCCGGCATATTACTAAGCGTAAATGCCAGGGCTGATTTTTGTTGTATAACGCAGCAGTCGCTCGTTATATGCAGTTTTTCAAAAAGTGCAGATTGTCGAGGGAGTTTTTGCTAAATAAAGAAGCGGAGTCCGCAGTTTGCTTACCGCAAATGAGGAACTCCGCTATCTGAAATTTAGTGAAAATTCACCGACAAGGTGCGCTTTTTAGAAGAGGACATCGCCATCGTCAAGAATCTGTGTCATACAATGTGCTGCGCCATAACCCTTGGTGAGGTTGGTGAGGGGCACCCAGGTGACATCCACAAAGTTGGCCTTGAAGGCCTCCTGAAGCTCCACCGACTGGCCGGCAACAGCCATAATCTTGCGAGGTGCTACATTGAGGAAGTTGTTGGCATAGGTGAGCTCGTCGCTACGCTGAATGGGGATAACCTTCATCTTCAGCTCATCCTCAATGAAGTCCACAAAGGAGATATCACTGAAGGCCTTGTGGTAGGGCTCGCCGGGAGCCTCACGCTCCCAAAGGTCGATTTTCAGATACTGGGGATCGCCCTTGGCAGCCAGGTAACGTGCCTCGGAGAGGGTACACAGGTCACGGTCGATGATGTTGAAATAGGTGTCGAGGTGCATCTGCTCCTGCTCGCCCCAGATATCCTTAACAACCACCACCTTGTTGGAACCCAGCAGGTCGTTCTCCATAAGCTGGTCGATGGCGGCCTGTGTGGTGCGCAGACCACGGCCTATGAAGGCATAGTCGCCAAAGGGAAGGAAGTCGCCACCCTCAAGGAAGGCATCCTCGCCGGTGATGTGGTAGATGGGGGGGAAGCCTATTTTGTGGAGGCAAAACTCGGCAATCTCACACTCCAGCTGGCGCTGTGCGGAGTTCATACGGCCGATGACGATACCCTTGGCGGTCGAAATCATCTGATCCCTCATAAAGAAGATGTTCATAATGGGGCGCTGGATGTAGGTTGCCGCAAAGCCTGTGTTGCTCTCGGTGTAGGTGAGCACAATCTCGGGCTGGAGCATAATCATCTTCACCAAATCCTTGGGATGGGCCCTATCGACAATCATCTTTTTGTAACGCTCCTGCGCTTTGGCCTCATCGGGGATATTGGAGGTGTTATAGGTAAGGAAACGGGAGGCGAAGGCCCTCAGGTCGTTGAGCTCCTTGCCCTCCACGGGACGCCCGTTCTTGTCGAGAGTACCCTCGAGGAGAATCTGGCGTACGGTGAGCACTTTTGCGCCGAAACGCTCAAGAGCTGCTCGATATTCGGCGTGTTCTTTGGCAGCAAGCTCAATGTCGAAATAGTCCGAGAAGAGGGCTGCATCGGGATGCATTACACCGAGAAAAAGCTCATCGGTGGGTTCGTGCATTAAGATTATCATAGTTTTATGGTTTTGTGTCAATTTCCCAAAGGTACGAAAATTTCTGAAAATAGAAACACTCACCGCCCGGGAATGTAATTTTTTAACTTTTTTGCAAGCTCTTTTTCTCTACCGCCCGTGTGGAGGTTCACAAGGGAGTGGAACTCGGCCGAGTGGTTGTGGTGCACCGTGTGGCAAAGTTCGTGGATGCAGACGTACTCCACCAGCTCCTCCGGCAGGCGTGCCAAGTGGAGCGACAGCGAGATGTTTCCCTCCGACGAGCAACTACCCCACCTCGAACGGCTATTGCGAATAGTGAGCCTACCATAGCGAAGTCTCGTGCGCTCCGACACCCTTGCCAAAATCCTCGGCAGTCGTTCCCGAGCCACCTTGCGCAGAGCCTCAATCTCCTCTCGGCTCATTGGCGGACACTCCTTGTGGCGAGCCCTAACCCTCTCGAGGGCGCTCTCAATCCACCCTCTGCGGCTCTCCACCCAGGCAAGAGCAGCCCTCTTGGAGCCCCACCACGGAATGGTGAGCCTTACTCTCCCCTCGGGGGTCACTCGCAGTGACGTACGTCTTGCACGGCGGCTCCTTATGACATCAACGGTATAGCCCACCTGCTCCATCCTACTGCTGGCAGAAGCGCTGACGCACAGTCTCAAAGAGCATCACAGCAGCTGCGGCAGCCACATTGAGCGACTCGATGGCACCCACCATAGGGATGGCCGCCTTGCAGTCGCAGAGCTTCAGCACCTCCTTGCTGATGCCGCTCTCCTCGTTGCCCATAACGAGCACTGTGGGACCCGTAAGGTCGGCATCGAAGAGAATGGTATCTGCCTTCTCGGTGGCAGCCACAATCTTCATACCCGCCTGGGCGAGGGTTTTGAGCGTATTACGGATACTGCCGGCACGGTGTACGGGGATGCGGGTGAGGGCACCTGCCGAGGCACGGATGGCGTCGCCATTCACGGGTGCGGAGTTCTTCAGGGGGCAGATAAGGCCGTGGGCACCTGCGCACTCTGCCGAGCGGGCAATGGCACCAAAGTTCCTCACATCGGTCACACCATCGAAGACCACAATCAGCGCCTTCTCATCCTCGGGGATGCGGTCCAAGATGTCCTCCAGCTCCACGTAGGCAATGGGGGCGATGACAGCCACCACACCCTGGTGGTTGCCACGGGTGAGGCGGTTGAGCTTCTCCACGGGCACCTCCTGGTAACGTATGCGGCTACGGTAGCAGAGGTCCTTGAGGTCGGCCATAAGCTGACCCTCGGCACCCTTGCGCACATAGAGTTTCTCAATCTGTTTGTCGGTCTCGATGGCCTCAATCACGGGGCGCAGACCATAGACGATGTTCTCCTCGCCGGCCCTCTCCTTGCGCTCACGGGGCTCGGCGGTGCGGGGTTTGCGCTCCACAGCGGGGCGGCTCTCACGGTGGGCCGAGCGGGTGCGCTCCTCCCAATTAAGATCACGAGCCTCGGTGTACTCGGGCTCTGCGGTGGGGGCATAGTAGCTCTGTTTGCTCCTCACCCTCTTGTCTTTCAAAAATTCGTTATCCATCTATTTTGGAGTTTTCTGTTGTCAGTTTTCAGTTATCAGTTTTTTTGTTAGGGAGTTTAGGGAGATTAGGGAAATTAGGGAGTTGTAAGAAAGTTGAAAAGTCGTTCGTGCGTTAGACAGACATTTTTCAATTTTCCTGCAGCAATTCGAGCTCATAGCAGAGCTTTTCCCACTCGTGCTCCTCGAAGGCAAGTTTCTGTTTCAGAGCGTTGTACTCCTCAAAGACCTTGCTATCCGACAGGTCGATGCCATACTCCTCGGGGGCTCCGAGCCTCTTATCCCACTCGGCAACCTCCTCCTCGAGGGCCATAATCTTGGCCTCACGCTCCTCGATTGCTCGCTGGGTTTTGCGTACAAGTTTCTCGTTCTCCTTCTTGGCCAGGTACTCCTCCTTGCCGGCAGCCGACTTCTGCTCCTTCACCACAGCATCCTTCACCTCAATCTGGCGCATATCCTCCAATCGGCGTTTCTCGAGGAAGTAGCGGATACCGCCCAGGTACTCCTTCACGCCGCCATCCCTAAACTCGTAAATCTTATCCACCACACCGTCGAGGAACTCCCTGTCGTGCGACACAACCACCAGCGTACCGTCGTAGTTGCGTATGGCCTCCTTCAGGATATCCTTCGAGCGCATATCCATATGGTTGGTGGGCTCATCAAGCACCAGCAGGTTGTGGGGTGAGAGCATCATACGGGCCATAGCCAACCTCGAACGCTCACCTCCCGAGAGTACCCTCACCTTCTTATCGACATCCTCGCCACGGAAAAGGAAGGCGCCGAGAATATCCCTCAACTTTGTGCGGATATCACCCACAGCCACCTTGTCGAGGGTGTCATAGACGGTGAAGTCGCCATCCATCAGGTCGTCCTGATTCTGTGCATAGTAGCCAATGCTCACATTGGCTCCCACCTTCACACTGCCCTCCGAGGGCTCCAGCTCGCCGATAAGGATGCGTGCAAGGGTTGTCTTACCCTCGCCATTGCGACCCACAAAGGCAATCTTATCTCCCTTCTCGATGGTGAAGTCGGCACCTCCAAAGACCCTCTTGGCTCCGAAGCTTTTGCCCACCTCCTTCAGCTCGGCCACAATCTGACCACTGCGGGGTGCGGGGGGAAACTTGAGGTTGAGTGCGCTCAAATCCTCCTCGTCTATCTCAATCCTATCGAGCCTTTCGAGCTGTTTCACACGGCTCTGCACCTGGTTGCTCTTGGTGGGTTTGTAGCGGAACTTTTCGATAAACTCCTCGGTCTTCTCAATGAGGCGCTGTTGGTTATTATAGGCGGCAATCTGTGCCTCCCTACGCTCCTTGCGGAGGGTGACATACTGCGAATAGGGCACCTTATAGTCATAGACCTTGCCCAGCAGCAGCTCCACGGTGCGATTGGTCACGTTGTCCAAAAAATCCCTGTCGTGCGAGATGAGCAACACCGCACCGGGGTAATCCTTCAGGTAGCCCTCCAGCCACTGGATACTCTCAATATCGAGGTGGTTGGTGGGCTCGTCGAGGAGGAACACCGAGGGGCGGCGCAGCAGCAGCTTCGCCAGCTCAATACGCATCCTCCAGCCACCACTAAAGGTGCTTGTCGGCTTGTTCAAATCCTCCCTCTTGAAGCCCAAGCCGAGGAGCGTGCGCTCAATCTGCGCATCACGGCTCTCACCACCCAGCAGGTTGTGACGCTCGGTGGCCTCACTGAGCCTATGCACAAGGTCGCCATACTCCTCACTCTCATAGTCCTCACGGGCGGCAATCTCGGCCGTCAGGCGCTCCATCTCCTTCTCGAGGAATAACACCTCCTCAAAGGCCTTGGCCGTCTCCTCCACGAGCGTTGTGGTGTCGTGCACCTTCATCTGCTGTGGAAGGTAGCCGAGGGTGGTGTCGCCACTCATAGTGACCACACCCGAGGTGGGGGGCTGCATACCCATAATGACCTTCAAAAGGGTCGTTTTGCCCGCACCATTCTTACCCACCAGACCTATACGGTCACGAGGGTTGATGAGGAGCGAAATCTCCTTAAAGAGGTCCCAACCTCCAAAACTTACTGTTACATTATCTATCGAAACCACCTTTTGAAATTCAAAATTTTCCTTTCTCCACTTTTCTTTTGCGCCTTTTTGTAAAAAGGCGCCCAAAAACTTTTGCGAGATACTACGTATCTCTACTACCGTGTCTACCCAATTTTCTGCACTGCACGTGCAAAGAATTGACATCACAAAACAGGCACTCTGCCTGCGACTTTTTGTAAAAAGTCGCCCAAAAACTTTTGCGAGATACTGTGTATCTCTACTACCTATGCTCTACCCCAAATGGGAGTTATAAGAGTCATAGGAGTTATAGGAAATATTCCCTAATGGCCCTAACGACCCTATAAATGTCCTCGGGCCGCAGGCTCGCGACGGTTGACGGTCGACGGTTGCCCCCTACGAGTGGGTTTTGTGGAGGGATTTTTGTGCCAATCCGAGCGAGCAAATCCGCAGTTTACCGAGCGTAAATGAGGAACTTGCGAGTCGAAGGTTGGTGCAAAAAGCACCCACAAGGCACGCTCGCCAACGCTATGCGTTGAGGATTGCCACAATCTCCGCCTCGGGGTCAGCAGCCTTAAACACGGCGCTGCCTGCCACAAGTGCGTCGCAACCCGCCTCATAGAGCTCTCGGGCATTGTGGCGGCTCACGCCACCATCAATCTCAATCATCACATCCAAGCCCCTGCGCTCAATCATCGCCCTCAGCTCGGCAACCTTCTCCGTACTGCCCTCAATAAAACTCTGGCCGCCAAAGCCGGGCTCCACACTCATAATGAGCACCAGGTCAATCTTATCCAAGATGGGCTCCAGCACACTCACAGGGGTCTTGGGCTTAATGGACACACCCACCTTCACACCCTTCTGGCGGATGAGGTTGATGCACCCCTCCACATCCTCCGTGGCCTCCCAATGGAAGGTCACAAGGTCGGCACCCGCATCTGCAAAGCGCCCCACATACTTCTCAGGCTCCACAATCATCAGGTGAACATCCATAAACTTCTCCGTAGCCGAAGTAATGGCCTTCAGCACAGGAAAGCCAAAGGAGATGTTGGGAACAAACACCCCGTCCATAACATCAATGTGCACCCACTCCGCACGACTGCGGTCAATCATCTTGGTATCCCTCTCCAAGTGGCCAAAGTCGGCCGACAACATCGAGGGAGAAACAATACGCTTGTTGCTCATAATATTTTGTAGTTTTAGTTGTTTCCTTTTTGTTTTGCGACTTTTTATAAAAAGTCGCCCAAAAATTTCTGTGCGATACTGCGTATCGCTATGCCCGTGTCTACCCAATTTCTGCACTACCCATACAAAGAAATCCCTGCACAAAAGTGCCACTCTGGCACCGTTCCGGCACCGTTAGGAGTTAGACTTTTTCCTGTGGTTGTGTGCGTTCATTGTACGCTCAATGCCGATGGTAGCGAAGTCCTTGATGGCGGCCACGGCAGCCTCCACCGACTTATCGAACTCCACCCTCTCCTCGGCCGAGAGTTTGCCCAACACAAAATCGACCTGGTGACCCTGTGGGAAGTCGCCACCCACACCCATACGGATACGGGCGTAGTTATTGCCACCACACAGAGCGTCGATATTTTTGAGCCCGTTGTGGCCGCCATCGCTACCCTTGGCCCTGATGCGCAAGGTACCCACAGGGATGGCAATGTCGTCCACCACAACAATGAGGTTCTCCCTCTGTATATTCTCCTTATCCATCCAATACCTCACAGCCTTGCCGCTGAGGTTCATATAGGTGGAGGGTTTCACCACCACAAGTGTGCGCCCCTTCCAGCGAACCTCCGCCCTGGAGGCATAGCGGTCGGGGGTGAAGGTTCCGCCGGCCCCCTCCACGAGTTTATCTACCACGTCAAAACCGGCATTGTGACGTGTGCCGTCATACTCGGCACCAATATTTCCTAATCCTACAACGAGATATTTCATACTATCAGGTTCGCTCCTTCTGGAGGAGAATAATTTTGTGAATAACGCTCCAAGCATATTGCAAAGCTACAAGTATCTATCAACTTCGGCCATAGTCACCTCTTACACAGCCATCAGCACCAGAAGCTGTGCAACGAGCACCCTGAGGAACATCGCAACGGGATAGACCGTTGCATAGCCGAGTGCGGGCATATCGTTGCCCGAGGTGGAGTTGGCATAGCCAAGTGCGGGAGGGTTGGTCATACTACCCGCCAGCAGACCCATAAGTGTGTAGTAGTTCATCTTGAGCCTGAGGCGTGCATAGAGACCCACGATAAGCACGGGCACCATAGTGATAATCACACCGTAGCCAATCCAACGGTAGCCACCACCAACAATAGCCTCCACAAAGCCGTCGCCGGCACCGAGTCCCACGCCCGCCAGGAACATCGCCAGACCCACCTCACGGAGCATAAGGTTGGCACTCATAGTGGTGTAGGTGACCAGATGGAGATGGGGGCCAAAGCGGCCGATGAGCAGTGCCACCACAAGGGGACCGCCCGCCAGACCCAACTTCACGGGCTGGGGAATATTGACCAAAGGAATGGAGCCGAGGAGCACACCGAGGGCAATTCCCAGGAAGATGGTGAGCAGCTGGGGCTCACGGAGCTTCTTGAGCGAGTTGCCAAGCACCCCCGCAACCTTCTCGATGGCCTTCTCCTCGCCCACAACCATCACACGGTCGCCCATCTGCAACTCCAGACCCTGATAGGGAAGGATGTCGATACCCGCACGGTTGATGCGGGTGATGTTGATACCATATTTGGTGCGCAGGCGCAGGTCGGAAAATTTCTTACCGTTAATCTCGGGCTTGGTGATGATGATGCGTCGAGATACGAGCTGTTTGTGGTTCTCGCCACTCGCAACATCCCACTCCTGTTGGCTCATCTCCACCAACCTACCCAGGAAGGCTGCCACAGCCTCCACATCGTCGGGATTGCAGATCACCCTCAACTTGTCGCCCACCTTCAGGTTGCTTGAGCTGTCGGCAATAGCAATCTCTCCCTGCTCGTTCATAATGCGGGAGATGACAAACGAGCGGTTGATAAGCTCCCTCAGATGGGCAATGTTGTGACCCACAAGGGCTCCATTGGTGAACACGATGCTCACCCTTGCCACATTGGTCTGCTCGGCACGCATATTCTCCAGCGCCTTATTTTCCTGCTGGAAGTTGGTGCGAGTGATGAAACGTATGGCGATAAGCGAAAGAATCATACCCACAACACCCAGGGGATAGGCTACTGCATAACCCAGAGCTATAGTGTCGTCACCCACGCCCACTGCGTCGGTATAGGCCTGCTGTGCGGCACCGAGGCCGGGGGTATTGGTCACCGCACCCGACATAACACCCACCATAGTGGTGAGCGGAGTGCCCGTTGCGAGGTGGATGATGTAGGTGGCAACAGCACCCAGCAACACCACCGCAGCGGCACATCCCACCATCTGAAGACCCCCCTTCTTGAAGGAGGAGAAGAAGCCTGGACCCACCTGCAAGCCTATCGAAAAGACGAAGAGTATCAATCCAAACTCCTTGATGAAGTGGAGAATATCGTGATCGACCCTCATTCCGAAGTGGCCTGCGGCAATGCCCACAAAGAGTATCCAGGTGACACCGATGGAGACGCCGGCAATCTTCACCTTGCCGAGCAACACACCAGCGGCTATGACCATCGACAACACCAAAAGTGTGTGTGCGATGCCCTCACCCATAAATAGCGTCTGCAACCAATCCATAAGCAAATTATGTCTGCTTTTTTAATTAATTAAAAACTCGCCACAAAGATACCCATTTATAATTCAAAATTCAAAATTCAAAATGAGCCGAAGAGGGAGAAGGGGTCCAACGTCTAACGTCTAACGTCTAGAGTCGCGGGCCTGTTGCCCGAGGAGTTATTAGGGTTGTTAGGGCCACAGGCCTGCGTCGGTTGACGGTAGTCGGTCGTCGGTCGTCGTAAATAGCGCAGATTGTTGAGGGAATTTTTGCTAAATAAGGAAGCGGGCTCCGCAGTTTGCTCGTCGCAAATGAGGAAGCCCGCTATCTGAAATTTAGTGAAAATTCACCAGCAATATGCGCTATTTTTCGGGTACGTGTTTGTACTTAAACAAGATAGCAAACAGGATAGCAACCACGAGGGCGTATGCAGCAAAGATGTACCAGAAATTGCTCCAACCCTCCTGAAGTGCCAGACCACTCTTGCCACCGATGCAGGCATTATTGACAGCCTGTGCGGTGAGGGTACCGATGGTGGCACCAAAACCGTTGGTCATCATCATAAAGAGGCCCTGGGCACTCGAGCGAATCTCGGGTTTGGTCTCCTTGTCCACATAGAGCGAGCCACTCACATTGAAGAAGTCGAAAGCCACGCCATAGACAATCATCGAGAGGATGAACATCCACACACCTGCGCCGGGGTTGCCGAGGCCGAAGAAGCCGAAGCGGAACACCCAAGCCATCATAGCGATGAGCATCACCTTTTTGATGCCGAACTTACGCAAACAGAAGGGAATCAGCAGGATGCATAGAGCCTCCGAGGCCTGCGAGAGAGAGATAAGGATGTTGGTGTACTCCACGCCGAAGGTACCCGCATACTCGGGAATCTCGCCGAATGATTTGATGAAGGGATTGGCGAAGCCGTTGGTAATCTGGAGCGAGAATCCAAGTAACATCGAGAAGATGAAGAAGATGGCCATCTTCCTCTCCTTGAAGAGTTTGAAGGCGTCGAGACCAAGGCTCTGCACGAGCGACACCTTACCGCTCACCTTATTCACGGGGCAGTTGGGCAGGGTGAGTGCATAGAGGCAGAGCACGGCGCCGAGGGCTGCCGAGAAGAGGAGCTGACGGGCATCCTCCTCGAAGCCAAAGAGGCTTGTGAGAATCATTGCCACAATGAAGCCGATGGTGCCAAAAACTCGGATGGGGGGGAAGTGTTTCACAGTGTCGAGCCCTGCGCCATTGAGTGCCGAGTAGGCCACCGAGTTGGTGAGGGCGATGGTGGGCATAAAGAAGGCCACACTCACCGAGTAGAGGGTAAACAGGGGGCCAAACTCAAGGGGCTGAGCATTAAGGCCATACAGACCTGCGGCGGCCATAGCCACTGCTGCCACACCGTGACAGATGCTGAGCACCTTCTGTGCGGGAATCCAGCGGTCGGCAACGATACCCACAATGGCGGGCATAAAGAGCGACACGATACCCTGCATAGCGAAAAAGATGCCGATGTTTGCACCCAAGCCTGCTTTGAAGAGGTAGGAGCCCAAGCAGGTGAGGTAGGCACCCCACACGCCGAACTCCAGGAAGTTCATAATAATAAGACGAATTTTCAGTTTCATAGATTGACTGTTTTATAGGTTTGATAAAAAATTTCTCGCTCAAGGCAATCGCAAATATACAAAATTCCACTATATTTGTGTTCAACAGCACCGAGTTTTTTTGACTATGAAACGCATTTTAGCCATAATGGTTGTGGTATTGGCAACCCTTGCAGCCACCACATCCTCCGCAATAGCAAAGAATTACACCCCCAAGAGTGTGCCCAATGTGCAGGTGGAGGACTACCGCCGTTTTGTGAGCAATCCCGATGGGGTACTCTCCCAGGAGGCTACCCTCCGCATCGACACCACCCTGTTGCGCCTCAAACAGGAGCGCATAGCCGAGGTAGCTGTGGTGGCTGTGGAGTCTATTGGTTTTGCCGAGCCGAGGGAGTTTGTGCACGACCTTTTCCGTCTGTGGGGCATAGGCGAGAAGGGGCGTGACAATGGCCTGTTGGTGCTGCTCGTTGTGGGCCAGGGGGCCATAGAGATTGAGACGGGCTATGGACTCGAGGGTACCCTTACCGACGCCCTCTGCAAGCGAATAATCGAGCGCACAATGATACCCCATTTCAAGGAGGGCGACTTTGATAGCGGTATGGAGGCGGGCGTGGGGGCCATAGCGGCCATCCTCACCGAGGGTGCTGTGCCCGAGGAACTTGCGGCCGAGGAGGACGACAGTTCCCTTGTAGGCCTTGCCATATTCCTCGGCACTGCGGTGCTCTTCATTGTGCTCATCTGTGTACTACTCCGCCTGTATAGCCGCTGTCCCAAGTGCAAGAAAGGTACACTCATCCGCACCGCAGACCGTGTGGAGATTTCAAAGAACGCCTACCAGAAAATCTATAAGGTGGCTTTCAAGTGCAACAAGTGTGGCCACATAGTGTGGCGCAACGAGGTGGACGACATTCACCACGGCGGTTCAGGCGGCGGTCCCATCATTATGGGTGGCGGCGGTTTTGGCCGAGGCGGCGGCTTCGGTGGCGGCTTTGGCGGCGGCTTCAGTGGCGGTGGCGGAGCCGGCGGACGATTTTAGGCTGGCGGCAGGCCACTCGGCGATATTAGACTATAACAAACTAAAAAACAGATAACACAATGAAAAGGAAAGGATTAGTAATCACCCTTGCCATAGTGGCAGTGGTGGCAGTGTGGGCAATTTCGGCCTACAATGGTTTTGTAACACGCAGCGAGAAGATTGATGGCGCTTGGAGTCAGGTGGAGAACCAGTATCAGCGTCGTCTGGACCTTATCCCCAACCTGGTGAGCACTGTCAAAGGTTATGCTGCACACGAGCAGCAGACCTTCGAGGATGTGGTTGCCGCAAGGGCCAAAGCCACACAGATTACCCTCAATGCCGAGAATCTCACCCCCGAGAAGCTCGCCGAGTATGAGAAGGCACAGGGTGCCGTAGGGTCGGCTCTCGGCCGCCTGATGGCCATTGGCGAGGCCTACCCCGAACTGAAGGCCAGCAACAACTTTATGGAACTTCAAGCCCAGCTGGAGGGTTGCGAGAACCGCATTGCCGTGGCTCGCAAGGACTTCAACGAGGCTGTGAGGAGCTACAATGTGAAGACCCGTCGATTCCCCGCAAACATTATCGGCAACCTCTTCGGTTTTGAGTCCCGCAGCTACTTCGAGGCCTCGGCCGAGGCTGCCAAAGCACCCATCGTGGAGTTCTAACAAACCCCCTACCACACAACACAAAAGGGCCGACTCACAGCGAGTCGGCCCTTTTGTGTCTGTCTTGCCTATCTACACTAAATATTTCGGAAATTTTCGAGGGTGATGGCCGTGGCGATAGCCACATTGAGCGACTCGCTCCCCCTACGGTCGGCAGGAAAGGGAGGTATAAACAACCTCCGGCTCACCAGCGAGAGCACCGCAGGGCTCACACCCCTACCCTCATTGCCCATAACCACCACACCTCCGGGGGTGATGGGGGCAGTGTGTATATCCTCGCCGTCGAGCGTGGTGGCATAAATCTCCACACCCCTCTTGGCAGCTGCTCCAAGCCACTCCTCAAGGTTGCCATAGCTCACCTCAACTCTCAGGAGGGCACCCATTGTGGCCTGCACAACCTTGGGCGACCAGCAGTCTGCCGTAGTGGGCGAGCATACAATATGGCGCAGGCCATACCAATCGGCCGTGCGGATGATAGTACCCAGATTCCCCGGGTCTTGCACCTCGTCGAGGCAGAGTATCAGCTCCCCCTCGGAGGGCACGGGGAGTCTGCGCTCGGGAATAGCCACAATGGCCAGCGAGCGTGGGGCACTCTTGAGCAATGTGAGTCGCTCCATCTCCTTGGCTGTGACAAGCTCCGCACGAGGGTGCGACACCTTCGACCCCTCGGTCACAAAGAGTCGAGAAATGGTGTAGCGACCATCTGAGGCAATCTCCCCCACAAGTTTATCGCCCTCGGCCACAAAGAGGCCGTGGGTGGTGCGTGC
Organism: Tidjanibacter sp.; assembly: GCA_045633985.1. GTDB lineage: Bacteria > Bacteroidota > Bacteroidia > Bacteroidales > Rikenellaceae > Tidjanibacter. Next base: position 64,829 of record JAZQZI010000043.1, on the reverse strand, counting down.
CTGCTTGTCGGCAAGCGAACGCACAAGTTGGAAATCTGCTTTTGTAACCACCTTGTTTTGAGTTTTCTGTTTTTAGTTTTTTTGAGGAGTTATGGGAATTATGGGAGTTATAGGAGTTATAGGAGTCATAGGAGTCATAGGAGTTATGGGAAATTTTCCCTAACGGCTATATATACCCTACATACCCTACCAAAGCCCAACCGCCATCATCGCCATAGCCACCACGCCGTGGTCGATAGACTCGGTTGCGGGAGCAAAAGTGGCAGTGTGGAGTGCGCCCACCGAGGGGCCCTCCTCGCCACGGCCCACCCCCACACGGTAGAAAATCGAGGGGTAGTGTTGGCTGTAGTAGCCAAAATCCTCGCCCGTAGGTCGGGTGCCGAGCGTCACAACCTCCCCCACCTCACGGAGCAGTGTCGAGGCCTTTGCAGCCAGCTCGGGGTTGTTATACACAGCGGGGTAGCCCTCGCCGAAATTGTTGTCGATAGTCACGCCACAACGCTCCTCCAACTCTCTGCACAGTCCTGATATTCTGCGCATTATCTCCTCTCTCCAGGGGCCGTCGAAGGTACGCATCGTTCCCTCCAGCCTCACCTCGTCGGGGACCACATTCGTAGCACCCTCGGCCACCACACGGCCAATGGATATAATGGTAGTTCCTACACCCTCGGGTGTCGAGGCAGGAATCTCATAGAGTCTCTCAATGAGTTTTGCGGCTGGAAGTATGGGGTCCACAATCTTTGCCCTCAGGGCGGCGTGTCCGCCACGACCACGGAGGGTGAAATGGAGCTCGTCACAAGCTGCCATATACTGCCCGGAGCAGATACCCACGGTGCCCACCTTCAGTTCGGGCTCTGCGTGGTTGCCCACAACAGCCACCACCTCATACCCCTCAAAGGGGTTCTCCCCAAGCACCAACTTGGCACCTCCGGGGTTGAGCTCCTCGCCGGGTTGGAACACACCGAAGATGGTGCAGCCCAACAGGTGGCGGCAGCGGTTGAGCACAGCGAGCGTACCCAGCAGTATGGTGGCGTGGAGGTCGTGGCCACAAGCGTGCATAACCCCCTTATTGGTCGATGCATAGGGTAATTCCGTGGCCTCCTCAATGGGGAGTGCGTCGATGTCGGCACGCAGCACAATGGCTCGTCTAAGGTCGGCACCCTCGGCCGTGCCCTCAATCTTGGCCAACAGTCCCGTAGTGGCAATCGTTCGATAGTCGATACCCTCCTCCGCCAGATGCAACGCAATGCGCTCGGCAGTTCCGCTCTCCCTGAACGATAGTTCGGGGTGGGCGTGGAGGTCGCAGTAGGTAGCTAGCAACCCCTCGTGGAGCTCCGCCACAACATCCTTTATCATTTGCAAATTATCCATACCAAAGAGCCCTTATTTTTCGACAATCTCCACCTGATATACCTTATTCCAATTCTTACCCGTGAGCCAGATGCGCCCCGTTGCGGGGTCGTGGGCTATGCCGTTGAGCACATCGGTGTTGTAGGTGCGGTCGGCTGGTGACTGGAGTTCCGAGAGGTCGATAATGCCCACCACACGGCCCGTAGCGGGGTCGATGCGCAAAATCTGGTCGGTGAGATAGACATTTGCCCACAGCTCACCGCCAATCCACTCCAACTCATTGAGGCTCGATGCCTTGCTGCGGCCTATGGTAACGGGGATGGTGCGCACCACCTCGAAGTTACGAGGGTCACGCACGGCAATATCGCCCGAGCCGTTGCTCATATAGAGCAACTCGCCATCAGTAGCCAAGCCCCAGCCCTCTCCCGTGTAGGAGAACTCCCCCACCTTGCGGAGCGACACCCTGTCGTACACAAAGGCCTTCCCTCTACGCCAGGTGAGTTGGTAGAGTTTGTCGCCCAGCAGAGTGAGTCCCTCGCCAAAATAGTTGCGCGAAAGAGCCACCGAGCTTTTTGCCTCGCCCGAAGCGGGGTTTACTCGTTGCAACACCGAGGAGCCATAGCCACCGGTACTCTCCACAAAATAGCCCTCGTCGTAGAGGAAACCCTGTGTATAGGAGTCGGTGGAGTGTGGCAGCTCGGCCACAATGCGGTATGTGTAGTGCTTCAATCCCTGGGTTGCGGGCTCACTCTTGGCCGCCCCACCTCCCCTCTTTTGGGAGGCACCGCCACAGCCACAAGCCACCACCGAGAGGGCAAAAAGCACAATAAATAGTCTGTGTTTCATAAAAAAGGTCTGTCTGATGATTACAAAGATAGCAAAAATTGGTATATTTGCAGTAAATAAACCATAAAAACCTATTTATCTATGCTTACACTCAAGCAACTTCGTGATGATAAGGAGCTGGCTATTAAGCGTCTGGCCGTAAAAGGCGTGGATGCACGAGAGGCCATCGACCGCATAATTGCCCTCGACGATGCCCGCAAGGAGCTCCAGCAGAAACTCGACAAAAACCTGGCAGAACAGAACACTGCCGCAAAACAGATAGGCGCCCTCTTCGCTCAGGGCAAGCGTGAGGAGGCCGACTCCCTGAAAGGCCACACCTCCCAGCTCAAGGAGGAGAGCAAGCAGCTCGACGCCGAGCTGAAGGCCACTACCGAGAAGCTCAACGCAGAGATTGTGCTGCTGCCCAACTTCCCCTCTCCCATCGTTCCTGAGGGTCGCACAGCAGAGGATAATGTGGTGGTTCGTCAGGGTGGCGAAATTCCCACCCTCGGCGAAGGAGCACTCCCCCACTGGGAGCTGGCTGCCAAATACGACATCATCGACTTTGAGCTGGGTGTGAAACTCACCGGCGCAGGCTTCCCTGTTTATAAAGGTAAAGGTGCCGCTCTCCAGAGGGCACTCATCACCTACTTCCTCGACCAGAATACCCAGGCAGGCTACCTCGAGGTGTTGCCCCCAATTATGGTCAATGAGGCTTCGGGCTTCGGCACCGGTCAGCTGCCCGACAAGGAGGGTCAGATGTACCACGCCACCGCCGATAACTTCTATATGGTTCCCACCGCCGAGGTGCCCGTTACGAACATCTATCGTGATTGCATCGTCGATGAGAAGGAGCTCCCCATCCGCCTTACCGCCTACACTCCCTGCTTCCGTCGTGAGGCCGGCTCCTATGGTAAGGACGTGAGGGGTCTGAACCGCCTCCACCAATTCGACAAGGTGGAGATTGTGCGCATCAACCACCCCGACAGCTCCTATGAGGCTTTGGACCAGATGGTAGCACACGTAGAGAAACTCGTGTCGGCACTCGGCCTTCCCTACCGCATCCTCCGTCTGTGTGGTGGCGATATGAGCTTCACCTCTGCCCTCACCTACGACTTTGAGGTCTATTCGGCAGCTCAGGGCAGGTGGTTGGAGGTGTCGAGCGTATCGAACTTCGAGAGCTTCCAGGCCAACCGACTCAAACTCCGTTACCGCACCGACAACAAGAAGACCGCTCTGTGCCACACCCTCAACGGCAGCTCGCTGGCTCTGCCCCGCATCGTAGCCGCTCTGTTGGAGAACAACCAGACCCCCGAGGGTATCGTTGTTCCCGAGGTATTGCGTCCCTACTTGGGCTTCGACCTCATTAGCGGCAAATAGTTGTGCAATACCTACATTTTGGTAGGGTTTGTGCAAAATTAAATTGTCCGATGAGTAGGAGGTAACAAAAATTGATTATCTTTGCAACACTTTTAACACACATTAAACTTTTTAACAAAGACAACTATGGCTTACAAAATTGATCCCGCAAAATGTGTAGCTTGTGGTAGCTGCATCAGCGAGTGCCCCGTAGAGGCTATCTCGGAGGGCGATGTTTATGTTATCGACGCTGACACCTGCATCGAGTGTGGTGCTTGCTCGGCTGTTTGCCCCAATGAGGCTATCTCGTTGTAATTAACGGACAGACCAAATAGAGAGGGGAGGTTTAGGACCTCCCCTCTCTATTTTTTTTGCACCTGCCATACGCCCCGTCTGCACATAACAAAAGGAGCGCACCAATGTGCGCTCCTTTTGTTATGAAATATCCGTAGTCGTACTACTTGAAGAGTTTGGGTGCAATCTCCTGCAAGTAGATACGCCAGTTGCTCCACACGTGGCCGCCACTATTGATATACATAGTGTGCTCCAGGCCATTGCGTTTGAGAAGCTCCTCCAGAACGAGGGTGCCGGGATATGCGAAGTCGGCATCACCACAGCAAACCTGATAGAGTTTGTAGCCGGCCTTCTTGATGGCTTTCAGCTGCTCGTTCATCTCGGGGGTATCCTGTGCGCCGCAGACACGCACACGTCATATATATTGGCATACAAATTTACCCTTTCCCCACTTTTTCTGTTTTCGTTTTTGTTCACTGCACTTTTCGTTTTGTTCAAAACACCGATTTACGCAAACTATTCAAACACTCCGAACAATCGCCCCTCTTCAAACAAAAAGCTCCCGCCCTGCACACAAGGGGCAGGGCGGGAGTCTATAAACCATCTCCGTAGGCAGGAAACAACCCACCACACTACTCAAAAACGGCGGCTCTATCTATCGGAAATATCCCTAATCTGGTCAATAATCTCCTGCGTGGTGCGGAGGGTGTTGGAGAGGGTGCGAACACCAAAGATGGTTCCCAGAATCAGGCCTACATACATACCGATATGGAGCGCAACATTACCCTCCGTGTAGTGGTAAAAGGTGGCTACAAAGAGGAGCAAAAAGGGGATACCCACAAAGAGCCAATAGAGGTGCATCTTCTTGTAGCGCACGGCAGCCGAGAGAATCTCCATCAGCGAGCCACGACTAAAGAGTCTGTCGGGCAACATATAGAATAGGATGGTGTCGTAGATGGCTGCCACAAGAGCAAAGGCTGCAACCACATAGCCTATCACAGGGGGAAAACCCAGAAATGGGAAGGCCCACAGGGAATAGGGAATGAGAATGAGGGCTGTGATGATGAGGACCACGCTGCGACGACGGAGGGTTCCCGCCTTGGTACTCATCGTGCGGCGCAACATACGCTCGCTTACTATCTCCTCTTTACCGAGCATTTCACGCAGCATTTCGACCTGCTGGCGGAGCTCTCGGAGCTCGTTATTATCTGTGCTATTCATAGGGGTGTGCATTGTTTTAGTCCGACATATTTTTGAGTTGTTCTTTGATGCGGAAGAGCCTCACCGAGAGGTTCTTCACCGAGATTCCCACAATGGAGGCTATCTCCTCGTAGCTCATACTCTCCAGCCATAGCAACACTATGGCTCGGTCGAAGGGTGGTAGTCGATGTATGCGGGAGTGGAGCTGGCGCATCTGACGACTTTCGTTATCTTTATCGGTGAAGAGATTGCGACTCATCTCCACCTTGAGATTGTCGTGACGCCTCTTCTTGCGGTCGCAGCTTATGCAGGTGTTAAGACTCACACGCCACACCCAGGTGGCCATACTGCTGCGATGCTCGAAGCCTTCAAAACCCTGCCATAGCCTCACCAACACCTCCTGAAAGAGGTCGTCGGCCTCCTCGGCACTCTCGGCAAACATAAAGCAGACCGAGTAGATGGTCGATTTGTGCTCTCGGACAACATCGGTGAATATCTGTTCTTTGTTCTCCATAAATGATAGGTTTGTTTTGCGTGGTTTTTTATATTAGACTCTCCACCACCCCAATTTACTACAAAGGTATGAATATTTTTTGCAACCACTCCGCCCCTCCTGATAATACCTATTATATAATAGGGATGTTAGGGAGTTTAGGAATGCTCTCCTATTACTCTTATTACTCCTATTACTCCTATTTGCTCTACCCCAGATAGGAATTATAGGAGTTATAAGAGTTATAGGAAATTTTCTCTAATGACTCTAATGTCCCTATCTGCCCTAATATCCCTAATAATTCCTCGGGCCACAGGCCCGCGACGGTAGACGGTTGACGGTAGACGGTAGACGTAAAAACTGCATAGAACGGAGGGATTTTTGTGCCAAACGAAGGAGCGAGCCCGCAGCCTACTTTCCGTAGGTGAGGAGCTCGCTCTCAGAAGTGTGGTGCAAAAAGCACCCGTTATATGCAGTTTTTATTGGGACATAAGATATGCCTTGATAAAATCATCAATCTCACCATCCATTACGGCCTCCACGGCGGAGGTCTGGTGGCCCGTGCGATGGTCCTTCACACGGCGGTCGTCAAAGACATAGGAGCGTATCTGCGAGCCCCACTCGATGCGTTTCTTACCCTTCTCCAGCTCATTTTGGAGCGCCATACGTTTATCGAGCTCTCGCTGATAGAGCTTCGAGCGAAGGATGCGCAGGGCGTTTTCACGGTTCATAAGTTGTGAGCGGGTCTCGGTGTTCTCGATAAGGAACTCCACAGGCTCCCCCGTGTCGGGGTCTTTGCCGTGGTAGCGGAGCCTCACGCCCGTCTCCACCTTATTGACATTCTGACCACCGGCGCCACTACTGCGGTAGGTGTCCCACTCGTAGTCGGCGGGGTTGATATTAATCTCTATGGTATCGTCCACGGCGGGCGACACAAAGACCGAGGCAAAGGTGGTCTGTCGTTTATTGTTGGCATTGAAGGGGGAGAGTCGCACCATACGATGCACACCGCTCTCACTCTTGAGGTAGCCATAGGCATAGTCGCCCTCAAAGAGCAGTGTGGCCGACTTAACACCCACCTCCTCGCCTGCCTGGAAGTCCTGCACCCTCACTTTGAAGCCGTTTCGCTCGCCCCAACGGGTGTACATCCTCATAAGCATCGAGGCCCAATCGAGGCTCTCTGTACCTCCTGCTCCCGAGTTGATATCGACCACGGCGCCGAGTTTATCCTCCTCCCCACGGAGCATATTGCGCATCTCAAGCTCCTCGGTGGCGGCAAGCGTGCGCCCATAGTGGGCGTCGAGCTCACCCTCGGTGGCTCCTCCCTCTCGCACAAACTCCGCCATCACCTCCAAGTCGTCCACCAGGGCCGACAGAGCGTCGTAGTCATCAATCCAGCTCTTTATGGAGGCGACCTTTTTGAGTTGTTTCTCGGCCGCCTCGGGGTTGTCCCAAAAGTCGGGAGCGGTAGTCTTGAGCTGCTCCTCCTCGTGGGCTATACGGCGGTCGTCGATGGCGAGATAGCGATGGAGCGCATCACGCCTCTCAACGAGTTCTTTTATCTGTTCGGCTGTTATCATCGGGGCTAAAATCTCTATCCTGCAACACTACACTCAATGCCGAGGGCCTTCACCCTCTCGGCGATAGCTCGGAGCTCCTCCACACTCACCTTCTCAAGGTTGGGGGCGGGGGTATCTCGGTCGATGGTATAGACCATCACGCTGCGGGGGCCTATCTCCTCCACAAGTTTCAACCACGCCGCAATCTCCTCCTCAGTGGCATTATCGACCCTCCGGCCCTCAAACTCGCCACGCAGGAACATTGTCTGCACAATACACTCTCCCTCAAAGAGTTTCATATTATCCACAACGCTCCTTACGGAGTAGTTACCCAGGGGTTTGTCGATGAGCTGCACGGTGGCATCAAAGGCCGAGTCGAGCTTCAGGATGGGATTATCGACCCTGCGGAGAGCTCGGCGCACGCTCTCACGATGGAGCATTGTGGCATTGGTGAGCACCGACACTTTGGCTGCAGGGCAGAGCCTATCTCGGAGGGCTATCACGCCATCGACAATCTCCTCAAAGTCGGGATGCATAGTGGGCTCGCCATTGCCCGCAAAGGTGAGCACATCGGGGGGAGTACCCGCCTCGACCATATCGCCAAGCACCCCCTCCAACATTGCAAGCACAGCCTTCTTGTCGTTGAAGCGGGGTTTTTGACCGCCCAACGTCCAGCCACACTCACAATAGATGCAGTTGAACGAGCAGAGTTTACAATCCACGGGGAGCAGATTGATGCCAAGCGAGAGGCCCAAACGACGTGAGCGTATGGGGCCGAAGATGAAGTTGTCGTAGAGTATAGACATAGGTCTGGTTCTTTATTTTGATATTGCGAAGGTACGCTTTTTTGCCACAACCACAAAATTTTTGCCCCATTCTCCCCTTGGCACCCATTTTGCCACACACTCCGTGGGGCGGACAATAGTCGCCCACAACCATATTTTACTCTCCAACAAAAACCGTTTTGATATGAACACCAGGATGATTCTTTCGCTGCTGATGATGATTGGGGGCCTCGCCCTACTGCTCCTGATAACCACTTCGTGGGCACCTGCCCGAGGGGTGAACAACTCCACTGTGGGCACTGTGGATTGGGGGCGCTACACGGGTTCGTGGTATGAGATTGCACGCAAGCCCCACAGCTTTGAGAAGGGTATGAGCCACGTGAAGGCCACCTACACCGCCCGCCCCGACGGCACCATAGAGGTGCGCAACGAGGGTATCAAAAATGGCAAGCACAAAGTGGCCCGAGGTAAGGCCCGCACCACCAACACTCCCGGACAGCTGAAGGTCACCTTCTTCATCTTCCCCGGCGAATACAACATTATGGAGCTGGGGCCCGACTACTCCTACTCGGTGGTTGGGGGCTCCAATGGGAGCTATCTGTGGATACTCTCCCGCACCCCTGAACTCAACCCTGCCACCCTCAACGGCATCTACTCACGCCTCGAGGAGCGTGGCTACGACCTCTCGGACCTCCTGCTCGTAGAACAATAAGGATTGGAAAATTGAAAATTGCTTATTACTCCTTCCTATTCTCTACCCCAGATAGGAGTTATAAGAATTATAGGAGTTATGGGATATTCCCCCTATCGGCCCTAATGACCCTATAAAAGTTTTCGGGCTTGCTCTTAAGCAAGCCCGCAACGTTGGACGTTAGACTAAAAATTAAACCTTCCCGGCCGAGCGGAAGCTGAAGGAGCCGCCACGAGCAATGATAATGTGGTCCAGCAGGGCTATATCAAAGAGGGCAGCAGCCTCTTTCAGGCGCTTTGTGAAGGCCTCGTCCTCACCGCTCGGCTGCGCACTGCCCGAAGGGTGGTTGTGCACAACAATAATAGATGCAGCAACAAGATTCAAAGCACGGCGCAGGATAAGTCTGCAATCCGACACCACCGACGCCAGGCCGCCAACACCCACCTTCCTTCGCTCAATAATCCTATTGGCCGAGGAGAGATAGACAACCCACAGCTCCTCGTGGTCGAGCCCACCCAGCAGGGGTGCAAAAATCTTCTCCACATCGTTGCGGTCGTGAATGGTGGTCTGCTCCTCCATCTGCGACACCAGCACCCTGCGGCCAAACTCCATCGCCGCCGAGAGCCTTGCAGCCCTCTCCAGGCCGAGCCCCTCCATCTGGCGCAGTTCGTCGAAGGGGAGCTTGGCAAGTTCGCCCAGCGAGCCCACCCTCTCCACCAGGCGGCCGGCCACAACTACACTCTCCTCACCCCTCTTGGGTGGGAGCACCAGCGACAACAACTCCGCATCGTCGAGGGCCTCAACACCTCGGGCGACAAAGAGGTCACGGACATCTCTATCGGTGGGCGATTTCATTGCTCAGGTGGTCATAGCGGTCGAGGATGTAGTCACCCAGCTCGTCGGCCAGCAAGTCCCAGGCATTGTGGGCAGCCTGCTGCTCTGCCTCCTTCTTGGTGGAACCACGGCCACTCGCCATCCTCATATCGTCGATTACTACTCGGGAGATGAATGCGGGGTGGTTGGGCGAGCTGTTTTCGCCATCGGCCTCTGTCTGGAAGTTGATAGTTCGTTTGCTCTTTTGGCACCACTCAATCAGGCGACTCTTGTAGTCGTTCTCCTGGTGCGACACATCGTCGAGGTTGATGTTCTTGGGCAACAGGTCGTTAATCACAATGCGATTGACGGTGTTATAGCCCTTGTCGAGGTAGAGAGCACCCACGAGTGCCTCAAAGCAATCGCCAAAGAGGTGTTTGTGGGCAAAGTTACCCGTAGCATTATAGATCACAAGTTTGTCGAGGCCCAATCGCTCGGCCAGAGCGTTGAGCGACTGGCGGCTTACAATCTTCGAGCGGGTCTTGGTGAGGAAGCCCTCGGGCTCGTGGGGGTACTCGATGAAGAGGTAGTCCGACACGATACTCTCCAGCACAGCGTCGCCCAAGAACTCCAGGCGCTCGTTGTTGATACTCTCGCCACCCTCCACCTTCACCGATGCGGAGCGGTGAACAAGGGCGAGCTTGTAGAGCTCTATATTGTCGGGCGTAACCCCAAAAATACGGCGGAAGGCACGATAGTACTCCCTATCTGCTCCCCACAGGCGATGTATGATACGACTTATGCAGCGCACGATTATTCTCTTATTTTGAGTTAGTTTTACTCCTTAACGACCTACTCGGCCTTATACTTCTTGATGATAACTGTGGAGTTCTGGCCACCGAAGCCGAAGGTGTTGCTCAGGGCATACTCCACGGTGCGGTGTTGTGCCACATCCCTTGTGAGGTTGATACGGGGGTCGATGGCGGGGTCGAGCTCCTCGATGTTGATGGTGGGTGGCACCACATCCTTGGTCACTGCCAGGATGGCTGCCAGCACCTCAATAGCACCCGCCGCACCCAACAGGTGGCCGGTCATCGACTTGGTGGAGCTGATGTTCATATTATAGGTGTGGTCGCCAAAGACCTTGGTGATACCTTTCAGCTCGGCGAGGTCGCCCAGAGGGGTCGAAGTGCCGTGGGTGTTGATGTAGTCGATAGCCTCGGGCGAGATGCCTGCATCCTCCAGCGCCATAGCCATACAGCAGGCCGCACCCTCACCCTCGGGCTCTGGAGCTGTAACGTGGTAGGCATCCGAGCTGACACCACAGCCCACAATCTCGCCATAAATCTTGGCACCCCTGGCCAGGGCGTGCTCCAGCTCCTCAATAACCACAGCGCCTCCGCCCTCGCCCATCACAAAGCCGTCACGATTCTTATCGTAGGGCCTCGAAGCGGTTTTGGGGTCGTCGTTGCGAGTCGAAAGGGCCATCATAGAGTTGAAACTGCCGATGCCCACTACCGACACAGCACCCTCCGAGCCGCCCGTAACCATCACATCGGCCCTGCCGAGGCGAATCTGGTCCACAGCCGACACAATCGAGTGGGTACTCGACGAACAGGCCGATACGGTACTATAACCGGGGCCCTTATAGCCATATTTGAGCGAAATGTGGCCCGCAGCCATATTGGGCAACATCTTGAGAATGAGGAAGGGGCTGAAGCGGGGCACGCCACTCTCGCTCTTGCAGAACGAAGAGATCTCCTCATAGATGGCGTTGATACCGCCAATGCCGGCACCCCAAATCACGCCCACCCTATTTTTGTTGAGTTCACACTCCTCCAGGCGGGCATCACGGATAGCCTCATCGGCAGAAATAAGTGCATATTGGGTGAAGGCGTCGAGCTTGCGTGCCTCCTTGCGCTCAAAGTAATCCTCGGGGTTGTAATTCTTAATCTCGGCAGCAAACTTAGTCTTATTGTTTGTCGCATCGAAACCCTTGATAAAATCCACACCGCTGGTACCTGCCTCGAGGGCTGCGAAATACTCTTCAACATTGTGACCCAGAGGGTTAATAGTACCGATACCTGTGATTACAATTCTTCTCTTTTCCATAACTTTCGATTGTTTGGTTTGTCCATCTGCCGGAGTTGGTTTCGGGCGCCACACACCCCCAATTTCCCCTTACTCAGATGGGTTGTCAGAAAACAAAAAGTGAGGTAAAATAGCACACTATTTCACCTCACTCAATATACTCTGTTGAGCCTTTTTCGTCAAGCGCGATAAAATTATTTAGCGTGCTCCTCAACGTAATTGATGGCGTCGCCAACAGTCGAGATTTTCTCTGCTGCCTCATCGGGAATCTCCAGACCGAACTCCTCCTCGAAGGCCATAATAAGCTCAACGGTGTCAAGCGAATCAGCGCCAAGGTCGTTAGCAAAGCTAGCCTCAGGAGTGATGTTCTTCACGTCCTGATTGAGCCTGTCTTTGATAATCTCAACTACTTTCTGCGAAATTTCTGACATAATTTATAAGTTTAAGTTTAACATTGTGTGGCAATTTCCCTTCTCGCTCGCAAGCGAAAATCATCACAAATATAACACTTTTTTCGTAATCCCACTCTCTTTGGCCACTTTTTTGCACTCCTCGTCCTCGACCATATTGCTACTGTGTTGATTTTTCGCAACTTACAAAAAGGCCCCAAAAAACCTATTTCAGGGGCCACAAACCATTTTTCGCAAAAAATAGGCCGCAAATTTGCCCATCCCAGCAATTATCACTACCTTTAGACATAATTTTTAACCTCTAAACAGAACACTACTATGAAACTTTTGCTCATAAGCAACTCCACCAACGCCGGTGAGGAGTATCTCCGCTACCCTCTCGAGCGAATCAAAGAGCACCTCGCAGGTGTCAGCGAGGTCGCTTTCGTACCCTATGCAGGTGTAACCTTCTCCTACGACGAGTATGAGGCCAAAGTACAGGCACGCTTCAGCGAGATTGGCATCCGTGTGCGCTCCGTACACCACGCCGAGAGCCCCAAAGCCGCCATCGAGGCAGCCGAGGCCATCGTTGTGGGTGGTGGCAACACCTTCCACCTGGTGAAAAATATGCAGGAGCAGGGACTTATGGAGGCCATCCTCGCCAAGCTCAACGCAGGTACCCCCTACGTAGGTTGGAGCGCAGGTAGCAACGTGGCTTGCCCCACCCTCTGCACCACCAACGATATGCCTATCGTGCAGCCCTCCTCATTCCGCACCATCGGCGCTATCCCCTTCCAGATTAACCCCCACTACCTCGACGCAAACCCCGAGGGGCACGCAGGTGAGACCCGTGAGCAGCGCATCGCCGAGTATGTGGTAGCCAACCCCACAATGTGGGTTGTAGGCCTCCGTGAGGGTTGTATGCTCCGCTACATCGACGGCAAACTCGAACTCATCGGCCCACGTCCCTTGCGCATCTTCCGCTACGGCATTGAGCCCTATGAGGTGAATGCCGGCGAGTCGCTCGACTTCCTCCTTGCCAAATAGCACCAACTCCCAATGGGCCAAACACAGCTCATAGGTGCCCGAGGCGAAAGGGCTGCAATGGAGTGGCTGCGTGCCAACGGCTTTCTCATTGCCGAGCGCAATTGGCGCTGCCCGCCCCACGAATTGGACATAGTGGCCATCTCACCCGATGGCCACTACCACTTTGTGGAGGTCAAAACTCGCCACAGCGGCTCTCTCACCACACCCCACGAGGCTCTCACACGTCGCAAAATAGCCAGCCTCATCAAGGCCGCCAACCACTACGTGGAGCAGAACGCCATAACGACCGAGGTGTGGATAGACTTTATAGCCGTCACCGAGCACGACGACGGCACTCTCACCACCGACTTCATCCCCGATGTGGCCGGTGTGCATTGGTAAAAAGAGCCGCTGCCTCCCTTCCACAAATCGGCACCGCCGGCAGATGGCAACTAATGATAGATGAATACTAAAAAAAGCGACCCCGCAGTGTTGCGGAGTCGCTTTTTCAATATACGGGGTAGTCGCTACGAACTACTCGGCAATGTTCTCATAGTCGGCACGAGCACCAACAGACACATTCTGCCAATCACGAACACCGGTACCGGCAGGAATCAGGTGGCCGCAGATAACGTTCTCCTTCAGGTTCAACAGAGGATCTACCTTACCGAAGATGGCAGCCTCGTTGAGCACCTTGGTGGTCTCCTGGAACGATGCAGCCGACATAAACGAGCTGGTCTGCAGCGCTGCACGGGTGATACCCTGGAGAATCTGGCGCGAAGTGGCGGGAACAATCTCCCTCACGGTCACGGGCTTCAGATCCCTACGCTTGAGCGACGAGTTCTCGTCCCTCAGCTGTCGAACAGTGATAATCTGGTCGGCACGGATATTCTGGCTGTCACCGGCATCCACAACATATACCTTGTCGTAGAGCGAATCGTTCACCTCCATAAACTCCCACTTATCAACAACCTGCTCGGGCAGGAAGCGGGTGTCGCCCGAATCCACAATCTGAACCTTGTTCATCATCTGGCGAACGATAACCTCGAAGTGTTTGTCGTTAATCTTCACACCCTGGCCACGATATACCTCCTGAACCTCGTTCACGATGTACTCCTGAACCTTGGTGGGACCGAGGATGGTGAGAATGTCACCGGGGGTGATTGCGCCATCCGAGAGAGGCATACCTGCCCTCACGTAGTCGTTCTCCTGAACCAAAATCTGGCGGCTCAGAGGCACGAGGTACTTGCATACCTGGCCGTCACGAGCGGTGACGATAATCTCCCTGTTACCACGTTTAACCTTGCCGAACGATACCTCGCCATCAATCTCCGAAACAACTGCGGGGTTCGAGGGGTTGCGGGCCTCAAACAGCTCGGTAACTCGGGGCAGACCACCGGTAATATCGCCTGCCTTACCGAACGAACGAGGAATCTTAATCAGAATCTCGCCGGCCTTAATCTTGGCACTCTCCTTCACAACGATGTGTGCACCCACGGGCAAGTTGTACTGTTTCTGCTCAACGCCATCCTTATCGACAATGCGGATAAGGGGGTTGCGGTTCTTATCCCTCGACTCGATGATAACCTTCTCCCTAAGGCCGGTTGCCTCATCGTACTCCTCACGGTAGGTAGCACCCTCAACAACGTTGTCGAACTGGGTACGACCGTCGTACTCCGAGATGATAACTGCGTTGAAGGGATCCCACTCGCAGATTACATCGCCCTTCTGAACGCTCTCGCCTGCAAGTTTGAAGAGGGTCGAACCATACGACAGGTTATAGGTGAAGAGCACGCTACCGGTCTCCTTGCTCACAATGCGCAGCTCGGCCAGACGGCTCACTACCAAGTTCTTGGGATTACCATCGCGATCTTTGGTCTTGATAATCCTCAGGTCGTCAATCTCGATGATACCCTCGTGTTTAGCAATCAAGCGGTTGTCAATCGACGAGCCACTTGCAACACCACCGACGTGGAAGGTACGCAGAGTAAGCTGGGTACCGGGCTCACCAATCGACTGGGCAGCGATAACACCCACAACCTCACCCTTCTGTACGGGGCGACCGGTTGCAAGGTTACGGCCGTAGCACTTGGCGCACACACCGTGGCGTGCCTCGCAGGTGAGTACCGAACGAATCTCCACCTTCTCGATGCCTGCCTTCTCGATGGCAGCAGCTGCATCCTCGGTAATCTCGTCACCGGCATTCACCAGAACCTCACCGGTGTGGGGATGGATAACATCCTCCACTGCGGTACGGCCCAGAATCCTGTCGTAGAGGCTCTGGATAACGGCGTCGTTGCGCTTAACTGCAGTAGCAGTCAGACCACGCAGGGTGCCGCAATCATCCTCGTTGATGATAACGTCGTTTGCAACATCCACCAGACGACGGGTCAGATAACCTGCGTCTGCGGTCTTAAGTGCGGTATCTGCAAGACCCTTACGTGCACCGTGGGTCGAAATGAAGTACTCCAACACCGAAAGACCCTCCTTGAAGTTCGACAAGATGGGGTTCTCGATAGTCTGACCGCCCTCCGAACCCGATTTCTGGGGTTTAGCCATCAGACCACGCATACCGCCCAGCTGACGAATCTGCTCCCTACTACCACGAGCTCCCGAATCGAGCATCATAAATACAGGGTTGAAGCCATCCTGGTCGGCTTTCAGGTGGTTATATACAGCAGCGGTTACCCTGTTGTTCACATTGGTCCAAACGTCGATAACCTTGTTGTAACGCTCGTTGTTGGTGATAAGACCCATATTGTACTGCTCCAGGAACTGAGCGACCTGCTGGTTACCCTGCTCCACCAGAGTCTTCTTCTCCTCGGGGATAATAACCGCACCCAGGTTGAACGACAGACCGCCACGGAATGCCATCTTATAACCCAGAGCCTTGATGTCATCGAGGAATGCAGCAGCCTTGTCGGCACCGGCCTTCTTCATAACAACACCGATAATATCCCTCAGGGTGTTCTTCTTCAGCAGCAGGTTGATGTAGCCAACCTCCTTGGGAACAACCTGGTTGAAGAGCACACGACCAACCGAAGTGGGAATAATCTTGGTGCTCTCCTGGCCATCCTCGCCAAGCGAGGTAATCTGCACATTCACAAGGGTGTGCAAATCAACCTTCTGCTCATTATAGGCGATGATTGCCTCCTCGGGACCGTAGAAGGTGAAGGCGGGTTTCACACCCTCCTTGGGCCTGATGTCACCGTTCTGGAGATCGTCCCAACGGTTGATGGCCTCACCCTTCTCGATGAGCTCTTTGCGGTAAACAGCCTTCTCCCTGTCGGGCCTCTCCTCGGTACCGTAAATCTTGGTGATATAGTACAGACCGAGTACCATATCCTGCGAAGGAACGGTAATAGGCGCACCGTTTGCGGGGTTGAGAATGTTGTGCGAGCCGAGCATCAGCAGCTGTGCCTCCAGAATTGCGGCGTTGCCCAGGGGCAAGTGTACCGCCATCTGGTCACCATCGAAGTCCGCATTGAACGCAGTACAAGCCAGGGGGTGCAACTGCATTGCCTTACCCTCAATCAGCTTGGGCTGGAAGGCCTGGATACCCAGACGGTGAAGGGTAGGAGCACGGTTCATCAGTACGGGGTGACCCTTGATGACGTTCTCCAAGATATCCCAAATCACGGGATCCTTCCTGTCGATAATCTTCTTCGCCGACTTCACAGTCTTCACAATACCGCGCTCGATGAGCTTGCGGATGATGAAGGGTTTGTAGAGCTCGGCAGCCATATCTTTGGGAATACCCATCTCGTGCATCTTCAGCTCGGGACCTACAACGATAACCGAACGGGCCGAATAGTCCACACGTTTACCCAGCAGGTTCTGACGGAAGCGACCCTGCTTACCCTTAAGGCTGTCGCTAAGCGACTTCAGGGGGCGGTTGCTCTCGCTCTTCACGGCGCTGGTCTTGCGGGAGTTGTCGAACAAGCAGTCAACAGCCTCCTGCAACATACGCTTCTCGTTGCGCAGAATAACCTCGGGAGCCTTAATCTCAATCAACCTCTTCAGACGGTTGTTGCGGATGATAACCCTACGATAGAGGTCATTGAGGTCCGAAGTAGCGAACCTACCACCATCCAGGGGCACCAAAGGACGCAACTCGGGAGGAGTTACGGGGATAACCTTCAGCACCATCCACTCGGGATTGTTAATCTCCCTCGACTCACGGAAGGCCTCAATAATATTGAGCCTCTTGAGAGCCTCGGTCTTACGCTGCTGCGAGCTCTCGTTCGACGCTTTGTGGCGGAGCTGCTCGCTCAGGCGGTCCAGGTCGATGTTCTGCAACATAGTCAGAACAGCCTCGGCACCCATCTGGGCAACGAACTTGTTGGGGTCGTCGTCAGCCAGCTGGCTGTTGCCGGGGAGGGCTGCCAAAATGTCGAGGTAGTCCTTCTCGGTGAGCAGGTCGTGCTCGTGAACAGGATTAGCCAACTCGGCAGCCGCACCGGGGCGGATGACGATGTAACGCTCGTAGTAGATAACCGAGTCGAGCTTCTTGCTGGGGATACCAAGCAGGTAGCCAATCTTCGAAGGCAGCGAGCGGATGTACCAGATGTGTACAACGGGCACTACCAGCTGGATGTGGCCCATACGCTCCCTACGAACCTTCTTCTCGGTAACCTCCACGCCGCATCGGTCGCAGACGATACCCTTGTAGCGAATCCTCTTATACTTACCGCAGTGGCACTCGTAGTCCTTCACGGGACCGAAGATACGCTCGCAGAAAAGACCGTCGCGCTCGGGTTTATAGGTACGATAGTTGATGGTCTCAGGTTTCAGCACCTCGCCACTCGAGTTCTCAAGAATCTCCTCGGGTGATGCCAGACCAATCGAAATCTTGCTAAAATTGGTCGTATTGATTTTATTATCTTTACCGTATGCCATATTCTTCTTCTCTTACCTATTAAATTAAGACAGTTTAACACTGATTGCCAGACCCCTCAGCTCGTGCAGCAGCACATTGAGCGACTCAGGAATACCGGGAGTGGGGAGGTTGTCACCCTTAACGATTGCCTCATAAGCCTTCGCACGACCCATAACATCGTCACTCTTGATGGTGAGAATCTCCTGGAGAATGTTCGCAGCACCGAAGCCCTCGAGTGCCCAAACCTCCATCTCACCAAACCTCTGACCACCAAACTGGGCTTTACCACCCAGAGGCTGCTGGGTAATGAGCGAGTAGGGACCAATCGAACGTGCGTGCATCTTGTCGTCAATCATATGACCAAGCTTCAGCATATAGATAACACCCACAGTTGCAGGCTGATCGAACATCTCGCCTGTACCACCATCCCTCAGGCGGCAGCAACCGTTCACAGGAACGCCGGCCTGGGCAGTGTACTCGTTAATCTGATCCAAAGTTGCACCATCAAAGATGGGGGTTGCGAACTTCAGACCCAGCTCCTTACCGGCCCAACCGAGCACGGTCTCGTAAATCTGACCCAAGTTCATACGAGAAGGCACACCCAGAGGGTTCAGAACGATATCTACAATCGAACCGTCCTCCAAGAAGGGCATATCCTCGTCACGTACAACCTTGGCTACGATACCCTTGTTACCGTGACGACCTGCCATCTTATCACCCACTTTCAGCTTACGCTTCTTAGCCAGGTAAACCTTCGCCAGCTGGATAACACCGTTGGGAAGCTCGTCACCGTTGGTGATGTTATACTTCTCACGTTTGTTCCTTGCGTCGGCCTCTTTATATTTAATGGTATAGTTATTAATAGCTACACCTACCAGGCGGGCAACCCTCTCGTCATCGACCCATTTGCCACCACCGAGGTCGAGGTAGTCAATCTCCTCGAGCATCTTCTTGGTGAACTTGGTGCCGGGAGCGATGAGCTCCACGCCGAAGTAGTCGTAAACACCCAAAGTAGCCACATCCTTCAGCAGAGTGTAGAGTTTCTCCACGAGAACCTCTTTGAGGGCTGCAGCCTCCTTCTCGAACCTTGCGTCGGCATCCTCCAGTTTGTGTTTCTCCTCGGCCTTACCACGCTTGCCGTCCTTCACATTGCGAGTGTAGAGCTTGCGGTCGATAATGGTACCGAAGAGCGAGGGCTGTGCCTTCAGCGAAGCATCCTTCACATCGCCGGCCTTGTCGCCGAAGATGGCACGGAGAAGTTTCTCCTCAGGGCTGGGATCGCTCTCACCTTTGGGAGTAATCTTACCAATCATAATGTCGCCGGGCTTCACATTGGCACCAATGCGAATGATACCCCTCTCGTCGAGATCCTTGGTTGCCTCCTCGCTCACGTTGGGAATATCCGAAGTGAGCTCCTCGACACCACGCTTGGTCTCACGTACCTCCATAATATACTCGTCCACGTGTACGGAGGTGAAGAGGTCGTCCCTCAGGAGCCTCTCCGAGATAACGATTGCATCCTCGAAGTTGTAACCCTTCCAGGGCATAAATGCCACCTTCAGGTTGCGACCGAGTGCCAACTCGCCATTCTGGGTCGAGTAACCCTCGGTGAGGATGTCGCCCTTCTTAACCTTCTCGCCAATCTTAACGATGGGGCGCAAGGTAATCGACATATTCTGGTTGGTCTTGCGGTAGCGGGGCAGAGTATAAGTGGTCACCTCGGGATCGAAGCTTACAAGGCGCTCGTCGTCGGTGCGCTCATACTTAACCTTAATCTGGAGAGCGTCGGCATATACAACCTCGCCGGCACCCTCAGCTACTACCTGAATACGGCTGTCGCGTACCATCTCACCCTCCAAACCGGTACCTACGATAGGTGCCTCGGGGTTGATAAGGGGCACAGCCTGACGCATCATATTCGATCCCATCAGCGCACGGTTAGCATCGTCGTGCTCCAAGAAGGGAATGAGGCTCGCAGCAATCGAAGCAACCTGGTTGGGAGCAACGTCCATAAGGTCCACCTGCTTGTCGGTAATCACAGGGAAGTCGGCCTCGTTACGAGCTTTGATGCGATTGGGGTTGAGGAAGTTACCCTCTGCGTCGATGGGAGCCGAAGCCTGTGCAATGTTCAGGTTCTCCTCCTCCTCGGCGCTATAGTAGCGGATGTTCTCGTCGTTCAGATCCACCTTGCCGTCAACAACCTTGCGGTAGGGGGTCTCGATGAAGCCCATAGGGCTAATCTTTGCATACACGCAGAGCGACGAAATCAGACCGATGTTGGGACCCTCAGGAGTCTCGATGGGACACAGACGACCGTAGTGGGTGTAGTGTACATCTCGAACCTCGAAGCCCGCCCTATCACGGCTAAGACCACCGGGGCCAAGTGCCGACAGACGGCGCTTGTGGGTAACCTCTGCCAGAGGGTTGGTCTGGTCCATAAACTGCGAGAGCTGGTTGGTACCGAAGAAGCTGTTGATAACGCTCGACAGGGTCTTGGCATTAATCAGGTCGATGGGCTTGAACTGCTCGCTGTCCCTAACATTCATCCTCTCACGGATGGTGCGGGCCATACGGATGAAACCAATCGAGAACTGGTTGCTCAGCTGCTCACCAACGGTCCTCACACGACGGTTCGACAGGTGGTCAATATCGTCCACATCGGCTTTCGAGTTGATGAGCTCGATGAGGTAGCGGATGATGGCGATGATGTCCTCACGGGTGAGCACCCTTACCTCGGGGTTAATCTCCAAGCCGAGTTTCTTGTTGATGCGGAAGCGGCCAACCTTACCGAGGTCATAGCGCTTGTCGCTGAAGAAGAGCTTGTCGATTACATCCTTTGCGGTGGCCTCATCTGGTGGCTCCGAGGAGCGCAACTGGCGATAGATGTAAACCACAGCGTCTTTCTCCGTGTTGCAAGTATCTTTCTGGAGGGTGTTGTAGATAATCGAGTAGTCAACGCCCGACTCGTTCTCTTTGTGAAGCAGGATGGTCTTCACACCCACCTCCATAATCTGGTCAATGTGCTCCTCCTGGAGCTCGGTCTCACGCTCAAGAATGGTCTTGTGGCGAACGATGGGCATTACCTCACCGGTATCCTCATCTACGAAGTCCTCCCAGCTGGTCTTTACGATGCGTGCTGCGAGTTTGCGACCCAGGTTTTTCTTGAGGTTTGCTTTGGTCACCTTCACCTCGTCGGCCAGGTCGAAGATCTCCAGAATCTCCTTGTCGGCCTCGAAACCGATGGCACGCAGAAGGGTGGTTACGGGCAACTTCTTCTTACGGTCGATGTAGGCATACATCACGTTGTTGATGTCGGTTGCGAACTCAATCCACGAGCCCTTGAAGGGGATGATTCGTGCCGAATAGAGCTTGGTACCGTTGGTGTGAACACTCTGGCCGAAGAATACACCGGGCGAACGGTGGAGCTGCGATACCACTACACGCTCGGCGCCGTTGATGACGAAAGTACCGCCAGGGGTCATGTAGGGGATTGTGCCGAAGTACACATCCTGAATCTGGGTTGCGAAATCCTCGTTGTCGGTATCGTTGCACACGAGTTTGAGTTTCGCTTTCAGGGGCACGCTGTAGGTGAGGCCCATCTCCAAGCACTCCTCGATGGAGTAGCGGGGGGGATCGATGTAGTAATCGATGAACTCCAGACTAAAGTTGTTGCGAGTATCCGAAATGGGGAAGTTCTCGGAGAACACTTTGTAGAGACCCTCGTTCTTACGATTCTCGGCCGTGGTGTCTAACTGAAAAAAGTCGTGGAATGATTTGAGCTGCACCTCCAAGAAATCGGGATAGGCCATCCTGTGGGAGATGGAGGAGAAGCTAATTCGTTTGTTTGCGTTTGAGGACATTGTCTGCAAAATTTTTTTGGAAAGATTTTATCTCGGGGCGGCCGCCTTTTTTCGACCTCACCCCCGTTGGGAGCTTTACTCTGTTCTGCTTTGCCTCGGCTTTGTGAGTAACCGTCGCTGTAACTGCTGCGGCCCTCGGCTGTAACCTCTGCTTTCGCTGCGGATGCGGACCTCTGCCGTAACCTCTGCTTTCGCTGCGGCCCTCTGCGGCCCTTGAGTTGCAACCTTTGCCTGCGGCTACTGACCGTACCTTTTAGGCCCTCAGCCCTGCCACTTTCGGCTCGACCTTGCAACCTTCCAGCCACTCGGCCCCGCCCTTTGGCTCGGCCCCTGCAACTCTTCAGTCACTCGGCCCCGCCTTTCGGCTCGGCCCTTGCAACCTTCCAGCCACTCGGCCCCGCCCTTCGGCTCGGCCCTTGCAACCTTCCAGCCACTCGGCCCGCCTTTTTTGGCTCGGCCCTTGCAACCCTTCAGTCACTCGGCCCCGCCTTTTTTGGCTCGGCCCCTGCAACTCTTCAGTCACTCGGCCCCTTTGTTTGGCTCCCGGGGATTAACCCCTAATGTCGCTTTTTTTGTTTGGCCTCGGGCGCATATATATACACGCGCGCGCCCTCGGCGCAAGATAGTTCCTCGGCCCACCGACCAAGGAACTCGCTATTACACAGCCACTTATAGGCTGTGTGATACCACCTAACCTAAAGTTGGCTTCGCGCCCTCTTTTTTAGACGCGAAAAAGGCATAGAGCTTATTTGCATAAGCTCTATACCCAGTATGGAGTAAGGTTATAGTCTAAACTATTTAACCTCAACCTCTGCACCTGCGTCCTCAAGAGCGGCTTTGAGTGCCTCAGCCTCCTCTTTCGAGATGCCCTCTTTGATAGCCTTAGGAGCAGCGTCAACCAAGTCTTTCGACTCTTTCAGACCGAAGCCGGTAGCCTCTTTAACTGCCTTTACAACTGCGATTTTAGCCTGACCAGCGCTTACGAGAATAACGTCGAACGAAGTCTTCTCAGCGGGTGCAGCTGCCTCTGCAGCGGCGGGAGCAGCAACTGCAACAGCTGCAGCTGCGGGCTCAATACCGTACTCCTCTTTGAGGATAGTTGCCAACTCGTTTACCTCTTTAACAGTCAAGTTTACCAACTCTTCTGCCAATGCTTTAATATCTGCCATAGTTTTGTATTAGATTAAATTGTTTTACTTCGTGGTTTGTGTTTTGTTTGGAAAAATTAATTTCTTTCTTCGAGTGCCTTTACGATGCCAGCAACTTTCTCACCAGCGTTGCCCTTGAGTGCCGAAACGACATTCTTGATGGGCGACTGGAGCAGAGCAACGATGTCGCCAATAAGCTCCTCACGCGATTTGATATTGCAAAGCATATCGAGATTGTTGTCGCCGACGTAAACGCAGTCCTGTACATAAGCGGCCTTCAAAATGGGTTTCTCGCAACCTTTGCGGAACTCTTTGATAACCTGTGCAGGGGCTTTGCTACCCTCGGAGAACATAATCGACGAAGTGCCTTTCAGAACCTCGACAAGACCAGCATCTGCCTTCTCTACTGCCTCAAGCGCTTTGATGAAGAGGGTGTTCTTTACCATCACCAGCTTCACGCCCTTCTCGAAGCATTTACGACGCAGACTTGCAGTCTGCTCGGCGTTCAGAGCCTCGATGTCGGTAATATAGAAGTTACCATACTGGTTGAGTTGCTCGGTCAGGCCTTCAATAACTATTCTTTTTTCTTCCCTTGTCATAGCTCAATGTTTTTTACTATTTGAAATCGAGTGATTTGGGGTCAATCTGGAGACCGAGACTCATTGTTGTAGAGAGATAGATACTAAGCATATAAGTACCTTTGGCTGCGGCGGGTTTCAGCTTGTGAATCATATCGATGAACGCATTTGCGTTGTCAACAATCTTGTCCTCGCTGAACGAAATCTTACCAACTGCCGAGTGAACAATACCGTACTTATCAACTTTGAAGTCGATCTTACCGGCCTTCACCTCCTGAACGGCTTTGGCAACATCCATAGTCACGGTACCGGTTTTGGGGTTAGGCATAAGGCCACGGGGACCCAGAATACGACCCAAAGCACCTACCTTTGCCATTACATTAGGAGTACAGATGATAGTATCAACGTCGGTCCAACCGCCCTTGATCTTCTCAACATACTCGTCAAGACCTACATAGTCTGCACCTGCCTCACGGGCCTCATTCTCCTTGTCGGGAGTACAGAGAACCAACACACGCACGGTCTTACCGGTGCCGTGGGGAAGGGTTACTACGCCACGAACCATCTGGTTTGCCTTACGGGGGTCAACACCCAGACGAACATCAACATTTACCGAAGCATCGAATTTGGTGAAAGTAATCTCTTTCAGAAGAGCTGCGGCCTCGCTAAGCTTGTAGAGCTTTCCGGGCTCCACTTTGGCGAGCATTGCTTTTTGATTTTTTGTCAGTTTACTCATCTTCTTCTAAGTCTAATTACTTTGCAGGAACTTCGCCTACGACGGTGATACCCATGCTACGTGCAGTACCTGCTACCATTCGCATAGCAGACTCCAGAGTGAAACAGTTCATATCGCTCATCTTGTCCTTTGCAATAGCCTCAACCTGCTCGATGGTAACGCTACCAACTTTCTGACGGTTGGGCTGGGCCGAACCAGACTGGATACCTGCAACCTCTTTCAGTGCAGCAGCAACGGGTGGCTGTTTAACGACAAACTCAAACGACTTGTCGCTATATACGGTGATAATTACGGGCAATACCTTGCCGGCCTTCTCCTGTGTCCTAGCATTGAACTGCTTGCAGAAGTCCATGATGTTCACACCCTTGGAACCCAGCGCGGGACCTACAGGGGGCGAAGGATTGGCGGCACCGCCTTTAATCTGCAACTTAATAAATGCAGCTACCTCTTTTGCCATAGTTTTCCTTGGTTAATTATTCTTTTTCTACTTGCATAAAACTCAACTCCATAGGAGTCTTTCGCTCGAAAATCTTCACCGAGACTACAAGTTTCTTCCTCTCCTCATCGATGGACTCGATGGTACCAGAGCAGCTAGCAAAGGGACCGTCCGTAACTTTTACGATCTCTCCTACCAAGAAAGGAACCTCATTCTCCTCCTCACCCTCGCTCATTTGGTCAACCCTACCGAGTATGCGAGCAACCTCTGCCTCCCTGATGGGGGTGGGCTTCAGCTTCAGCGCATCCTCTTTGGTTTCACCGAGGAAGCCGAGCACATTGGGTGTGTTGCGAAGAACGTAAGGCACCTCGTCGATCATCGCTGCTTCAACCAATACGTAGCCGGGAAACGATACCCTCTCTTTGCTCACCTTCTTACCGTTGCGGATTGTGTAAACCTTCTCGGTAGGAATGAGAACCTGCGATACAAGATGATCAAGGCCCAACAGGCGTACCTCGCTCTCGATGTACTCCTTCACCTTTTTCTCCTTACCGCCGATGGCACGTAACACATACCAGTTTTTTGTCTGTTCGCTCATTGTCGTCTGTTTTACCAAATTGGAAACCTAAACTCTGAACTAGTGGGCCAAAACACTGTACACGGCCTTCATAATGGACTCAAAGGTCAGATCCATTGCAAGGATAACCACAGCAATCAGCAGGGAAGCAACCATAACGGTAACGGCCAAATTCTGCAGCTCCTTCATAGGAGTCCACGACACTTTGTGAACCAGCTCTTCGTACGAAGCCTTTACGTAATTAACGAGTTTCATAAGTATATGCTTTTTTCTTTTTCTTCTTTTCACTCAATAAGTCCGGCACTCTCTTTGCAAAGGGGACCGGACTTGTGGCACGAGAGGAGAGAATCGAACTCCCACCAACGGTTTTGGAGACCGCTATTCTACCATTAAACTACTCTCGTAAAAAGTGGGGCAAGCAGTGCTTTTCACCCGCTTTCGAGCAAACTGCTCTACTCGCCCCTATATTTGAGATTTGTGAGTTCTCTGGTAGGATTACTCGATAACCTCTTTGATCTGACCCGAACCTACGGTGCGGCCACCCTCACGGATTGCGAAGCGAAGACCTGCATTCAGAGCTACGGGGTAGATGAGGGTTACCTCGATCTCAACGTGGTCACCAGGCATTACCATCTCGATACCATCGGGGAGTTTAACCTCACCGGTAATATCCATAGTACGGAGGTAGAACTGGGGACGATACCTGTTGTGGAAAGGAGTGTGACGGCCACCCTCCTCTTTCTTGAGGATATAAACCTCACCACGGAACTTGGTGTGGGGAGTGATCGACTTGGGTTTAGCTACTACCATACCACGCTTAACCTCTTTCTTGTCGATACCACGCATCAGCAGACCTACGTTGTCACCTGCCGAACCCTCATCGAGGAGTTTGCGGAACATCTCAACGCCGGTACATACCGAAGTACGAATCTTCTCATCAAGACCTACGATCTCAACGGGGTCACCAACGTGGATAACACCAGTCTCGATACGGCCGGTAAGAACGGTACCACGACCGGTGATCGAGAATACGTCCTCAACGGGCATAAGGAAGGGCTTGTCAGCGTCACGGGGAGGCAGAGGAATATACTCATCAACAGCTGCCATAAGCTCCATAACTTTCTCCTCCCACTCGGGCTCACCATTGAGAGCACCAAGAGCCGAACCGCGGATAACGGGAGCGTTGTCACCGTCGAAACCGTTCGAGCTGAGAACGTCACGGATCTCCATCTCTACGAGATCGAGCATCTCCTCGTCGTCAACCATATCGCATTTGTTCATGAAAACAACGATCTTAGGAACGTTTACCTGGCGAGCGAGAAGTACGTGCTCACGAGTCTGGGGCATAGGACCGTCGGTCGAAGCAACTACCAGAATAGCACCATCCATCTGAGCAGCACCGGTTACCATGTTCTTAACGTAGTCGGCGTGGCCGGGGCAGTCTACGTGAGCGTAGTGACGGTTTGCAGTCTGATACTCAATGTGAGCGGTGTTGATGGTGATACCACGCTCTTTCTCCTCGGGTGCGTTGTCGATCGAGTCGAACGAACGGAGCTCCGAAAGACCTTTTTTACCGAGTACCTGGGTAATAGCAGCGGTAAGGGTAGTTTTACCGTGGTCAACGTGGCCGATAGTACCAACGTTTACGTGTGGCTTAGACCTGTCAAATTTTTCTTTTGCCATAACTTTGTAGTGTTATTAGATAAGTATTTGTGTTAATGTTGTCTCTTCTTGGAGCGGAAGACGAGGCTCAAACTCGCGACCCTTAGCTTGGAAGGCTAATGCTCTATCAACTGAGCTACTTCCGCATACTCTCTGCGTCGGGCCTCTTTGGCACACCGAAAGTCGCCACCCCACTGGGCACCGACTACGATTGCAGCCTCTTTACTCCGCCGCCGAGAACCACAAAAGAACAATCCACTTGGGGTGAACTGATCTTTTGAAGTGTGGGAGAGGATGGATTCGAACCACCGAAGGCGTTGCCAACAGATTTACAGTCTGCCCCATTTGGCCACTCTGGAACTCTCCCAATATGTTTAATTTTGTCGCCCCTCTTTTTGTTGGGCTAGTGAGCCGATGGAGGGATTCGAACCCCCGACCAGCTGATTACAAATCAGCTGCTCTGGCCAACTGAGCTACATCGGCAGTTAGTTTGCCTTGATTTGGGGTTGCAAATATATGGACTTTTTTTTATTCCACAAATTTTTGTTCGACAAAATTTCAAAAAATCTATTTCAGCACATCGAAGAACCTTTTTCTGACCTATGGGCAAAGTCCAAAGGGTCAAAATCGGTGGCAAAAATACAACTCTTTTCTTTATAAAAAAATAATTAGGCGAGTTTTTTGCATTTCAACCCCAAATTTTCTCTATCTTTGTCTATCAACACGTTCAAACTATGAGGCGATTTATACTTATATATATAATATGTATGGCTGTGGCGGCTCCCGCAAGAGGGCAGACCTTGGCCGATTTTCACTCTCAGGCCCGAAGCGGAAATCCTCGTGCACAGTACAATGCAGCCCAATGTTACCTCTATGGATGGGGTACGGAGGCCGACTCCACCCAGTGGCACCACTTTCTGCGCCTTGCGGCCGAGGGTGGCGAGCGTAGGGCTGCCGAGCAGTTGGCCACCCACTATGAGAGGGTGGGTGCAAGTGAGCTTTCTGCCTTTTGGAGAGGCGAGCCCTCTACCCTACCCTACGACTACACCTACCACTCCTACGACGAGGGGTGCTACTATGGTGAGGTGATGCGTGGCACGAGGGATGGCTATGGCACCTATGTGTGGGACAACGGCACACGCCATACGGGACGCTGGGAGGATGGCGAGAGCTATGGTATGGGCTACACAATTTTTACGGGTGCTGTGGTCTATTGTTATAGCGCTGCGGGTGCCAACGGCCTCGGGGCGATAATCCTCACCGACCCTTCGGCCCACTTTGCGGGGGTGGAGGGTAGCAGCCGCTATGTGGGCTACCTGGAGAACGGCCTGCCCAATGGTCAGGGCGTGCTCTACTCTTTGGAGGGGGAGGTTCTCTATGCCGGTCCTTTTGCCGAGGGGCGTCCTATGGGCACAACAACCCCTGCCCACGGCTATGGAGGCTATCGTTGGACCACCGAACAGCTCTCCAGTGGCGATACTTGGGAGGGAGAGAGCTATGGTGGTGTGCGTAGCGGCTTTGGCATCTATCGCTGGGCGGATGGTTCGTGGTGGTGCGGCTTCTGGAGCGAGGGTCTACGTGAGGGTGCGGGTCTTTATGTAAGGGCCGACGGCGCCATAATGACTGGCCGCTGGGACCACGGCGAACTCACTGATGAGAATTAATTTTTTAGCTGTCAGCTATTTAGTCTAACGTAATAAAACCGCCTCCGAATTGTCGGAGGCGGTTTTATTACTTGATATCAATCTTGCGCTGTTCGTGTTTCTGCTCTGCTTCGGGTTTCTTGGGGATGGTGATATGGAGAATACCCTTATCCACACGGGCCTCAATTTTACTCCTATCCACATCCTCGGGCAGGAGCATAGTCTGTTGGAACTTTGAGTAGGAGAACTCACGACGCAGATAGTGGCACTCCTTGTCCTCTTGATTGTGTTCACAGTTGTGCTCACAGTGGTGCTCGAGGCTCACCACGAGGTCGTTCTGGTCGTTCAGATGTACCGAGAAATCCTCCTTGGTCATACCGGGTGCTGCCACCTCCACGATGTACTCCTTTTTGTTCTCTTTGACATTGATTGCGGGGGTGACACCTGCGCCACGGCCATCCATCCACTCTGCGGGGAGAAGGTCGCTGAAGAGGGAGGGCACCCAACTCTGGTTGCGTCTTACGATTGCTGCCATAACTTAGTAATTTGTTGTGATAAAAAATATTTAGGTAAAGCGTTTGTGCCGCCGCCCGGCGTGGGGCTGCGACTGCTCGGAGAGGGAGCAAAATGTGTGCCAAGGGGGTTTTGCCGGGGTTAGTTATTTTAGGGTCGTTAGGGCCGATAGAGAAATTCAAAATTCATTATAACTCCTATAATTCCTATTGGGGTAGAGCAAAATAAGAGTAATAGGCCGTGCGCCGAAGGCCAATTTTCCATTTTCCATTTTCAACTTTCAATTTTATTCGTATATTTGCAGTGCTGTTAGGGGTGCCCGCCCCACCGAGCTGCTTCGGGAAGGCGTGGCTGAGATGATACCCTCCGAACCTGATATGTATAATGACAGCGCAGGGAAACGGTCAAAAGGTACTCGTGGGCGAGTGTCGCAAGGCACAAACAGACGAAAGAGCCTACAAGGAAAAAATTAAATGTGTTGCCGTATTCCCTATTGCTGTGGGAATGCGGATTTTTTTGTTTTCAAACACATACAATAACTTAAAAACTTACGGACCATGAATTGTTCGATACCTACCACCGATTTTGTACGCATTCTGGCGGCCCTTAGAAGCCAAAGCCCGCTGGTGCACAACATCACCAACTATGTCGTAATGAACAACTCGGCCAACGCCCTGCTGGCCATTGGAGCCAGCCCTGTCATGGCCCACTGGAAGGAGGAGATGGAGGAGATGGTGGCCATAGCAGGTGCGCTGGTCATCAACATCGGCACCCTCGACAGCGAGTGGATTGAGGGCATGATTGCCGCCGGCATCGCCGCCCACCACAGGGGAACCCCCATTATACTCGACCCCGTAGGTGCGGGAGCCACCAGCCAACGCACCGAGGCTGCTTGGAGGATAATCCGCGAGTGTCACCCCACCATCATCCGAGGCAATGGTAGCGAGATTATGGCCCTCGTGAAGGCCGATGTGAGGAGCAAGGGTGTCGACAGCAGCGCCTCGAGCCACAGTGCCCTCGAGTCGGCCAAGGAGCTGGCCCTCACGGCGGGATGTGTGGTGGTGATTAGCGGCGAGGTGGACTACATAACCGACGGCCACACCACCTACACTGTGGAGGGTGGCCACCCCATCATGACCTCTGTTACAGGTATGGGTTGCACCGCTTCGGCCCTTGTGGGTGCTTGTGCAGCTGTGGAGCCCAACCCCATGGTGGCTGCCACCGCAGCGATGGCCATTATGAGCCTTGCAGGCGAGAAGGCTGCCACCATAGCCCGAGGTAATGGCTCGATGCAGATGGCCTTCCTCGACGAACTCTACAATCTGCGAGCAGAACTCTACTCCAAATAACAACCATTGCTACCATGAATAGAAAAGATTTAAGTTTATACCTTGTGACAGACCGTCCGCTATCGCTCGGCCGCCCCATCGAGGAGGTGGTGACGGCAGCCGTGGAGGGTGGCGTAACGATGGTGCAGCTGCGTGAGAAAGAGTGCTCCACGGGGGAGTTTATAACCCTGGCACGTACTCTGAAGGAGGCCCTTGCTCCCCACGGGGTGCCCCTAATCATCAACGACCGAGTGGATGTAGCCCTGGCGGTGGATGCCGAGGGTGTTCACATTGGCCAGAGCGATATGAGCTACGAGGATGCACGCCGCCTGCTGGGCCCCGACAAAATCATAGGCCTTTCGGTGGAGAATTTTAGTGATTTGGAGCGGGCGAACTCCTTGGAGGTTGATTACGTTGGTATTTCGCCCGTCTATGGCACTCCCACAAAGAGAGATACTGCCGAGCCCTTCGGACTGGAGGGGCTGCGGAGGGCTGTGGCTCTCTCCGTGCACCCGACGGTGGCTATCGGTGGAATGAACGCCACGACCATTGGTGAGGTTATGCAGACCGGAGTGGATGGCGTGGCTGTGGTATCGGCCATCTGCTCTGCTCCCTCACCCCGGAAAGCAGCACAAGAACTACTTGACATTATAAAAGCAGAGCAAGGTCTGCACTAAAAATTTTTGGGCGACTTTGCATAAAAAGTCGCAAAATAAAAACCATTGGACAAGATTATGAGTTGGACAAAAGAGATATGGGAGGCCTCTCTTCCCATCTACAATCGCATCATTTCTCACCCCTTCATCAAGGAGTTGGCCGAGGGTACCCTCGCCACCGAGAGGTTTGTGCGCTACATTGCACAGGACGAGATTTACATCAAAAACTATGGCGAGGAGATGTTCCTGATGGCCGATATGATGCCCGACGAGCAGATGAGGGAGATGTTTCGAGAGCTTGCCAAAGGTGGTATGGAGGCCGAGGGGGCTATGCACGCCCTGCTGATTGAGCGCTTCGGTATCAACACCGCCGTTGAGCCATCGGATGTTACGTCCGGCTATATGGCCCACACCCGCCGCCACATCAATAGCGGTTCACTCGCCCACGCAATGGCGGCAATGTTGCCCTGTATGTGGATTTACAACGAGGTGGGGCTCTACATCTACGCCCACCGTAACCCCAATCCCAACCCCTATGCCGAGTGGGTGGCAACCTATGCCTCGGAGGATTTCACCGAGTGCACCCGCCTCATCCTGGAACTCTGCGACCGCATAGCCGAGGAGGCTACCCCCGAGGTGAGGGAGGAGATGAGGGAGGCCTACCTCACAGCTGCCGAGTATGAGTGGGCCTTCTGGAATTGGGGCTACTACGGCAACCAGGAGAGATAGGACACAAAGAGTATGAAACAACGAGGAGAGTTTGAGCTCATAGAGCTCATCAAAACACACTTCCCCACACCCGAGGGGATGGAGGGCATTGGCGACGACTGCGCCACGGTGACGACCTCGGGCGAGGACCTGCTCACCACCACCGATATGCTCATCGAGGGTGTTCATTTCCTGCGCTCCAAATCCCGCCCCGAGGATATAGGCTGGAAGGCTGCGGCGGTGAACCTCAGCGACATAGCCGCAATGGGCGGCACCCCCGTTGCCACATTCCTCTCCATAGCCCTGCCACGTGATGCACAGGGCGGGTGGATTGAGGGTTTTGTGGAGGGCTACGCCGCCATAAGCCACCTTTTTGGTGTACCTCTGCTGGGTGGCGACACCACCTCATCACTGCGTGATATTGCCATAAATGTCACCGTGGAGGGGCGTTGCGAGCGTGGCCGAGGAATCCCTCGCCGAGGGGCTCGTGTGGGTCACACAATATTCGTCACAGGTCCTCTGGGCGACTCCGGTGGCGGCCTTCAGGCACTCCTCGACAATGTGGAGCACACACCCGAGGTGGAGTACCTCACAGCCAAGCACCTGCGACCTATGCCCCGCCTTGCGGAGGGTAGGAAACTCCTCTCTACGGGGATGGTGGGGGCAATGATGGATATCTCCGACGGTGTAGCCTCCGACCTGGGCCACATACTGCGTGCCTCGGGTGTGGGAGCCACCGTGGAGCTCACCTCGCTCCCCATATCCGACCAACTTACCACCTTCTGCCAGCAGAGGGAACTCAACAAGTATGAACTTGCCACCTCCGCCGGCGAGGACTACGAACTGCTCCTCACAGCCCCCGCAGAGCTGGCCTCACTGGTCGATTTCCCCCTCTACCCCATCGGTGAAATCACTGAGGGAGATGGTATAGAGTGGCTGCTCAACAGAGAAGAAACAGACTTCAACGCCAAAGGTTTTACACACTTTTAACCATATGACAAACAGCAAGAAACAGTACAAAACAGTGCTCACCATAGCGGGTAGCGACTCGGGTGGTGGCGCAGGTATTCAGGCCGACATAAAGACCATCTCTGCGTGTGGCTGCTACGCATCCTCGGCCATCACTGCCGTCACCGTGCAGAACACTCTCGGAGTGGAGGGGGTACACCCCATTCCCCTTGACATTCTCCGTGGGCAGATTGAGGCAGTGCTCTCAGACATCGGTGCCGACGCCGTGAAGATTGGTATGCTCCACTCCTCGGAGGTTGTGGAGGTGGTGGCCGACGTGCTCCGCAAGTATGGGGTGCGCAACGTGGTGCTCGACCCCGTGATGGTCTCCACCTCGGGTCACCGACTCATTGAGGAGAGCGCCATCGACACCATACGCCGCGAACTGCTCCCCCTGGCACGAGTGATAACACCCAACATTCCTGAAGCAGAGATACTTGCAGGCACCAAAATCGACTCTAACGACCAGCTGCCCGAGGTGGCACGAGCCCTCTCTGTGGCCACAGGTTGCTCGGTACTGATGAAGGCGGGCCACCTGGTGGAAGAGGAGCTTGTGGACTACCTCTACAACGCCGAGGAGGGCCACATCGTCCCCTTGAGCTCGCAGCGCATCACCACTCCCAACACCCACGGCACGGGGTGCACACTCTCCTCGGCCTTCGCCTCACACCTTGCCCTGGGGCTCTCGCTCGACGAGGCTGCGGTGGCTGCCAAGGGCTACATCGAGGGGGCTATTCGCAGCGGTGCCGACTACACCATCGGCCACGGCCACGGCCCCGTGGACCACTTTTGGAAATGGAAAATTTTGTCTAACGACAAATAAGCTGTCAGCAGTAAGCGGTCAGCGGTCAGCTATTTGGGTATAACGACAGATGCCTATTACTCCTATTACTCCCATTTTGCTCTACCCCAGATAGGAGTTATAAGAGTTATGGGAAATTTCCCCTAATGCCCCTATACACCCTATAAAAGTTTTCGGGCTTGCAGGGCAAGCCGGCGACGTTAGACGTTAGACGTTAGACGTTAGACAAAATAAAAAGTGGCACCCAAGTTGTTTGGGTGCCACTTTTTGTTTTGTCCAACCGACTATTTAAGCCTTGCTTTGATGGCGGCCGAAGCCTCCTCATAACCGGGCTTATCCAAGAGTGCAAACATATTCTTCTTGTAAGCCTCCACACCGGGCTGGTTGAAGGGATTTACACCCAGGATGTAGCCACTGATACCGCACGCCTTCTCGAAGAAGTAGAGAAGAGCACCAATGTAGTACTCGGTGATGGCGGGAATCTCGATGCGGATGTTGGGCACACCGCCATCCACGTGGGCGAGAACCACACCCAGCTCGGCCATCTTGTTCACCTCATCGAGGCGCTTGCCAGCCAGGAAGTTGAGGCCGTCGAGGTTGTCGCCATCGGCCTCGATGGTCACATTACCCTCGGGACGAGCCACGCTCAACACGGTCTCGAAGAGGGTGCGCTCACCCTCCTGGATGTACTGACCCATAGAGTGGAGGTCGGCAGTGAGGGTTACGCTTGCGGGGAAGATGCCCTTGTGCTCCTTGCCCTCGCTCTCGCCGTAGAGCTGTTTCCACCACTCGGCGATATACTGCAAGCGAGGCTCATAGGAGGCCAAAATCTCAATCTTGAAACCCTTCTGGTAGAGTGCGTTGCGCACTGCTGCATATTGGGCGGCGATGTTCTGCTCGAAGGGCACATTCTCACCTGTTGCCTCCTCCATATCCTTGGCACCCCTCACCAGCTCGGCGATGTTGATACCTGCGGCAGCCAGGGGCAGCAGACCCACGGGAGTGAGCACCGAGAAGCGGCCACCCACATTGTCGGGAATAACGAAGGTGTCGTAACCCTCGGCGGTGGAGAGGGTCTTCAGGGCACCACGAGCAGCGTCGGTCACGCTGGCGATGCGCACCTTTGCCTCCTCCTTGCCATAGCGGGCCTCAATCTCGGCCTTGATAAGGCGGAAAGCCACGGCGGGCTCGGTGGTGGTACCGCTCTTGCTGATAACAATAGCGGCAATGCTGTAATCCTTCACAGCCTCAAGCAATTCGGCCGTGTAGGTTTCGCTGAGGTTGTTACCTGCGAAGAGGATGTAGGGGGCTTTGCGCTCCTTTTGGAGGAAGTGGAACGAGCTGGTCATAGCGTCGAGCACAGCCTTGGCTCCGAGGTAGGAGCCGCCGATGCCGATGACGATAACCACCTCGGCCTTCTCGGCCAAGCGGGCGGCAGTTGCCTGAATAGTCTGAATCTGCTCGGGGGTGATGCTCGAGGGGAGGTTTACCCATCCGAGGAAGTCGTTGCCGGCGCCCTCACCGGTGTGGAGCAGGCGGTTGGCATTCTCTGCGGCGTTGCGGAGCGAGAGGATTTCGCTCTGGCCGACGCCACACGAAGTGTGTTTGGTCTCTAACCTAATCATTCTATCTGAAAATTATTTGTTATTGTTGTCTGAATTTAGGTGCAAATTTATGAAAAAATATTTACTTTTGTAACCTATAACCAACAATGTAAACATTTATCGCCCTTCAGCGGGTGTGCAACCACCTGGCGGAGAGCGCCAAATAAAGGAAAACCAAGACTATGGGATTATTCTCTTTGACACAGGAGCTGGCAGTCGACCTGGGAACTGCCAACACGCTCATCATCCACAATGGGAAGGTCGTAGTCGATGAGCCCTCGATTATCGCCGTGAATGTCCACACCGGAAAGGTGGAGGCTATCGGCGCCGAGGCTCGCAAGATGCACGGCAAGACCCACCCCGACATTAAGACCATCCGCCCCTTGAAGGATGGCGTTATCGCCGACTTCAACGCCGCCGAGCAGATGCTCCGTGGTATGATTAAGAAGGTGAACACCAAAGGCTTCCTCTTCAGCCCCTCGCTCAAGATGGTTATCTGCATCCCCAGCGGCTCCACCAACGTGGAGATTCGTACCGTGAGGGAGAGTGCCGAGCACGCAGGCGGCAGGGATGTCTATATGATTTTCGAGCCTATGGCGGCAGCTCTGGGTGCAGGCCTCGATGTGGAGGCTCCCGAGGGCCATATGATTATCGACATCGGCGGCGGTACCACCGAGATTGCCTGTATCTCGCTCGGCGGTATCGTGTGCAGCGAGAGTATCGACGTGGCAGGTGACGTCTTCACCGAGGATATCCAGAAGTATATCCGCCAGCAGTACAACGTGAAGATTGGCGAACGCACAGCCGAGAACATCAAGATGGCTGTGGGTGCAGCGCTGAGGGAGATTGACAACCCACCCGAAGATTTCGTGGTGACCGGCCCCAATATGCTCACCTCGCTCCCCACCACCATCAACATCTCCTACAGTGAGGTGGCCTACGCCCTGGAGAAGTCGCTCCTGAAGGTGGATGCAGCCATTATGAAGGTGCTGGAGAACGTTCCCCCCGAACTCTACTCCGACATCATCAAGAATGGTATCTACCTGGCAGGTGGTGGCGCCCTCATCAAGGGCCTGGACCGTCGTCTGCACGAGAAGACCGGCATCCCCTTCGTGATTGCCGAGGATCCTCTGCGTGCGATTGTTCGAGGCACCGGCATTGCCCTGAAGAATATCGACAAGTTCTCCTTCCTGATGAAGTAGTGACTGCAATGGGCAAAGGCGCAAGAAGCATCTTTCGGATTTGACCCACACCATAAGGTTGCCCTCCACACCGTGGGGCGACCTTATGCTTTGTATATTTGCATTTATGGTGGCCGAAGGCCCACCCACATTATAGACCGACAACCGTGAACAAACTCCTCTTTTTCCTCAAGCGTATAGCAGTGCCAACGCTCTTCATTCTTGTGGAGGTGCTGGCCCTGGGCTACTATATGCGTTCGACGAGCTTCACGAGAGCCCGCCTGCTCACCATTGCCAATGGTGTGACGGGGGGTGTGAACGAGAAGTTCAGCGACGTGGGCGACTATTTCGGCCTGCGCAAGGAGAACCAGATGCTCTCGGCGAGGATTGTGGAGCTGGAGGCGCAACTTGCCGAGTGGGTGGAGGACCCCGAGAGAGTACACATAGCCACCGATGAGTTTGCCCCCTACCTCTTTGGCGAAGCGAGGGTGGTACGCAACTCGGTCTTCTCGCAGCACAACTTCTTCACCATCAACAAGGGCCTCAGGGATGATGTAGAGGCAAATATGGCGGTGCTCACCCCCGAGGGGTATGTTGCCGGCTACGTTATCGACTGCTCGGAGCGCTTTGCGGTCTGTATGTCGGTGGCCAACCGAGATTTCACAATGGGTGGTAAGGGTGCCCACAACGAATATATGGGCTCGCTCTCATGGGACGGTCGCAACTACCACCGTGTAAACCTCGAGAACATCCCCCACTATGCCAACTTTGCCCCCGGCGACACCATTGTATCGACCGTGTCGTATCGCTTCCCGCCCGACCGTATTATCGGCATCGTGGAGAAGTTTGAGCCCTCGGAGGATAAGATGAACAGCCACCTCACGGTGAGGTTGGCGGCCGACCTTTCGAGGCTCGACAGGGTGCTCCTGGTGAAATTTATGGACGGTGAGGAATACGACACCCTCCATAGTAAGTACACAACAAAACATTAGAATTTTCGGAGAGAGATGCAGAGAGCATTGGAATATATAGTTTTCTTTGTGGCGGTGGTGCTTTTACAGGCGCTTCTGTTCGACAATCTGCTCCTCTCGGGGCTCATTGTCCCACTCTACTATGTGGTTTTCGTGGTGCTCCTGCCCGTGAAGATGTCACGCCTGGGTTTGCTCTTGGCAGGCACTCTGCTGGGAGTCGTGATGGACATCTCGATGGGCACGGCGGGTCTTAACACCATAGCCACAGCCGCTGTGGCCTACCTGCGCCCCGTGGCAATGAATATCTCGATGGGTAAGGATACGGCCCACGAGAGCATACCTTTTGGTGGCGCCATTGCCCCCGGCTCCTTTGTGCTCTACGCCACCCTGCTTGTGGTGGCCCACTCGGCCCTCTTCTTCGGCTTCGAGTCGCTGGGCAGCCACCCCTTCTACACCATTGGTAAGATAATCTTCAGCTCGGTGGTGACGGTGGTGCTGACCATCTTCACCGCCCGCCTGTTCCGCAAAATAGTGTCGTAACCCCCACCATTACCCTCTCTACACTATGTTTGGCAATCGTCACATAATCCTCAGGTGGTTCGTCATCGGGCTCTTCGTGCTGTTGGGCCTGAGGTTGTTCCACATCCAGATTATCGACCGCAGCTATCAGCGTGCCGCAGAGAACAATGTGCTCCGCTATGAGGTGCAGCACCCCCCGAGAGGCGAGATTTACGACCGCAATGGCGAGTTTTTGGCCCAGAGTGTGGCCTCCTACGACCTTATGGTTGTGCCCCGCAACATCCCTCGTGAGGAGGGCTTCGACACGGTGTCTCTGGCCCGCATTGCGGGTGTTACCCCCGAGCAGCTTACCCGCTCGCTCCAGGCCGCCAAGAACTACTCCCACAGCCGAGCTTCCGTGGTTGTGCGCCAGCTCACCACCGAGGCAAAGTTGCTCTTCGACGAGGGCAATTTCGACGGTTTCTACACCCTCTTCCGCACCCAGCGTTCCTACCCCCGAAAGATTGCGGGCAACCTTCTCGGCTACATAGGTCAGGTGAGCGACAAAATCATCGAGCGTAACCCATACTACTCCCGTGGCGACTACATAGGCTACTCGGGCATTGAGAGTGCCTATGAGGACCTGTTACGTGGCGAGAAGGGCGAGAAGGTGAGCGTGGTGGATGTGAGAGGCACCATCAAGGGTCCCTATCAGGAGGGACACTACGACAAACCTGCCGTGGCGGGCACCCCCATCACCACCACCATCGACGCACCCCTCCAGGAGTTGGCCGAGGAGTTGATGCAGGGCAAGGTGGGCAGTGTGATTGCCATTGAGCCCTCCACGGGCGAGATTTTGGTGATGGTGAGCAGCCCCACCTACGACCCCGACGAACTGATGGGACGAGATAGGGGCAACAACTATGTGAAGATGCTCAACAACCCCCGCCAACCACTCTTCAACCGTGCGGTGATGTCGAGCTACCCTCCCGGCTCAACCTTCAAACTTGTCAATGCACTGATTGGTCTGGAGGAGGGTGTGGTGACCCCCTCACGTCGCTACCCCTGCGACGAGGGCTACCACGTGGGACGAGGCGTGAAGTGCCACGACCACCGCTCGCCACTCAACCTCAAGGATGCCGTGTCAAACTCCTGCAACGCCTATTTCTGCTACGTCTTTAGGGATATTTTGGACAACCCCACCCGTGGCGGCGTTATGAAGGGAGGTTACGACAATTGGGAGAAATATGTGCGCAGCTTCGGCTTCGGCCAGAAGTTGGGCTCCGACTTTGCCTCCGAGAGGGGTGGCTTTGTCCCCACAGCCGACTTCTACAACGACTACTACCCCAAGTGGAACTCGCTGACGGTAATCTCGATGGCTATCGGCCAGGGCGAGCTGGGTTGCTCCCCCTTGCAGATGGCCAACCTCGCAGCCACCATCGCCAATCGCGGCTACTACTACATACCCCACGTGGTAAAACACATCGACGGTTGCGACTCGCTCGACAGCCGTTTCTATGAGCGCCACTACACAATGGTGAGCGAGGAGCACTTTGAGCCCGTGATTGACGGTATGTGGGGCACGGTGCACAGGGAGATAGGTACGGCAGGTGTGGCCTACGTCAAGGGGCTCGACATCTGCGGTAAGACCGGTACAGCACAGAACCCTCACGGCAAAGACCACTCCACATTCCTCGCCTTCGCACCCAAAGACGACCCCAAAATCGCAATTTCGGTCTATGTGGAGAATGGTGGTTTCGGCTCCAGCGTGGCCGCCCCCATCGCCTCGCTCCTCATAGAGAAGTACCTCACGGGGGAGGTGGCACGCCCCGAATTGGTGGAGTACATCAAGGATATGAAAATCGCCTATCCCAACTACACAAACAAAAAGTAGCGGGCAGGAAACGATATATGTAAAGATACAATGAAAGGCAACGACAAACTTGGATGGGCAAAGATAGATTGGAAGACCATATTGGTCTTCGTTGCGCTGGTCTTCATCGGCTGGCTCAACATCTATGCTGCTGTCTATAACGAGGCCCTCTCGGGGGCTTTCAGCCTTTCGAGCAAGTATGGTATGCAGCTCATCTGGATAGGCATATCTGCCATTGCCGCCCTTGTGATACTGCTGATTGACGACATCTACTACCACCAACTTGCCTATCCGGCCTATGCGGTGATGCTCCTTGTGTTGTTGCTCACGCTGGTGGTGGGCCATAAGGTCAATGGCGCCCGCTCGTGGCTGGTTGTGGGCCCCATATCCATCCAGCCGGCCGAGTTTATGAAGGTGGCCACGGCCCTCACCCTGGCACGCTTTATGAGCGAGTACAACTTCAGCCTGGCGAAGGCCCGAGGGGTGTTGGGCGTAGGAATAATCCTATTTGTGCCCATAGCTATCATCCTCTTGCAGAACGATATGGGCTCGGCATTGGTCTATTGTTCATTCTTGTTGGTGCTATTCCGTGAGGGGCTCAATCCGTGGGTCTATTATGCGCTATTTCTGGTAGTGGGGCTCTTTGTGGGCTCATTTCTGCTCTCGCCCACGGCACTGCTTGCCGGACTTGTTGTGCTCTTTGTTGTGAGCCAATTTTTCTCCAACCGCAACCCTCGCGAGAGCGTGGTATTTGTAGCCTCTGTAGGGCTTGTGAGCCTTGTGCTCTATGGTCTTTCGTGGCTGTGTCAGTGGGGTCTCGACTACTACCACTCGCTGCTGGTGGCCTCCCTCATTATGCTGGTGCCCGCACTCATCTATGCCTATCGTGAGAAACTCTCGACAATATACCTCTATGCGGCGATGTTCGGCTGCTCGCTCCTCTTCCTCGGGGCTGTGGACTATGTCTTCAACGATGTATTGCAGCTCCACCAGCAGAAACGAATACTCGACCTGCTGGGCATCGAGAGCGACCTGAAAGGCTGGGGCTACAATGTCCACCAATCGAAAATTGCCATCGGCTCGGGCGGCTTCTGGGGCAAGGGCTTCCTGGATGGCACCCAGACCAAGTATGACTTCATCCCCGAGCAGAGCACCGACTTCATCTTCTGCACCGTGGGCGAGGAGTGGGGCTTTGTGGGCTCGGCAGTTGTGCTGGCCCTCTTTGCGACGCTCATTATCCGACTGATGAAGATGGGCGAAAGGCAGCAAGAGCCCTTCCGCAGGGTCTATTGCTATGGCGTGGCGAGCGTTTTCTTGTTCCACACAATTATTAATATAGGTATGACCATCGGCCTGATGCCCGTGATTGGTATTCCCCTGCCGATGTTCTCCTATGGCGGCTCGTCGCTCTTGGCCTTCACCATCCTCTTCTTCATAGCCGTGCGCCTCGACTCGCAAAACTCCTCGATAGGCAGCACCTACAAATTCTATTAGCCCCCACACGCCACCCCGATTTTGGCCAAAAAAGGGAGGGCTATTTGTGAAAATGGAAAATAATAGCTACATTTGTAGTTGATAACAAAGGTGTGCGCCCCAAAAGGGCTATCCACCACGCAAACAGACTCACACAAGCGAGAGAGATGGCAAAGCAGGAGATTGTGAAATCGTTGGCCGAGAAGGTCGGAAGGGTAATCGAGGAGAATACCCGTCTGGAGCGTCAGCAGGCCGAGATGGAGGCCAATCTTCAGAAGTTGCGCACCGAAAACCGCAACCTCAAGGAGAGGCTCGACGCCGCACAAAAACGCCTTGCACTGCTCGAACTTGGCGAGGGCTTTGGCGCAGGAGGCGATGAGGCCTCACGCAAAAGAGCAAGGGCGCAGATCAATCGTCTTATGCGGGAGATTGACCGCTGCATAGCCCTGATGAACAACTAAACCGACAGATAAATACAACAAAACCACCTACGGCAAATGGCTGAGAACCAGAAAATATCGCTCATAGTTGGAGGTCACAGGTGTACCTTCACCGTTGACCGCAGTGAGGAGGTTCTCTTCCGCAAGGCCGAGAAGGAGGCCAACGAGATGATTTCCAAAATCAAGTCGGCCTTCGATATCTCTCAGCAGGATGTGTTGGCCTATGCCACCCTCCTTCTGGCACTCGACAAGCTGGAGCTTGTGACCTCCCGTAGTGTGGACGACGATATGACCGAACTCGTGGCTCTCGACCGTCAGCTCGAAGCACACCTCAAAGGGCTCAAGTAGCTTCCGTGGGGGGGTGGGATTGTGTCATAGTTGTGGATAAACCACAAAACAGGTTCTTTTATATATAGGAATAGAAGAAATGTGCGCTACTTTATGGGTTGAAACAACCTATAAAGTAGCACAACACGCCCGCATAGATTCCACTTCAGATTTGCGAAACTCAACATTTACAAAATTGAGAGTTACTCGTAGTGTCAAAAACAGGCCTAGGTGACCCCGCAAGGGGGAGTGTCACTTCGGTGATGCCGTTGGAGGTTTGCGATACAAATACGGAGCTCTCACACGTGACGATTAGGAAGTTTCGTCAAACAATTCCTGGAATCTTGTGGGCTTTTTATTTGAACATACAACAACATTTATAAACCATAAAACAGACAACAATTTCTAAACCTAAAAAACAGTTACGAAACTATGATAACAGTAGTATTAGCATCGGTTATTTCGGCCATTGTTGCCATCGCAGCCTATGTGCTGGTGACCAACGCCATAACCAAAAGCACCGTTAAGAAGCGCCGTGAGGCCCTCATAAAAGAGGCCGAGCAGCAAGGCGAAATGATTCGCAAAGAGAAAGAGTTGCAGGCTAAAGAGAAGTTCCTGGAGCTCAAGAGGGAGCACGACCGCACAGTGAACGAGCGCAACCAGAAGCTCAACCAGCGTGAGCAGGGTATCAAGCAGACCGAGAACAACCTCAACCAGCAGCGCTCCGAGCTCGACAAGAAAAATAATGAACTCGAAAGGCTCAAAGAGAACCTCAACGGTCAGCTCGCATCGGTGGATAAACGCAAAGAGGAGCTCGACCGCATCATCCGTGAGCAGAATGGTAAGTTGGAGCAGATTGGCGGTATGAGCGCCGAGGAGGCCAAGAATGTTCTTATGGAGAATATGAAGGCCGAGGCGGAGCAGCAGGCACAGACCTACATCAACGACACCATTGAGGAGGCCAAACTCACCGCCAACAAGGAGGCTAAACGTATCGTTGTGCAGACCATCCAGAGGGTGGCTACCGAGACCGCCATCGAGAACTCGGTGACTGTCTTCAACATCGACTCCGACGAGGTGAAGGGTCGTATCATTGGTCGTGAGGGCCGCAACATCCGTGCACTGGAGGCCGCAACAGGCGTGGAGATTATCGTGGACGACACCCCCGATGCCATCATCCTCTCGGGCTTCGACCCCGTACGCAGGGAGATTGCACGTCTGGCACTCCACCAGCTCGTAACCGACGGCCGCATCCACCCCGCACGCATCGAGGAGGTTGTTGCCAAAGTTAAGAAACAGATTGAGGACGAGATTGCCGAGGTGGGTAAGCGTACCACCATCGACCTCGGTATCCACAATATGCACCCCGAGCTCGTAAGGCTTATCGGTAAGATGAAATACCGCTCATCGTATGGTCAGAACCTCTTGCAGCACGCTCGTGAGACCGCCAACCTCTGCGGTATTATGGCTGCCGAGTTGGGCCTGAATGTGAAGAACGCCCGCCGTGCAGGTCTGCTCCACGACATTGGTAAGGTGCCCGATGATGAGCCCGAGCTGCCCCACGCAATTATCGGTATGAAGCTCTGCGAGAAGTATAAGGAGAAAGCAGAGGTTTGCAACGCCGTAGGTTCGCACCACGAGGAGCAGGAGATGACCTCGCTCATCGCCCCCATCGTACAGGTGTGCGACGCCATTTCGGGTGCCCGTCCCGGTGCTCGTAGCGAGATTGTGGAGAGCTACATCAAACGCCTCAAGGAGATGGAGAACATCGCACTCTCCTACCCCGGTGTTATGAAGACCTACGCAATCCAGGCCGGCCGTGAGCTCCGAGTGATTGTGGGTGCCGACAAGATTTCGGACGCCGACAGCGAGCAGCTGAGCCACGATATTGCCAAGAAGATTCAGGATGAGATGACCTACCCCGGTCAGGTGAAAATCACCGTCATCCGTGAGACCCGTGCCGTGGCCTACGCCAAGTAGTCCCAGACAACGAGCAAAACCAAAACGCCACCGACGGAAATGTCGGTGGCGTTTTGGTTTCTATGTGACCATAGGGAGGGTATTATAGGGCCGTTAGGGTCATTAGGGAGAGGCTCCTATTACTCCTATTACTCCTATTACTCCTATTACTCCTATGCTCTACCCCAGATAGGAGTTATGGGAGTTATAAGA
Organism: Tidjanibacter sp.; assembly: GCA_045633985.1. Classification (GTDB taxonomy): domain Bacteria; phylum Bacteroidota; class Bacteroidia; order Bacteroidales; family Rikenellaceae; genus Tidjanibacter. Next base: position 20,881 of record JAZQZI010000043.1, on the reverse strand, counting down.
AATTTTCCCTAATGACCCTAATGGCCCTAATGGCCCTAATTACCCTATAAAAGTTTTCGGGCTTGCATTGCAAGCCCGCCACGGTAGACGGTAGTCGGTCGACGGTCGACGTAAAAAGCACAGATTATCGAGGGAATTTTTTGCCAAACAAGGAAGCGGGCTCCGCAGTTTGCTCGTCGCAAATGAGGAGCCCGCTTATCGCAGTGCGGTGAAAAATTCACCGATAAGGTGTGCTTTTTACTTTTTGGGCTTAGGCGTCAACATCATAGTCATCCTCTTACCCTCCAGCTTGGGCATCATCTCCACCTTGCCATACTCCTCAAGGTCGGTGGCAAAACGGAGCAGAAGAATCTGACCCTGCTCGCTGAAGACAATCGAACGACCACGGAAGAAGACATAAGCCTTCACCTTGGCACCCTCCTGAAGGAAGTTCTGGGCGTGGCGCAACTTGAAGTTGTAGTCGTGGTCGTCGGTCTGGGGGCCGAAACGAATCTCCTTGATTACCACCTTAGCCTGCTTTGCCTTAATCTCTTTAGCCTTCTTTTTCTGCTGATAGAGGAACTTCTGGTAGTCGGCGATGCGGCATACAGGGGGATCGGCTTTGGGCGAAATCTCGATGAGGTCCATCTCCATCTGGTCGGCCAGCTGGAGAGCATCTTTGATTGCCATAACCTGTGCACCCTCAATCTCGTCGCTCACGACCCTCACTTGAGGGGCTGTAATCTGCGAGTTGATGCGGTGCTCACCCTGCTGCTGTTTTCCCTGAGGGCCCTGCTGTGGGCGGGGCTTGGGGGGATAGGTTGGTTTTGGTTTGTAAGGTACTGCCATTAAAATATAGGTGTTGTTTAGAATTATTGATTGTCAATCTCCTCTGCCACGAGCTTCTTAATCATCTCGGCAAAGGCGTCGGTGGTCATCTGACCCTTGTCGCCCACGCCCTGCTGACGAACGGACACGAGGTTATCGCTCTCCTCCTTCTCGCCAACGATGAGCAGGAAGGGGACACGTTTGAGCTCGTTGTCACGAATCTTGCGGCCAATCTTCTCGTTACGCAGGTCAATCTCACTGCGAATATCGCAATTATTTAGATATTTAGAAACTTTTTCTGCGTAATCGTTGAATTTTTCGCTAATGGGGAGTACCACACACTGTGCGGGCGAGAGCCACAGGGGGAACTTACCGCCGGTGTGCTCCAGCAGCACAGCCACGAACCTCTCCATCGAGCCGAAGGGTGCACGGTGAATCATAATGGGGCGGTGGGGCTTGTCGTCGGCACCGGTGTAGGTGAGGTCGAACCTCTCGGGGAGGTTGTAGTCCACCTGGATGGTACCCAGCTGCCACTTGCGGCCGATAGCGTCTTTCACCATAAAGTCGAGCTTGGGACCATAGAAGGCTGCCTCGCCATACTCCACAACAGTCTTAAGACCCTTCTCCTCGGAGGCCTTGATGATGGCCTGCTCGGCACGCTCCCAATTCTCGTCGGAGCCGATGTACTTCTCCTTATTGTTGGGGTCGCGAAGCGAAATCTGTGCGGTAAACTCGTCGAACTTGAGGGTCTTGAAGATGTAGAGCACAATGTCGATAACGTTCTCGAACTCCTCCAAGAGCTGGTCGGGGCGCACAAAGAGGTGGGCGTCGTCCTGGGTGAAGCCCCTCACACGGGTAAGACCGTGGAGCTCACCACTCTGCTCATAACGATATACGGTACCGAACTCTGCAAAGCGCAGGGGGAGGTCCTTATACGAGCGGGGTTTGAACTTGAAAATCTCGCAGTGGTGGGGGCAGTTCATAGGTTTCAGCAGGAACTCCTCTCCCTCATAGGGGGTGTGGATAGGCTGGAACGAATCTTTGCCATACTTTGCGTAGTGACCCGAGGTTACATAGAGCTCCTTCTGGCCAATGTGGGGAGTAATAACCTGCTCATAGCCATACTTCTTCTGCACGGCACGCAGGAAGTTCTCCAGACGACCCCTGAGGTCTGCGCCTTTGGGCAGCCACAAGGGAAGGCCCTGGCCTACCCTCTGCGAGAAGGTGAAGAGCTCGAGCTCCTTACCGAGTTTGCGGTGGTCACGTTTCTTGGCCTCCTCGAGCATTGCCAGGTGCTCGTCGAGCATAGCCTTCTTGGGGAACGACACACCGTAGATACGGGTGAGCATCTTATTTTTCTCATCGCCACGCCAGTAGGCACCTGCGATGCTGGTGAGCTTGATAGCTTTGATGTAGCCGGTGTTGGGCAGGTGGGGACCACGGCAAAGGTCGGTGAAGGCGCCATTGGAGTAGAAGCTGATGGTGCCATCCTCCAGAGCCTCAATCAACTCAACCTTATACTGATCGCCTTTAGCCTTGAAGGTTGCGAGAGCCTCCTCCTTGGCCACCTCACGGCGTACCACGGGCTCTTTGGTGCGAGCCAGCTCCTCCATCTTCTTCTCAATCTTCTGAAGGTCTGCCTCGGTGATGGGGGTGGGCGAATCTACATCGTAGTAGAAACCGTTCTCGATGCTGGGGCCGATACCGAACTTGATACCGGGGTAGAGGTTCTCGAGAGCCTCTGCCAGAAGGTGCGACGAGGTGTGCCAGAAGGTGCGGCGACCCTCCTCATCTTCCCATTTGTTAAGTTTGATGGTTGCGTCGGCATTGATGGGGGCCAGCAAGTCCACAACCTCGTCATTGACGGTAGCCGACAGGACATCGGCTGCCAGGCGGGAGCTGATGCCCTCTGCAATCTGCATTGCAGTTGTTCCCTTGGCATACTCACGAACGCTGCCATCAGGGAAGGTAATCTTGATGTTTTCCATAAATTGTTTAAGTTACTGTTTGTGGGGCGTGGCAATACGACCTGCCACCTACTGCCCCTGTTGTCTATTTATTATCGTATCGTATTCTATTTCACCATTTTGCGCAGTGGCGCCATTCGGCGGTTGTAGCGCCAGATTATCCCGAGCGACACTATGGCTGTAATGATAACCACCGTAGCCACGGGGCTGCCTTCGAGCCCAAAGGGACCCAACGGAAAAGCGCCTTCGCCCGTGGGTGCCAACTGCACCACAGCCTCCGTGGGCATCTTGCCTCCGCTCACCGGAAGACCCACAACTCTGCTCTGGGCGAAGTTCCAGAAGGAGTGCATAGCCATCACCATCCACAGACTCCCCGTAGAGAGCAGACAGAGTGCCCAAAACAGGCCGAGCAGTACGAGGTTTACCACGGCGAGTGTTGTCACGTGGGGGTTGCCCAGGTGTGACAATCCGAAAATCAGCGAGCTCACAGCCACCACCGCCCAGGCGGGGATTCTCCCCCTCAACTCTCCCATCATCCAACCACGGAAGAGCAACTCCTCCCTCACATTGGTCATAGAGAGTACCATAACGGCCAACAACTCAATGGGTATGGCTCCATCAATGCCGAAGCCCACAAACCTCACGTCGCCCATCGTATAGCACAGAAAAGCGATGAGGGCTATCATTCCGCAGCTGATTGCCGCACCTGCCACGTAGTAGCCCACGGCCTTTCCGCCTTTCAGCCCCATATCTTTGACCCTCACACCCGACGCTCGGGCGTAGAGAAGCACCACAGCTGCCGAGAGGAGGTTTACCACCAGCGACCCCGAAAACTTCGCAACATTGAGCCCGCAGCCGAGCTCCACGAACCATCGTGAAATATCGCCCCCGTGGCGCCTAATCCAACCAATGATGACCACCAGGCCGAGGTAGGCAACCAGCGTTTTCGTTAGCGCTGTCACCCCTGCAAAAGCGGTGGAGGTCACACCTCCCTCATATTTCGCCCCCCTATTGGTCATCCGTTTCCGTGTTGGTTCTATTCTTTGTGCTCCTTGAGCTCCTTGATATCCTTCACATTGGCATCCCTGCCACCCCTCTCACGCTCGTAGTGTTTTAGGGGATTTACGGCATACTCGGCCTCCCTCTGGCGGCTCTGCCAAATGTCGATGGCCATATATATGGCATTGCGCATAGAGCTCTCGTCTGCCACACCCTTACCCGCAATGTCGTAAGCCACGCCGTGGTCGGGCGAGGTGCGTACAACGGGGAGGTTGGTGGTTACATTCACACCGCTGGGGGTGAGGGTCTTGAAGGGTGCCAAACCCTGGTCGTGGTACATAGCCAACACAGCGTCGTACCTCCTGAAGGTGCCCGCAGCAAAGAAGCCGTCGGCCGCAAAGGGGCCGAAAGCCAGGGTGCCGCCCTCATAGGCCTCACGAATTGCGGGGGTGATAATCTCCTGTTCCTCACGGCCCAGCAGACCACCATCACCGGCGTGGGGGTTGAGCGCCAACACTGCAATGCGGGGTTTGCGCACACCGAAATCCTCCTTCAGCGACCTCTCCAGCTGGCCGATGCGTTTTACGATGAGCTCTTTGGTGAGGGCACCGGCAACCTCTGCCACGGGGAGGTGGATGGTAGCCAGGCCAACCCTCATAATCTCGCTGCACATCAGCATCAGTGGCTCGCCGCCAAACTCGCCGGCCAGAAACTCGGTGTGGCCCACCGAGCCGAAGCCTGCAGCCTCCATAGCATTCTTATTGATGGGGGCGGTCACCAGCAGGTCCAGATTGTCCGCCTTGATATCCCCCACAGCCCTGCGCAGCGACTCCACAGCCACAGCGCCCGACTCGGGCGACATCTCACCCGCAGTGATGCGCATATCGCCCTTGCCACACTCCACAAGGTTGAGCTTGCGTTGGTGTGCATCGGCGGCCGAGGGTACAATGATACAATTCACCTGCTCGGCATCCTCCACCTTCGCTTTGTAATATGCCATAGCCTTCGAGGCTCCGTAGAGCACAAAGGTGGCCATATCAAACATCCTCTGGTCGCGGAAAATCTTTATGATAGTCTCGGCTCCTACACCCGAGGGGTCGCCGAGGGTAATTCCTATTCGTATGTTCATAGTTATCTGCATTCAGCATTCAGCACTCAGCTGTCAGCTTTTTAGTTTTCAGTTGTCCGTTATTAGGGTCGTTCTTGGTCAGAAATGCTCTACCTGTCGGGGCGCAGCACTTGGAGCCTATCTTCCACCTCCTCCGAGATGTTGGTAAACTCCCTCTTGCCCCCCAACCCGAAGCGCAGGTAGGTGATAGGCATACCTTGTGCCAGGAATTTGCTCTCATAAGCCGTCTTCACCGAGAGGGTCTCGTCGGCATAACCCGTGCCATATATATCGTTGTTGGCAACCTCCACGGGGAGTTCATTCTGGGCAATAACCTCCTTTGTGAACTCGTGGAGGAACTGCGAGTCTGTCTTGAGGTTAATCATACCCCCCTCCTTCAAAATCTTTGCGTAGCGTGCCAGGAATAAGGGGCCCGTAAGTCGATGTTTGGCCCTCTGCTTGGGCATCTGTGGGTCGGGGAAGGTAATCCAAATCTCGCTCACCTCGCCCTCGGCAAAGAGTGAGGAGATAAACTCAATCCTTGTGCGCAGAAAGCCCGCATTGCCGATACCCTTCTCGGTGACAGTCTTGGCACCACGCCACATCCTGGCACCCTTGATATCGACACCTATGAAGTTTTTGTCGGGGTTGCGCTCGGCCAAAGCCACCGTATATTCGCCCCTGCCACAGCCCAACTCCAGCACAATGGGGTTACCATTGCCAAAAAACTCGTGCCACTTGCCCTTCAGGGGGTAATCCTTGTCGAAAACCTCCTCAAAGGCGGGCTGAACCATACACCTGAAGGTGAGGTTTTCGTTAAATCTGCGTATTTTATCTTTTCCCATATCTCTTGTTGTTTGCTAATTTATAGGAGTTACTTTGACCCCTGCCATCCACACTCCATCCTGTTCCTGCTCGGGAGTGAGCCTAAAGATGTAGTCGCCCATCTCTGCCAGGCGTGCACCACTCACCCACTCGGCCGACAGCTCCGTAAATGAGCCGCCACTGTGTCGCTCGGGGGCCGTGAGCACCAATCTCCCCTCGGTGGTCGTTCCCGAGGGGGCTGTGCACCCCACACGGATGGCTACACTCTCTGCCACAAGGTCGTTCTCCACCGAGAGCACCACACCTATGGTGTGCATCCCGAGGGTGTCGCCATTGTTGTAGCGCAGCTCCACGGCCTCGCCCCACCCCTTACGGGGCGTGTCGGCCACAATGCTCCCCACGGGTTCCACACGGCAACCCACCATCAGGAGCACCACTGCCACTACTATCCACCACCTTGACATTTTTAGTTGTCCGTTTTCAGTTATCAGTTATCAGTAAACAGTTTTAGGGCCGTTAGGGCCGTTAGAGAAAAATAATCAATTCTCCGCCTTCGCTTCCCTCTCTACTCGGGGACCACGGCCACGGCCACGATTATTACGCCCCCTGTGCTGACCTTCGCCCTCCTTGCGCTCGGGCATTTGGCCACCCTCACCCTCGGTGCGGGGCTTAGGCTCACCTTGCTGTTTGGAGTGCTGTTTGGGCTCGCCACCCTGCTTGCGGGGCTGACGGTCGCCACGGCCTTTCCCGCCCTGGCGCTCCTCCTTGGGCTTGTTCTCGCCCTCTTTGGGTTTGTTCTCGCCACTCTCTTTGGATGCAGGCTTATTCTCGCCACCCTCCTTCTGATTGCCCTTGCCGCTCTTGTTTTTGCGTTTCTTCTTCTTGGCCTTATCGAAGCGGGTGATGCTATCCTCGCCAATAACGTTGATATATGTGGGCTCCTCGGCAGTCACATCCACCACCGTATCGGAGGTAATCTTCTCGGGTTTCTTGCCCTCGGCATTGAGCCTCATAATCTCCTTCACCCTACCCACCGACAAGGTTACCAGACCCGCCATCGAACCGGGCTGGGTGCTGAAGCTCATCGTGCGGGCCAGGATGTCACTCTTGATGTGGAAGTAGTCGGCATCGAGAGCCTGAAGGGGGCCATTGAGCCTGGGGAACTCCTTGCGCGCATCGGTGTAGCAATCGAGCTCATAGGAGAGGCAGCACTTCAGTTTGCTGCACTGACCGGCGAGCTTCTGGGGGTTGAGCGAGAGTTCCTGTGTGCGTGCGGCACCCGTAGTCACGGAGTTGAACGAACTGATCCACGACGAGCAGCAGAGCTGACGACCACAAGCACCCAGACCACCGATGCGACCTGCCTCCTGGCGGGCACCAATCTGTTTCATCTCGATGCGGATGCGGAATTGGTCGGCAAAGACCTTGATAAGCTCACGGAAATCGACCCTCTCGTCGGCAATATAGTAGAAGATGGCCTTGATGCCGTCGCCCTGGAACTCCACATCGCCAATCTTCATATCGAGCCTCATATCGGCAGCAATCTGGCGTGAGCGTATCATCACCTCGTGCTCCCTTGACACAGCCTCGTGCCACTTCTCAATGTCGTAGCTGCGGGCCTTGCGATAGACCTTGCGGAACTCGCCATTGGCGGGGTTGAAACCCACACGCTTCATCTGGCGTGCCACCATATCGCCCGTGAGCGACACAATACCGATGTCGTGACCGGGCGAAGCCTCCACAGCCACAATGTCGCCAATCTCAAGAGGAAGAGCATTGACATTGGCATAGTAGCCACGGTGGGTATTTTTGAACCTCACCTCAACGATCTCGTTGGGGAGGTTGTTGGGGTAATCGGCAAGCCAATCGTTCTCGTGGAGCTTGTAGCAACCGGGGCGAGCCTCTGCATTAAGACCTGCGGAGGTGGCGCAAAACTCACAGCCGTGGCCGAGCGAGAGCTCACAACTACGACCCTCAGGCACCACGCCCTCGTCGGCAGCGTTATATCCTTTGTAATCCAAAATATTCTCTTTTTCCATAGTAAGTTCACATTTAACCCACAAAGGTAACGAAAAGAATTTACAAAATCAAAGATTTTGGGGAAGAAGGGGGTTGGGAATGGAAAGTTGAACTTTTGTCGAACGTCCAACGTCTAACGACAGACAAGCTGACCGCTGACAGCACTCGGCAGTCAGCGGTCAGCTATTTGGGTATAACAACAGATGCCTATTACTCCTATTACTCCTATTTTGCTCTACCACAGATAGGAATTATGGGAGTTATAGGAATTATAAGAATTATGGGAAATCTCCTCTAACGGCCCTAATAACCCTACACACCCTAATAACTTTTCGGGCCGCAGGCCCGCGACGGTAGACGGTAGACGGTCGACGTTAGACAAAAAAAATCGGCCAACTTCCGTCGGCCGACTTTTTTCTAAATGCAGTGTTTTGCGTAGAGGTCATACTCCTCGCAATCGGTAATCTCCACGGTAATCATATCGCCGGGAGCAAGGGGCTCTTCGGAGGTGACAAGTATCTCCTCGTCCACCTCGGGGCTATCGTATTGCGAGCGGGCAATCCAAAAATCGCCCTCCCTGGAATCGACAATAACCCTCATACGTTTACCCACCCTCTCGGCATTGAGGGCCAGCGACACACGTTTCTGAATCTTCATAAGTCGCTCAACACGAGCCTCCTTCACCTCGTCGGGCACATCGTCGGTGAGGTGGAGTGCCGAGGGTGTACCCTCCTCCTCCGAGTAGGCAAAAGCACCCAGGCGGTCGAACCTCACTCGCTGCACAAACTCACACAGCTCCTCGAAATCCTCCTCCGTTTCGCCGGGGAAGCCCACAAGCATTGTGGTGCGCAGTGCAATGTCGGGAATCTCCCTGCGGAGGCGTGCCACGAGTTCTTCGGTCTCGGCCTTGGTGATGCGTCGGCGCATAGCCTTGAGCTGGTTGTCGGCGATATGTTGCAGGGGAATGTCGAGGTATTTACACATCTTGGGCTCGTCACGCAGCACCTCAATCACATCCTGGGGGAAGTCGGTCGGGTAGGCGTAGTGGAGCCTTACCCACTCCACCCCCTCGATGGCGCAGAGTCGGCGCAGGAGTTCGGCAAGTTTACGCTCACCATAGAGGTCTTTGCCATAGTAGGTGGTATCCTGGGCAATGACAATAATCTCCTTGACACCCACAGCCACAAGGCCCTCCGCCTCCTCCAGCACCTTCTCCATAGGCACACTGCGGTGGTTGCCACGGATGAGGGGAATGGCGCAATAGGCACAGTGCCAATTGCAACCCTCGCCAATCTTCAGGTAGGCATAGTGGTCGGGGGTGGTGAGCAGTCGGTCGGTTTCGAGCTCGGGGATATACTCGGCATTGAGCGCCTCCACAACCTCCTTGAGGCTGCGGGCACCGAAGTAGTCGTCCACCTCGGGAATCTCCTCCCTCAACTCGTCGGCATACCTCTCGCTGAGACAGCCCATCACAAAGAGTTTTTCGATGCGCCCCTCGGCCTTCGCCTCGGCACACTCGAGGATGGTCTGTATGGCCTCCTCCTTGGCGTCGCCAATGAAGCCACAGGTGTTGATTACCACAATTTTGGCGTCGGTGGAGTTGGAGTCGGTGACAATCTCATAGCCCGCCTCGTCGAGCTGGGCCATAAGGTGCTCGCTATCTACAAGGTTTTTGGAGCAGCCGAGCGTTATAACGTTGATTTTCTCTCTCATTTCTGCGGTGGGTTATTTGTCGCCAAAGAGCGCATTGACATACTCGTGGCGGTCGAAAATTTTGAGCTGGTCGATGCCCTCGCCAATGCCGATGTAGTGCACGGGAATGGCAAATTGGTCGCTAATGCCGATTACCACGCCACCTTTGGCCGTACCATCGAGCTTGGTGATAGCCAGCGAATTAACCTTTGTTGCGGCGGTGAACTGTCGTGCCTGCTCAAAGGCGTTCTGACCCGTGGAGCCGTCGAGCACCAACATCACCTCGTGGGGTGCATCGGGGATGATTTTGGCCATCACATTGCGGATTTTTGCGAGCTCATTCATAAGGCCCACCTTATTGTGCAGACGACCTGCGGTGTCGATAAGCACCACATCTGCGCCATTGGCCACAGCCGACTTGAGGGTGTCGTAGGCCACCGATGCGGGGTCGGAACCCATATCCTGACGAATCATAGTGGCTCCAGCACGGTCGGCCCACACCTGGAGTTGGTCGATAGCAGCGGCACGGAAGGTGTCGGCAGCACCGATAAAGACCTTATTTCCCGCCTTCACCAGCTGTGCGGCAAGTTTACCGATGGTGGTTGTCTTGCCGGCGCCATTCACACCCACAACCATCACCACATAGGGTGTACCCTCCTTGATGGAGAGGCCGAAGTTCTCACTCTTCTCCTCACACTCCTGAAGCAGCGCTTCAATCTCGCTGCGGAGAATGGCGTTGAGCTCGGCAGTGTTCATATACTTGTCACGAGCCACCCTTGCTTCGAGGTTGTTGATGATTTTGACGGTGGTCTCCACACCCACATCGGAGGTTATGAGCACCTCCTCGAGGTCGTCCAGAAAACTCTCATCCACCTGCGAACGGCCCGCCACAGCACGGGCGAGCTTGCCAAAAAATCCCTCTTTGGTCTTGCGAAGGCCCTCGTTTATCTCCTCCTGCTGGGAGGGAGCGGGGGCTAGCGGCTCCTCGGCGGCGGGGATGGGGATTTGGGCGGGGATGGGGGTGGTCACACCCTCTGCCTCGGGGGCAGGGGCGGGGGTCACAGGCTCTGCCTTGCGACGTTTGAATATGTCAAAAAGTGCCATATCTATTCTGCTGTTTGGTTTCAATTAATTCGACAAATGTACTACCATTTTTTTAATTTTCGCACCAGAGGGGTGGTGGCAAACAAACTTTCTGCCTCCGAGCGGCTCACTTTTGCCCAGAAATTGCTGTCGTAGTGGCGTGGGTCGTAGAGTGCATCGAACCTCGGATTGGCGTGGAGCGGCGAGGTGGCATTGTGAGGACAACAGCTCTGACACTCCTCGCAACCGAAGAACCAACCGTGGGTGTCGCCCCACTCTCCTGGCCCCTGTTCAACCGTTTTGTTGGATATACAAAGTGTCGCATTTAATGTTCGATTTGTAAGAATTGCACCAGTTGGGCATCGTAGCAAACAGCGGCCACAACCCACACAACCATCCTCCTCCATCGGCGTGGAGTAGGTGTCGCACTCCTCGGTGGTGACAATCTCACCCAACACCATAAATGAGCCGAGCTTGGGGTTGATAACCAACGAATTGCGCCCTATCCACCCTATACCTGCCAGGCGTGCAAGGCTCTTTTCGGCCAGAGGAACGCTATCGACACACACTTTGGCCCTGCGGGGGTCGGCAATACCCAGTTCGGTGGCCACCTCACGCAACATTTCACGCAGCGATGTGTGGTAATCAGTAGTGTGGGCATAGGAGGCTATGCGGCAGTCAAAACCCTCCTCATACCCCATTGAGAGACTGTTTTTGTAGCTCACGGCCCCCACAATCACCGACTTTGCACCTGGGAAGAGCAGGCGTGCATCGAACCTCTTGTCGGCATTGCGCCCCAGGTAGTCGAGCCCACGGCCGTTGCCCCCCTCCCACCAAAGTTCAAAACGACGTTTGGCATCGGAGAGTTCCACGGCAGCCACCACACCCCAGGCATCAAATCCTGCGGAGGCCATAGCTCGGGCTATTTGTTCGACTTTGAGCATCCCACTTTTTTGATGAAAAATGTTGCCCTTTAGGGCAGATAGAGTATCTTTGTATGATTTTTCGCAAACAGGCGCTTTTCGGGGCGCACATTTGCGCCATAAAAATAGTAACAAAAAAACGATTTATGAAATTTCAGTTCGACACACTCAAACAGATGTTCACCAACAGTGTGAAGAAATTCTCCAAACTCACCGCACTGTCGATGTTCGAGCGAGAGAGTATGACATACGGCGAGATGGGCGAGAGAGTCAAGTATGTTGGCGAGCTTCTGCTCGGTGCGGGTCTCAACGCAGGTGACAAGGTTGCACTGCTCAGCAGCAGTATGCCCAACTGGGGCGTATGCTACTTTGCGGCAGTCAATCACGGTATGGTGGTTGTTCCCATTATGCCCGAGTTCTCGGGTGCGGAGCTCGACAAGATTATCGCCCACTCGGGTGCCAAAGCTCTCTGCGTGAGCGACAAGCTCTACACCAAGCTCTCCGAGGAGACCATCGCCAATATGAACATCATCATCCGCACCAAAAACCTTGCGGTAATCAACCAGAAGTGCACAGAGCAGGGCACAGGCAAAGAGCCCGAGCCCACCGACCTGGCAGCCATCATCTACACCTCGGGTACCACCTCGGCACCCAAAGGTGTGATGCTCACCCAGCAGGCTCTGGCACACCAGGTGGAGCTCTGCTACGATATGCAGAATGTGGATGAGAACGACGTATTCCTCTCCATCCTCCCCCTGGCCCACACCTACGAGTGCTCGCTGGGTCTGCTGCTCCCCATCAGCCACGGTTCGCAGGTTGTCTATATGGATCGTCCACCCACGGCGTCGGCACTTATGCCCGCCTTCAAGAGTGTGCGTCCCACCATCATCCTCTCCGTGCCCCTCATTATGGAGAAGATCTACCGCAGCCAGGTGAAGGCCAAATTCACCAAGAGCAAGGCTATGAACACCCTCTATTCGGTGGCCCTTGTGCGCAAATTCTTCCACAGCATTGCCGGCAAGCGCCTCAAAGCAACCTTTGGTGGCCGTGTACGCTTCTTCGGCATCGGTGGCGCAAAGGTTGAGAGGGAGACCGAGCGCTTTATGAGGGAGGCCAAGTTCCCCTACGCCATCGGCTACGGCCTCACCGAGACCGCACCTCTGCTCTATGGCACCAACCCTTCGAGGACCAAGTTGCAGTGTGTAGGCTTCCCTGCAATGGGCGTGGAGGGCAAACTCATCGACGTAAATCCCGAGACGGGCGAGGGTGAGCTCGTGGTTAAGACCCCCTGTATTATGGAGGGCTACTACAAAAACCCCGAAGCTACCCGAGAGGCATTCACCGAGGATGGTTGGTTCCGCACCAAAGACCTCTGCCTCTTCGACAATGATGGTTACCTTGTAATTAAAGGCAGGGCAAACAATATGATTATTGGTTCCACGGGTGAGAATATCTACCCCGAGGAGATTGAAAGCGTTATCAACACCCACAAATTAGTAACCGAATCGATAGTTGTGGCCGATAAAGGTTCGCTTGTGGCATTGGTAACGCTCGATAAAGAGAAGCTCGAAGAGAGCCTTGAGGAGTTCAAGGATAATGTTCAGGCCAAGTATGACGAGATTATGAAGGAGATCCGCGACTATGTGAACAGCCGTGTAGCGAAGTTTGCACGAGTGTCGAAGGTCGAGGAGCAGAAAGATGGCTTTGAGAAGACTCCCTCGCTCAAAATCAAACGCTTCCTCTACAAGAGGGACAAATAGAATTTGTTCTTCGTTAAAACATCCGGAGCGCCCTCTCTTGGGGCGCTCCGGATGTTTTTTGCAGCTGCTGGGTGGGGTACTTTAATAATTTCTCGGGCCACAGGCCTGCGACGGTCGTCGGTCGTCCTTCTACCAACTGCCGCCGAGGGCTTTGTAGAGCGACACATAGGCCTGCAGCTGGGCGCTGAGGAGCGACACATAGTCGAGCTGCGAGGAGTAGAGGTTACGCTCGGCGTCGATGAGGTTGAGCGACGATGCAAGGCCGTCGTAGTAGAGTGCGGCGGTCATCGTGCGCAGTCGGCTATTTGCTTGCAACAGCGAGAGGTAGCGCTCACACTCCTCCTGGTAGGTGGCAATAGCCACCAGGGCACTCTCCACATCCGAGAAGGCCTGGAGGGCCGTCTGCTGATAGTTCAGAATGGCCCCACGCCACCCCTCAACAGCCTTTCTCTCCTCGGCTCGCAGTTCCCCGAAGTGGAGGAGTGGCTGACCGAGCGAGAGGGCAGCAGTCCAATAGCCGGGATTGCCACTTGTGAGCCCCTTGAGGGTTGCGGAGGCCACCCCTCCCGAGGCTGTGAGGGAGATGGAGGGCAGGCGGGCGGCACGTGCCACACGCACGGTGGCGGCTGCCGCTTCGGCCTTGTGGAAGGCCTCCATAACATCGGGTCGGCGCTCCAGCAGTTCCGAAGGGAGTCCGCTGGGGATAATGACGGGGAGTGAGGCGGCTGTGAGGTGGCCACAGTATAGCCCATCGAGCTGTGCACCCACCGAGTGTTCACACTCTCGTGAGTGGGTGGGCATAGCCAGCAGTTCGGGCTCGCCACCGAGGAGGGTGTTGAGTATGAGGTTGGTCTGCACCATTGCTCGGCGGTAGGAGGGGATGTCGGCAGCAGCGGCAGCCGTGAGGGAGCGTGCCTGCTGGAGGTCGGTACCCGAGGAATAGCCGTAGTAGAAGAGTGAGTCGCTCTTCTGCTGTGCTTCGAGTCGCAATTGGTAGCTACGCTCCGAGATTTCGAGCTGGCGGGCATACTGCAACCACTGGAAATAGGTCTCGGCCACCTGGGCCTCGAGGGCCAGGCGTGTGGCACGATAGCCCCACTCGGTGGCCACCCACTCCTCACGTGCGGCGTCGCTGGAGGCGGCAATGCCGAAAAGGGCCACCTCCCAACTTACACGAGGCAGGAGCGAGTAGCTCTGCTCCACCCTCTTTTTACCTCCTGTGGAGGGGGTTGTATATGTTGCCGACCCTTCGGCACCAAGGTCGAGGGCGGGGGCGAGCGACCCACGCACCGAGGCGAGGTTTTGGCGTGCAGCCTCCACGGTGGCGGCCGTGGCGGCAAGGTTGCGGTTGTTCTGGAGGGCTGTGAGTATCAGGCGACTGAGGGTGGTATCACCAAAAATCTCCCACCACTCCAACCCCTCCATCACAAGGGTGTCGCCACGGGTGGCCATAATGTAGCCGTCGGGGACATCGATTGGGGGTACATCGGGTGGGGCCACCGTGCAGGCTGCGCCCCCGATCAACAGCGAGGTGGCCGCAAGCAACCTAAATCGTATTCTCTTTTTCATACTCTTTTCGTTTTTTAAGTTTTCGTTCTCTCTTGCGCTCAAAGCGTGCCACACGCCCCACGAGATAGTAGAGGGCGGGATAGACGAAGATGCCGAGAAGGGTGGCCACCAACATACCGCCCAACAGAGCCATACCCATAATGTTACGAGCAACCGAGTAGGCACCCGAGGCAAAGATGAGTGGGAGTATGCCCACCATAAAGGCCACGGCGGTCATAAGGATTGGTCGGAGCCTCAGGCGAGCCGCCTCGAGGGCCGCTTCGCCAAGCGACAGTCCCTCCTCGTTGAACTTGCGGTCGGCATACTCCACCACCAGGATGGCACTTTTGGCCGCAAGGCCGATGAGCATCACCAGCGACACCTTCATAAATATATTGTCAATGTAGGCGGGGTTCACCAGATGGGCGAGCCACACCAGAAGGAGCGAGCCGAAGAGTGCCAGGGGGACACCCAGCAACACACTGATGGGGAGCGACCACGAATTATAGAGCGCCGCAAGGGCGAGGAAGACAAAGACTATGGCGAGGAGGTATGTCACGCCTCCGCCCGAGGCTGTCGATTCCTGATACGACACACCGCTCCAGGCCACTCCCACGTCGTCGGGGAGCGAGGAGGCGACCCTCTCCACAGCCTTCATCGCCTGGTCGGAGGAGGTACCCGCCGAGGGCGTAGCATTCACAGCAATGGACTCATAGAGGTTGAATTGGGTAATATACTCCACACCCACCGTATCCCTCAACGACACAAAGCTCGATATGGGAACATCCTCTCCTCGACCATTGGCTATGTAATAGCCATCCAGAGCACTCTCGGAGAGTCGCCACTGGCTGTCGGCCTGGATGTAGGTTTGGTAGAGTTTGCCGAAGCGGTTGAAGTTGCCAACGTATTTACCTCCAAGCATTGTGGAGAGCAGTTCTCGCAATCCGTCGAGCGACACACCCTGCTGGAGGGCCCTATCCTCGTCGATGGCCACACGCCTTTGGGGCACCTCGGCGTCGAACTGTGTGCTAACAGCCGCAATCTCGGGTTGCTCTCGGAGGGAGGCCATAAACTTATCGGTCTGATCGGCCAGGTAGCGGATGTCGCCACTACCCCTGTTCTGCAACATCATCGTGAGTCCCGAGGTGATACCCAGGCCGGGGATGGAGGGTGGCTCAAAGGCGTAGAACTCGCCCTCGATAATCTCCGTTGCGAGCCTTTCGTTGAGCAGTCCTGCAATCTCCTCGGCCGAGATGGAGCGTTTGTCGTAGGGCTCAAGGGTGACGAAGATAACGCCGCTATTGGTAGCCGCCACACCCGAAATGATATCAAAACCTGCCACGGAGGCCTCATACTGCACCCCCTCGGTGGAGCGAATAATCCCCACAGCCCGCTCTATGGCCTGCTCGGTGCGGTGGGTGCTGGCAGCATCGGGAAGTTCCACGGACACCATCAGGTAGCCCTGATCCTCGGTGGTGAGAAAACCACTCGGCAACTCTCGGAAGAGCAGAAGTGTTGCTGCACCCATAATTAGCACCAGAATGAGTGTGCGGACCGACTGGCGCACTACAACTCCCGAGCGACGCAAGTAGCCATCCACTCCTCTATCATAGACACGGTTGAAGGCCCCAAAGAAACCTCGGGTAGCCCTCTTCTTACCCTTACGGAGCAGAAGTGAGCAGAGTGCGGGAGAGAGGGTGAGCGCATTGAAGGCCGAGATGACCAACGCCACCGATATGCCTATTGCAAACTGCTGGAACATCTTGCCCGTGATGCCCTCCATAAGTGAGGCGGGCACAAAGACCGCCAACAGCACAGCAGTGGTGGCCACAATGGGCGACGCCACCTTGCGCATAGCCTCCAGCGTGGCCTTGCGAGGGCTCAGCCCCTCCTCCACGCCCAGCTGCACGGCCTCCACCACCACAATCGCATCATCGACCACCAGACCGATGGCCAGCACAAGGCCGAGAAGCGAGATGGTGTTAATCGAGAAGCCCAAGACGGGAAAGAGCGCAAAGGCACCCACAATCGACACAGGGATGGCCACAAGGGGGACGAGCGTTGCCCGCCAATCCTGAAGGAAGATGAAAATCACAATCACAACCAGCAGCAGTGTGAAGAGCATAGTGGCAAAAATCTCCTCAATACCCTTCTCGATGCTTGCCGTGGCGTCGATAATGATGGTACTATCCACCCCCTCGGGGAAGCGGTCGCTAATGGAGGCCATCGTCTGTTTCACACTTCCACCCACCTCCACGGCATTGCTGCCGGGGGTCTGATAGACCACCACAAGGGCCGCAGGGTCGCTGTCGAAGTTGGAGATGGCTCCATAGGTTTGACACCCCAGCTCCACACGAGCCACCTCGCCCAGGCGAAGAGTCTCACCATCGGGGAGCACCTTTAGTATGATATTCTCATACTCCTCGGCCTCGGAGAGCGAGGGAGGGGTGGTGACGGTGTAGGTGAAGGGCTGGGGCTGGTCGGTGGGCTCAGCACCGAGCTTACCGGCAGGGAAGATGGTCGCCTGGCTCTCTATGGCCGAGGCAATGTCGTCCACCGAGATGTCGTAGAAGGCCATACGGTAGGGATTGACCCACACCCTCATAGCATACTCGCCGGCACCCATTATCTGCACCTTGCCCACACCGTTTATCTTGAGCAGTTCGTCACGGATGTTGATGTAAGCCCAATTGGAGATGAAGTCGTCGTCGTACAATCCCCCCTTGGAGTAGAGGGCATAGATGAGCAGAAAACCCGTCTGCGACTTCTGGGTGGTCACACCCTGCTGCAAAACCTCCGAGGGGAGCTGTGCCGAGGCGGCCGAAATCTTGTTCTGCACAAACACCTCGTCGAAATCGGGGTTGGAGTCGATGTCGAAGAGCACCTGGAGCGACATAGAGCCGTCGCCCGCCGAGGTGGTCTGCATATAGAGCATCTCGCCCACACCCATAACACTCTCGGCCAGAGGGGTGGCTACAGCATCGTTCACCGTGGCGGCGTCGGCTCCCGTATAGGAGGCCTCAACCTCCACCACGGGAGGGGTAATATCGGGGTAGAGCTCCACAGGTAGCGACCCTATGGAGAGCCCACCGAGCAGCACTATCACAATGGCTATGACAATGGCAAAGATGGGGCGATTGACAAAGAATTTTTCCATAGTCACTCCTCCCCGCTATTGTTGAGCACTCTTGTTATCGACCATCACACGGACATCCGAACGGAGCCTTTGGCCTCCTGCCGTAACGACCATCTCGCCAGCCTTGAGCCCCTCCTCCACAATCCAGTGGTCGCCAAACTTGGCACCCACCACCACGGGGCGGAAAGCGACCGTATTGTCGCTCCCCACAACCCACACGTGGGCCTTGTCGAGGGTCTGCACAACGGCCTGCTGGGGCACCATAACAACCCCCTCGGGGGAGCCCACATCGGCCACTACAACCACCGACCCTCCAATCTTCAGGGCACGCTCGGGGTTGGGGAAGCTGACTACGATGATGATGGTACCCGTCTGGTCACCCGCATCACGCTTGGTGTAGGCATAGGTGCCCTCGTAGGGGTAAAGGGTGCCATCGGGCAGGAAGAGGCGGATGTTACTGAGGAGCGTGGAGTTGTCGTAGGATGGGCGCTCGCCCTCCACCCTACCCCTGAGCTCATAGTAGCGGGCAAAGGGTATCTGAATGTGCACACCCATCTGCTCGGTGTTGGAGATGGTGGCCAGCACCGAATACTCGGTGCCAACACCCACCCAATCGCCCACAGTGGCTCCTGTGTCGTCGATGATGCCACTGATGGGGGCGGTGATGGTGGTGTAGCCCTGCTGGAGTAGCGACTCGTTGAGTTGCGACTCGGCCAACCTCACCTGCGCCTCCGCACTCGCATAGGCCGCCCTGTATTGGTCGAGGGCACTCTGGCTGATAGCCTCAATGCGGGCCAGGGGGATGGCTCGGCGGTAGTTATTGTCGGCCTCGGCAAAGGCTGTCTTGGCCGAGGCAAGGGCCGCACGATTGGAGAGCACACTCAGCTCAATGGCCGAGGCGTCGAGGGTAAAGAGCACCTGCCCCTTCTCCACGGGGAGCCCCTTGGTGAACTGCTTGGTGAGCAGGTAGCCGTTCACTCGTGGCTGGATGGTGGCGTCGTAGTTGGAGTAGAGCAGTGAGCGAAACCTCATAGGCACCACCACCCGCTCACTCACGGCCCTTGCAGCCTCCACACGAAGCACCTCGGGCCCCTGCGCCTTTCTGCCCTGCTTGTGACACGAAGAGGCACCCACGGCCACCGCCACAAGCATAACCGAACAAAAAATCAATCTTTTCATAGGCATAGATTTGTGTTTATTGTAAACATTCGTTGGTGTTTGGTTGTTCCATTTTCTTAACACCCCTCTGCAAACCTCACGCCAAAACGAGAGATGGAGTTATTAGGGGTGTTAAGGAGAAATAGGAGTTATGGGAGTTATGGGAATTATAGAAGAGTGTCTCTCTATACTCCCTATACTCCCTATACTCCCTATATACCCGAAACTCCCTAATAATTCCTCGGGCCGCAGGCCCGCGACGGTAGACAGTAGACGGTAGGCGGTAGACGGTTGTCGTTGTACGTTAGACAAAAACTTTCAAATCTCAACTCAAACCCCTATCTTTGTGCTCTGAAGAAAAAACAAACCCGAACGATATGAAGCGACCCGTAATATTTATAAGTAACGACGACGGCTACAGGGCCAAAGGTTTCCAGAGGCTCGTGGAGTGCGCCGCACAGTTTGGCGATGTCATAGCCCTCGCTCCCGACCAGACACAGTCCGGCAAGGCTCACGCTATAACTATGTACGACCCCCTCTACCTCACCCTCCGCAGGGATGAGCCACACATCAAGGTTTACTCCTGCAACGG
Source organism: Tidjanibacter sp. (assembly GCA_045633985.1). Classification (GTDB taxonomy): domain Bacteria; phylum Bacteroidota; class Bacteroidia; order Bacteroidales; family Rikenellaceae; genus Tidjanibacter. Next base: position 1,264 of record JAZQZI010000043.1, on the reverse strand, counting down.
CACCCCCGTGGACTGTGTGAAGATGGCCTACGACTGGCTGCTGCCCGAGATGGGGCTCAACCCCGACCTCAACCTGAGCGGCATCAACCACGGCTCCAACGCCGCCATCAATGTGCTCTACTCGGGCACTATGGGTGCCGCCATCGAGGCGAGCTTCTACGGAGCCCCCTCCGTGGGACTCTCCCTCGACGACCACGACCACGACGCCGACTTCGACGCCACCATAGCCTTTGCCGAGAGGCTCATACCCGCAATGCTCGCTATGGAGAGGCCCACAACGCCCCTCTGCCTGAATGTGAATGTCCCCGTGGCACGCCCCGAGGAGATTGCCGGCCACCGCATATGTCGCCAGACCCGAGGCTTCTGGAAGGAGGAGTTTTTCTGCCGCCAAGACCCCAGGGGAAGGGATTATTTCTGGCTCACGGGCGGCTTCTGCAACCACGAGCCCGAGGCGGAGGATACCGACGAGTGGGCACTCAAAAACAAGTATATCGCAGTGGTGCCCATCAAGGTCGATCTGACCGACTATGCTCGTATGGAGCAGCTCAAGGGGCTCGATTTATAGCCCACGGGGCGCAAGTAGTGCCAAAAATTGAGTGCAATTTTTAGGAGTTAAGGCGTTCTACGTGAACGCCTTAACTTTTGGATAGTTGCAATTTTGGCGAAAATTTTGAATTTTGAATTTTGAATTTTGAATTTTGTTCGTACCTTTGCAGCCCGGTGGAGGAATCTCTTATGAGAACACAGGAGTCCGTAATATTCCCCACTTTAACATTTTAATCGATTAAAAAACAAGATGGACAAATTAATCAAAATCGCAGAGGAGGCTATGTGGGCACCCAAGGAGGTTCCCTCGTTCAAAGCCGGCGACACCATCACCGTAAGCTACAAAATCATCGAGGGTAACAAAGAGCGTATCCAGAGCTTCCGTGGTGTGGTAATCCAGATCAAGGGTCGTGGTGTAACCAAGATGTTCACCATCCGTAAAATTTCCAATGGCGTAGGCGTTGAGCGTATCTTCCCCCTCTACTCGCCCCACATCGAGTCGATCGAGGTGAACAAGGTGGGTGTTGTACGCCGTGCACGTATCTACTACCTGCGTGACCTCACCGGTAAGAAAGCTCGTATCAAAGAGAAACGCTACGTTGCAAAGGAGAAATAGTCCTTGCAAGCCGGATGACGGAAAAAGAAAAAAGAGAAGTTCGACGGAACTTCTCTTTTTTTGTGCCAACTTGAGGTGATATCCTAACTTTTGCGACCAAAG
>JAZQZI010000042.1:0-1084 GCA_045633985.1 Tidjanibacter sp. | reverse complement strand
GTGTCATGCTGAGCAAAGCGAAGTATCCCGCGCAGGGACATGGTAAATGCAGCAGAGTCCACTGCGAGATCCTTCACTCCGTTCAGGATGACATGAACGCTGGGATTACTAACCTCTAACACTCAAAAAACCATGAACTCAAAAACTCAATTCAACTTCGGCAAACTCCTCAAAATCCTCATCGCTGTCCTCACCGCCCTGGCCGGCTCGCTGGGCTTGGCAAGTTGTGTCTAAGCCATGAGACCGTTACTCCGTGCGCTGCTGCTCATCAGCGGCGCAATTACGCTTATTGCGTAAAGAGACCCACCCTAACCCTCCCTATGAGGGAGGGGATTCGGAGTCCATCGAATACTAACCATTAAACATACCCCACGCTACCGCGAGGTCTGTATCTCCTCCCATAGAGGGGAGGAAGGGAGGGGTCTCCTATTTCAGTATCTCCGAATTGTGCGCCAGCGCTACCGCGCTGCGCGAGGGCATCGACAACCGCCCATCGAAGTGTGCATACCACCTGTTGCACGTATTGGTGCAGCAACTCCTCGACCCCATTCGCGAGGCGTGGGGAGAGCCCATCGTGGTGTCCTCGGGCTACCGCTGTAAGGAGCTCAACACGCTCGTTGGGGGTGTGAAGAACAGCCACCACATGCTCGGTTGCGCAGCCGATATCATCGCTGGTAACCGAGCCGACCATCGCCGTCTGTTCAAACTCATCCAGCAGATGCAGCAGTCGGGGCAGATTAGGTTTACTCAGCTTATTTGGGAGGGCGATGGCCGTTGGATTCATATCTCCTACGTCCCCGGCGACCTTAGATGTCAAGTGATAGGATAGCTGCTTCTCTGTATGCCCAAAAAAGACTCTCCCCAGCATCACGGATGTGGTGTTGGGGAGAGTGTGTATATGGGGGGGATGGTTATCCCATCTTTCCCGTGAGGTAGGCGCGGGTGCGCACGTCGGTGGGGTTGGAGAACAGGGTTTCGGTGTCGCCATACACGACGAGTTCGCCCAGGTACATAAACATCGACTTCGATGAGATGCGCTTGGCCTGACCCATGTTGTGGGTGACGATGAGGATGGTGACCTCCT
>JAZQZI010000041.1:0-12729 GCA_045633985.1 Tidjanibacter sp. | reverse complement strand
GTACCCATCCGATTCTATGCAGTTTTTCCGCCTCCCGCCGACCGTCACCCGTCACCCGCCTTTGGTCTAACGTCTAATGTCTATAGCCGCGGGCTTGCTGTGCAAGCCCGAAAACTTTTATAGGGAGTATAGGGAGTATAGGGAGTATAGGGTCGTTTGGGTCATTAGGGGAAATTTTCTATAACTACTATAATTCTTATAACTCCCATAACTCCCATAACACCTATCTGGGGTAGAGAATAGGAATAATAGGAGTAATAGGGAACTGAGAACTGAAAACTTCCCTAGCGTCCCTAATGGCTCCAATGTCCCTAAATACCCTAAATATCCCACCTGTCTTTATTGGGATTCCTTGGCAACAACCTCCAAAACAAAACCCCCGACTGTCAAATAGTCGGGGGTTTTGTTTTGGAAATCTATGTGGTGTGGTTACTCCATCCACACGATGATGATGCCCACGTAGCCGCTCTCGGCCGAGCTGCGCAGGTAGCAGAGGTTGTTCTCAATCTTATCAACCTTCAGGCTCTTATAGGTCGAGTTGGACGAGAGGCCCAGGCCGAAACTCTTGGCTACAACATCCACAGTCTGGCCTGCCACGGGGTCGGCGGAGAGCTCAAACTGCACATACTTGTCGGCATTCTCATTCATAATGCGATAGATGCGCTCCGACTTATTGAAGTAGCCCTGGTCTTTCTCGACGTCGAAGGCATACTCGATTTTGCTCTCACGGTAGAGGCCGGGGGTTGTTTGGTTATCCATAAAGGTGTCCATAGCCACCATAATGGGGTCCTCCTTGGGGCCGCAAGCGGTCATTACTGTGGCGGCGAGGGCTGCGATGATATAGATGATGCGTTTCATTGTTTGCAGTGTTGATTGAAGGGTTATTTAACGGTGATGTAGCGGTAGAGGTACTGGGTGTTACCCTTGGTGTCGGTAATCTTGGCGCACACCTGATACTTGCCGGCGCCGAGTTTCACGCAGTTGGGCGCCTCTTTGCCGTCGATGTACCACACGATTGCCTCGGGGGTACAGCTGAGGTTCTTAACGCTCAGGCGTACGATGTCGGTGGTCAAATACTTGGCGTTGATGGCGAGTGCCGAGCGGGGCGAAATGGCGTTGCTCTGGGTCTCGAAGTTGAACTCGTAGGTGGGCTCGCTCTCACCTTGGCCATATACGAATGCGTCGTACTTGGTGGAGGTGGTGAGGGGCGACAGGAGGATGAATTTGTCTGTGGTGGTCATCTCAAACTCCTCGCCGGTGCTCTTGTTGGTGTACCTAACGGTCCAGCTGGGGTAGTTGTAGTCCGAAGCCTCCCAGTCGATGAGTGCGTCATACTGACGAGCGTCGATGGAGAGGTCTTTCATCATAGCCCTCATTGTTACGGTGCTACCATCGATGGCTATGTTGTCGAAGTAGTAGGGGAGCCTCTCGAACGCCCAGTTCTGGAATACGGGGGTCGAGTCGTAGGAGATGGTGGTTACATTCCTCGAGCCGGGGAAGAACCAACCCTTACTATTCTCGGTGGTTGCCGAGGGGTTCGAGCGGAAGATGGTTGCACACTGGTGGTTGGGGTCGGTGTTGATGGTGTGTTTCACCCACCTGTTGTAGTACTGGCCTGTCCAATCTACGTGGTATACGAGCATACCCTCACCACCCTGGAAGCCGTAGGTGGGGTCGCCATCATTGAGGTATTTGTCCCACTTGCAGCCACCCGCTTTGGTGCGTGCTTCGAAGAGGAAGCACTCGGTCTTGTCCTCGTTGGCCCAGAGGATGTAGCCGTCGTTGGTACCCACGTGGCTAATCTGGTAGTTGCCTGCCGAGTGAATCTCCTTGGGGAGGGTCCAACCTACGAGCCAACGCTCAAGGATGTTGTAAGTGGGGGGAGTGCAACTGCTGTTGAGGTAGTTGCCGGCGTGCATAATGGATGCGTAGTCCATACCGAAACATACGTTGTTCTCGGTGTCGTACCAGTCGGGCAGACCGATTGCGTGGCTGAATTCGTGGCAGAACGAACCGATACCGGTCATATTGGTACCCCTGTAACCCTTCAGCTCCGAGGTACAAGCATAAACGGTGAACTGCTTGCCGTCGTAGCGGGGATAGGTGCTATCGGGGATGTTGTAGCCTGGATATACGTCCCATTTGTGGGGCCATACTGCATCAGCGGGGCCACCCTCTGCGGGGTTGTGGCCGGCGTAAACCACAAATACGAGGTCGAGTTTGCCGTCGTTGTCGTTGTCATACTTGGAGAAGTCCACACCATTGGCATCTGCCAGCTCGCAAGCCTCTTTAGCCTGGATTGCAGGAGCCTGGTCGTCGCCATATTTGTCGTTGCCGCCATAGTATTTACGGTTGTTGGAGAGGGTGTAGGGGCCTACAACGTCAAACACGGGCTCGAACTGGCCGCTCGATGCGTAGTTGAAGTAGTCGGAGGCGCTGCCCGTACCGCCATTCTCGGCATAACCCTCCTGGTTGAGCAGGTTGGTAAACTGGGTGTTGGGGTCGTCGATGGAGAACTTGATATCGGTGTACTCCACGAGGATTACGAGCATATTGCGTTTGCCCTTAATCTCGCCACCCCATTCGCCAATCTCGAGGGCAGATGTGTGGGGAGCCTCACCCTGAAGGGCGGCTGCCTTACGCTGAATAGCCCTCTCGGGGGAGTTCTGGTAGCTGCCAAAGTAGGGGTTCTCGACCATTTTGCGGGCGCCCATACTCTGCTGCATTACCTCCCTCTCGTGGTTGTTCATACGGCTGGTAGGTTTCACTTTCACGTCGGAGCGTACCAGGTGGCCGCCACGATTGATTGCGTAGTAGAGATCGCCGTCCTCGCCGCTGATAGCGGAGTAGAGACCGTCAACAACCAGACGGTTGTTGAACTCGTCGCCCACGATTTCGTAGGTCACAACGGTGCCGTCGCTCTGGGTGTGTTGGAATTTTCCTCGCTTAGCGGGGATTGCCAGGGCGGTGGCAATAGCAAGGGTTGTCAGTAAAATAGATAGTGTTATCCTTTTCATAAATGTGTATAAAATAGTTTTAGATTTGACTAAATTAGCTCCGCAAGATAGGAATTTTTCGACAAAAATCAAGCAGCTATACAAAATATTTTATGTGTGCGCAAAATGTGTGTGCGTGCGTGTGCAACTTTCGCAAATAATTCTTATCTTTGAAGGTTACATATGCCGAGGTGTGAGCGGAGGCTCCACGAGCCTCGGTGGGCGACGAAAAATTTGATTAACTAACAATTATAAACTACTCTATTACAATGAAAAGACTTATTGAGTGTGTGCCCAACTTCAGCGAGGGCAATGATCTTTCGATTATCAAACAGATTACCGACTCCATCGAGGCTGTCGAGGGTGTAAAACTTCTGGACGTTGATCCCGGCAAGGCAACCAACCGAACTGTTGTAACTTTCGTGGGCGAGCCCGAGGCTGTTGTTGAGGCGGCGTTCCAGGGTGTGAAGAGGGCTTCGGAGCTCATCGATATGCGCTACCACCACGGTGAGCACCCCCGTATTGGTGCTACCGATGTATGCCCCCTCGTTCCCGTTGCAGGTGTAACCCTTGAGGAGTGCGCTCAGATGGCTCGTGCGCTCGCAGAGCGTATCGCCACCGAGCTGAAGGTGCCTACTTATTGCTACGAGAGTGCCGCACTGCGCCCCGAGCGTAAGAACTTGGCAGTTGTCCGCAAGGGCGAGTATGAGGGCCTCCAGCAGCGCATCACCCAGCCTGACGAGATGCCCGATTTTGGTGGTGGCGAGTGGACCGAGCAGGCCGCCCGCAGTGGCGCAACCGTTGTGGGTGCCAGGGACTTCCTTATTGCCGTAAACTTCAACCTCAATACCACCTCCACCCGTCGTGCCAACGCCATCGCCTTCGATGTGCGTGAGAAGGGTCGTCCTATGAGGGAGAAACCTATTGTGGGTAAGATTATGAAGGATGAGAATGGTAAGACCATTATGATTCCCGGTACCCTGAAGGGTTGCAAGGCCATCGGTTGGTTCATTGAGGAGTATGGTATCGCACAGGTGTCTATGAATATTACCGATATTGCTGCCACTCCTCTCCACATCGCTTTCGAGGAGGTATGCAGGGCTGCTGCCGCTCGTGGCGTGAGGGTTACAGGTACCGAGATTGTGGGCCTTGTTCCCCGCAGTGCACTGCTGGAGGCAGGTAAGTACTTCCTGCGCAAACAGCAGCGCTCGCTCGGTATTACCGACGAGGAGATTTTGGATATCGCCGTTCGTTCGATGGGTCTTTCGGAGCTTTGCCCCTTCCGTCCCGAGGAGAAAATCGTGGAGAGCCTCATCGAGAAAGATAACGTGAAGAAAGGTCTCATCGATTTGACCTGCAAAGGTTTTGCAGAGGAGACCTCGAGGGAGTCCCCCGCCCCCGGTGGTGGTTCGATTTCGGCCTATATGGGTGCTCTGGGTGCAGCCCTCGGCACTATGGTTGCCAACCTCTCGGCCCACAAACCCGGTTGGGATGAGCGTTGGGAGTTCTTCTCGGATTGGGCCGAGAAGGGTAAACGTGTTATGAACGAACTCTTGGCACTTGTGGATGAGGATACCGACGCCTTCAACTGCATTATGGCTGTGTTTGGTATGCCTAAAGGCACCGACGCCGAGAAGGCAGCAAGGGCCGAGGCTATGGAGAAGGCTACCCTGTATGCAACCCAGGTGCCTCTGAAGACTATGAAGGCTTCGTTTAGAGCATTCGAGGTGGCAGGTGCTATGGCCGAGGAGGGTAATCCCAATTCGGTGAGCGATGCAGGTGTGGGTGCTTTGGCTGCCCGTGCTGCCGTTCAGGGCGCATATCTCAATGTGAAGATTAACGCTGCAGGTCTGAAGGATAGGGCTGCTGCCGAGGCTTTGGTTGCTGAGGCTAAGGAGATTGCCGCAGCTGCCGACCGTGAGGAGGCTCGCATCCTTGAGATTGTAAACTCGAAAATTAACTAAACCAAACCAAACGATACCAAATTATGACACTCCAGCAGTTTCAAGACGATATTAGGGCAGGTATTCCCGATGTGTTGCCCGCCCCCAAACCCTACGACCCCTCGGTGAACCACGCACCCAAGCGTAAGGAGATTCTCACTCGTGAGGAGAAGGTTTTGGCCATAAAGAATGCATTGCGCTACTTCCCCGAGAAGCACCACGCCGAGCTCGCACCCGAATTTGCCGAGGAGTTGGAGAAGTATGGTCGTATCTATATGTACCGCCTGCGTCCCGACTATGAGATGTATGCACGCCCCATCGAGGAGTATCCCGCACGTTGCCGCCAGGCTGCCGCTATGATGCTTATGATACAGAATAACTTGGATAAGGCTGTGGCACAACACCCACACGAGCTTATCACCTATGGTGGTAATGGAGCTGTGTTCCAGAATTGGGCACAGTACCGCCTGGCTATGAAATACCTCTCGGAGATGACCGAGGAGCAGACTTTGGTGATGTACTCGGGCCACCCTATGGGCTTGTTTCCCTCGTCGCCCGACGCACCCAGGGCTGTGATTACCAATGGTATGGTTATTCCCAACTACTCCAAACCCGACGATTGGGAGAGGATGAACGCTCTGGGCGTGTCGCAGTATGGCCAGATGACGGCAGGTAGTTGGATGTATATCGGTCCCCAGGGTATTGTTCACGGCACCACCATCACCGTGCTGAATGCCGGTCGCCGCCGTATGAAGGAGGGTGCCAAGGATTTGGGCGGTATGTTGTTTGTGTCGGCCGGTCTGGGCGGTATGTCGGGCGCACAGCCCAAGGCGGGTAACATCGCCGGTGTTGTGAGCATTGTGGCTGAGATTAACCCCGCAGCTGTGCAAAAACGATATGAGCAGGGCTGGGTAGATGAGGTTCACACCTCGCTCGACGAGCTGCTGGCTCGTGTTGCCGAGGCCCGCAAGAATAAGGAGGTGGTGTCGATGGCCTACCAGGGTAACATCGTGGACCTCTGGGAGAGGCTTGCCGAGGAGGGTGTTGAGGTGGATTTGGGTAGCGACCAGACCTCGCTCCACAACCCCTGGGCAGGTGGTTACTACCCCGTTGGTTACTCCTATGATGAGAGCCGTGTGATGATGGCCGAGGAGCCCGAGAGGTTCAAGGAGGCTGTGCAGGCTTCGCTCCGCCGCCACGCCGCAGCCGTGAATAAGTTGGCCGAGAGGGGTATGTACTTCTTTGACTATGGTAACGCCTTCCTGCTGGAGGCCTCCAGGGCGGGTGCCGATGTGGTTCTGCCCAACGGCAAGTTCCGCTATCCTTCGTATGTTCAGGATATTATGGGCCCCCTGTTCTTCGACTACGGCTTTGGCCCCTTCCGTTGGGTATGTACTTCGGGAAAGGAGGAGGACCTCGACAAGAGCGACGAGATTGCCGCACGTGTGTTGGAGGAGATTAGGGCCGAGGCTCCCGAGGAGATTTGCGGTCAGTTGGATGACAATATCCACTGGATTAAGGAGGCTAAACGCAACCGCTTGGTTGTGGGCTCGTCGGCCCGTATTCTCTATGCCGACAGCGAGGGTCGTATTAAGATTGCAAGGGCCTTCAATGAGGCTATTGCCCGTGGCGAGATTTCGGCTCCCATTGTGCTGGGCCGTGACCACCACGACGTGTCGGGTACCGACTCGCCCTACCGTGAGACCAGCAACATCTACGACGGCTCGGCTTATACGGCCGATATGGCTGTGCAGAACGTTGTGGGCGACGGCTTTAGGGGTGCTACCTGGGTGTCGCTCCACAATGGTGGCGGCGTAGGCTGGGGCGAGGTTATCAATGGTGGCTTCGGTATGGTCATCGACGGCTCGGAGGCTGCCCGTCGCAGGATTGATAATATGCTGCATTGGGATACCAACAATGGTATTGCTCGCCGCAGTTGGGCTCGCAATGAGGGCGCAATGAGTGCTATCCGCCGTGAAATGGAGCGCACTCCCAACCTCAAAGTGACCCTCCCCAACATTGCAGACGACGCTCTTGTGGAGCAGTTCGTTAAATAAACGCTCTCAAAACTAAGACTATGAAACTAATGAAGATAATGGCGCTCTGTCTGGCAGTTCTTACAATGTGGAACTGCGGAGGCGAGGAGCCCGAACCTACGCCCGAGGGGGGTGGCAGGATTGCTGCCCCTGCAGGGTTGGCCCTTGTGGAGGGTACGTTGGGTACCGACTGTGCCTCGGTGAGCTGGGGTGCGGTGGCAAATGCTGTGGGCTATAAGTATAAAGTGCTGGAGAGTGGCAACCTTGTCACTTCGGGTGAAACCACAGCTACGCAGCTCGACATCACGGGACTTGAGAAGAAGACCGAGTATGGTGTGCAGGTGCAGGCTTTGGCCGAGGCACCCTATGAGAACTCGCTGTGGAGCAGTCTGTTTGTCTTCACCACCCGTCTGAGGGGTAGCTCCGAGTCGGGGCCCTCGGTGATTGTGGCACAGGACGGCACGGGTGACTTCCAGAAGGTGCAGGATGCGCTGAATTCAATTCCCGCCAGCAACCCCACTCCCTACATCATCTACATCAAAGAGGGTACTTACAAGGAGAAACTCCTCATTGGTAAGGGTAAGGACAATGTTATTCTTGTGGGCGATGGTGCAGACAAGACCATCCTTTCGTGGGATGACTGCCAGGGCACCTACAATGGGGTGGATGGCTCGCTGCCCGAGACCCAGCGCCGCAGTTACACACTGCGTGTGGAGTCCGAGAGGGTGCAGATTCACGACCTTACCATTGAGAATACCCACCAGAACAACACCGGGTCGGGTGACCAGGCGATGGCTGTGGAGGTAAAGTATGGCAAAGTGTCGTTCTTTAATTGCAACATCACCGGCTATCAAGACACCTTCCTCGGCAGGGACGACAGCGCCCGTGTCTATATGAAGGAATGTTTTGTGGAGGGCAACGTCGATTTTATCTATGGCGCAAGTGTTATGGTCTTTGACAATTGCCAGATTAATGTCAATCGTGAGGGTGCGGCAATCACTGCCCCCTCGACAGCTGCTGCAGCCCCCTATGGTATCGTATTTTTCGACTGCGATGTGACCCACGACGAGGTGGGATTCAATGGCCAGAAGATTAACAACATCTACCTCGGCAGGGCTTGGCAGAACGGCTCGAAGAGTGTGTGGATTCGTTGCAAGATGCCCAAGGCACTCCACGCCGACGGCTGGATGGAGAATATGAACAGCAGTGTGGTTGAGGAGAAGAAGATTTTTGCCGAGTGGGGCTGTACATATGAGGGTGCCGACGCTTCGGCCCGCAAGAATGGCGGCAGGGTTCTCACAGACGAGGAGGCAGCCACCTACACCCTGGCCAACATCTTTGCCGATGTGGAGTCCCTGGAGGAGTTTACCACCAAATACACCATAGAATTGTAAAACAGAAAATTATTAATCAAAACACCTATAAAAGACTATGAAACAGCATATTATATCCCGTACACACCTCTCCCATCACGATGTTGTACGTGCAGTGAGGGAGAACTACACTCTGGCTCTCTCGGAGGAGTCGAGGGCCGCTATTGCCAAGTGCCGAGAGTATCTCGACAGGAAGGCCATCGAGAGCCCCACACCTATCTATGGTGTCACCACCGGCTTCGGCTCGCTGTGCAACATCTCCATTGAGAACGACCAGCTGTCGGCACTCCAGAAAAACCTCGTTATGAGCCACTCGTGTGGCACCGGCGATAGGGTTCCCACCGAGATTGTGCGCATTATGATTATGCTCAAGGTGCAGTCCTTGTCCTATGGTCACTCGGGCGTGCAGGTGGCTACTGTTGAGCGATTTATCGAGATGTTCAACCGCCACTACACCCCCATTGTTTATCAGCAGGGCTCGCTGGGCGCTTCGGGCGACCTGGCACCCCTTGCACACCTCTCGCTCCCCCTGCTGGGCCTCGGTGAGGTAGAGACCAAGGAGGGTGAGATTATCTCGGGCGAGGAGATGAACCGCCGTGAGGGCTGGGAGGCTATGACTCTCCAGTCGAAGGAGGGCCTTGCACTCTTGAATGGTACTCAGTTTATGGCCTCCTATGGCGTGTGGTCGCTCGATAAGGCCGAGAGGTTGTCGGATTTGGCCGACCAGATTGGCGCAATGTCGCTGGAGGCATTCGACGGTAGGATAGACCCCTTTGCTGACAATGTTCACCAGGTGCGCCCCCACAATGGTCAGATTACCACCGCTGCCCGCTTCAGGGAACTGCTGGCTGGTAGCGAGCTTATTGCACAGCCCAAGAAACACGTTCAGGACCCCTACTCGTTCCGCTGCATACCCCAGGTACACGGCGCATCGAAGGATGCTATCGCCTATGTGGCCAGCGTCATCGAGACCGAGATTAACTCCGCTACCGACAACCCAACAGTCTTCCCCGATGAGGATGTGGTGGTTTCGGCAGGTAACTTCCACGGCCAGCCCCTGGCTCTGGTGCTCGACTACCTGGCGATTGCTATGGCCGAGCTGGGTAACATCTCGGAGAGGCGTACCTATAAACTCATATCGGCACAGAGGGGCCTTCCCAGCTTCCTTGTGGCTAAGCCCGGTCTGAATAGCGGCTTTATGATTCCTCAATATACCGCTGCTTCGATTGTGAGCCAAACCAAGGGCCTCTGTATGCCCGCTTCGGTGGACTCGATTCCCTCGTCGCAGGGTCAGGAGGACCACGTAAGTATGGGTTCCAATGCGGCTACCAAGTCGGCCCGTGTGGCAGACAATGTGGAGAGGGTGTTGGCCATTGAGCTGCTCAATGCTGCACAGGCTTTGGAGTTCCGTCGCCCCCTGAAGTCGAGCGAGCCCATCGAGAAACTCTTTGCCGAGTTTAGGGCCGTTGTCCCCTTTGTGGATACCGATATGGTTATGTACCCCCTGATTGCAAAATCGGTGGAGTTCCTTCAGAATAGGTAATATATGCGATTGCTGATTAAGAATATACGAACTCTTGCAGGGATTCTTCCGCTCGATGTGACTTGTTTGCGTGGAGCGGAGATGAACTCTGCGGAGCAGATTGATGGCGCCTTCCTTGTGGCCGACGATGGTATCATCACCCGCTTTGGCCCTATGGAGGAGCTGGGCGAGGTGGCGGCCGACGAGGTGATTGATGCCGAGGGTAGGGTAGTGTTCCCCGCTTTTTGCGACTCCCACTCCCACATCGTCTATGCAGGCTCTCGTGAGGGCGAGTTCCGTGATAAGATTGCGGGTATGACCTACGAGGAGGTTGCGGCCCGTGGTGGCGGCATTCTCAATTCGGCCGACCGACTTGCCGAGGCAAGCGACGATGAACTCTTTGAGGCGGCACTCGCAAGGGCCTGGAGGATGATTCGCACGGGTGCGGCCACGCTGGAGATTAAGAGCGGCTATGGTCTTACGACCGAGAGCGAGCTGAAGATGCTGCGTGTTATAGGCAGGCTCCAGAGGGAGCTTCCCGCAACCATCAAGGCCACTTTCCTCGGTGCTCACGCCGTGGGTAGGGCCTATAAGGGTCGCCAGGCAGAGTATGTGGAGCACGTGTGCAGGGAGATGATTCCTGCTGTTGCCGAGCAGGGTGTAGCCGAGTTTGTGGATGTCTTCTGCGATAGGGGTTTCTTTACTCCCGAGGAGACAGCCAAGATTTTGGAGTGTGGCAAGAGGTATGGACTGAGGCCCAAGATTCACGCCAACGAGCTTGCATCGAGTGGAGGTGTGCAGGTGGGCATTGAGTATGGCGCCCTCTCGGTGGACCACTTGGAGGAGGCCAATGAGCAGGATGTGAGGGACTTGGCGGCGTCGAACACCATACCGACAGTTCTGCCCGGTGCTTCGTTCTTCTCTAATCTTCCCTTTGCACCCGCAAGGATGATGATTGATGCAGGGCTCCCCGTGGCTATTGCCAGCGACTGCAACCCAGGCTCTTCGCCCTCGGGTAATATGAAGATGCTGTGGAGCTTGGCCTGCATAAAGATGCGCCTTACGCCCGAGGAGGCCCTCAGCGGACTCACTATCAATGGTGCCGCAGCCCTCGGACTTTCGGCAGACAGGGGTGCCATCAGTGTTGGTCGCAGGGCCGACTTGGTAGTGTCAAAGCCCGTTCCCTCGCTCGCCTATCTTCCTTACAGCTTTGGCGAGGAACTTGTGGAACACACCATTATTAACGGTAAAATAGTTTGCACCAATGAATAACTTTGTATTTCAGAATACCACGAAGCTCATCTTTGGCAAGGGTGAGATAGCAAGACTCTCGAAGGAGTTGCCCCGAGATAAGAAGATTTTAGTTACTTTCGGTGGCGGAAGTGTCAAAAGAAATGGCGTTTACGACCAAGTGAAGGCGGCCCTTGAGGGTTTCGACCACTTGGAGTTCTGGGGCATTGAGCCCAACCCCAAGGTGGAGACCCTGCGTAAGGCGGTGGAGATTTGCAAGCGTGAGGGCGTGGGTTTCCTGCTGGCCGTGGGCGGCGGTAGTACACTCGATGGCACCAAACTCATTGCTGCGGCTGCCAAGATTGAGGCCGACGCTTGGGAGTTGGTGCGCAACCCCAAACTATATGAGGGTACGCTCCCCTTTGCAAGTGTTATGACCCTCCCTGCAACGGGCTCGGAGATGAACCGTGGTGCGGTGATTTCCAACCTTGCAACGGGTGAGAAATATTCGTTCTACAACACCTATCCCACCTTCTCGATTCTCGACCCCGAGGCTACTTTCTCGCTGCCCAAATTCCAGGTGGCTTGCGGTCTTGCCGACACTTTCGTTCACGTTATGGAGCAGTATCTCACTATTGCCGAGTGCTCGCCACTTATGGATAGGTGGGCAGAGGGCGTTGTGCAGACCGTTGTGGAGGTGGCACCCAGGGCGTTGGCCGACCAGAAGGAGTACGACGCTATGGCAACCTATATGCTCTCGGCAACAATGGGACTGAACGGCTTTGTGGCTATGGGCGTACCCCAGGATTGGGCAACCCATATGATTGGCCACGAGATTACGGCTCTTAAGGGTGTGACCCACGGACAGACTCTCGTTGTGGTGCTGCCCGGCGTGATGAATGTGATGAGGGAGCAGAAGGGGGCAAAGATTGTGCAGTTTGGCGAGCGTGTGTGGGGCATTAAGGGTGGCTCCGTGGATGAGCGCATCGACCGCACCATTGCAGCCACCGAGGAGTTCTTCCGCTCGCTGGGCCTTGCTACAAGGCTCTCGGAACTCTCTATTGGTGAGGATACGGTGGAGGAGATTGTGCGCCGCTTCAAGGAGCGTGGCACCCTGCTTGGCGAGAACAAGAATATCGACTACCGCCTTGTGGAGCAGATTCTCCGCCAACGCTTGTAGTTGACTTATGGCAAATAACAAAAAGGGCGCTCCTCAGAGCGCCCTTTTTGTTATTTGGTGAGTGCTTTTGCTGTTGAGGTTTCCGACACTCGGATAGGGATGGCCTTGTGGATGGCATCTTGCTCCTCGGGAGTCAACTCCGAGAGCGAGCAACCGAAGAGCTCAACTGCTGCCTCCTCACGCAACTCGCTATAGGCGGCATAAATTGCGGCATTGAGGGAGCTAAACTCCTTTGCATCAGCTTCCGCATCGGCCTTGATGGTTATCATCCCATTGCTACTCTGGTACTCCAGACTCTTGCCGCCGGAGGGGAGGGTGATGACGGTTGTGCGCTTCGAGGGGAGGGTGGGGGACTCCTTGGCGTTCTTCACAAAGGTCTTTACTGCCCAACGTACCTTGTTGTCGTCGGCACCAACCACGAAACTCTCGCCACCCATCGTGAGCTTCAC
>JAZQZI010000040.1:0-54476 GCA_045633985.1 Tidjanibacter sp. | reverse complement strand
GGATTTCTTTGAAAGCAAAACTGCATAGAATCGGATGAGTACAAGGCGCACAAGAAAATCCCCTCCGCAGTTTACTGAACGTAAATGAGGAGGGGATTTATCGCAGTGCAACGACGTAATCGCCGATTATATGCAGTTTTTTAGCCGAGGAAGCAGAGAAGGATACCAGCTGCCACCGCCGAACCCACTACGCCCGATACATTGGGACCCATAGCGTGCATAAGGAGGTAGTTGGAGGGATTTGCCCTCAGACCCTCGTTCTGCGATACGCGGGCAGCCATAGGCACTGCCGACACACCTGCCGAACCAATCAGAGGGTTAATCTTCTTACCCTCGGGCAAGAATACATTCATCAACTTGGCCAGCAACACACCACCTGCGGTACCGCACGAGAAGGCAACAATACCGAGTGCGAGGATGAAGAGAGTCTGCAAGTTCAGGAAGTTCTCAGCAGTGGCGGTTGCACCTACGGTGATACCAAGGAAGATTACCACAATGTTCATCAACTCGTTCTGGACAGTCTTTGCCAAACGATCCACAACGCCACACTCCTTCATCAAGTTACCGAGCATCAAGCAACCTACCAGAGGAGCTGCATCGGGAAGAATGAGGGCAATGATGATGGTGATAACAATGGGGAAGATAATCTTCTCGGTCTTGGACACCTGACGGAGGGTGGTCATCTTAATCTGACGCTCCTTATCGGTGGTGAGAGCCCTCATAATGGGGGGCTGAATCACAGGCACAAGTGCCATATAGGAGTAGGCAGCGATGGCGATAGGACCCAGCAAGTGGGGAGCCAACTTGGCAGTGAGGAAGATGGAGGTAGGACCATCTGCACCACCAATAATACCAATCGAACCGGCCTCTGCGGGGGTAAAGCCCATTGCATAAGCACCAAGGAAGGTCATAAAGATACCAATCTGTGCAGCAGCACCCATCAGGAAACTCTTGGGGTTGGCAATCAGGGGACCGAAGTCGGTCATAGCGCCCACACCAATGAAAATCAAGCAGGGATAGATACCACACTTAACACCAAGGTAGAGATAGTCGAGCAGACCGCCAGTTGCGGCCAGCTCCTGCCAGTGAACGTGGCCACCGGCAAAAAGCTCCGAGTGGAACATACCTGCACCGGGGAGGTTGGTAAGAAGCATACCAAATGCGATGGGAAGCAGCAGAAGAGGCTCATACTGCTTCTTGATGGCGAGGTAGAGAAGGAAGCAGGAGAGTGCAATCATCACCAAGCACTTCCAACCGCCTGCCTCGAGGAACATCCTATAGATGCCCGACGACTGCAGGAAGTCCACAATACTCTCGCCAACAAACGAAGAAAGGAATGTCATCATAGTTATATCTCCTTTTTCTTAATGTTAGCCGAGAATAATCAGTGCGTCGCCCTCCATCACCGAAGCGCCATTAGCAACGCAAACCTCTTTAACAACACCTGCACGGTCGGCAGCGATGTTGTTCTCCATCTTCATAGCCTCAAGAACAGCTACAGTCTGACCAACGGTCACATTGTCGCCAACCTTAACATTGATGGCCAAAACGGTGCCGGGCAGGGGCGAGGAAATCTTCGCACCACCTGCGGTGGCAGCTTTGGGGGCAGCAGCGGGAGCTGCAGCGGGGGCTGCGGTGGGAGTCGATGCGCTGTAGGTAGCTTTCGATACCTGGGGTTTGCTGGTAGGCATAGGTTTAACACCGTCCACCTCAACAATGTACTCTGTACCATTTACGATTACACGAGCAGTCTTGGAAGTGTGATCGAGTTTGTCCAACTGCACTTTGTACTCGTTGTCGTTAATTTTCAAGTTATAGTTTTTCATCTCTTTTTACTTGTGTCTAAACATTTTGATTATTTGCGTTCGGGAAGACGGGTAAGACCGTGAATCTTCGAGTTCCAAGGCGAGTAAGCACGCTTGATAGTCTGGATGGTGAGAACCTCCGACTCCCTGTCGTGCTCCTCTCCTGCTGCCAGGCGGATAGCCATAGCGATGGCAGCAACCACCTCGGTAGTAACCATCTCGGGCAGAGCCACCTCTGCGGGAGCCTCAACACCCTTGGCAGCACTCTTCTTGGCAACCTTCTGCTTGTGGCTGGCGGCAAATGCCACACCGAAAACCTTGATAACACCAATCAGGAGCACCAAAGTCAAAGCTACAATCGAAAAGCCAATAAGAGTAATCCACAAAATTTGTGACCAATTCATACTGTTTCGGTTTTAAAAAAGGTTGATTACTACACTACAAAGGAATGTTGCCGTGTTTCTTGGCGGGGTTCACAAGGCGCTTGGTAGCCAAGCTCTGGAGTGCCCTGATAACACGGAAACGGGTGTTGCGAGGCTCGATAACATCGTCGATGTAGCCATAGCGAGCAGCGCGGTAGGGGTTGGAGAACTTGTCTTTGTACTCCTGCTCCTTCTCGGCGATAAGTGCGGCACGAGCCTCGGGAGTCTCGGCAGCCTTAATCTCCTTAGCGCACAATACCTCAACAGCACCACTTGCACCCATAACTGCAATCTCGGCGCAGGGCCAAGCGTAGTTGATGTCGCCACGGATGTGTTTCGAGCTCATCACGATGTAGGCACCACCGTAGGCCTTACGCAGGGTAACGGTAACCTTTGCAACGGTAGCCTCGCAGTAAGCGTAGAGCAGTTTTGCGCCGTGGTCGATAACGCCACCGTACTCCTGACCGGTACCGGGCAAGAAGCCGGGAACATCCACGAAGGTAACAATAGGAATGTTGAAGGCGTCGCAGAAACGAACGAACCTTGCAGCCTTGCACGAAGCCTTGATATCAAGCACACCTGCCATAAATTTGGGCTGGTTGGCGATGATACCTACGCTCTGGCCGTTGAACCTTGCAAAACCGGTGATGATGTTGCGAGCATAAGCAGCCTGCGACTCCAAGAACTCACCATTGTCCACAACTGCGTGGATAACCTCATACATATCGTAAGCCTTGTTGGGGTTATCGGGAATGATATCGTTGAGCGAATCCTCCAGACGGTCGATGGGATCCGAGCAGGCAACAACGGGGGTATCCTCCATATTGTTCTGGGGGATGTAGCTAATCAGCTGACGAGTGATGTTGATAGCCTCCTCCTCGGTATCTACTGCAAAGTGGGTAACACCCGACTTGCTTGCGTGAACGCTGGCGCCACCAAGCTGCTCCTGGGTTACATCCTCGCCTACAACGGTCTTAACAACCTTGGGACCGGTGAGGAACATATACGAGGTGTCTTTCTTCATAATAACGAAGTCGGTCAGTGCGGGCGAGTAAACAGCACCACCTGCGCAAGGACCAAGAATCAGCGAAATCTGGGGAATAACACCGCTCGACATTACGTTGCGCTGGAAAATCTCGGCGTAACCTGCGAGTGCATTAACACCCTCCTGGATACGAGCACCACCCGAGTCGTTCAGACCGATAACGGGAGCACCATTGCGCATTGCCATATCCATAATTTTGCAAATCTTCTCTGCCATAGTGAGCGACAAAGAGCCTGCCGACACGGTGAAGTCCTGTGCGAATACATACACCAGACGACCATCTACGGTACCGTAACCGGTAACAACGCCATCACCCAGGGCGTGGCTCTTCTCCATACCGAAGTCAACGCAACGGTGAGTTACGAACATATCGAACTCCTCGAAGCTACCCTCGTCCAAGAGCATTGCAAGCCTCTCGCGAGCGGTATATTTACCCTTCTCGTGCTGAGCGTCGATGCGTTTCTGACCGCCACCCATCTTTGCCTCCTCGCGCAGCTCAATCAACTGTGCGATTTTGTTCTGAATTTCACTCATAATTGTTTATTGAAGTGTTGTGTTAGAAATATTTTTGGTTTTTTGTATTTTCTTGCTTCTCTCCCCTTCTCTGCTCCTCCACCTTTGCCCTGCGGACCACCAATCGGTTTTACTCTCTAAAAAAAACCTTGCCCCTAATGCAATGTGGCCGGTGCGCAGCGCTCGGTGTTGTAAGTGTGTGTGGGGGGGGGTAGATAAGCTGTTGAGGCCGCCACTATGGGCGGCCCCTCAGCCGTGTTACCTGATTACTCGTCGCATTTGCAACCGGGGCAGCAGAGCTCGGTCAGCACACCCTTGGTCGACTTGGGGTGGAGGAAGGCGATGTTGAGACCCTCAGCACCTTTACGGGGAGCCTTGTCGATGAGGCGAATCTCTTTCTGTTCAGCCTCTGCCAATGCATCGGCAACATCCTCAACTGCGTAAGCAATGTGGTGGATACCCTCGCCACGTTTCTCGATGAAACCTGCGATGGTGCTCTCGGGGCAGGTGGGCTCCAGAAGCTCAATCTTAGTCTGGCCAACCATAAAGAAAGCGGTCCTTACCTTCTGGTCGGTCACCTCCTCGATGCTGTAACATTTCAGGCCCAATACCTCCTCATAGTAGGGAATGGACTCCTCAAGGCTCTTCACTGCGATACCCAAGTGCTCGATGTGCGAAATTTTCATAACTTCTTGAATTTTAGAATAGTTAGTGTATAATGTTAATTGTTGTAAATCTTCTCTCGTGCACGCACGCATCACGTGCGCACATTTAACTCACAAATGTAGGGATTAAATTTGAAAATGGAAAATGGAAAATGGAAAATTTTTGTCCAACGTCTAACGATAAACAAGCTCTCAGCATCCAGCTATTTTTAGTCGAACGTCTAAGGTCCAACGTCTATAGTCGCGGGCTCGGCAAGTTGCCGAGCCCGAAAACGTTTATAAAGTCATTAGGGCCGATAGGGACGATAGGGACTTTAGGGACTTTAGGGGAGAATGGGTATATAGGGAATTTAGGGAATTTAGGGATGCTCTCCTATTACTCCTATTACTCCTATTCTCTACCCCAGATAGGAGTTATGGGAATTATAAGAATTATAGGAGTTATAGGAAATTTTGAATTTTGAATTTTGAATTTTGAATTTCTCTAATGGCCCTAACGGCCCTAATGACCATATACACCCTATAAAAGTTTTGAGGCTTGCCCAGCAAGCCCGCGTCGGTAGTCGGTTGACGGTAGACGGCAGACGGTAGATGCCCCCGATTTTTTCAAATTTTTAGAGCAACAACGGCGGGTTATCTAAAAAAATTGAAGAAAATTTGTAAAAAATTTAATAATTGTGGCGTATTATTAAAAAAAATATCTATCTTTGCTCTTGGAATTAAAATTTGAAGAAAACTAACAATGGCACTTCTTAAAGATTTCTTCTATCAGCCCGACGGCGAAAACCTCAAGGGTGTTTCACACAAGAACATCCTCATAAAGCAGAGCATCATTGCTCATATGGCTGTCAATGGTTGGTGCACCCTGGCGGAGCTCACCAAGGCTCTCCACATCAGTGTACCCACTATGACCAAGCTTGTGGGCGAGCTTGTGGAGGAGGGCGTAGTGGTAGATAACGGCAAGGTGGAGACTGCCGGTGGCAGGCGTCCCAACATCTTCGGTCTGGCCAACACTGCCATCTATTTCACCGGCGTGGACATCGGTCGCGACTACATCTGTATGCTCGTCACCGACCTCAAGAACAACATCATCACATCCCAAACCGTCGTTCCCTTCACCCTCACCGACGACGAGGCTTGTCTGGCCACCATCTGCCGGACTATCAACAAGTTCCTCGACGAGTGCGGTGTGGAGCGCAACAAGATTCTCGGTATGGGTGTCTGCATTGCGGGCCGTGTAAATCCCGCCACGGGTCACAGCTATATGTTCTTCACGGGCAGCCGCAGGTCGCTCAAGGAGAACATCGAGGAGGCCACAGGTATCAATGTGCTTGTGGAGAACGACACGAGGGCGAGGTGCTTCGCCGAGTACTACTCGGGCGACAGCGTGAAGGAGAAGAATATGCTCTACCTCCACTTGGGCAAGGGTGTTGCCATTGGCATCATTGCCGAGGGTAGATTATATTATGGTAAGAGTGGTTTTGCGGGCGAGTTTGGCCACACTCCATTCTTCAACAACGAGATTATCTGTTCGTGTGGCAAGAAGGGCTGCCTCGAGACCGAGGTGAGCGGCATCGCCATTGAGAACAAGATGGCCCTCCAGATTGCTTCGGGCGTAAACACCATTCTCCGTGAGAAGTGGACCTCGGGCGAGAGCATCCACATCGACGACATCATCTCCGCAGCCAAGAACGATGACAACCTCTCCATTGAGCTCATCGAGGAGGCGGGCGAGAAGATTGGCAAGAGTATTGCCTTCCTGATAAACATCTTCAACCCCGAGTTGGTGATTATCGGTGGCAATATGGCACAGGCGGGCGACTACCTTATGTTGCCCCTCAAGTCGGCCACCAACAAGTATTCAATGAACCTGGTATATAAGGATACGACATTCCGTCTTTCTCAGATGGGCGCCGACGCAGGTGCTCTGGGAGCCGCAATGCTTATCCGCAACAAAGTCATTGGTCTTTAATCGTTTAACCCATAGGTAGAACTATGAACGCACTGGAAACTGACATTATCAAACTTCGTGCTCTGGAGCCCGAGGATGTCGATATTCTCTACCGCTGGGAGAACGACCCCCGTGTGTGGAAGATGAGCGGCACCGTAGCTCCATTCTCGAAATACATCCTGCGCCGATTTATCGAGAGCCAGAAGTATGACATCTACGAGACCCGCCAGATGAGGCTCGTGATTGAGTCAAAGAGCAGCGGCCGTCCCGTTGGTACCATCGACCTCTTCGACATCGACCCCTACAACCACCGTGCAGGTGTGGGCGTGCTCATCTACGATAAGGACGATGAGGGTCAGGGCTACGCATCGAGCGCCCTGCAGGCACTCATCCGCTACTCGTTCCAGATTCTCGGCCTCAACCAGCTGTGGTGCAACATCCTCTCGAACAACACCCGCAGTCTTAACCTCTTCCGCAGCAAGGATTTCACTGTTGTGGGCCTCAAGAAGGAGTGGGTGCGCACGACTACCGATTGGCTCGACGAGTATATGTTGCAGCTTATCAACCCTCTGAAGTAGAACAATAGGAAACCACAAATTCCCGTTAGTAGGAATAGATAAGAAACAGAAATAACAAACCCTGAAAACAATGAAAATTGCAAGCGAAAAATTTGTAGCCATCAGCTACACCCTGACCGTGGATGGTCAGATTGCCGACCAGGCAACCAAAGAGGCTCCCCTCCAGTTCGTATATGGCATTGGTATGCTTCTTCCCAAATTTGAGGAGTACCTCGCAGGCCTTGAGCCCGGCGACAAGTATAGCTTCACACTCTCGCCCGAGGAGGGCTACGGCGTGAAGAACGAGGCGATGGTAATCGACGTTCCCAAAGCCGCATTCGAGATTAACGGCACCATTGAGGAGGGTCTGCTCACCATTGGCAACCGTATTCCTATGATGACCCAGATGGGCCAGCCCGTAATCGGCATCGTTGTGGAGGTTTCGGAGGAGGCCGTGAAGATGGACTTCAACCACCCTATGGCCGACAAGACCCTCAACTTCGAGGGTGAGGTTGTGGAGGTGCGTGACGCCACCGACGACGACTATCCCCACTCGTGTGGTTGCGACTGTGGTTGCGAGGGCAACTGCGACGACGGTTGCGAGGGCGGCCACTGCCACTAATATCGACCAATCGAAAAATCCCCTCAAAACCGCTTTTGAGGGGATTTTTTGTAGAGCAGATAATACCCTATGCAAATGTACAGCTTCACACTCATACACTACACCGCCGGTTGGGAGGTGGGCTCCACCATCACCCTCAACGGTGTGCCCACGGCCGGCACCCTCGTCAAAGCCTCCGAGGACGCTCCCGAGGACTACGCCGACATCTACTACATCGACAACGTTCTGTGGTGCGAGGGGGGTCAAAATTACCTCTTCGTGCGCCCCTACCTGGGCTATGGCGAGAGGGCACCTATGACGGAGATTGACCGCCTGAAGGTGGCCATCGACGAGGTGACGGCAGCTGTCGACAACCTCACCGACAACGTTATGACCAAGCTAGACGAGTTGGGCGGAAATTAAGGAGAGAGGGGGCTAAAGAGGAAACTCGCAGGGGGTATAGGTACCTCGCTCGGTGAGGGTATAGGCAGCCACTGTGAGCCCATTGGTCACCACCACCTGGCGGGCGCCAACAACACTATTGTAGCGCACAACCTGATTGACAACATCTTGGTTGATAGCAACTTCAGGAGCCTTACACTCCACCACGAGCCAGGGCTTCAAAGACCCATCGACAGCGACAATATCAGCCCTTTGGGACTGGCCATTGAGCTGCACGGGCCACTCCTCTGCAATGTGGGTGGCGGGGACACCAAGGCGCTCCACAAGGTGGCGCACAACACGCCTGCGCACCTCCTCCTCGGGGGTGAGCACCAACCACTTGCGGCGCACAGAGGCCCACACCTCCACCACTCCCCCATCGCTCTTGCGACAAGCGGCTCCGTGGGGGGCAAAGATTAAATCGGTGTATTTTTCGCTATCTGCCAAAAAAAAGTGTACTTTTATAGGGTCAAATATAGCAATTTTCTTTTTATGAAACGCATAACAACACTACTTTTCATACTCATTGGCTGGACTCTCGGCGTGGGCGCACAGCAGGCGACCACACCCTCCTCCCGGGCACTCTCCACCTCGCACGGTGTGGACGAAGCACTGCTGATACCACGCAGCGCCCTGGGTTGCTACCCTTCAAGGGAGCAGATGGAGGCGGGGGAGAGTTCCGAATTTGTGATACCCCTTACCTCGTGGCAAACAGAGGTGCTGCCACACGCTGCACGCTACACCACACGTTTCAAACGCAACTACCGCCTCGACGACAAGGAGGTGGTGCTCCGTGTGGAGGGTGCCACGGGTGCTGTAAGCATCGAGGTCAATGGCGAGGAGGTGGGCTATACCTCTCTAGGCGCAGGACGCTCCGAGTTTGACCTCACAAAAAAGCTGAAGGAGAACAATAACCTCATATCCATCGTGGTGCACAAGAGCTACGCCGCACAGGTACTTGAGCCCGTCACCAATGCCGCCCCTGCCTTTGCCCGAGCATCGCTCCTCACCCCTCCCCGTGTGGCGGTGGCCGATGCTGTGGTTAAGACCTCCTTCAATAAGCAGGGCGACGGTCTGCTGAGCCTCGGGGTGGTTATGCAGAGTTTCCTGCTCAACAGCAAGGAGTACTCCATCTACTACGAGCTCTACTCGCCCGAGGGAAAACTTGTGAGCAGCGCCAATAAGGAGCTCACCACACGTATGCTCTCCCGAGATACCGTAAACTTCCACGCACGCATACCCGCCGCCAAGAAGTGGACAACAGACTCCCCCTCGCTCTACCGCCTTGTAGTCTATACACGCCACGAAAACCGAATCAAGGAGTTCACCACCACTCGAATAGGTTTCCGCACAGCAGATGTTGCCGAGGAGGAATTTAGGCTCAATGGCGAGGCTGTAGAGATTAAAGCTACCCCCTTCCGCTACTCTACACAGCAGGAGAGCCGCAGGGAGCTTGAGAGGCTCAAAAAGGAGGGCTACAACCTTATTTTCACCCTCCACAACGTGCCCGACGAACTCTACTCGCTCTGCGACGAGCTCGGAGTGATGGTCTGCACCTCGGCCTACATCACAAGCCCCAAGAGTGACTACTCCAACAGCCCCGCAAACAACCCCGCCTGGAAGGAGCACTTCTTGCGACGAGCCCTCGCCTCCTACCACCAGACAAAACTCCACCCCTCGGTGGTGATGTTCTCCATAGGCTACGATGTTCAGAATGGCATCTGCCTCTATGAGAGCTACCTAAAGATGAAGGAAGTGGCCGGAGAGAGCTGCCCGATAGTCTATCCCCACGCCCAGGGCGAATGGAATAGCGATTTGTAATACAAACGAGCCCCGACCTGATTGTCGGGGCTCGTTTGCTTTAGCGGTCAGATATTTTTTAGTCTAACGTCCAACGTCTATAGTCGCGGGCTTGGCAACTGGTTGCCGAGCCCGAAAATTTTTATAGGGGTATTAGGGTCGATAGGGACGATAGGGACATTAGGGACATTAGGGACATTAGGGACATTAGGGAGAATGAGTGTGTAGGGTGTTTAGGAAGGCCTCCTATTACTCCTATTACTCCTATGCTCTACCCCAGATAGGAGTTATGGGAGTTATAAGAATTATAGGAGTTATAGGAAATTTTTCCTAATGACCCTATACACCCTATAAAAGTTTTCGGGCTTGCAGGGCAAGCCTGCGACGGTAGACGGTAGACGGTCGTCGTTAGACGTAAAAAGGCGCACAAGAAAATCCCCTCCGCAGTTTACTGAACGTAAATGAGGAGGGGATTTATCGCAGTGCAACGACGTAATCGCCGATTATATGCACTTTTTACTTGTGGAGAGCCAAACCATTATCCATCCACTTAACAAACTCGGCTACATCGAGGTTGTAACCACGAGCATCACCAAGCTGCTGACCCTCGGCGTCGAGAATCACATAATGGGGCTGTGCGTTGGCGCCAAACTGCTCCAAAGCAAATGCCGAGTTAATCTTACCCAGTGTTTTGAGTACCTTGCCATTAGCGGCAGTTACCCAATCCTCTTTGGCAACCTGTTTCTTGTCGTCCACATAGAGGGCGCAAATCACAAAGTCGTTTTCAAGTTTAGCCTTCACGGTGGGGTCGCTCCACACACGAGCCTCCATCTCTCGGCAGTTCACGCAGCCGTGGCCGGTGAAGTCGAGGAAGATGGGTTTGCCAACCTTTGCAGCGTAGGCCTTAGCCTCCTCGAGGTCGAAGAAGCCCTCAAGGCCGAGGGGGAGCTCCAGGAAGTCGCCGTACTTAACGGTGCCAAGGTCGGAA
This sequence comes from Tidjanibacter sp., assembly GCA_045633985.1. Taxonomy (GTDB): domain Bacteria; phylum Bacteroidota; class Bacteroidia; order Bacteroidales; family Rikenellaceae; genus Tidjanibacter. The sequence goes on along the minus strand of JAZQZI010000040.1, from coordinate 43,688 downwards.
CTCTCGGTGGTAGTCGAGGTAGTCGAGGTGGTCGAACCACTACCAATCACAAACTCCTGGCTCTGGAGAGGGGGAAGGTAGCCCGAGAGGCCACTCAGGGGTGCACCCCACATACCGGGAATCATATATACCACAAAGGCAAATACGCCGATTGCGGCAAAGAGGCGGAAGGTAGAAACATACTTAACCTCCGAGTCGTGTTTGAATTTGAGCTTACCGAGCAGGTAGAGGCCGAGCAGGGTGAAGCAAACAATCCAGATAGCGAGGTAGATCTCCCTATCGAGGAGGCCCCAGTGGTAAACCTGGTCGGCGGTCGAAAGGAACTTAAGACCGAGGGCTACCTCAACGAAACCGAGGACAACCTTCACCGAGTTGAGCCAACCACCGCTCTTGGGCATCTTGTTGAGCAAGCCGGGGAAGAGAGCGCACAATACGAAGGGAATCGAGAAGGCGAGCGAGAAGGCCATCATAGCGAAGATGGGGGTCCAAACCTCACCCTGGGTAGCCTTGATAAGCACGGAGCCTACGATGGGGCCGGTGCAGGAGAAGCTCACGAGTACGAGGGTGAGTGCCAGGAAGAACACGCCACCAAGACCCTTCTTCTTATCAACGTTCTCATCGCTCTTGTTCACGAGTTTCGAGGGGAGTACAATCTCAAATGCGCCAAAGAAGCTGGCTGCGAAGATCATAAATACGATGAAGAATACGATGTTGGGGAGCCAGTGTGTAGCCAGCCAGTTGAAGATGTCGGCGGTCACAGCATCGCCACCAACCACACGGGTGATGATAATCAGTGCGGCGATGGGGAGGGTGTAGAGAGCCACGATGAATACACCGTACATAATAGCACGGAACTTGGCCTTGGCCTTATTCTCGGAGCCCTTCATAAAGAACGACACGGTCATAGGAACCATAGGGAACACACAGGGGGTGAGCAGTGCTGCAAAGCCCCAGAGGATAGCCTCAATGATGGTTGCCCAGAAGTTACCACCTGCTGCAGGCTCGCTTGCGGGAGCTACGGTAGCCTCACCGGCAGCGGCAACCTCCTTGCCGAGTTTCACCTCAAGCTCGGCCTCGCCCATAAAGCAGTTCTCATCGGAGCACTCCTGCCACTCGATAGCCACAGCCACTTTGGCGTTTTTCTTGTGAGCAGCAACCTTCTGCGAGAAGGTTACAGTACCCTCGTAGTCACCCATATCGACCATAAAGATATCGTCGAAATATTTGTGGGGCTCACGGGAGGGAACAGCCTCACCCTCGAGGGTGATGTTCTCCGAACCGAAGGTGATGGTGGTGGGGTTGTAGCCACCGAGCTCACCCATTGCATAGATGTGCAAACCCTCGGGAACCTGTGCAGTTACGTTGATGTTGTAGTAACCCTCACCGAGGTTTTCAACCTCTGCGCTCCACTGGGTACCGGTCTGCTGCGCAAGGAGAGTGGTCGAGAAGAGAGCAAAGACTCCGACCAACAAAATTCTCAAAAATTTCATAAATGAATTGTTTATTGATTTTAGGTTAATTTGTGTTTCACGCTTGGTTTTAACCTCGCAAATATATTGTTTTTTTTGGGAAAACTAACTTTTCCCCGCCCAACCGCCACATTTTTACACAAATTTCTACCCCTACGGGGTAATACTTTCCCTTTTGGCCCGTTATCTGCATAGTATATCAACCAAAATCGAGTTCCGTTATGAAACATTTTTTCGGGAGTCTGATACTCCCCCTTACGCTTATGCTTTACACCCCTACACTCTATGCACAAACCCCTCGTGGCAACGCCCGAGATGGTAGCTTCTTCACCTCCGAGGCTCTCCCCTTCAGCGTTCTCCATATGAGGGAGTTTATGCCCACAACCAACGTACCCCGAGGTAATGCCGTGCGCCCCCGAGCCTTCCGCTACAACCTCGACGAGGAGGCCATCGACCGCCTCACATTCATCCCCACGGGCGGCTCCGAGCCCCTCACTTGGCGAGAGTCGCTAGAACTCAACTATGCCGACGGAGTGGTCATCCTCCACCGAGGGAAAATTGTCTATGAACGCTACTTCGGGGATATGCACTCCGAGCAGCCCCACGCACTGATGAGCGTCACCAAATCCTTCACGGGCACCCTGGCCGCCACACTCGTTGCCGAGGGGCGCCTGGACCCCGACAATAGGGTCGATTACTACCTCCCCGAGCTGGCGGGTAGCGGTTTTGGCGACGCCACCGTAAGGCAGGTGATGGATATGACCACCTCCATAGTCTATTCCGAAGAGTACACCGACCCGAATGCCGAGGTGTGGCGTTTCTCGGCCGCCGGCAACGCTATGGTGGAGCACCCTGCGGGCACCCCTCAGGGCTACCACGACTTTCTGGCAACCATCCGCAAAGACAACACTCACGGCACCACTTTCGGCTACCGCACAGTAAACACCGATGTACTCGGATGGATTGTTGAGCGAGTGGGCGGAGCACCCCTTGCAGAGCAGCTACGAGAGAGGGTGTGGAGCCGTATGGGTATGGAGCAAGATGCTTACTATCAGGTGGATGCCACAGGCACAGCCTTTGCAGGCGGAGGGCTCAACGCCACAGTGAGGGACCTGGCACGCTTCGGCGAGATGATGCGCCGAGGAGGACGTTGGCACGGCGAGCAGATAATTCCCGAGGAGGTCATAGACGACATACGCTTTGGCAGCGACCCCGAGCCTTTCGAGAAGAGCGACTATGGCAAGAAACTCCCCGGTTGGAGCTACCGCAATATGTGGTGGGTGAGCAACAATGAAGATGGTGCCTATATGGCCAGAGGAGTCCACGGCCAGGCCATCTATATCGACCCTGCGGCCGAGATGGTGATTGTTCGTGTGGCCCACAACCCCCAGGCCTCCAACACCCTCAACGACCACATATCACTCCCCGCCTACCAGGCCATAGCCGACTACCTGAAAAGATAAGGAGCGGGGCTATAAAAGTTTTCGGGCTCGCTGATGCGAGCCCGCGACATTAGACGTTAGACGTTGGACGTTAGACGTCTGTAACAGAAAAGCCGCCCGAGTGGGCGGCTTTTCTGTTACTTAATCTCTTTGGAAAGCTCTTCGGCACGAGCGAGAGCCTTGTGGATGTGGTCGAGAACATTCTCCTCACCCACCATAGTCACAATGCCCGAGTGGAGCAATGTCTCATAAACATCTGCACTGACGCCCGAGAGGATGATGGTCTGACCCTCCTTCTGGGCCGACTCGATGAAGATTTCAAAGTTGTGGATACCCGTAGCATCGATGAAGTTTACCCTGCGCATACGAATGATACGGATGGGCTGCACCTTGCGATTACGTTGCAACTCCTCGAAGCGGTTGGCAACACCAAAGAAGAAGGGACCCTCAATCTCATAAACCTCAGTGTGGTCGGGAAGCTGTATTTTCTCATCCAACTCGCCACCTCTATTGAGCGACATCTCCTTCTCTACAACCGAGATATTGACACTCTCCATAACACGTTTCATAAAGAGTACAACGGCCAGGATGAGGCCCACCTCAATAGCGATGGTGAGGTCGAATATGACGGTCAGCAGCAGCGTAAGGAAGAGCACGGCGATGTCACCCCTCGACTGGCGGCACATAGAGCGGATGGTGCGCCAGCCACTCATATTGTACGACACAACAATCAGCACACCTGCCAAGCAGGGCATAGGAATCATTCCTACCAGACCGCCCAGGAAGAGCAATACGAGCAGCAGTACGAGAGTGTGGAAGATACCGGCCACGGGGGTACGGCCACCGTTGTTGATGTTGGCCATAGTACGTGCGATAGCACCTGTTGCGGGGATACCGCCGAAGAGGGGTGCTACCATATTGGCAATACCGTTACCGATAAGCTCGGTGTTGGAGTTGTGGCGGTCGCCCACCACACCGTCAGCCACCATTGCCGACAGAAGGCTCTCAATGGCACCCAGCATAGCGATGGTGAAGGCCGCGGGGAGCACCGACTGTGCGGTTGAGAAGAAGGTCTCGCCCTCGGCAAGAGAGGGCAGACGGAATTTGGGAAGGCCGTGGGGCAGCTCATAGAGGTCGCCGATGGTCTTGATGGAGGTTACACCTGCATACTCCCTCAGGAGCCAGCCCACGAGGGTCATCACGATGATAGCCAGCAGTGAGCCGGGGATTTTTTTCGATATCTTGGGAGTATAGACGATGATGAGAATACTTGCGATACCCATCAGGAAGGCCATCCAGTTGATGTTGTTGATATTCTGGAAGTAGCAGGCCCACTTGTCGATGAAGTTGGCGGGGACATTCTCGATACCCATACCGAACAGGTCGTTCATCTGAGTGGAGAAGATGGTGATGGCGATACCGCCCGTGAAACCCACGATGATGGGATATGGCATAAACTTGATGACACTACCGAGCTTGAAGACACCCATCAACACCTGCATAATACCTGCCACAACGGTGGCGATGGCCAGACCTGCCAGACCATACTGCTGGATAATGCCATAGACGATGACGATGAAGGCACCCGTGGGGCCACCAATCTGCACCTTTGTGCCACCAAGCGCCGAGATGAGGAAACCGGCAATAATGGCGGTCACCAGACCCTCGGTGGGGCCTACGCCCGAGGCAATACCGAAGGCGATAGCCAGAGGAATAGCCACAATACCTACGATGATACCTGCCATCAGGTCTTTGGAAAACATCTCCCTATTGTACCCTTTGAGGGTTGAGAAGAGGCGGGGAGAGAAGTCGATTGAGAACTTTGCGCCGGCCTTGCCCTGCGCCTTATTCTTACCGATAGTTGCCATAAAAGTGTGAAATAAGTTTGTGTTAGAATGTTTGCACCCACACATATTGTAAGTGGGTGTTCGATTTTGGCGCAAATATAAGTACATTTTGGTGCCGTTGGTCAGAAAAAAGGAGTTTTTTTCTATCTTTGTCGTAAGACAACGCCCAAAATTCTGCTCATAATGTCCAAAGTGACCATAGCACCCGACTCCTTCAAAGGGTCGCTCTCTGCCCCCGAAGTGGCCGCAGCACTCGCCCACGGCATCCTCTCCGTGGTGGGCGACTGCGAGGTTGTGAAGATTCCCGTGGCCGACGGTGGCGAGGGTACAGCCGAGGTACTCATCGAGGCGCTTGGGGCGGAGAGGGTGGAGGTTGCGACATTCGACCCGCTGGGTCGCCCCATACGGGCAACTTATGGAGTGAAGGGCGAGGTGGCCATTATGGATCTTGCCTCCGCCTCGGGACTCACGCTCCTCGGCGAGGGTGAGCGAAACGCAATGGAGAGTTCCACCTATGGCTCGGGAGTGATGATGGCTGACGCTCTCCGCAGGGGGTGTAGGAGGATAATCCTGGGTCTTGGCGGCAGCGCCACAAACGACTGTGGTACAGGACTTTTATCGGTTCTCGGCTGGCGATTTAGGGACAGTGAGGGGGAGCCGATGAAGGGGTGTGGGCGCAACCTTCCACACATCGCCACCATCGACACTTCGGGCGTTATTTCCGAGTTGGAGGGGGCCGAGATTGTCTGCCTCACCGATATAAACTCACCCCTTACGGGCCCCACGGGTGCTGCCCGACTTTTTGCCCCACAGAAGGGTGCTTCGCCCGAGGAGGTAGCACTGCTTGAGGAGGGTGCCCTCCACTTTGCTTCGCTCGCCGGCGGTGAGCACCTCACTTTTCCCGGGGCAGGTGCTGCGGGAGGTGTGGGCTTCGGTTTGAGAACTCTTGCCGGAGCAGAGCTCACGAGTGGCATTGAGTGGCTACTGGAGGCGGTAGGTTTTGACAGAAGGGCCGAGGGCAGCTGCTTTGTGGTGACGGGAGAGGGGCGTGTGGATGGCCAGACGCTGCTGGGGAAAGCTCCGGGAGGGGTCTTTAGGGCAGCGGCAGGGTTGGACATCCCCACAATCGTCGTGGGGGGCTCGGTGGTTATGAGCCGAGAACTTGTCGAGAGTGGCTTCGTGGAGATTTTGGCCGCCACACCAGAGGGGATGCCTCTTGGGGAGGCTATGAGACCCGAGGTGGCAAATGAGAACCTCCGCCGTGTGGGAAAGCAGATAGGAGAATACGTAAAACAATACTATAAGTAACAACCATCTATGAAAATTCTGATTACAGGCACTTCGCAGGGTATAGGCCGAGCCATAGCTCTCCTCTTTCTGGAGCGTGGCCACAGCGTTGTAGGCATCGACCGCCAAGCCTCCACCATCGATTGTGAGGGCTACACCCACCACGTGTGCGACATCCGTGACTACAACAACCTACCCACAGTGGAGAGTGTGGAGGTGCTTATCAACAATGCAGGCACCCAGAACGAGGGCGACATTGACACCAACCTCAAGGGGCTCATCCGAGTGACCGAGAAATATGGCTTGCAAGAGGGAATACACTCCATACTCAACATTGGCTCGGCGAGTGGTCACACAGGGGCTGAGTTTGGCGAGTATGCAGCCAGCAAAGGTGGTGTGGTGGCCTACACCAAGCACACAGCGATGGCCGTAGCCAAGTATGGCGCCACCTGCAACAGCCTCGACCCCGGAGGAGTAATAACTCCTCTGAATGAGTGCGTTATGACCGACCCTGAGCTGTGGGCGGAGATTATGGCCGTAACACCCCTCGGTCGCTGGGCAACGGCCGAGGAGATTGCCGAGTGGGCCTACTTCCTCACCATTACCAACCGCTTCTGCACAGGCCAGAGCATTGTGGTCGATGGCGGCGAGAGCACCAATTTCCACTTCGTGTGGCCCAAATAGCACACCCAACAATTTTGAATTTTGCAATTGGAATTTCTATCTTTGCCCCATCGTAAAGAGTAAATAACTATGAACAAGGTATCGGAAAACCCTTTCAAAAACCGAACACAGTGGAGCATAAGCCGCAGCTCCCTATTTGTGGTCGTCGTGGCACTCTTTGTCACGCTTTATCTGATTTCCAACATTATGGCCTCCAAGATAATCTCCATCGGCGGCTTCTGCTACTTCGACGCCGGCACCGTCACCTTCCCCTTTGCCTATATGTTGGGCGATGTGCTCACCGAGATTTGGGGCTATCGCACCACCCGCAAGGTGATAGTTATGACCCTTGTGTGCAACCTACTGATGGTGCTCTGCACACAGCTGGGTGTGTGGCTCCCCTCGCCCGACTATCTGGCAGAGTCGGCCCTGGCATACAATACTACATTTAGTTATGTACCACGCATCGTGGTTGCCTCACTTGTGGGCTTTGCGCTGGGCGAAATCTCGAACGCCTGGTGTATGGAGCGGATAAAAAAGGCTACCGAGGGTCGCCACTTGTGGTTGCGCACCATAGGTAGTTCGCTTGTGGGCCACCTCACCGACACTGTGCCTTTTGTGCTTATAGCCTTTGCGGGGAGGGTTACGACCCACGACCTGCTGCTGATGATAGGCTTCCAGTATGCGATGAAACTCGCCATTGAGGTACTCTTCGGCACCCCCCTCGCCTACGCCACCATCGGCACCATCAAACGACACATCGACCCATCGTCTAACAACTAATAACTAACCACTAACCACACCCAAGTTTGGCTTCTGGGGCCACATTACTCACTAAAGTAAGCCTATTAACATTTACATTCCTCCCTATATCCCTCCTTTGGCAAAGGAGGGACTTGGTTGCAGGGCGCCCTGCAATAAAGCGGATATTTCGGAATTCCTACTTATTGAAATTCACGAAACGCACGACCACCACTAACCACTAAAAAAAGCTGTCAGAGTTGAGCTGACAGCTTTTTTAATTAGACGTTAGACGTTACTACTTCGCCCTGTTTTTTCGCCAAATGAGGATGCCGTTGATGGAGTTTATGGTGTACATCGAGTACTTGATGAGCATCAGGCCTCCCAACATCTCACCCTGGGCCATAACCACCGCCCACAGCACCACATTGAGCACATTGCCCGCCAACCAGAAGAACCACTGCTCCCAGAAAGCAAAAGTCATAAGTATCTGGCCCACAATAAATACGGTGGTTACAAAACCATCCTTGAGGGGTTGCGCAGCGTCGGTGTAGTGGCCCAAGAGCCACGAGATAACGGCCGTGAGCACAACCGTGGCGGCCACAGCCGTCACAATCTGCCAGGGTTTCATAGAGCGGGTACGCACCTTACCCTTGTCGCCCTCCTCCTTGCGGTGGCTCCAGGCCCACCAGCCCACAACCTGCATAGGAAGATAGTAGAGCGCATTGAGGGCTGCCTGGCCGTAGTTGCTCGTCTGGAAGGCTATGAAGGCATAAAGACTCACATTGACAGCTCCGAAGAGGAAATTCCAAATGCTGCGCTTGGCGCTCAGCACGGTGCCCGTGACACCCATCATCAGGGCAATGGTACCGATAAGCTCAAACTTCTTCATAATGAGCGAGTAGGCCAAAGCCGAGCCCACGGTGAGGACAATGATTGTGATGTCGAAGGGTTTGAGGGTTGCCTGTTTTGTGCTCTTTGAGTTCATTTTGTCGTGATTTTAGTTGTCCAAAGGTACGAAAAGAAAACGAAAATCGCTATATTTGTCCTGAGAAACGAAATAATTAAACACTTTACAGCACTATGAAATATGCAATTATCCTCACCGAGAAGGGTGAGATGAAGGTGGAGCTCTACGAGAATGAGACCCCCGGCACCGTGGCCAACTTTGTAAAACTCGCCACCAGCCGTTTCTATGACGGCCTCACATTCCACAGGGTTATTCCCGACTTTGTAATTCAGGGCGGTTGCCCCATTGGCAATGGTGCAGGCGGCCCCGGCTACTCCATCAAGTGTGAGACCTCCGCTCCCCGACAGTACCACGACCGTGGTGTGCTCTCTATGGCCCACCGTGGCAAGGACACCGGCGGCTCGCAGTTCTTCATCTGCCACAATCGCCAGAACACCCAGCACCTCGACGGTGTACACACCTGCTTTGGCAAGGTTGTGGAGGGCTTGGATGTGATAGACGACATCCGCCCCGGCGACCTCATCCTCTCCATCACCATCACAGAAGAGTAGAGCCATTCGGCAGAATTACAACACCATAGCATAAATGTTTATTGTACAACTTATCGTGGGCGCCGTGCTGCTGAGCTTCGGTGCCAACTACCTCACGGACGGTGCTTCGGCCGTAGCCAAGAGGCTCCACCTATCGGAGTTTATCATTGGTGCCACCATAGTTGCTGTGGGCACCTCTATGCCCGAGCTGGTGGTGAGTGTTATGAGTGCCATTAGCGGCAACAGCGAGGTGTCGATTGGCAATGTTGTAGGTTCCAACATCTTCAACATCTACGCCATCCTCGGCATCACCTGCCTTGTGACCCCCATAGCAGTCAGCCGTGAAAACCTCCGCCGAGATATACCTATCCACATCTTTGTGGCAGCCCTTTTGTGCATTCTGGCTCTCGACGGCTCCATCTGGGGGCGTGGCGAGAACCTGCTGGGACGTGGCGACGGCATACTTCTTCTGTTGCTCTATGTAGGTTTCCTGTGGATGATGATTGCCGGTGGTCGCAAGTCGCCCGAAGCGCAACCCGCCACAAACGAGCCCGAGGAGAGGCTTGCTCCCGTATGGCTCTCGGTGGTGATGATTGCCGGTGGCCTTGTGGGGCTTGTGTGGGGCGCCGATATGTTCCTCGACGGAGCCATCACCCTCGCCCGCCACTTGGGGCTCAGCGAGGCAGTCATCGGCATTGTGCTCGTTGCTGTGGGCACCTCCCTACCCGAATTCTTCGCCTCATTCGTATCTGCCCTCAAGGGCAAGAGCGGCATAGCTCTCGGCAACCTTGTGGGCTCCAACATCGCCAACATCCTCCTCATTCTCGGCACGAGTGCCACCATTGCCCCCTTGCGCTTGGGCAATGTAACGATGGTCGATATGGGTGTGATGTTCTCCACCTCGGTGGCGCTGCTTGCCGCCGCACTTCTCTTTGGTCGTGGTCGCATAGGTCGTGTGGAGGGCGCTCTCTTCTTCGCCATCTATGTCATCTACACCATCTCGCTCTTGAGATAGCCCCCCTACGGGCCATATATATAAAAAGGTGTGTTCCGCCGTGGAACACACCTTTTCTATTGCACATATCCTCTCTCTCCCCTACTCCATATTCTTCGTGAGGGAGCGCACGAGCTTGTAGTTGTAGAGGAACTCTTTGGCCAGCACACGCACCACCGTGTAGGCGGGGATGGCCACCAGCATACCCACAATGCCCGACGAGCTACCCGCAACGAGGGTTACGAGGAAAATCTCCAGTGGGTGGGCATTTACCTGGTGCGAGAAGACCTTGGGCGAGATGAAGTAGTTATCGACCGCCTGAGCCACAAGGATGGTGGCCGCAATGGCAATCACCACATAGCCGATGCTCATACCGCCCACAGTGACAAAGGTCAGGCCCGAAGCGGCACTGATTATAAAGCCTACCCAAGGACCCACATAGGGGATGATGTTGAAGACACCCTCCACAAAGCCCACAAAGATTGCATCCTGCAACTTGAAGCCGCACAGCAGCAGCACCACAGTCACCACCAACATCATACAGCAAATCTGAATGAGCACGCCGATGAAATATTTGGACAACATTGTGGTAATCGACTCCACAGCCCTCTCCACATTTTTCTCATACCTGGTGGGGGCAATGGCAAGCAGTATGCGCAAAAAAAGCCCCTCCTCCTTCATAAAGTAGAAGGCAATGAACGAGATACTCACAGCCGCCACGACCACATCGCCCGCCACCGAGAATATAGATGACACCAATGAGCCTACAGTGCCCTGATTAACAAGGTCGTTCATATAGCCTGCAAACATCTCCACAAGGGAGCTCTCCGAGATGGAAATCCTGAAATACTTCTCCAGGAAGAGACCCAGCTCTGCCATAGGCTCACGGAGCGAAGCGAGCATACTGGAGTAGTCGAGGTGTGTGAGGTCGTTCACCTTGCCCGAAATGAGGGGGATGAGCAGCACAAAGAAGAGCAGGATGACAAGCCACACGGCCGCCACTCCCACCACAGCCGCCACCCAACGGGGAAGGTTGCGACCCAGCACCTTTATGCCCGCCACCTTCGCCACCAAAGGCTGACACATAAGAGCCAGCACACCGGCGATGAGCACGTAGAATACGATGTCGCCAAAGAACCAAAATATGGCCACCAGAGCTGCAAGGCCCACAGCACCAAGAATATATCTGTGCAGATTATTCATAACGAAAGTTATTTGGGTTAGGGAAAAGTCGTTGATTTATTTTCGGGGCAGACGGGCAAGGATGGTCTGGGAGCCTACAACCTTTTGGCCTATGGCCACCACCACATCACTCCCAAGTGGCAGGAACAAATCGACCCTTGAGCCAAACTTTATGCATCCCATCTTGACGTTCTGCACCAGGCGGTCACCCACCTCGGGGTAGCAGACAATCCTGCGAGCTATCCACCCTGCAATCTGGCGAAAGGCCATAACCGTTCCATCGTCACACCTCACCCCCACGGTGGTATGCTCATTCTCCATAGAGCTTTTGGGGTGCCAGGCGAGCAGAAACTCGCCATTGTAGTGCTCCTTGGCCACCACCTTACCCGACACGGGCGACCAATTGACGTGGACATTGTAAAAATTCATATAGACCGACACCTGGAGGCAGCGTCCCGCCATACATTCGGGACCCTCCACCTCCTCGATGGCCACAATCTTGCCGTCGGCGGGCGAAAAGACAGCTCCACTCTCCTCCAAATGCGCCCTTGTGGGCTCACGGAAGAAGTAGATGAAAAATACTATTCTCCACACCAAAAAGCCGTCCACCAGCAGCAACACCCACCAAGCCCAATCATAGACCAAAGCAGTAGCGGTAACTACGGCAATGATGATGGCAAAGACAAGGGTGTTGATTTTGATGCCCTCTATTCCTTCGGGATTTATCCTCATAGTCCAAAAATTAGCATATAAACATAGGCCAGGGGGGCTGCAATAAGAAGTGCATCGAACCTATCGAGCATACCTCCGTGGCCGGGGATGAGGTTGCCGGAGTCCTTCACTCCACACTCCCTCTTGAACATCGACTCCACAAGGTCGCCCACAACGCCTCCCAGAGCTACCACGGCTCCCATACCGCCCCAAGCAATCACATCTCCCTCCAACATATAGCCCGCAGCCATCGCAAAGGCCACGGCAAAGAGCACTCCACCCACGAAGCCCTCCCACGACTTCTTGGGCGAAATCGAGGGGCACATCTTATGGCGTCCTATGGAGCAGCCCACAAGGTAGGCAAAAATGTCATTGACCCACACGGTCATAATAACGGCCAGCACCCACGCAGGCTCCCACTCGCCCCCTCTCTGGCCTATGCAGACCATAAGGGCCATAGGCACTGCGCCATAGATGACAGCCATCAGTGTGGAGGCCACATTCTCCATCGGGCGGCTCTTACCCCTGGCAAGTTCCACCACAAAAACCACGGGGAACAGAAGCAGAAGTGAGAGCAATGCCACAGGCGAGCCCGAGAGTGCACACTCCACAACGAGCGCCACACCCAGGGCGGTGGCCACAAGGTTTTGGGGCTCCACACCCTCCTTGGTACGCACCATACGGAGGAGCTCCCACACCACCCCCACGGTGACAACAGCCGCCACCACTGCAAAGGCCCACTTGGAGAGCAGGGCGGCACCAACCACCACCACTCCCAGCACAGCACCACTTACGGTGCGCAGTCCCAGATTTTTACCCTTCAGGCTCATATTCTCGTTCGGTTTCGATTCGTTACTCCTCGGTGATGGTATAGGCGGGAGCTATGCTCTCCTGCTCGGCACCACTACCCTGCTCCTTATTCTCTTCGGCACCCTTCTCCTCGGCTTTGCACTGTTCCTCGGCCTCGGCCTCGAGCTGTTTTTTGCGCTTGCCATAAATGCGCTCCAGGTCCTCGGCAAACACAACCTCCTTTTCGAGCAGCAGCTCGGCCAGGGTGGTGAGCCCCTCCCTATTCTCGGTGAGGATGGTGGTGGCCATCTCGAACGCCTTGTCGATAAGCTCCTTCACCTCGCCATCAATCATCACGGAGGTCTGTTCGCTATAAGGTTTGGTCATCGCAAAGTCGCTCTGACCGGTGGAGTCGTAGTAGGAGCGGTTGCCCACCTTATCGCTCATACCATAGTAGCTCACCATAGCATAGCTCATCTTGGTGGCCCTCTCCAGGTCGTTCAGAGCGCCCGTGGAAATCTCACCAAAGGTAAGCAGCTCCGACGCCCTACCCGCCAACAGCGACGCCATCTCGTGCATCAACTGCTCGGTGGTGGTAATCTGTCGCTCCTCGGGGAGGTACCAGGCGGCACCCAACGCCCTGCCTCGGGGGATGATGGTCACCTTCACGAGAGGATTGGCGTGCTCCAGCAGCCAGCTTACGGTGGCGTGACCCGCCTCGTGGTAGGCAATGGTACGTTTCTCGGCGGGAGTGATAATCTTGCTCTTCTTCTCCAGGCCACCGATTATGCGGTCCACAGCGGCGAGGAAATCCTCCTTGTCAATGGCCTTCTTATCGTGGCGGGCGGCAATAAGGGCTGCCTCGTTACATACGTTGGCAATGTCGGCACCCGAGAAACCGCGGGTCTGCTTAGCCAGAAACTCCACATTGACATCCTCGGCCAACTTCAGCTTGCGCATATGCACACCGAAGATTGCCTCTCGCTCCTTCAGCTCGGGGAGGCCCACATCAATCTGGCGGTCGAACCTACCCGCACGGGTGAGCGCCTTATCCAGAATGTCGGCACGGTTGGTGGCCGCCAGAACGATAACGCCCGAGTTGCTGCCAAAGCCATCCATCTCGGTGAGGAGCTGGTTGAGAGTGTTCTCCCTCTCGTCGTTGCCGCCGAAGCCCGCATTCTTGCCACGTGCACGGCCGATAGCGTCAATCTCGTCAATGAAGACAATGCAGGGGGCTTTCTCCTTGGCTTGGGCGAAGAGGTCCCTCACCCTGGAGGCACCCACACCCACAAACATCTCCACAAAGTCGCTACCGCTGATGGAGAAGAAGGGGACGTTTGCCTCGCCTGCCACAGCCTTGGCAAGCAATGTTTTACCCGTTCCGGGAGGGCCTACAAGCAGAGCACCTTTGGGAATCTTACCGCCGAGCTCCTTGTATTTCTCGGGCTTGCGCAGGAAATCGACAATCTCCATAATCTCCACTTTGGCCTCCTCGTGGCCTGCCACATCCTTAAAGGTTATGCGGTTTTTGTTGTCCTTGTCATACATCTGCGCCTTCGACTTACCCACATTCATCACTCCGTTCTGTGCGGAGCTGTTGCGGCTCATAGCACGAAACATTGCGAAAATCATCAGCACGATGAAGATGGTGGGGAGGAGCGTCAGCAACTCCCTCATAATGTTTGTGGGATAGGTGTAGTCGGGCATAGGGGGCTCCACTCCATATTTGGAGCCTATCTCCTTGAGATCCTCACGGAAGATGTCGGGATTACCGATGTTGTAGGTAAACTGGTGTTTGCCGCCATCGGGGAGCGACTTATAGCCGGGCATTTGGCGATACTTCTCCACAGCCTCATCCTTGAGGTAGATTTTGGCCACCTTGTCGTTCTCCACGGTGATGCTCTCCACATCGCCCGCCACCACCATCTCCTTCAGGCGGTTCCAATTGGTCTTCACGGGCGACTCTCCCCCGCTCCACATCTGCATAAAGAGCAGACCCACCATCAACACGGCCCAAAAGCCATAGATGAGCCTTACGGTCTTCTCCCCGCGGGGACGCTTGGGAGGTCGGGGTGGCATATTGCCGGGGTTCCCACCCTGATTGGGGTTGGGATTGGAATTGGGATTTTGATTATTTTTGTTCGCTTCCATCTGTTTCTGCTTGGTAATAAAACTTTGTGGTTGGACTTTTCTCTCTTTTCGTTAATCAGTAACGCATCTCGAGGCGGGTTTATTACCCTCTCGGACACAATTATTCGCCCCACGATTGCGGGGGCGGCGTTGGGGGCGGCTCGCTGCCCTACTCCTCCGACTCGTAGGCAGTGGTCTTGGCGTCGGCCCAGAGCTGCTCAAGGCGGTAGTAGCTCCTCAACTCGGTGAGGAAGATGTGGACCATAACATCCACGTAGTCGATGGCAATCCAGGCGGCATTGGTCTTACCCTCCACACGGCGGGGTTTCTCGCCCAACTTCTCCTCCAGGGCCTCCACGATACCGTCGGCGATGGCGTCCACCTGGGTGGTGGAGTCGGCGTTGCACACCACAAAGGCGTCGCAAATGGTGCCCTCCAACTCTGTCATATCGAGCGACACGATGTTCTTTCCCTTCTTGTCCTGAATAGCTCCTACGATATTGTCAATCAGTTTCTGCATTTTTCGTAATGTTTTTTATCTGTTTTTTGCACTTATCATTCTGTTTGCTTGCCATAGGCAAGGTGGCAAAGGTACATATTTCGCACCGATTACCACTCCTTGGCCACCATTTTTTTGCCCACGCACTCCATAATAACCTCTCGGAGGGCCGCCACGATGGTCTCTTTGGCGTAGGTGCGGCGCACTCCCACTACAATTTTGCGGCTTGCAGCACCCCTCGCCAAGGTCTTAACCCTCGACTTCAGGTGCTCAGGGATGTAGGGCAGCGCCATCTCGGGGATGATGGTGAGCATATCGGTGTTGTCCACAATGCGCATCACCGTCTCCAGTGAGCCGCTCTTCAGCGTATATGGCAGTTCGTTCAAGCGACCTGCGCCACAAAGCTCAATGACCTGGTCCCTCAAACAGTGGCCCTCGGCCAAGAGTATGAGGTCTTTGGAATAAATATCCTCAATCCTGAGGTTGGTGCGTGCCGAGAGGGGGTTCTCTGGCGACACGTAGGCATAGAAGCGATCATCGAAGAGCTCCTGCTCGGTGATACGGTCGGGGCAGGTACCTCCCGCCAGCAATGCCGCATCTATCTCGTCGCTATCCATAGCTCTCACAATCTCGGGGGTGGTCATCTCCCTGATTTCGAGCTCCACCTTGGGATATCGCTCGCCGAAAGTGTGGATGAAGCGGGGGAGCAGGTAGGGGGCAATGGTGGGGATAACACCCAACCTCAAGCGACCCGACACACTTCCCTTCAGCTCCGCAACACACTCTCTCACATTATTATAGGCGAGCAGTGCCTCCTTGGCCTTCTCGATAACGAGCATTCCTACCTGGGTAGGAACCACAGGTTTCTTGGAGCGGTCGAGGAGTACCACACCCAGCTCCTCTTCGAGGTTTTTTATCTGCATACTGAGCGATGGCTGAGTCACAAAGCAGAGCTCGCTCGCCTTGGAGAAGCTGCCGCAGTTGGCCACCGCAAGGAGATATTCGAGTTGGATAATTGTCATAGTTCTTTTGGTTTAGAGGTTTGATTTCGGGATTTTGCGCTGTGGTTACTCTGTCAGGAGCCACCTACCATCCACCTTCACCAGGCGGTAGGAGCCCTCGATGCGTTGTCCATCCTTGAGCACCACCACGGCGTCGATGGTGGCATCCTCCTCACCCACACTGCTGCCCGTAATCTCCAGCTCGTCGAAACCTCCGGCCCTCTGGAGTTCGCCACTCTGCTCGGCAAAGATGGAGCGGTAGAGTTCCACCTCCTCTGGCGTGGTCTTCATAAGTGCCACAGCGGCTGCGGTGTCGCCCTTGGAGAGGGCCTTCCAGCACTCCTCAATGCTCTTCTCGGGACGGCCTGCGCCACCACAAGCAGCCATCAACAAGCCTACTGCTGCCACAAACAAAATCTTCCTCATAGCAATCAATTTCTTCATTTATAACACTTTTTTGTCAATTTTTCACTCACATAGGCGGTGCACATCTATTCGATGATGAGGTATGCTCCGCTGGTGTGGACAAAGCCCGAGCGGCCATCCTTCAGCACCGCCGCAAAGCCCTGCTTAAACTCTGATATGCGGTCGAATAGCGGCTCACACACAACCCTGCCCGAGGTATCCACCAGGCCCCTCTTGTCGCCCTCCATAAAGGGTGCCGTACCCTCCGTGAAACGACCCACAGCGTCGTAAGCACAGCGCACAAACTCCCTGCCATCGCTCCCCACGAAGCCCCACTTGCCGCCCACCGACACCGCATAGCGGCCATCGCCCAGCGGACGCACCTTATCGTAGAGGCAGGGGACAATCTCATCGCCACGGCTATTGACCGCACCCGTGCGGCCCGAGCGGGTGACGATGGAGCAACCCAGGGCAAAATTGGTGGCACTATCGTAGCGCACAGCAAAGGCCGTGCGGCCCGTGGGATAGATAAACTCCTCACCGCCACGGGGCGACCCCACCTTGGCCACACCCTCAAAGAAGGGCTCGGCCGATGTGTAGCGAGGGGTGATAACCTCATTGCCCAGCACATCTATATAGCCCCACTTGCCATCGACCATCACCGCAGCCAACCCCTCCGAGAAGTCGCCTATGGCGTGGTAGCGGCAGGGGAAAATCTCCCTACCTGTGGCGCTCACAAGTCCGTAGCGACCCTTATAGCCCACAATCACATTACCCGTCGAGGGCACCACTCCACCCTTAAAGTCGTAGAGGCAGTTTCCTCGGTGGTCGATGTAATAGTCAATACCATTGAGGGTTGCAGCAGCCAAGCCACCCTCGAAATCACCGGCCCTATCAAAGCGGGGAGTGACAACCCAACTGCCATCCTCACCCACATAGCCCCACTTGCCACTCTCGGCCTTCACCGCCGCCACACCCTCCACAAAGGAGCGAGCCTCGGCCAATGTGAGGGGAACAACCGTGGAGCCACTCTTGGTCACAAAGCCCCAGCGACCACGCAGCTTCACAGCCGCACGACCTCCGCTGAAGCCCCTAGCCTCCTCGTACTTGCAGAGCACAACCTCCACACCCCTATCATCGACAAATCCATAGCGGCCGTTATTAACAACCAGAGCAGCACCATCCGCAAAGGGCTCTATGTGGTCATACTTGCAGGGGACAATCTCACTGCCATTCTCGGACACAATACCCCACTTGCCACCCAGGGCCACAAGCCTTGTGGGGTCACCCTCCGAGAGAGAAGCCACCACATCGTAGCGGGGAGCCACAATCTCCACTCCGCCACCATCCACAAAGCCCCACTGGAGGCCTCGGCGCACGGGGTGGAGCCTGCGCCCCTCCACATAGGCCACCTCATCCCACACGGGCGAGATAACCTCCCTGCCCTCGGGGTCGATAATTCCCACACCTCTCTCGCCCTCCACACGGCAGTAGCCGTTGGGGGAGATTTTTTTCTCCAGAGGGGTCACATTGCCGTAGGTAACGGAGCTGATGGTCGAGAGGTTTACAACCGTGGTGCCCACGGCCACAACACCCTCGCCTCTCTCGGGCAGGGTCGCCTCCAACACCATCTCATAGCGGGAGTTCATAACACCCCATTTGCCATCCTTCTTCACCCAGGCTCTCTCGCCCACAAAGGTGGGCCGCATATCCAATTCGGGCTTTACGAGCACCCTTCCCTCCCGGGTTATAAGGCCCCACTTGCCCAACCATTCGTACCACATTTTATCGGCCGAGCCAAACTCGGGGCGCTCCACAAAGAGTGCGTCGCACACCACCTCGCCACCACGGCTCACCACGCCCCAGCGATTGTTCCACTGCACCCAGGCAACCCCCGAGCGGTCGAATTTGGGACACTCGGCGAGCATTGGCTGGAGCAACACCTTACCCTCGAAGGTTATCACTCCCCACAGGCCGCCCCACAAGCCCCACGCACGACCCTTCTCGTCGAACTGTGGCTCGTTTTTCAGGATGGGATTCATCACCACCTCGCCGTTGCGATTGACAATACCCCACGCATCCCTCCAGCGAGCCCACGCCGTAGTGCGTGAGCCAAACTGCGGGCGCTCATCCAGCTCGGCAGCCAGCACCACCTCGCCATCACGGTTCACAACACCCCACAGGCCGTTCCACTTAGCCCAACTATTGCTGCTACCCTCGGTGAATATGGGGTGGCTCTCCAGAATGGCGCCAAAGACTACCTTGCCGTCGGGAGCCACAGCCCCCCACTTACCGTTCCACTCCACCCAGGCTACCTTGCCATCGGGGAAGGAGGGTCTGAAGGCAAGCACCGCATCGAAGATAATCTTTCCCTTGCGGTCCACAACGCCCCACTTACCATTCCACTCCACCCAGGCGTACTCTTTGTCGCCAAAGGCGGGAAGCGACGCTACGGCCACCTCCGAAAGTATAGCTCCGTGGCGGTCCACAACAATCCAGCGGCCATCGCTCTCCAGCCAGGCCGACTCCTCCTGACCAAACAGCGGACGGCTCTCCGAAGTGGGCATCAGCAACACCTCTCCCGAGTGAGTCACAACACCCCAACGTTCGTTCCACTTGGCCCAGGCAACGCCCTCATTATCGAATATGGGGCGCTCCTCGATGGTGGCATCAAAGAGCACTCGCCCCTCCCTGGAGATTGCTCCCCAACGATTGTTCCACATCACCCACGCTACACCATCGCTCTCGAACAGCGGGCGCTCCTCAATCACAAAGTCAAACAGCAGGCTGCCGTCAATCCTCACAGCACCCCACAGCAGACCGTTCCTAACCCAGGAGATACCCTGTTCATCGAACCTCGGTTTCTCGTCGAGCACCGCATCGAACACCACACGTCCGTCACGGCGCAGTGCTCCCCAGCGACCGTTCCACTCCACCCACGACACCAAGCCGTGGAACATTGGACGGGAGGCGAGCACGGGCTCAAAGACCACTTCGCCCGAGTGGGATACCACACCCCACCCGTCGCTCCAGCGTGCCCAAGCGTATCCATTCTCAAAATCTTCGAGCTGTTCCAATATGGGCTCAAAAATCACCTCTCCTCGGGGCGACAGCGCACCCCAAGCCCCATTCCAGAACATCCAGCTTATATCATCCTTAAATTCGGGGCAACTCCTCAACAACGGCTCAAAAATCACCTCTCCTCGGGGCGACAGCGCACCCCAGCCACCGCCCCAATGGGCCCAGCAAACACCCTCCTCAAAGATGGGTCTATCGTAGAGCTGATAGTCGAAAAGAACCCTGCCATCCTCGGCAATAAGGCCCCAACGACCCTCTCGCTCCACCCAGGCAATGCCCCTCTCAAAGGGTGTGCGTGTGGTGAACTGTGGCTCAAAGAGAGTGGCACCCTGCTTGGTGACAAGGCCCCACAATCCCCCCTTCAACACCCAGGCTGTAGTGCCCGCAAAGGGGGTGATGGTGTCATAGACGGGCTCAAAAAGGTACTCGGCATTGCGGCGCAGGATGCCCCACTTATTGCCCCACTTCACCCTCGCAAGGGTATCCGCAAACTCCTCTGCCTCGGCAAAGATGGCCTTCACTACCAGCTTACCCTTCTCATCGGCATAGCCCCAATTACCACGTTTCTGGGTGGGCACCAGGCGCCCCTCAAGGTTGCGCCCTTTGAGTGGTCGGAGCTCGTACGATTGGGCATTAACTACCTGACAAGCAATCAACAGCGAGAGTAGGAGCACCCCTCGAAGGAGTCCCCTGCGGCAGGTGGCGCACCACCCACTTATCCTTTGTCCGAATTCTCTCGTGTTCATTCTCTGCCTACTACAGCTGCGGGCCACAAAAGCCCACACTTATTCAAACTACAAAAGTAATAAAAATAATTGATAGTCGAGAATTTTGAGATTGAAAAATCGGGCCGCAACAGCACGTTTGTGCTGTCATCATTTTTACGCCGCAACACCTCGGCTTCAACGCCACACCTCGTCCCCGATCAAAGGCCGACAAAAAGGGGACCGCCACGCAGTCCCCTTTATACTTACAAATTCTCTACAATTACAGATTTTCGATAACCCTTTCGAGCCCCACACCTCGGGAGCCCTTTACAAGCACAAAACACCCGACAAGAGGTCTCTCCACAAGCCACTCTTTGAGCTCCAAAGCCTTCCCGAAGGTAGCCACTCGGGGGTCGTCGTGACGGGTGGAAGCAAAGTTGTCGCCCACAAGAATTATCTGTTCAAAATCTGCTCCGAGCGCCTCATCCACAACCCTCTGGTGTTCCTCGCCGCTCCATTCACCAAGTTCCAGCATATCGCCCAGAATGAGCACCTTACGTGGATAGTTGGCGTGAGAATTATGGCGATGATTGAGGATGGCGGCGGCCATACTCGAGGGGTTTGCATTGTAGCAATCAACCGTAAGGAGGTTACGTTCGGTGGTCACCCCCTGCGAGCGATTATTGGAGGGGGTGTACGCCGAAATGGCAGCCAACATATCCTTCTGCGCTACACCGAAATATCTACCCACAGCCATCGCCGCAGCAATATTAAACCCATTGTAGTCGCCCACAAGGTTGCTCCGAACGCCCTCGGAGAGTGTCGAGGGATAGCCCACACTCTGCAGCCCCTCCCTCTCAGCCACCATTTCACACAGCACAGCATCGTCGTTGCGGTAGAGGGCCACACCCCCACTCCTCGCAAGCGAGTCGTAAAGTTCACCCTTACCATTGCGGATACCCTCCACACCTCCGAAGCCCTCCAGGTGGGCACGTCCAATATTGGTCACAAGGCCATAATCGGGCTCGGCAATGGAGCACAGCAGAGCAATCTCCCCTTGCGCACTCGCGCCCATCTCCACAATGACAAACTCGGCATCCGGGGGGATAGCCAGAAGCGTTAGGGGCACACCGATGTGGTTATTGAGATTACCCAGAGTGAAATAGGTTTTGAATTTGCGAGAGAGCACAGCGGCCGTCAGCTCCTTGGTGGTAGTCTTACCATTGGTGCCCGTAATGGCCAACACAGGGCAGCGGAGTTTACGGCGGTGGCAAAGAGCGAGATTTTGGAGCGCTCGGAGGGTGTCATCCACCACAATGTAGCGCCCATCCACAGCCACCGAAGGGTCGTCCACAACAGCCGCCACAGCCCCCGCCTCGAGAGCCCCCGCAGCATAGCGGTTGCCATCGAAATTCTCACCCTTCAAGGCAAAGAACAACTCGCCGGGAAGCACCTTGCGGCTATCGGTCTGTACCCCCTTCGAGGAGGCATAAATCTCATACATTTTCTCCATCACAGCCCTCTATCACTCAATGGTTTACACAAACTTATTACCCGTATCGAATTTGACGGTTTCGATGAAACGTTTGATATGTTGCTCAGCCTCTCGGGGGCAGACCATAAGCACATCGTCTGTATCGACCACAATGTAGTCCTTGAGCCCCTCCAGCACGGCAATTTTACCCTGGGGAAGTTTCACAATACAGTTCTCTGTTCCAAAGGCGAAGGTGGCACCTCGCTGGGTATTACCCACCTCATCTTTGGGCGAGTGCTGATAGATGGAGCCCCAGGTTCCCAGGTCGCTCCACCCCAAATCGCTACAACGCACCCACACATTCGAGGAGCGCTCCATAATACCATAGTCCACCGAAATGGCGCCACACTCGGGATAGACACGGTCGATGGCCTCCTGCTCGGCGGGGGTACCATAGCACTCCGCAACGGAGTTGAGAATGGTGTAGGTCTCACCCTGATGCTCACGGAAAGCCTCCAGAATGGTGTCGGCCCTCCACATAAAGATACCCGAGTTCCAGAAATACTCGCCACTATCGACAAAGATTTGTGCCAACTCGGCGTTGGGCTTCTCGGTGAAGGTTTTCACCTTATTGAACTTGCCGTGGGCCTTGTTTTTATTGACCTGGATGTAGCCATAACCCGTCTCGGGACGAGTGGGCTGCAGTCCGATGGTAAGGAGCTGATCGGGCTGCTCGTCGATAAAGTCGAGGCACTGCTGGATAACCTCGCAGAAATGTATCTCGTTGGTTATAAGGTGGTCCGAAGGGCTCACCACCATTCTTGCCTCGGGATTGATGGCACGGATATGCATAGCCGCATAGGCGATGCAGGGGGCAGTGTTTTTACCCACGGGCTCACACAGCACCTGACCGGGGCCTATCTCGGGAATCTCGGAGAGAACCAAATCGCGATAGGCGGTATTTGTGGCTACGAGAATATTCTCCAGGGGGATGATGTTGGCGAAACGGTCGAAGGTGGAGCGCAGCAAACTCTTGCCCGTATCGAGCACATCGAGGAACTGCTTGGGACGGTTCTGACGACTGATAGGCCAGAAACGGCTACCTACGCCACCCGCCATAATCACACAAAAATGGTTATTGTTCATTCTTTAGGCAATGTTTTTGGGGAGATATGCGTTATTTTTACGCCACTTCCCACGGTTACTATTGGACAAAAATACGAAAAATTACTACCTTTGCCAATTATTATGGAGTTAATTTTGCAAGGACTTTACATTTTGAACGCTAAAATATGAAAATAAAGTATTTCACACTGCCAAATATTCTCACCCTCTGCAACCTCGTGTGCGGCATTCTCGCCGTGTTGGTTGCCGTCAGCCACCTGTGGGACCCCGAAGGGGTGTCGCTCGGTAGCGCTCTGTGGCTCATCGCAGCCTCGGCCCTCTTCGATTTCCTCGACGGCCTGGCCGCAAGGCTCACGGGTCAGTACTCCCCCCTGGGTGTGCAACTCGACTCGCTGGCCGATATGGTGAGCTTCGGCCTCGTACCCTCGCTGCTGCTGGCAGCAATGTACGATGCAGTGGGTGGCGTGGGCGCCTGGTGGGTCATCTGCCTCGGCGTGGCCCTCTGCTCGGCACTCCGCCTGGCACGTTTCAACATCGACCCCGAGCAACACGAAGAGTTCATAGGGCTCCCCACCCCCGCACTCGCCATAGCTATCGGCTCGCTGGCGTGGGCTCTCGAGGAGGGCTCTATTCTCCTCTCACCCAGCGTGATACTTGCCATTGGCATTGTGGGCGCCTGGCTGCTCATAAGCCCCATTAGGATGTTCTCCCTGAAGTTCCGTGGGCTCTCGCTGGCCAACGCCACCAACCGTCTGCGCTACCTCTTCCTCATTGTTGCCCTCGGCGTGATAATCATTGGCGGCCCGGGTATGTTGTGGGTGGCCATTGTGCTCTACATCCTGCTGTCGCTCGGTGTGCAGGTGGCACAGTTCAAATGCAAAAATAACTCCAAAAACGAGTAGCGTGAAGAGATTATTTACCATACTCGCAACCGTCGCAACACTGCTGCTGGGCACACTCCGTGTGAATGCCCAGAGTTTCAATGCGCAAGACCTCACACGTGACCCCGAAGCTCTTGCCGCACTGCAAAATGCCAACAGCAACCCCTATGCGGGAGAGGTGGAGCTCGACGAAAATGGCAACCCCATAGAACCACAGGGCGAGGCTGCCGACTCCACAAAAGTGAAGGAGATTATGCCCTTGGAGTCCTACTTCTTCAACGACTCCATTCGCCACCAGAAACACTTCCGCTGGGTGCCCGACACCTACACCAACCACGTCCGTATGGAGCCCGTGGATACACTCCTGGGGCGTTTCAACCGTGATTACCCCTTCCAGAGGGAGGATGTGGGCGACGCCAATGTGGGTATTCTGGGCGGCGTATCGACCCCCCTCAACTTTGCCCGCCGACCCCGTGGCAACGACTTCGATTTCACCAAGGGTTACTACTCCTACCTCTACACGGTGGAGAACACCCCCCACTACAACAACAAACGACCCTACACCTCGCTGGGCTACCAAACAGCGGGGCAGAAACGATATGCCGAGGATAAACTCGAGCTGCTACACGCACAAAACATCACCCCCTCCACGGGCTTCAACCTCCGCCACAGCTCCTACCACTCAAGGGGTATCTACAATTGGCAGCGAGGAAAGGTGCAGGACTTCTCGGCCACCCTCTACCACACCGGCAAGCGCTACTCGGCCCACGCAGGAGTCATCACCAACTCCATCTCGCAGAGGGAGAATGGTGGCTTGGTGGAGGCCTGGCACGTGGCCGACACCCTCTATGAGTCGGCACAGGGACTCCCGATGAAGATGTCCGACGCTCTGAACAAGGCAAACAACCTCTCGTTCTACGCTGTGCAGAGCTACGGCATACCCTTTGTGGCACTCTCCGACTCGGTTTTTACAATGGCCGACCGCACAGCCATACACTTTGGCCACGCCATCACCTATAACCGCTGGGGACGACGATATAGCGACACCCGCAACGGCACCTCCTACAATATCACCGACCGCCGAGGTGCTGTGGTGGAGAAACGAAATTTCTACGAAAATTGGTTCCTCGACCCCAAAACCACAAGTGATACGCTGACCGAGTCGCTACTCTCCAACAGGCTCTTTGTGCAGTTTGTGCCCTACAATCGTAACGGTGTGGTAGGCACCATTGATGGCGGTGTGGGTTGGGACCACAGAGAGTACCGCTCGTTCCGTATGGACAGCTATCTCAAAGGTTATCACACAGATAAGTTTGAGACCTACTATGCCTATGCCGACTCGCGAGGTAAGTTGGGCCGTTGGCTCGATTGGCAGGCAAGGGCGAGGGTCAATGTAGCCGGTTACAGGGCGGGCGACATCGATTTCGACGCTTCGGCGGCACTGAGACTCTATGTGAAAGATAGACCCATCTCCATCTCGGGCTCGTTCACCTACGACCTCCAGAGCCCCTCGTATTGGGAGCAGGAGTATGTGTCGAACCACTTTATCTGGCACAACAACTTCCTCAGGCAGAATATCACCGAGCTGAACATCGCTGTGGACGTGCCACACACGGGCACCCACTTGGGCTACACACAGACTATCCTCTCCAACCCCATCTACTATGGCACAAGTGCTATGCCCGAGCAGAGTGTGGGTGTGGACACCGTCTTGGGGCTCTATTTGGAGCAGAATTTCGCCTTTGGAGGCCTCCACCTCGACCACAAGGTGCTCTTCCAGATGAGCAGTTCGGATATTTTCCCCGTACCTACCTGGGCGGCCAACATCTCCTACTACTACACCTTTAGCGTGGTGAGGGATGTGCTCTCGATGAAGGTGGGCATCGACTGCTGGGCCAACACCCCCTACTATGCCCAGGCCTACAACCCCGCACTTATGGTGTTCCACAACCAAAACGAGGTGAAGCTCGGCAACTACCCCTACACCAATTTCTTCGTGACAGCCAAGTGGAAGACAATGCGCATATTCCTCCAATATCAACACGCCAACGAAAACCTGCTGGAAAACTACAAGGACTCCTTCAGCGTTCCCTTCTACCCCTACAACAGGGCACTCCTGAAGTATGGAATATGCTGGTATTTCGATGATTAGAGCCACTCTACATAACCATTCTCTACGCCTACGACTACTCCTTGTGGTTGTAGGCGCAGTGGTTTTGTATGGCCCCTGGATGGGCTGCACCCCAGAGCAGATATACCGCAAGAGCGGCGAGCTCCACCTGGGGCTCTCCCAGGAGATTGCAGGATGCACGGTTGTGGGTGGCGAGAGGTATGGCTTTGCACCCGACGTTGTGGATACTATGGCCCGCCGCAGTGGACTACGGCTCAAATGTGAGGGAGGAAAGAGCAGCCGTGAGCTCTACGATGGGCTTATGGCGGGCGACATTGACATTGCCGTGGTTCCCGCAGCCGAGAGGGTCAATTTCCACCGCTTCCCCTCTGAGCGATTCTACACCACCAACTATGTGGTGCTCACCCCTCGTTGGGGCACATTGGCCAAAGGCGGCTCCACTGCCGAGGCCTGGAGGGGGCGCAAAGTGCTTGTGGACTGCAACCTCTTCACAACCAAAACGTTTGAAGCTCTGGAGCAGGTGGAGGCCACCTGCAACACCGAACACATAGATGGTCTGGATATGGCTCGCCAAGCACTGCAGGGCAAAGCCGACGCCATAATTGTTGAGCGTAGCGAGGCCGAGCTGCTGAAATTCCTCCACCGCAACCTCATAGAGGTTGCCACCATCGAGGAGCCCTGCCCCGTGATACTCATCTTTGCCAACCGAGCCCTCAAGCAGAATTTCGGCACCACCCTCAAGGAGTTTGCCACCACCGACGACTATGCCTATATGGTGGAGCTCTACTTTGGCGATACCTCCATTGCGGAGCGCTTTGCACAGCTACGCTACACCCCCACGAGGGTTATGGGTGGCATTTCGGTGTGGGATGAGCTGTTGCGCCACATCTCCGCCAACGAGGGTGTCGATTGGCGTCTGATGTCGGCTATGGCCTACCACGAGTCGAGGTTCCGCAACGACCAGGTGTCGCACCGAGGAGCCGTGGGACTTATGCAGGTAACCCGCATTGCAGCCGAAGATTTAGGCGCAGGCGAGGAGTACGACCTGGCCGACCCCACGACCAACATCACCCTTGCGGCACGTCTGCTAAGACGCAGCAGTCGAGCATTGGGCTTCGGGTCGGTGCCTGCCACCGACGACCAGCTTGCCATAGTTGTGGCGAGCTACAACTGCGGCATAACCCGCACTCTGGAGGCCCAAAGGCTCGTTGTGGAGGGGGGTGGCAACGGCGCATCGTGGGAGGAGGTTTCTGCAATGATGAGGCAGATGAGCGACGCCGAATTTGTGGCTGCGAGTGGTTGCAGGGTGGGTCGCTTCCGTGAGGCCGCCATCACCATCGCCTACGCAAATGGGGTGATGGAGCGCTACAACACCTACCGCAACACCATAGATTAACCCCAACGGAGGGATAAAAAATTGAGTTTTAGCGGCGAAAATGTAATTTTTTCGCTAAAAATACGTTACCTTTGTGGGTTGTGCGTGCGCACTAAAGTGCGTACGCCTACGCTAAGAACAGATTGTAAACTATTCAACAAAAGAATAATCGAACTCTCAATGATGAAAAAAATATTGCGCATAGCAATCAGCCTTGTAGGCTCACTGCTCCTGGTGGCAGCGATGAGCTCCTGCAGCGCCGAGCCTATCGGTAGCGACCTCGAATTTGGCTACACAACATTCAATGCCAATGAGGGTAGCGAGGATAGCTACTTCTCGGTCTATCTGATGCAGAGCCCCTACAAATACCCCGTTCTGGTCGATATCGACGTGGAGATGACTGCCGGCAAGGATAACAACGGCCGAGAGCTGACCCTCGACGAAGTTTTGAAGTTCAAGATGGAGGATGTGGAGTACACCGTAACCAAGACGGGCGACCGCACAGCCAAAATCGAAAATCTGGAGGTGACCTACAAGAACTACAACCGCAAGGTCTATTTCGATGTCCCCGACAACGACTTCCTCCAGGGAGAGAAGATTACCATTAAACTCAGTCTGGCAAAGGTGGATGGCACCGAGGTGGGTTCCATTGATGAGTCCACCCTCACCATCGTCGATGACGAGAAGGCCCCTCTGCTCAGCGTGGGCTACTACAACACCGCCTATGAGGCTCCAGCCGAGGCCCTCTCACCCTCGAAGGGCAGTTTCTATCTGCGCCTTCAGAAGGTGGGTAAGTATGACTACATTGCCTCGGGTTGGTGGGGTCTGGAGAGGCCACGACTGCTCGGCAAGTACGACCCCGCAGCCTGCACCCTCACCTTCGATGGCACCGACTACGACCACACACTCTGGGAGCTCGAAGCACCCGTAAACGCCTTCCAGAACGACACCATTTGGGCTTATAGCTACACCAAAGAGGGTGCCGTGAAAGAGGTTATGCGTATGCGTGGCGCAGGAGCCGACGGCCTGGAGCCCATTGTGCTCACCACAGAGCAGATTGAGGAGAATGCTAAGGGTGTTGTACTCTCCATAGACACCCCCTGCGGTATGGATATCTACAACTACAACGCAACAAGCAGCACCGTGGGCAGCCAGGCGGGCATCTACGACGCTATGGAGCGTAGCAGTTCGATGACCTTCAGCACCACCAACTATGAGAAGGTGGGCACTCGTGCAGCAACCGCCACTCCCCGCCCCTTTGGTCCCTGGAGTATTAACGACTAAACCACCCCGAAAGCGATGAACAAAAAGATAATTATCACCCTTATGGCACTCCTGGTGGCTGCCACAAGTTTCGCCCAGAGCGGCAAGAGCTCCAAAGAGATTAGGCAGCAGCACTTTGTCTTTGGCCCCAAAGCGGGTATCTCGATGCCCTATCAGCACATTGTCACCAACACCACCGACCTCAAAGCTCTCCTCGGAGGCCCCAACCTCGGTGTGCAGTTGGGCGGCTTTATGAGGGGTACACTCCCCCTGAAGAAGAGTCCCTTCTCGCTCCACGCACAGTTGGAGCTCACTTGGGCTATGGACTTCTACTTTGGTGGCGGCAGCACAGCCTCGGCAGGCTGTGTAAATATCCCCCTTACTATCGGCGGTGGCTACAAGCTTAACGACAACACCACACTCCGCTTGGGCTGGGGCCCCACCTACACCTTCAACGCCTACACCACAGCCAACACCGCATTCAAGGATACCGACAACGCCTACCAGGACGAGGTGAAGGGTATGCTGAACCGTGACCCCTGGGGTTGGGCAGCAGACCTGGGCGTGGACTACAAGATGTGGACCATCGACCTGCGTTATCAAAACCAATTCCGTTCGCAGGAGATTATTCGCATTGCCGACGAGTATCGTTTCATATCGGTGGGTCTCACCGTGGGCTACAAGTTCTAACGTGGCGGATACCTATTAAATATATAAGGGCGCAACTTCCGAAAAGTTGCGCCCTTATTGTTTAGGCTCCACCCCACACTATTTATTGAGCTTCTCCACACGGGGAAGGGCATAGTCGAGAGTCACGGTGAACTCCTTGTCGCCCGACGAGGGGAGGTCGAACATTGCATCGGTCACGATAGCCTCGCAGATGCTCCTAAGACCCCTCGCACCCAACTTGAACTCCACAGCCTTATCGACAATGAGGTCCAACACCTCGGGCGCAAACTCCACCTTCACACCATCAATCTCAAAGAGCTTTATGTACTGCTTGATGATGGAGTTCTTGGGCTCGGTGAGAATCTGGCGCAGGATGGGCTTATCCAGCGGCTGGAGGTAGGTGAGCACAGGCATACGGCCCACCAGCTCGGGAATAAGGCCAAAAGAGCGCAAATCCTGGGGAGTGATGTACTGCATAATGTTGCTGCGGTCAATCTGTCGTGCCGCACCCTGGTGGTAGCCCATAACCCTCACATTGAGCCTCTGCGATATGCGCTTCTCGATGCCGTCGAAAGCACCGCCACAAATGAAGAGAATGTTGGAGGTGTTCACCTGCACAAACTTCTGCTCGGGATGTTTGCGGCCACCCTGGGGAGGAACATTCACCACCGTACCCTCCAAAATCTTCAAGAGCGCCTGCTGCACACCCTCGCCGCTCACATCACGGGTGATGGAGGGGTTGTCGCTCTTACGGGCAATCTTATCCACCTCGTCGATGAAGACAATACCTCGCTCGGCAGCCTCCACATTGTAGTCGGCAGCCTGCAACAGGCGAGAGAGAATACTCTCCACATCCTCACCCACATAGCCCGCCTCGGTAAGCACCGTGGCATCTACGATGGTGAAGGGGACCTTCAACAAGCGTGCGATGGTGCGGGCCAGCAGGGTCTTACCCGTACCGGTCTCGCCCACCATAATGATGTTGGACTTCTCAATCTCCACATCCTCAATGGCCACTGCCTCGGGATTGGGATTGTTTTTCTTCGCCTGCGAGCGACGTTTGTCGGCCGCCAAGAGGCGCTTATAGTGGTTATACACCGCCACCGAGAGGGTCTTTTTGGCAGCATCCTGACCTATCACGTAGCGGTCCAGGAAGGCCTTAATCTCGGCAGGTTTCACCAGGTCGGCCTGAGAGAGAGCAGCCACAGCGGTGGCACTCTTCTTCTTTTTACTCGTCTGCTCCTGCAACACCTCGTAGCCACGCTCCACACACTCGTCGCAAATGGTCGCACCATTCATTCCCGAGAAGAGCATACCCACATCGGCCGCACTACGACCACAAAACGAGCAACTATCTATTCCGCCGTGACCGTGGCGGTTATCTTTGTTGTTTGCCATACTTACTTGCTAAATGGTAAAAAATGTGTGTGGTTTGACTACTTGAGCACCTTGCGGGTTGCCACAACCTCGTCGATAAGACCATAGAGCTTCGCCTCCTCGGCCTTCATCCAATAATCACGGTCGGCATCGGCCACAATACGCTCCACACTCTGACCCGAGTGGCGGGAGAGAATGTCGTAGAGCTCATCCTTGAGCTTGAGAATCTCTCGTGCGGTAATCTCAATGTCGGAGGCCTGACCCTGCACACCACCCAGAGGCTGGTGAATCATAATCCTCGAGTGGGGCAATGCCGAACGCTTGCCCTGGCTGCCCGCCGAGAGCAATACGGCAGCCATACTTGCAGCCATACCCGTGCAGATGGTCCACACATCGGGCGAAATGAGCTGCATAGTGTCGTAGATGCCCAGGCCCGCATAGACACCTCCACCGGGCGAGTTGATGTAAATCTGAATATCCTTCTCGGGGTCGTTCATCTCGAGGAAGAGGAGCTGTGCCTGGATGATGTTTGCCACATCGTCGTCGATGGCTGTGCCGATAAAGAGGATGCGGTCCATCATAAGCCTCGAAAAGACATCCATCTGGGTGACGTTGAGCCTGCGCTCCTCGAGGATGGTGGGCGAGATGTAGGCGTCGCTCACCGAGGAGTAGCGATGGAGATTGAGCGAGGATATGCCCTGCGAAAGGGCAAACTTCTGGAATTCGTTTTTCATATTGTCGTGGTGTTATTGATTCACTTCTCTGCAAACCCCGCACCAGCAGGGCCACATTCCGACCCCAAAGATAGGCTTTTTTAGTGTAAAATTGAAAATGGAAAATGGAAAATCGTGGGCAGAGTGCCCGTTCTGTGCTCTGCCTATTTGGGAGTTATAGGAGTTATGGGGTTATATGAATTATAAGAGTTATAAGAATTATAGGAGTTATAGGAAATTTCTCTAATGGCCCTAACGACCCTAAACTCACTAAATACCCTAAAAACCCTAAAAAACTATCCAACTGCTATAAAAAAGGCAAAATAGAAGAGGAATTTCAAGGCTTGCGAAGAAGGCGGCTCCGCAGTTTGCTTATCGCAAATGAGGAAGCCGCCTTCAAGCGTAACGAAGAAATTACCTTCTATTTTGCTTTTTTGGCGAGGATTTTGTTGAGCTCAGCAATAGTCACGCTCTTGTTCGACACCTTAACAAGGGGAGTAACTGCCTCCACAACCTTGGCCTCATAAACCTTCTCAATCAGACGGTTGGCCTCGTCCTTGTTCTGGAGAATCTGCTGTGCATAGTTGGTGAGCATCTCCTCAGCAACGTTCATCATACCATACTGGGCGAACTGTGCAGCGGCATAAGCCTTTGCCTCAGCCTCCATATCCTCGGGCTTAACCTCCACGTTGAGCTTCTTGGCGAAGTATTTCTGTACGGCGCTCCACTTCATCATCTCGGCGAAGGGTGCAAAGTCCTTCTCAATCTCCTCCATAGTGAACTTACCCTCGTTGATGGCGAGCAGCCAGCGTTTCAGGAAGTCCTCAGGGAGGGTGAGAGCTGCTTTCTCTACGAGGTACTCGCGGAGAGTCTGGGTGAAGACGTAGTCGCTCTCCTTCTTGAGCTCGGCCTCAATCTTCTTGTCGATCATCTTCTCGAACTCCTCCTCGCTCTTCACGTTACCCTCGGGGAAGGCCATCTTGAAGAACTCCTCGTTCATCTCGGGGTCGGCATACTTGCGAATCTTGGTGATGGTGAGGTTGAACTCGGGGTTGATACCCTCCAGCTCGTTCTCCTTCACGCCCAAAACCGAAGCCCTCTGCTGGGTGCTCTTGTAGAGCTCATTGATGTTCACAATCATCTGGTCGCCAACCTTCTTGCCGATGTAGGGTTTGCGCTCCTCGTCGGTCATACTGATGAGGCCTACATAAGCATCCTCGGTCTTAATCTCGCCATTGTCGAGGGTACACATAACAGCCTCGTCTTTCTCCACAACATCTACATCAACCAGGCGGCCGTAGGTGCGGAGGAACTGGCTGCGGTAGCCGCTGCGCATCTCCTCGTCGGCTTTGATTTTATAGCGGGTAACTTTGTCTTTCTCGGTGAGCTCGAGGTCAACAACGGGAGCCAGACCAATCTCGAAGATAAACTCGTGGTCGGTGTTGTTGTCGAAGTCGAAAGCGCCCTGCTCCTCTGCGGGCATAACATCGCCCATATAGTCGATACCCTCTTTCTCGATGTAGGCGAAGCAGTTGTCGGAAGCCATCTTGTAGGCGGTCTCTGCCACTACACCTTTGCGGTACATCTTGTTGATGATGCTCATAGGCACCATACCGGGGCGGAAACCGGGGATGTTGGCTTTGCGTTTGTATTCACGGAGTTTTTTGTCCACCTCGGGGGCATAGTCGGCCTCCGAAACGGTGATTTTAATAATCGCGGTCTGATTCTCGCGAGCCTCTTTAATGATGTTCATAGTGATATAATTGTTATGTTATTGATTTCTAACCTCTCTATTCGCATAGTTTGCGGGATGCAAAGGTAATAATTTTCTGCCAATTAGCAACTCCCCGAGGGCAAAAAAAAGGAGGTGTGCCCCATTGGAGCACACCTCACAATTATCAGTTTGCGTAGTTTAGACTACTTCTTGGTCATAACATAACCGGCGCAAGCGCTGGTGAAGCGACCGTAAAGACTGGTGGGGTTGTAACCTGCGTCGCAGCTGAATACCAATACACCGAAGTACTGATCCTCAGGGAATGTGATGGTACCCTTGTCCATATCAACGTCGAGGATAACCTCCGAGCTAACGGGAACTGCGGTTTTATTCTCTACTACGAAGAACATCTGGTAGCACATCAGCATATCTGCCGAGCTGTACCACATCAGAGGCTCGTAGGGCAACATATACATCGACTCGCTCTCCGCATCCCAGTAAGCGTAGATGGGGCTGTAAGTCCAACCATCGAAGGGAGCAATCTCGAAGCAGCTGTACTCACCGTTCCAGGTAATCTGAACATCGAATGCAGCAGCAACCTCGCCATCGAAGGGGCTGGCAACGGTAGGCACTACATTGTAGGTACCGCACAGACGGTCGGTAGCGCTCTTCTCGAGGCGTACAACGCACTCGGTCTGAGTACCGATAGTGGTATTCGAGCTCTCAATAGCGAGCTTGAACTCCATAACGTCGAGGTCGGTTTTGAGAATCATAATCTCAACACCCTTAATCTGTTTTGCAAAAGGCTCAGCCTTCTCCTCCTCAGTCTCGGGCTCCTCATAGTTGTTGCGGAACACCATATCGTAAGCGGTGATGCGGAAATCCTCATCCTCCTTACCTACATATACATTACCATTGGTATAGGCAGCATCAACTTTAATCTTTACGTTAACGTCCGACAGGTTCACTGCACTCCAGTTGTCGGCAGTGATGGTCAGAGGTACATATACGGTACCTGCACCAAAACCGGACTCAACCTGCTCCTGGGAGAACTGGACAGTGGTCTGTCCTACGTTCACCACCTCGCCGCACGATGTCATAAGAGCACCTGCGAAGAGAACTATTGCAAGATATTTAATGAATTTCATACTTTTCTCTTTTAAATAAGTTATTACACAGTTACTCTACTAGTAGCCGGGGTTCTGCTGCTCCCTAATCTGGGGGTTAGCATCGATCTCGGTCTTGGGGATAGGCCACAAGCAACGGGAATCGGTAACCTCTTTGGTAAGCTCGTCGTAGTTCTCGCCGGGACGGGTCATAGTGGAATCCTGCGACTCACCACGAACGATGGTCTTGCCCCAACGTTTCATATTGATCATACGGAAGCCCTCGCCTACACACTCACGGCTCCACTCGTCCTGAACTTTCGACATAAGGTCGGCAGCATTTGCGATGGGCAGATCCTGATAATCAGCGATACGAGCACGACGGAGGTCGTTGAGCAGTTTGGCACCGGTAGCAACCTGGCCGTCGATGTTTGCGCAAGCCTCGGCAGCAATCAGATACTGCTCAGCAATACGGAAGGGCTTACCGGCACTTACATAGTTGAGCTGTGCACCACTACGCAGGTCGGGGTTACCAACATATTTCCACATCACATACATATCCTTGGATGCAACACCCTCAACGCTCACCTCACGTACCTGGAAGTAGGTGTTGAAACGGTAGTCCTTAGCCTTCTCCTCGTCGGTTACACCATAGAGGTCCAGAAGGGTCTGGCTGGGGAGGTACTGGGGATTAGGAGTCGAACCGTCACGGTTTACGTTGTCGTAGATGTAGTACGAACCGGTCGAGGTACAGGGATCCTGAAGGCTGGCAGCGGTCAGGAAGATGTTCTCGTTGCTGGCGTCGTTGTACCACATAGCATCCATCTCGCTCTGGCTGCTTGCCAGGGTGTAGGTACCGCTGTTGATGAGGTCCTGAGCGATGGTAGCTGCCTCGGCGTAGTTCTTCATATTAAGATATACACGTGCGCGCATAGCGTTCACGGCGTCAACAGTCCAATACTTGCTGCTCTTCACACCCTCGGTAGTCATATTAGCGGCTGCCTCAAGGTCGAGAAGAATCTGTGCATAGGTCTCCTCGAGGCTGCTACGGCCGGGATACTTCGAAGCATCCGAGGTGGGAGCATACTCAAGCTGGATGGGAAGACCATAGGTGGTAGCTGCGGTAGTGGGATCGTAGGCAGCGCAATATTTGGTTACCAAATCCCAGTAAGCCATAGCACGGGTCATATGAGCCTCGGCTACATAGTTGCGTACTTCCTCAAGTTTAGCAGCATCCTCCTCAACATTCTCATCGAGATCGTTGTTGGCAAGGAACTTCTCGCAAACCGAAATCATATAGTTCTGGCTGGCGATGATAGCATAGTCGCTGAACCAGGGACCCTCGGCGTCGGAGTCGTTGGTCTGCATAATCCAAGCGTAGAACAGACCGTAGTAGTTACCAAAGTCGGCTTTGGCGTTGAACATACCACCACGAATCTCCTCAAGATCCAAACGGCCACCACCGAATAGGCTCTTGGTGGGAGTGTAGATACTTACACTCAAGTTTACCACATCCTCGTAGGTCGAACCATACTGGCTCTCCTCAATACCGGTGTGAGGAAACTTCTCCATATCGCACGATACAAACAGTGCTGCAAGTGCGCTAAGTGCAATATAAAAAATCTTTTTCATAGTCATTTCCGTTTTTTAAGAGGTTAGAACGAGAGCTCAAGACCAACGGTGTACTGACGAGTGCCAGGGTAGGTACCCTTCGAACCGTTGCCGAAGTACTCGGGGTCAAAACCGAGGTAGTTAGTGAGGGTCCAGAGGTTACGGCCAATAGCGTAAACCCTTGCGCCCTGGATGAACGAACCGTTACCAAATACGTTACCGGGAATGTTGTACGAAATGGTCACGTTCTTCAGGCGGAGGAATGCTGCGTTCGAGTAAGCGGTGTTGTCAAACTGGAAGGTAGTACCTGCCCTGGGAATGTCAGTAACCTGACCGGGCTCCTCCCACATATTGAGCAGACGCCTCTCATAACGAGTCTGACCAACCGAACCGAAGTTCAAGTTAGCAGTGTAGAATTTCTCATTGAGCCACATCCAGCGCTCACCTACCCACGAGAAGTCGGCGCTAATCTGGAGGTTGCCGAGCATCAGGCTGGTACCGAAACCACCCGACCAGTCAGCATTGTAGCTCTTATTATACCAATCCTCGTAGGTATCCGAGTAGGTCTTGGTCTTGTTGCCATCCTTGTCAAACCACATAGGAGCACCATCACGGGGGTCAACACCTGCGAAGGTTACACCATTGAACTCACCTACCGAGTGGCCGATTGCGTAACGCAGACCGGTCGAGGCGTTCACGAAGTCCTCAATGTCGCCGTAGAGAGCCAAAATCTCGTTGTGGTTGTATGCAACGTTGCCGTAAACGGTCCAAAGCATATTGCGGGTCTGGAGCAGGTCGTAGCTGAACTGAAGCTCAACACCCTTGTTGCTCATCTTACCAACGTTACCCCAACCGCCATCGTAACCGGTGGTTGCCGAGTAGGGAATCTCCATAAGCATATCCGAAGTGATACGGTTGTAAACATCGATATCCATACTCATACGGTTGAACATACGCATCGACAGACCGATGTTCAGAGTGTTCATAGTCTCCCAAGTCAGACCAGCATTCGACTGGCTTGCAATACCGGTACCGGTCACGCCGTTGTAGGAAGCGCCAGCGCCGATAAGACCGAGTGCGCTGTAGCTACCGAGTGCCGAGGTGTTACCGGTGGTACCGTAGCTGGCTTTCAGACGCATATCGTTGATGTAGTCGTAGGCGAGCATAAACTCCTCGCTCTTGACGTTCCACATACCACCGATACTCCAGAAGGTACCCCAACGTGCATCAGCACCAAAGAGCGAAGCACCGTCACGACGAACCGAAGCGTCGAAGTAGTATTTCTCGTCGTAGTTGTACGACAGACGGCCGAAGAACGAGTTGTATGCCTCCTCAGCAAAGCTGTGGCCATTCAGAGTGAAGGTCTCAGCCACACCGGCAGTCATCATAGTCAGACGGTCATCGGTAAGGCCCGAGATGTAGGCACCGAAGCCCTCGCTCTGAGCGATACGCGACTCGTGACCTGCCAGCAGCGACCAGCTGTGGATATCGTCGAGAGTGAACCTATACTCAGCGGTATTGGTCGAAGTGAGCTGATAGTAGCGGCTATATTTCTCTGCCCTCTGACCATTGCCAAGAGCACTCGCGTACGAAGGCAACCTCCAACCACTGCTGCGAGTAATCGAACCGTCGAGAGCCTGAACAGCTTTCAGAGTAAGACCCTCAATGGGCTTAATCTCCTCATAGATGTTACCCGAAAGACGGAGCTGGTTGTTCGACGAGGGGTTCTTCTCGTAGTAGTAGTAGGGGTTCATCATGTCACCGGCCCAGCCGAATTTATCAAGCTCTTTGGTGTAGTCGAAACCGCCGAAGCTACCATCCTTATTCCAAATCTCCGCATAAGGAGCGTTGTAACCTGCCTGACCGTAAACCAGACCGTCAACCGACTGAATGTACCAACCGGTAACTGCGGTCTGATACTCCGAGTAGCTAAGGTTTACGTTGGCACCAACTTTCAACCAAGGTTTAGCCTGAGCATCGATGTTGGTACGGAAGGTGTAACGGGTGTTGCCCGAACGGGGAGCGATACCCTCAGTATCGAGGTAACCGGCCGAAATGTAGTAGTTGATACCATTCGACGAACCGGTAATCGAAGCGTCTGCACTCTTCACGGGAGCGTTGCTCTGGTAAGCGTAGCCTTTCCAATCGAAGTTGTAGTTGTTCTCTTTCACCCACCTTTTCCTTGCGAGCCATTTCTCGGCGTCACCACCGTTAATGGTCAGGTTGGGGTAGAGTTTCTCCTCGAAGTCCATCTGCTCGCCAGCGCTCATCAGCTCAAATGCCTTGTTCTCGATCATTGCCGAGAAACCGGCCTGCATACGAACCTGAACCAGCGATTTGGCAGCAGTACCCTTCTTGGTGGTTACATACATAACACCGTTTGCAGCCTGTGCACCGTAGATGGCGGTCGAAGCAGCGTCCTTCAGCAGAACCACGTTCTCGATATCGTTCGAGTTGAGGTTGGTAAGAACCGCCGACGAAACGATAACACCATCAAGAACAACCAGAGGCTCCGAGCTACCCTCGAACGACGAAGTACCACGCATCTTCATAGTCGAACCTGCTGCAGGCTCACCCGACGAGGTAAACACCTGCAGACCGGGAATCTTACCCTGAAGAACGTCGGCAACGTTAGCCACGGGAGTACTTGCAACCTTGTCACCCTTCACGGTCGAAACCGAACCAACGAGCGACTTGGCGGCCACACCCGAACCGTAACCAACGACAACCAACTCCTCAATCTGAGTTGCGTCTGCCTTCATTACAACATTAATAGTGGTGCGACCGCTGACTGCGATAGTCTCGGTTGCCAAACCAATATACGAGAACTCCAGAGTCGCATTCTGCGCCGCCTTAATCTCGTACACACCATTAACGTCAGTGATCGTTGCCACTGTTGTACCGACTACCGAAACCGTAGCGCCGATGATGGGAGCACCCGACTCGTCGCTAACTGCACCGGTAATTCGCTGACCTTGTGCCACTGCGCTAACGCAGAACATCAAGACTGCAAAAACTGATAGTACAATTTTTCTCATACGATTTTGTTTTTAGTTTGTTGTTAATAAAAGTTTTTTGTTAGTGTTGTTGTCTTTTTTCATCCCTGGCGACCACTCTCTTTCCTCTTCGGCCGCCATATTTATCATAATTACGTTCGTTTCTTCCTCTGCTTTCTATTCTTGTACTCCCTCCGCAAACCGCACCCAAACAGCTCACACACAAGACAACCCCAACAGTGTCAAATAGTTGCCTCGAAATATGCACGGCACGGCCAAAAAGAGTCCACACTTTAGAGTACGAAAGTACAAATTATTTACGAAACCGCCAACTAAACATCAATTTTTTTCTTTCGATTTTTTCATTTAGGGAAACCAAAACGAAACCCTCCGAAACCCCAACAGCACAACTTTGAGCGCAAAAGGGTAAATTCTGGCCAAAATGTTTGACTTTCCACGGGCAAATGCTTATATTTGTGGATTGATTGACTACAACTCGAACAACAAACATAAATAATCACATAATTCTCAACAACCTATGGACAACAACATTTCTCGCAGAGCGGCAGACAACATCCGCATCCTCGCCCTCTCGATGGTAGAAAAGGCCAAATCGGGCCACCCCGGTGGCGCAATGGGTGGAGCCGACTTCATCAACGTCCTCTACTCGGAGTTCCTCCGCTACGACCCCAACGACTACTCGTACCCCTTCCGTGACAGGCTCTTCCTCGACCCCGGCCATATGTCGCCTATGCTCTATGGCGTATTGGCCCTGGCAGGCATTATGCCCGTTGAGGAGCTCAAGGCCTTCCGTCAGTGGGGCAGTGTCACTCCCGGTCACCCCGAAAGGGACCTCGCACACGCCATTGAGAACACCTCGGGCCCCCTGGGTCAGGGTCACGCAATGGCTGTCGGTGCCGCAATGGCCGAGAGATTCCTGGCTGCAAGGTTTGGTGAGTGGACCGCCCACAAGACCTATGTATATATTTCGGACGGCGCTGTGGAGGAGGAGATTTCGCAGGGCGTAGGCCGCATCGCAGGTCACCTCGGCCTCTCCAATATAATTATGTTCTACGACGCCAACAACATCCAGCTCTCGACAACCGTGGAGGATGTTGATACCGAGGACATTGTGGCCAAATATAAGGCTTGGAACTGGAACGTTCTGGAGTGCAACGGCAACTCGGCCGAGGATATCCGTCGTGCCCTCAACGAGTCGCTCACCGAGAGCGAGCGCCCCACCCTCATCATTGGTCGCACACTGATGGGTCTGGGTGCAAGGGATGCCGAGGGTGGCAGCTTCGAGAACAAGATTTCTACCCACGGCCAGCCCATCTCGGCAGCAGGTGCCGACCCCAAAACCTCCATCCTCAACCTGGGTGGTAACCCCGAGGAGCCCTTTGCCATCTTCCCCGAGTCGGAGGCACTCTATGCTGCACGCCGTGAGGAGCTCCTGGCCTGGAGGGAGGAGCGTCGTGAGGTGGAGCGCAAATGGAGAGAGGAAAACCCCGAGCTTGCCGCCAAGCTCGACCTCTTCCTGAGCGGCAAGACCCCCGAGATTGACTACTCGAAGATTAATGTGGCTGCCGGTTCGGCCACCCGCAACGCTTCGGCTACCGTGCTGGGTGCCTTTGCCGAGCAGATTGACAATATGGTGGTTGCCTCGGCTGACCTGAGCAACTCCGACAAGACCGACGGCTACCTGAAGAAGACCCACGCCTTCTCGAAGGGCGATTGGAGCGGCAAGTTCTTCCAGGCAGGCGTTTCGGAGCTCACAATGGCTTGTATTATGAATGGTATGGCGCTCCACGGCGGCGTAATTCCCGCTTGCGGCACCTTCTTCGTATTCTCAGACTATATGAAACCCGCAGTGCGCCTTGCAGCGCTGATGCACATCCCCGTATTCTACATCTGGAGCCACGACTCGTTCCGTGTAGGCGAGGATGGCCCCACCCACCAGCCCATCGAACACGAGGCTCAAATCAGGCTGTTGGAGCACCTCCACAACCACCACGGCGAGCGCAGTATGCTCGTTCTCCGTCCCGCCGACGGCGCCGAGACCGTGGAGGCTTGGCGACTCGCAATGGAGCAGCACAGGCCCGTGGCTATGATTACCTCCCGCCAGAACATCAAAGACCTCCCCGCACAGAACGACCGCCGCAAGGAGGCCGAGGGTCTGCGCAAGGGTGGCTACGTTGTGTGGGATTCGCCCGAGGCCAAGGCAGTGCTTATCGCCAGCGGTAGTGAGGTGTCGACCCTCGTGGAGGGTGCCGAACTGCTTGCTGCAGAGGGCATCGGCGTGCGCATCGTGAGCGTTCCCAGCGAGGGCCTCTTCCGTGACCAGAGCAAGGAGTACCAGAGGAGCGTGCTGCCCGAGGGCCTTCCCCGCTATGGTATGACCGCCGGCCTGCCCGTAACCCTGGAGGGTCTTGTGGGCGAGAACGGCAAAGTGCACGGCGTGAACCACTTCGGCTACTCGGCCCCCTACAAGGTGCTCGACGAGAAGTTTGGCTTCAATGGCGCCACCGTTGCCGCCGAGGTGAAAGAGCTTCTGGGTTAATCCCAAAACACACTATTCCAAGGCTCCCTTCTCCCATCGAGAGGGGAGTCTTTTTGTCGCAATTTTGGATTTTGAATTTTGAATTTTGAATTTAATTCGTATATTTGCGGGCCTAAAATAGGCGAAATTTATTAACTAATTAATTAACTTATTGTAAATGAGCAAGATTTGCGAAATCACCGGTAAAACTGCTCAGTCGGGAAACAATGTTTCTCACTCGAACAGGCGCACCAAACGCAAATTCAATCTTAACTTGAAGACTAAGCGTTTCTGGAGCGAGGAGGAGAACCGCTGGATTACCCTCAAAGTAACCGCAGCAGGTATCAAAACCATCAACAAAAAGGGTCTCGATGCAGCACTCAAAGAGGCTAAAGCACCCGCAAAAATTCACTAATCTTTTTTAACACATTTTAAAGAAGTATGGCAAAAAAAGGTAAAGGTAACCGAGTACAGGTCATCCTCGAGTGTACCGAGCAGAAGGCTAGCGGTGTTCCCGGTATGAGCCGTTACATCACTACCAAAAACAAAAAGAACACACCCGACCGTATGGAGCGTAAGAAATACAATCCTTACTTGAAGAGGGTAACTATCCACCGTGAGATTAAATAAGGAGGACAAGAACTATGGCAAAGAAAGTAGTTGCAACACTTAAGAAAGAGGGTGCAAACAAAGGTTTTACCAAATGCATCAAAATGGTTAAATCGGAGAAGACCGGTGCTTACATCTTCAAAACCGATGTAGTTCCCACCGAGGAGGTTAAGGAGTTCTTCAACAAGAAATAATCCCACACCGATTTCACCAAAGTATTCTGGGCACTCGGCCCGAAATACAAAAGGCGTTCCATCAAGGAGCGCCTTTTGTGTTATATGGCGACTCACCCATACATCCCCTCTGAGCGGTCAGCTATTTTTAAGTTGTCAGTTTTCAGTTATTAGGGTCGTTAGGGCAGATAGGGAGAAGGGGTGCATAGGGAATTTAGGGAGTTTAGGGAGAGGCTCCTATTACTCCTATTACTCCTATTACTCCTATTACTCCTATTCTCTACCCCGGATAGGAATTATAGGAGTTATAGGAAAATTCCCCTAATGGCCCTACACACCTTATACACCCTACCCCCCCAAAAAAACATCCTCTCAAACTTTTTTAATCCCAAAGGGATTAACCACATCTCCAAAATAAAAAACTACAAAATTTAGTTGCGTACCTTATCTTTTAGCCGTTAGCATTTAGCCATTGGCCGTTAGCATAATAAAAGAGCCGTTGTCCCAAGTGTGGGGCAACGGCTCTTCTTATATTGGAATACCTCTTTTAGAAGTAGAAGTTAATCATAATTGAGTTGGCAGCAATAGTATTGATGTTGAAGGCGTTAATGGTCCAAATGGCAGAATACTCATTCGAGTAAAACCTCAACTCCTCATTTGATCCGGTCATCATTCGCAGACTCGCCTCACCACCAATAGAGAGGTTGGGGGTGAGGAAATACTCCACACCAAAGAGAGCATAAAGACCATAAGTGAAACTATTGTCGTACCCCTCTGTCGAGGTGTTATCCAGATAGGTGGTGTTGCTGGTATAAATATTTCCGTGAAGACCTCCCCCCACATAAGCCTGCATACGCTCTCCAGGCATAAGCAGATAGTTTACACCCACCTCGAGAGAGGGGTCGAAACTCGCACTATTATAGCCATTGTCGTTAGGCAAATAGTCCGAAGAGGAGCCTACGACATCCTCAAAATCTGTCGAGACATCTTCGCTACGCGCCGTAATACGCAGACCAGCCTCGAGTGCCCAGCGGTCGGAGAGCATATACTTGCCACCCAGCACACTGGAGTTGCCAATCGTGAATACAAAATCGCCCTTCTGGCCACCATAGCGAACATTCTCCTGTGCCGAGGCTACAGAGGCAGAGGCCGCAAGGAAAGCAATGGCCAAAACAATAAATCTCTTCATAACTTTTAGTTTTTAGTATTAGTTTGAGGTTTTTTCGGTTTAACGTCCACAAAGATAATACTTTTACTACAACAAACAAAGGTCCCATAGGGGGGAGTAAAAAAGAACAGAAAAATGGTGTT
The DNA here is from genome assembly GCA_045633985.1 of Tidjanibacter sp. Lineage (GTDB taxonomy): Bacteria > Bacteroidota > Bacteroidia > Bacteroidales > Rikenellaceae > Tidjanibacter. The sequence continues at coordinate 176 of JAZQZI010000040.1, read as the reverse complement.
TTTAGACAGAAAAGGCGGGCTGCGGTGAAGAAAACCAAGGTGAAGCTCACGATGGGTGGCGAGAGTTTCGTGGTTGGTGCCGACGACAACAAGGTACGTTGGGCAGTAAAGACCTTTGTGAAGAACGCCAAGGAGTCCCCCACCCTCCCCTCGAAGCGCACAACCGTCATCACCCT
>JAZQZI010000039.1:0-85363 GCA_045633985.1 Tidjanibacter sp. | reverse complement strand
TTGAAGAACCGTATGCGTCGTGAGGTGGTAAAGTTTGCCTTCCTCAAAAAGAGCGGCGAGGTACGCATCGCCTATGGCACTATGGTGCCCGCTTTGGTTGGCAACCATATCAACGGCAGGGGCACCGATGGTGACTCCCGTAAGGTTTGCACCTACTTCGATGTGGAGCGAGGTCAGTTCAGGTGTTTCCAAATGCAAGCGTTAATCCAAATTTGGTAGTAAAATTATCACCAAAAGATGATAAAATGAAGGCAGCAGTAATCTATGCAAGGGTGTCCAGCACGGGCGACCGACAGACAACAGAGCGTCAAGTGGCAGATTTGACCGAGTATGCGACCCACAACAATTTGGAGGTCGTTGAGGTGTATGAGGAGCACATCAGCGGTGCAAAGCGCAACGAGGAGCGTGCCGTTTTAACCGAGTGCATCGCCTATGCTGTTGGCAACAAAGTAGATGTGGTGCTCTTCTCGGAACTGTCCCGCTGTGGTCGCGCGGTATGGGAGGTGCTCGATACCATCCGAACATTGAAGGACAATGGTATCAACGCCTATTTCCAGAAGGAGGGTTTGTCGCTTTTCTCGGCAGACGGCAAGGAGAACCCGTATCTGGCGGTGATGGTCAGTGTGCTCGGTGTATGTGCCCAGATGGAGCGTGAGAATATCGCCTACCGCCTCAACAGTGGTAGAAAGTTTGCGATTGAGAAGGGCGTGAAAATGGGTCGCAAGGTGGGCAGTGTCAAAAGCAAGGAGCAGAAGCAGGAGGAATATGCGAAGGTGATTCGTGCGCTCCGAGCGGGCAAGTCGGTTCGTGATACCGCTAAAATTTGCGAGGTCAGCGTATCGACCGTACAGCGAGTTAAGAAGGAGTTTGAATTGTAGGAAAGTCAATTTTTTCGGGGGCAAAATTTTCTGGAAAAATTTTCGGAACCAACAGCATTTTCATATAAGGCATAGTGGTTTGACTTCAAATGAAAGTCGGATAACACTTTTCGAAAAACACTTTTTGCCACCCCCTCCTCACCCTCGCCCCCATAAAAAAATCACAAAATTTTCAGTATATTACACACATAAATAAATGTTAGTCAAAGACTAACATTATATAGAGAAATTAGCATTGGGACTAACAACTACGATGTGTTTATGTTGGCGATGGATGTAGTATTTTCTTGGAATTCTCATTTTTTGTTTGTATATTTGCAATACTTCGATTCTTTGACGAGAATCGTTGTCTTCAAATAAAATCATAAAAAACATACATAAAATGTAGAGAGTTTAGGATAATTGCGCCCATAGCGCAAGGGTTCTACGCACATCCCTGCCGACCAGAAGTCTTCTCCGATAATATGAATTTCGAGCGAAGAGGCGAAAAGCAAATAATAGGAAAAATTTATAAGTGGAATGTTTATAAAAGAAAGTATCAATGAAACATTCATTCAACAATTTAACGAGTTGGGCATTACCAACGAAGAAAACATAATTACCATCCTTAACGGATTTGAACAAATTGCTGAAATCGGTTATGCGTGGTATGTAAATAAGTATAAAAACACCGAGAAATATGATTAAGAAAACAAAAGAAACCCGCCTTGATAAGATTATCAGCAAGAGAAAGTCCCTTACGGCGGATGGTAAGGGCAAAGCAGTGACTTGGACACGAGTATCATCGGAGGAGCAGTTCAAGAACAACAATTCAATCGACACCCAAATGGAGGCGTGCCATAGGTATTGTGAGCAAAAGGGCAAACAAGTGAAGCACGACTTTGGAGGCACATTTGAAAGCGCAAAGAAGGCGGGTGAGCGATTTTTAGAGATGGTCGGGGCGGTTCTCAACGACCCCGAGGTAGACACCATCGTGGTGTATGATTACGACCGTTTCAGTCGTAATATGGAGGAGGGTTTAACTTACAAGAGTCAGTTAAACCGAAGCGGTGTTACCATCGTTGCGGTCAATCAACCCGTGGACCAGAGCAATACATTAGCGGCGCATATCGAGGCAATCCTGCTCATTGTGGCGGATATTGACAATGCGACTCGTCGTAGCAAGTGCTATGCGGGTATGGTGGCGTGCATCAACCGAGGCGAGTGGTATAGCAAACCACCGCTTGGTTACACATCAAAGAAGGTGAACAGGGAGCACCAATTAACCATCAATGACGATGGTCGTATTCTTAAAAAGGCGTGGGAGTGGGTTGTTAATGAACCAGACCTTCCGCAATCAAAAATAGTGGAACGCCTTAAAGCAAGAGGGTTAAACATTACCAAACAGCGTTTGTCGGCGTGTTTGCGCAATTCGTTCTATTGCGGTCGCTTGGAGCATAAATACCTCAACGGTAAGGTGATTAAGGGCAAGCAGGAGCAGTTAATTTCGGAGGCGTTGTTTGATAGGGCGCAAGATATTCTCAATGGTAACCACAATGGATATGAACAGGCGGCAATTACACCTCAATTCCCATTGAAGGGACATATTTACTATAACGGTCATATGCTCACGGGCTATACGGTCAAGAGCAAGAACATTGACTATTATAAGTATAGTGGCAAGGATGGGTCGGTGAATGTGGCGGCAAAGGAGTTGCACGCCAAATACTCCGAGTTGCTTGACCGCTTCAAGGTGCCAATGGAGTTAATCCCCGTGTTGGTTGGCGTGCTCAAAGGTAAGTTTGCCGAGAAGGAAAACGCCCAAGAAGATGACATCAACGCCGTTAAGAAGCATTTGGCAACGATTAGAACCTACATCAAGACCGCTAAAAAGAATTTTGCCATTGGAAAAGTTGATGGGGATGCCTACCGAAGTGCCGTCACCGATTTGGAGGCGGAGGAGCGTGAAGCAGAGCGTGAATTGGAACGACTCTCTGTGAACCTCTCGAACCTTGCTTCTTACATTGAAAACACAATTAGAATTGCTTGTGAATTAGGGAGTTATTGGAATGGAGGGGACTTTGAAGTTTGTCAAAAAATCCAGAAATTACTATTCCCCGAAGGTGTAATTTGGGATAAAGAAAATCGCAGTCTTCTAACCAAACAGGGGAATGAATTCTTTGATTTATTATTCAGTGTATCAGACACTTACAAAAATAACAACGCAAAAAAAGAGGGCAAATCTGATGACTTGTCCTCTTTAGTAGCGGGGGGAGGACTCGAACCTCCGACCTCCGGGTTATGAGCCCGACGAGCTACCAACTGCTCTACCCCGCGGTACGATTTGCGATGCAAAGGTAGTTATTTTTTCCAATTATGCAAAATTTTTTCGCCCAACGGCCGCCGCAATGGTGTGCAGAAGGGGGCTACGGCCCTAATACTCACTCCGTTGTGGGCAGGGGATTTTTTTACCTCTCGTAGTCCACAAAGGCAAAGGGGTGCTCGAAATCCTTGCCTCGGGCGAACTCTTCACGCTTCACCTCACACCAAGAGCCGTCAATCTCGGGGAAGCGGGTGTCGCCATCCGCCTCCATCCCCACGTGGGTTATGTAGAGCTTGTGGGCAAGGGGCATTGCCTGGTGGTAGATTTGGCCTCCACCAATGATGAAAACCTCCTCTTCGCCCTCGCACATTGCCAGGGCTCCCTCCAGCGAGGGGGCCATCTCGCAACCATCAATTTTTAGGTCGGTGTTGCGGGTAATTACGATGTTGCGACGGCGTGGCAGAGGGCGGCCTATGCTTTCATAGGTCTTGCGTCCCATTATGACCGAGTGTCCGAGAGTTACGGCCTTGAAGTGTGCGAAGTCCTCGGTAATGTGCCAGGGCATTGTGCCGCCTGTGCCAATGATGCCGTTTTGGGCCACGGCCACGATGAGTGAGATTTTCGAGTCCATATATCTCTGCTTTTGTTGCTCAGTTGTTGTGCGCATTCATTCTACATTTACCATACCTATGTGGCATAGATTGTCAGAACGACATTGGGGCCTTGATGGTGGGATGGGGGTTGTAGCCCTCAATCTCGATGTCCTCAAAGCGGAGGTCGGCGATGCTCTTCACCTCGGGATTGAGCCTCAGGCGAGGCAGAGGGCGGGGCTCCCTGGAGAGCTGTTCTTCCACCTGCTCAAAATGGTTCAAATAGAGGTGGGTGTCGCCAAGCGTGTGGATGAATTCTCCGACGCCCAAATTGCATATTTGAGCAATAATGTGGGTTAGCAACGCATAGGATGCTATGTTGAATGGAACACCCAAAAAAGTATCGGCACTACGCTGATAGAGCTGGCAGGAGAGCTTTCCGTCGGCCACATAGAACTGAAAAAGCACGTGGCAGGGGGGCAGAGCCATACCCTCCACGTCGGCAACATTCCACGCCGACACAATCATTCGCCTCGAATTGGGGTTGGTCTTGATGGTGTGGATGACCTCCTCAATCTGGTCAATCACCCTGCCGTCGGGCGCACCCCAGCAGCGCCACTGTGCTCCATAAACGCTGCCCAAATCGCCGTAGCGGTAGCCTTCGATGAGCGACTGCTCACGACCCTTGGCCCTCTCCAAAAACTCATCCTTGTCCACGGGGGTAACGCCCTCGGCCGCACACCTCTCGCCGTAGAAGCGAAAGGCGTCGTTATCCCAGATATGTACCCCATTTTCAACGAGATAGCCAATATTTGTCTCGCCCTTCAGGAACCACAGCAGTTCGTGGATGATACCCTTCGTAAAAACCTTTTTGGTGGTCAGCAGGGGGAAGCCATCGGCGAGGTTGAACCTCATCTGGTAGCCGAAGATACTCTTGGTGCCCGTACCCGTACGGTCGCCTTTGATGTGGCCCGTATCACGGATGGTGCGCAGAAGGTCAAGATATTGTTTCATAGCAAGTTAGTGCAATTATTTGTGGAGTGTCATAGTGCCGTTTTCGTCGAGCGAGGCATAGACCTCGCCATTGAACCAGTGGCCGAGGAAGAGAGCCTCGCCACCAGCCTCAAGCGCCACTCGTTCGGCGCAATGGTTGTGGCCAAAGACAAAGTAATCTACTCTCTCCGAGGGGTTTAGCTTCTCGGCCTCCTTAACCAGAGGGTCCTCCTTGCCGAGGAAGGGAAGTGCCACGTCCTTCGACTTGCGGCTGTCGTGCGACCAACCCTGTCCGAAGCGCAGGGCGAAGTCGGGGTGTACAAGGTGTGAGAAGAGCCAACGTGCTGTGCGACTGCGGAATATGTCGTTCATCAGCTTTGTCCATCCACCCAGGTAACGGGAGTAGATGTCGTCGCCGTGGCAGATGCTCACACGTTTGCCGTAGAGCTCCACAACCTCCCGCTCGAAGTGCAGCTCGACGCCACACTCTCGGGTTAGGTAGTCCCTCTGCCACATATCGTGGTTGCCCACAAAGAGGTGTATCTCCACTCCTCGGTCGGTGAGCTCGGAGAATTTGCCCAGCAGGCGACTAAAGCCCTGGGGCACAACTCGTTTATACTCATACCAGAAGTCGAACACATCACCCACAAGATAGATGGCACGGGCTGTGGGGGCTACTCTGTCGAGCCATTCGACAACCCGCACTTCTCGTTGGCGGCACTCCTCGGGGGAGCCGCTGCCCAGGTGCATATCGGAGGCGAAGTAATACATCTTTTCGGGGGGGTAGCAGGTTGCGGTGGTGTTATTTGAGGAGGCGTTTGAGCTCGCCAGCCAGGTCGTCGCCATAGGCATTGCGGGCCACGATGTTACCTTCCTTGTCGAGCAGGAAGTTCTGGGGAACACTCTGGATGCCATAGAGTTGCACGGCGATGGAGCTACCGCCCTTGAAGTCGCACACCGACACCCAGGGGAGTTTCTGCATCTGCACAATCTCCACCCAGGCAGGCTTGTTGGTGTCCACCGACACCTGATAAATCTCAAAGCCCTTGTTGTGGTACTTGGCGTAGAGCTCCTTCAGCTCGGCATTGCGGAACGAGGCATTCTCGTCTCCGATGGTCCAAAAGTCGAGCAGCACCACTTTGTCTTTCTGCAACTCCGTGAGGCTCTGCTTTTTGCCATACATATCGGGCAGGGTAATCTCGGGGAAGTTAGCGGGGGTTGCTGCCAGGGCGTCGCTAATCATATTGTTGAACTCCACCTGGCGGTCGTAGTTGTCGATGGCAGCCTTGAGCCCTGCGAGGTAGGGCGACGATGGGTAATTCTTCTCAACCTCCTCGGCCACAAGGCGGAAATAGACAATGTCGTGCTGGCCGGCAAAGAGTACGCCGTCGCCGGGGATGCGCTGGTTGAGAGCATAGATTGCTGCCAGCGAGCCCGAGTTTTTCACGATAAACTCAATCTGTTTGCGCTTAATGTCGAGGAAAGTTGCGCTATACTCCTTGTTAATAGCCTGCTGGAGGGTCTTGGAGGAGGTCTGGTTGTAGATGGTGGTGAGCGAGTCGAGCTTGGCGACGCCGAGTCCGAGGAGGTTTCTCACCTCCCTCACGAGTTCCGACTCGGCCGAACCACTCACCGTGTAGCCATTGATGAGGCCGGGTACCGACTTCACAACAACCTTCTCGCCCTTCGAGAGAATGAGGGGTATGGTGCGCTCGGCGCAACGCAGGGTGTAGAAGGTGCTCTCACCCTCGGGGAGGGCGGCCTTCAGGCGGAACTCGCCATTGGCATTGGTGCGGATGCTGTCGGCCACGATGGCTCCGTTGGCCAGGGCGCTCTCGAGCACCACGCACTCCTCGGGGCAGGCGGCAAACTCGCCCTCGATGGTAACATTATCGTTCGAGCAACCACCCAGCAGGGCGGCAGCTATGAGTAGTAAAAAACTCTTTTTCATCATTTGGTTTACTCTTTTTTCGGTCTAATGGTGTGTTGTATATAGCAAAGGTAGTAAAGCTCTTTGAAATGGGCAACTTTTCTACTTGGAATGGGTTGTTCTGCGATTATTTTTAAGATTTTTGAACCCTTTTTTCTGGTGTCCCTGCTTTTTGGAATAGCCTAAATGGTTCAATCTGTAGTCGCTCTTAATCATTGTGATTGCCTCCTCGTCCACCGAAATCTCGTTGTTGGACATACTCTTGATATCTCGGATGATTACGGCATTGTCGGGGTGTTCCTGGTTGAACTCAAAGCTCTTGGTTCGCATATACCTGGCCAGATTGTAAACCACCGCATCGACGGTCTGCTGCTCACGGATTTTGCCGAGAGTGCGGATGACGTTTCTCACATTTCTGCCATAGTGTTTCATCGCAATGTTGCCCGTGGGATACTCCATTCTGCGGGGAGGGGGCATAATGGTAGTGGCCGTAGGCTTGGGGTATGGCGAGTCCACATCCAGCTGAAAATCAGACATTATGAAGAGGTGGTCCCAGAGTTTGCGCTCAAAATCGGGGGTCTCTCGGGAGTCGTGCTGGATGTTGGCCATAATGGCAATGAGGGCTTTGGCTCGGAGGTTTCGTTCCTCCCTATTTTCGATACCCACAAGTTCGGTCACCATATCCTGTATGTGTCTGCCATATTCGGGCAGATGGAGCTTTTGTCGCTCGATGTTGTAATTTCTTTTCATCGGTGAAAAGTATTGTTTGTGGTAATAATTATTTTTTGTCGAGGAGAGGGTGTTTTTGCCATTTAGGGAAGGTGGGCTGGGGTGGTAACTTCTGAAAAAGATAGTCTAAAAAGTCACGATTTCACCCTTTTTGGAACCCACAAGTGGCTCAAACATAAGTTGTTAAATCCAAATAGTTGATTTATCTTTGACACAAAGATAGCTTATTTTTTTGGATTTTTTCTCTCTTTGGGGGCAATTTGGTAGAATATTTGCATCGTGTGGCGGCGCAGTTGCAACCACTCCGAAAGGGAGGGAGAAAAAGGGAAATCGGGTAATCACTGTAGTATCAATAATAACTTCTTAAAAACAACTAATGTATGACTAAAATTTTGGTGGTGGATCGACAGCGGGGCGTGCGCAACTCCCTCAAAGAGTTTCTCGAACACGAGGGCTACAAGGTGGTGGCCTCCGAAACACTCCCCGATATGCACGATCCGGAGATTTGCGCCGGTCTGTCGCTTGTGATATGTGGACAGCCCGAGTTGATTGAGCCGGGCAGCATAGAGTATCCCTGGATTGCCCTGCCAGACAGTCGCACCTATGAGGCGGTTGTCGGCATACTGCGAGCCGGAGCTGTCGATGTGGTGGCCAAGCCGATTGATGTGGGTACCCTCCTCGGTGTGGTGCGCAATGAGCTGCGGATGAGAGAGGAGAACTTTGTGCCCACAAACCACAGGTATGTAAGGAAAAAATCGTGCCAAAAGTGCCGTATTGTTGGCGACTCGCCACGCACACAGAAACTGCGCAATGCCATAGGCAAAGTGGCTCCCACTGAGGCCCGTGTGCTCATTATGGGAGAGAATGGTACGGGCAAGGAGCTCGTAGCACACCAAATACACCTCCAGAGCAATCGTGCAACTGGCCCTCTGGTGGAGGTAAACTGCGCAGCCATACCCTCGGAGCTTATTGAGAGCGAGCTGTTTGGCCACGAGAAGGGGGCTTTCACCTCGGCCGTTCGTCAGCGTAAGGGTAAGTTTGAGCAGGCCATTGGTGGTACGCTCTTCCTCGACGAGATTGGCGATATGAGTATCGCTGCCCAGGCAAAGGTGTTGCGCGCTCTCCAGGAGCGAAAGATAACCCGTGTGGGTAGCGACAAGGATATTGATGTGGATGTGAGGGTTGTGGCGGCCACCAACAAGAACCTTGTGGCCGAGATTGCCCGTGGCAACTTCCGTGAAGACCTCTTCCATCGCTTGAGCGTCATTGTAATTGAGGTGCCACCACTTTCCGAGCGACGTGAGGATATCCCACAGTTGGTCGATTACTTCTTGCGAGAGGTGTGCGACGAGTACCATATACCCCTAAAAACCATAGAACCCTCGGCTCTCAAGGAGCTCGAGGGTATGGAATGGAAGGGAAATGTCCGCCAGGTTCACAATGTCGTGGAGCGACTTGTGGTGTTGGCCGGCAACCCCATCACACGTGACGAGGTGTTGGACAATGTGTCTAATTTCTATTGACGAAACCACTCGGCGAGCTTGGCGATGGCTCGACCACGGTGGCTGATGGCATTTTTCTCCTCGGGGGCTATCTCGGCAAAGGTCTGAGCGTAGCCCTCGGGTGTAAATAGGGGGTCGTAGCCAAAACCGCCCTCGCCCATCTCGGCGGTGGTGATGGTGCCCTCCACAATGCCCTCAAAGCAGTGCTCCACGCCACCCTCAATGAGAGCAACGACGGTGCGGAAGCGGGCCTTGCGGTCGCTCTTGCCCTCCATTTCGGCCAGCAGTTTGGCTCTGTTGGCCGCAAAGTCGTGGCCATTGGTGGCGTAGCGGGCCGAGTGAACGCCCGGAGCTCCCCCAAGTGCATCCACCTCCAGGCCGGTGTCGTCGGCAAAGCAGTTGAGCCCCGTGCGCTCCCACACATAGCGGGCTTTGGCCAGAGCATTACCCTCAATGGTGGGCTCATTCTCGGGAATATCCTCGGTTATACCCGCCTCTCGGAGGGTTGTGAGCTCCCACTCGGGGCCCAGAATTGCCCTCACTTCCTGGAGCTTGTGGGCATTGTTGGTTGCAAAAACTATCTTTTTCATAGCGATTTTCTCTGTTGTGTGGGTTATGCCTCTTTGGAGAGTTCGGCGATGCGTGCGTCGGTGGCAATCTTGTCGAGAATTGTACGCACCAGGATATCCATACGGCCTCCTTCGGTGTAGTCGGCGGGTGAAATCATCGAGCAGCGGTTCTGCTCCAGTAGGAGTTTCGTTTTGCGATAACCGTTCTCTGACGAGGGGTCATAGACACCAATCGAGTGGCCTCGGCGGTCGCTCACAAGCCTCATACAAGGGATGTCGGTCGTTCCGTCGCCCACATAAATCATATGCTCGAAGGGTACGGGGCGCTCTGCATCAGGCACATAGGCATTCACCAGATGTGAGTCACTCACGCTGTCCACACCCTTGTTGATTTTGTATATAAACTGTGTTTTGTTGGTGTAGTTCACCGCCACTGCGGGCCAATAGGCGTCGCCATTCTCGTTGTAGAGGAACTCGCAGGCGTAGATTTTTTTGAACTCGTGAGCAATGGGCGAACCCTCGATAATCTCCTTCAGGCCCGAGGAGTTGATGTAGTGGAGAATCTCTATTCCTCGCTCCTCGCCGTAGCGATTGATGCGACAGAACCACTCCTTTACTCCGCTGTATAGCTGAATGTTACGCCCCGTTTCGCGAAAAGCCTCACGCTTGATTGGCACACCGGTTTTGCTGGCGTGTTCGAGCATTTTGAGCATATAGCTCAGGATGGGGTCGGCGTCGTGGATGTCGGCCAACACGTTGCTCTCCTGCCAGAACTCCTCGTTGCTCTTGCCGACCGAGGCGATGAAGCCATACTCCTGCATATTGCCGGGCGAGAGGGTGCCGTCGAAGTCGTAGATGAGGGCTGCTTTTATCTTTTTCTCCATAGTTGTTGTGCTTTTGTATCCCCAAAGGTACGATATTTGTGCGAAAATGCCTAAATTTGTCACCAAACAAAGCTAAAATAGTATGGAATTTTTTGATTTAGTACACAATCGACGCTCGTTGCGTAAGTTCTCCGATCGCAAAGTGGAGAGCCACACCATCGAGAAAATCCTGGAGGCAGCGCTCACTGCTCCCTCCTCACGCAATACCCATAGCACACGCTTCCTTGTTGTGGAGAATAGGGATCTCATCCGCCATATGTCTTATATGAGGGATTATGGCTCGGCATTTATGGCTGAAGCTCCTGTGGCTGTGTTGGTTATGGGCGACAAGAATGCCACCGACCTGTGGCTCGACAACTGCGCCATCTCTGCCACCTTTGTTCAGCTTGCTGCCGAGGCTGCCGGCTTGGGTAGTTGCTGGGTGCACGTGGCAGGTAGGGAGCATATGAGGGGTCGCCCCGAGATGGGTGATGCCGAGAGCTACCTGCGCACCTTCCTCCCCATTCCCGAGGATTGTGGTGTGGAGTGTGTGATTGCTATGGGCTACTCCCCCTATGAGGAGGCTCGCCCTCGTCCCGTGCAGGACAATAGCGGCAAGGTTAAGTGGCTCAAATAGGTTGCGAAAACGCACAAAAAGAGGCAAGCTTTTGAGGCTTGCCTCTTTTTTAACGTCAGTTTCGTGAATTTCAACTTGTTGAAATTCCGAAACATCCTCTTTTCAAAAAGCCCTTTAAGGCTTTTTGACCAAGTCCCTCCTTTGTCAAAGGAGGGATTTAGGGAGGAATGTAAATATTTCATAGCCCACTCGAGTGGGCTGTGGGGCTTGCCTAGCAAGCCCTTAATCTGAGTTTTGCGGAAACATACCATCGCAAAGTACTTCTAATTAACGCAATACAAAAGCGTTTTTTTCGCGAAACTTAGGTTATTTTATTGATTTTGACGCCATCTACACTCCACCGAAAGTGCGTAATTCCTTGGTGGCATTGGTCTTGAGAGTACCGATTGGTAGGTGGTATTGAGTAGGTTGTTTACCTCTAAACGTACCTTAAAACGTACCTTATTTCCCTCAAACGTGTGCCCCACCGAAAAGTCGCTCACTGCGTAGGCCGGAACCACCCCTCCGCCAAACGAAGTGCCCGAGTAGGAGGTGTAACGGTCGCTGTAGTAGCGATTCTTCAGGTCGGCCTCCCAGCTGTTGTGTGCGATGTGTATTCCCGCAGAGGAGGAAATTCGAGGGATGTAGGGCAGTTGTTTGCCGTAGTTTGCCGATTGTGGGTCGTTGTTCTCCGACAATGTGTAGGCAAAAATCGCATTAAACGACACGTTTGTGTGCTCCGAAATGCGGTAATTAATAGAGGCTCTCGACTCCACACCTTCGCTCCTCACAGCCGCAATATTCTCTGGAGTCCAGAAGCCCTTAATGGTAGGTGTCCACATAATCCAATTCGCTATGTCAGAGCGAAATAGCGTTGCTTTGGCCGACACTTTGAGTGCACCTTTGCGGATGGTGCTCTCGGCTCCGAGGTCGAATGTTTTACCCTCCTCGGGTTGCAAATCGGGGTTGCCGCCAGGCACAAAATAGAGGTCGTTGAGGGTGGGGTGGTGGTAGTTGCGGCTTGCCGAGCCACTCACAATCAATCCCCAGCGCTCCACGAGTGTCACGTCCACGAATAGGGCGGGAATAGCGGGCGACATAACTCCATCTCGCCACTCATCCCTAAGGCTCGCAGCCACACCCAACCAATCAAGCGGTTTCCAGCGGGCAGAGAAGAACGATGAAAGCTCCTTGCGGCTTGCCACAAAACCTACAGGTATTAGGGGCGCAACATCTTCGCTATCAACAGAATAATACCTTCCTCCGAGCTGACCCGCCAACATCAGGCGGTTGCCAATGCTCCACTCTGCCGAGAGCCCTGCAAAGGTGTGAACGGTGAGGCTCCTGGAGTCCACGGCACGCTGTATGGCACCACCGCCTTTTGAGAATTGGTATATGTAGTGGAGATTGTCGATGTTGTAACCTCCCGATGCTGAGAGTCTTAACCCTCCCCAGCTGCGACGCCACTCGCCCACGGAGCGCAGACTCTTCTCCTCCTGCCAAGCCTTTGTGAGATCGTCGTCACGATAGTCCACCGAGAGCTTTGGTATGCCCCTCGAAGAGTCGGTGTACCAGGCCTTTAGCGACCACTTACCCCCTCTCTTGCCATTTGCGAAGAGCTCCTGGAGCAGGTGGATGTCGTGGTAGCCGCAACTCTTGTTGTACTCGAGCGGGTGACCCACCTTATCGTAGTTGATGTAGGGAAAATCGTTTTGCGAGGCAGAGTTGAGCACCCTTGTGGATGTGCTCCACCTTCGGCCGCTATAGCCGAGGCGCACAAATTCGTCGTGTGTGGAGTAGGATGCAATATTTTGAATATATTGAATGTCAAAGCCTTGCGAGGTTGGCGCCTGTGTTGAGAGAGCCACAGCTCCCCCCAAACCACCACCCGCCACATTTACGGATGTTGCGCCGTGATAGACCTCGCTGCCATCCACAAAATAGGAGGGGATGAGTGAAAAATCCGCCATTCCGAGCATAGGGCTGCCAAGCTCCACGCCATTCCAACTAACCGAAGTGTGAGAGGGGGCGGTGCCTCGCAGAGAGGCGGTCGAGAGGCTTGCTCTGCCCGATGACTTTATAAATATGGTGCTGTTTTGGGCCAAAACCTCGGCCATTGTGGCGGCTAAATTCTCCTTCAGCACAGCCTCATTCAGGATGCTCTTTTGAACTCCTATGTCACGTAGTGAACGGGCCGAGTGAATCACAATTTCATCCACCTCTATGGTGCGCAAAGAGTCGGCATTTTGGCCCCACAAAGAGCCAAAATGCACAACTGCGCAAAATAGTATGGTAATCAATCGTTTCAATATTGTCAACGTACCTTAAAACGTACCATATTTATGGCTAACGGAAGATGAATTTCGAGGGGAGCAGACCCACCTCAAATTCGTCTATCAACTCACCCCCCGAGGTGTAGCGAAGTACCGAGCCGTTGGAGACATAATCCTTGGCGTCGGCAATGTAGAGGTCGCCATTTGTGGGGTCCACATCGAGGCCATACTGACCCCAGCCCTCCACGGTCAAAAGTGGTTCGGCGGGGAACACCTCGGCGGTGACATCCACGGCCCACACGGCGTCGTTGATGAAGTAGATGGTGTCACCCGAACCATTGATGGCCAGCCTTGAACGGAAGTAGCTACCCGCAGCAAAATCCCACATATGAGTGGCCTTGTGGGTCTCGGCGTCGATTTTCCACATCGAGGGTGCCTCCATTGTAACTCCCTCTGGCAGAGAGCTCCACTCGTTACCACCGTCGCACACAACCCAAATTGTGCCATCCTTGTCGAGCACCATAGAGTAGGGCTGAACACCAACCTCGAAGGTGTCAATCTGCTTGTCGGTCTCGGTATCTACTACGGCAATCTTGTGGCCATTGCTCCAGGCTGCCACAAACAACTTGCCGCCCCACACAACCATCTGCTCCGAGTCGGCCACTCCCTGCAGCTCAATTTCGCCCGTTACGGCCATTGTGCGAGGGTCGAAAATGACAACCTTATTGGTGTACATCTGCGATATATAACCCGTTGTGCCTGAGGGGGCTATGGCTACAAATCGGGGCGAGAGCAGGTTTTCTATCATACCTGTTACGACACCAGTTGTGGCATCGAGGGCATAGACCACGCCCGAGTTGTTCACAACCACAAAGAGGGTTCCGTTGTGGAGGTACATCGACTGGCCCACGTCACCCAGCTTGGCCTGGTTGGCGGCACCGAACACATCAGCCTTCACCTCGTGGCTCTCACGATCGTAGAACCACAGCGAGGCATTGCCGGCGCCGTAGCTACCCTCGCATAGCACAAAGACTCCCTCGTCGTAGGGTACGGGGCTTTCGTCGCCCGTGGGGTTGTTCGGGGTATTACAGCCACCCATCAGCAGCAAGGCGGCAAACAAAGAAAACAGACTAAATAACTTTTTCATCTTTTTGGTAGTTAATTAGTTAAACATAAAACAAGTACTCCCGCTTGCGGTTTTTGCTCGCTGCGGGTGTTTGGTGTTTTAGTGTCTGTTTTTTGATATTGGAGGCCGAGGGCCCAAGTGAACACGAAAACCTCCCATTCGCCGCAGGAGCAATCCCATAAACGATGTGGCAGGTCTTCTGACTCGCCTCACTCTCGAACCGCCTTCCCAATGCTCTGCAGCGCATCAGTGACGAGTGTGTAGAATGTTCGAGAGCCTTAAAACCCAACGACTTGCGGGCTCGAGGCTTACAGCAGCGGGAACTGTTGCCGATTCTCACGGCATTCCCTGTTAGTCCCAATAATGGGAACCGCATCGCCACAAAGGTATGCAAAAAAACGATAGGGTGTTCTCGAAATCGGAAAATTTATTTACCTTTGCTCCGTCGAAAGCGGAGATGGCGTAATTGGTAGCCGCGCCAGACTTAGGATCTGGTGGCGAGAGCCGTGTGGGTTCGAGTCCCACTCCCCGCACACGGAAAGGCCTTCACGTTAGTGGAGGCCTTTTTGTTGTGTGTGGGGGTATCAATACTATTGTAGGTGTTGCGTTTTGTGTGCGGGGCGTGAGGTGTTACCCACCCCCTAAATCCCCCTCCTTTGAGGGGGACTTGTCGCTTCGCTCCATTTTCTGTGCGGGGAGAAGCGTTCGACCACCCCTCCAAACCTCCCCTTTCGTAGGGGAGGAGTTTTTTGTTGTGTGTAGTTTCTTTTCTATTACAAATTATATATCTTTGTGGTGCTGCTATTTGGTGGCGAAACCCCTAACCCTAAACAGATTATTCGGTATGAAGGCATATTTGATGTCCCTTCCCAAGTCCTTGAAAGGCATTAGCGATAGACTCAATGTGAGGTCTTTGCTGTGTGCAAAAACTTGGGTTGTTTTTCACGAGGAGAAGAAGGTTATATTCATCTTCCAGAAAGACGGGTCGCTGATTGTTTCGCAAAATGGCGTAGCATCCAAAGGCAAATGGGAGTATATAAAATCCAATAAAACAATCCTTGTAGAGGCGGTGGATGTGATGTTGCTGCTGCACCCAACATTTGTGGATGATGTGTTGTTTATTCTGCAACAAGATGGTACGGACGGCTATTTTGTGCTGATTGATGAGAAACAGATTGGTAAGTTTGTGCAAAAAACTATAGCTGCCATAGCCGACTATCTGAGGGTTGTGTCGGGCGAGGCGGCTGAGTGGCAACAAAAAGAGCGAGAGAGGCAACAAGAGGAAGAGGCTGAAAGAAAGCGGAAAGAGCGAGAGCGAAGGGAGATGGCAATAGAAATGGCAAAGTCGGAAATCGAGCAAGCAACCAAGCCGCTCCGCAAGAAAGAAAAAATAACGCTTTGGATAGGTACTTCTGTGATGGTGTTGTCTATTGTTGGTTTAGCACATAGTGGTGTGGGATTTTTTACTCTTTTTCTTTTGGGTGGTTTCTTCTTCATCATCAATGCAGTGACTCTTGATGATAAAATTGAAAAAACAGAGAATGAGATAATTGAGAATTATTTGAACAAGATGAAGGATGCCCCCGAAGAATAGGGGTGGGTTTTGTGTGGAAAATTTGAGAAGTTCGATGATTTGGCACGATGTGTCACAGAAAAAGGCAGAGCGGTTGCTCTGCCTTTTTTCGTGCGGGGAGTGTCAATTCTTTTGTCTGTTGTGGGTTTTTCGTGCGGGGAGTACCGATTTTGCTCAAATAATTTCGCGCCCTGTTCTGATGAGGTATCCCTCTTGGAGGGCCGCACAAGTCGCAATCGAGCAGACCGCCGCAAGGCTATATTCTATTCCCACAACGTGCAGTGTCAGGGGTAAAACAAACAAAGCGGCCCCCGCAATCTTATTAAGGATACTATGCAAAGCTATCAGCGATTTTCTTCGGAGCAGTCCCCACACAATATAACTCAATTTGACAACGGCAATCACACCAATCCACACCCATCCCCATTGGGGCAGATGAATTGCGGGCAACAATTTACAGCCGGCAACCGTCATAAAAACAAGGTCTGCAACGGTGTCGAACTTTGCACCGAAACTGCTGGTACTGTGTGTCTTTCGTGCAACAGCCCCGTCTATCATATCGCTCAATCCGCAGAGGAGGTAGGTGGCATAAAACCCAAAAGAAAACACGGGGAAGAGCAGCAACAAAAAACTGCACACAATTCGCAACCCCGTGATAATGTTTGCAATATGCCTCCTCATAAATTCGCCCTCAAACTCCTTTTATCTCTTTTTCGACAGGGCCAGAAGGACGCCGAGGGCGATGCCGAGGAGGGCGGCAAAGAGTACTCTCTGTTCGGCGGGGAGCAGGAAGGTTATTGTGTGGGCGGGGTACCAAAAGAAGGGGATGGTCTTCTTGAACACAAAGCCCCACTGCGCCTTCCAGTCAATCGAGGCGAATCTCTCGGCCATAGGAATAGGGGTGATGAGGGCCCTCAGTGAGCCTCCGTGGGCTGCAATGTGGGCGTCGGTAATCTTATGGAAGGTCATAAACACGGGCGCAAAGATGGTGTTCATAGCCACCGACACTGCCAGCGCCACCCACAATTTCTCCATCGAAAAGCCCTCGGCCGTGAAGCTCGCAACAGCTCCCTCCATACCCATATACTCCATAAACATCGGTGTGCCCTTCGAGAAGATAATCATCGCCATATTGATGCCCATACCGAGCACCCCCCACACAATCATTCGGGGCAGCATACCAAAGCCGGGGGAGAGGTAACGCCCTGTGGATATGCGACATCCGAGCATTTCGCCCATTGTGGAGAGTATGCCGAACTTCAGGAAGCTCATCACCATTCCGTGTGCGGCATTGAAGGCTTTGTACCACTCATAGAGCGGCTCACACACAACAAAGGGGAGGAAGATGGCAATAATCGCCACGGCGAAATAGAGGTCAGTACGTTTCATAGTAGTTTTTTGGTCTGTTTTTTATCTTGGAGTGATGCAACTTCCATCCCACGAGTAGTAGCCCGTGAGGGTGGTGTCGTAGGTCTCGTAGGTGAGCTTTATGGTATTATAGGGGCTCATAAGGGCTGTTACTTGGTCAATCACTCCCTCGCTGAGCACCATAATCTCCATTGCTCCCGAGCAGGGCCCCGTGGGGTAGCCGTTTGTGTCGTACACAAAGCGCAAGGGGTCGGTGATGCGATACTCTACACGGTAGTTACGGTCGGGCTCCGAGAGCATACCGTTGCCGGAGATGGATATCATCAGTTCGGGGGCGTCGCCATTGCGGAAGGCGGTGTTGTTGGTGGCCACCGTAAGGTTGCACGATGTGGTGGTTGTATCGACCTGCCCATATTTGTTGGTCACGTAGTTGAAAATATGGTCGTTGTAGTGGTTCAGGAAGAGTTCGGCTTTCTCAAAGTCGAGCTCAAAGGTGTCGCCACCTATGTTCTCAATGGCCAGGTTGTTGTCGGGATAGTTGCCGCCGAAAAATCGGGGGTTGCTCTCCACGCTCCACAGGGCACCTGTTTGGGTGAGCTCGCTGCCCGAGATATTGTTGTAAATCTCCACCCAATGGTCGTTGAAGACGGTCCAGCGCCCCTCCTCCAGCTCCCTAATCTTCAGGTTGGAGTAGTACATATCCTCCACCATCCACTTGTTCTCCTCGGAGGCGGTGATATATTCGCAGAGGTTGAGGGCCATAATGAGGCTACCGGCACTGTTTGCCGCACACTTAAAACTCTGGGTAAAGGCGGCGAAGGCGGGTTTTGTGGCGTCGAGAGAGCCGAGAAACTCTTCGGTTCGCTCCTTATTGTCGGAACATCCCACGGCAACCAACATCAGCCAACCGAGGGTTATATATCTAAAAATGCTCTTCATAACTCATTGTGGGGTTAGTTAAAAACGATAGCCGATGCCGACAATGCCGCATCCGAAGATTCCCGATACACGGGCCTCGCCAAAGAGATATATCCTTGCGCCGATGGTGGTACCGCAGCCGACAAAGCCGCTTGCCTCGGTCTCGAGTCCCGACTTGCCGCCTGCAAATGCAAGGTCCATACCCGTAATAAGGTAGGCTCGCAGGTAGCGGCTGTAAATCATATTCCAGCGTGCCGTGGGCGAGAGAAGCAGGAAGGTGGATTTGTTGCTCTCTACATCCTCGTGTGTCACAACATTATAGGTGTGGCTGCGGGAAATCATTGCAATTGTGGAGGCTCCCAACTCGATACGTGGCGAGCTCTTCACCATAAATGTCACATAGGGGAGGACGTGGAAGGTGTCGGGGCCCCGGGCGGTGTGGGCGCCGCTGTAGCCATCGGCGGGGGAGCCACTCAATCTGTTTGAGATGTCACCGTTGGAGAATTCCACAGACGTTGTGAGTGGCAGGTGGCTGATGGAGATGTCGTATTTACACTCCAGGTTGGGGAGTCGGAAATCGACAATGCGCCCCCAGAAGGTGTCGGCGGGCTCAATACCCGAGGCGTCGAGGTCGAGATAGGTCTGCTTGTCAAGGTCTTGCACGGGGCGGTTTTGTGCCTCCAGCCCTATGGTGGTAAACATCAGCAGAGATAGTAGTAACAGTCGTTTCATAGGCATTTTTCCTATTGGGGTTGTGAAATTGGGCAGTCCTTGCGGGTGTGGGGCTACGGGTGTCTAATAGTATAGATGCACGAAGGGGGCAAAATGTTGCATTCACCCCAAAATTTTCCAATTCTCCCGAAAAACTACTTGATGCCGAGCTCGGCGAAGTACTCCGCAACGGCGCTCTTGAAATGCTCTATGGTCTTCTCCACCGACACAAACGACTTGCCGCCTGCGGCATTTTTGTGTCCACCGCCTCCGAAGTAGCGGCGGGCAAAGATGTTCACATCCACCTCGTCACCTCTGGAGCGCAACGACACACGGATAAACTTGCGAGTCTCGATAAAGATGGCCGAAATCTTTACGCCCACAATCGTGAGGGGGTAGTTCACAAAGCCCTCGCTGTCGCCCAGCTGGAAGTTGTAGCGACGCATCTCCCTCTCGGTGAGCGACATATAGGCAGCCTTGCCCTCCTCGATGAGCTCCATCTTGCGGCCGAGCGAGTAGCCCAGCAACTTCACACGGGAGGCTGTGTAGGAGTTGTAAACGGCGGTATATACTTTGGGAATGTCGAGCCCCTGCTCGATGAGCACAGCCACGGCCCTCATAAGGTCGGGTGTGAGGAAGCTGAAGGCGAAGTTGCCCGTGTCGGTCATAATACCTGCATAGAGGTTTTCGGCCATAGAACGAGAGATGGCCTTGGTGCCACACATTGCCTCAATCAGCTTGTAGGTAACAAAGGCTGTGGAGCAGAGGTCGGGGTAGGAGAATTGCAGGGAGTAGTCGTCGGGCGGCATCAGGTGGTGGTCGATGAGGATGCGGGGTGCCGACGATGCCTCAAGCGGCTCGGTCATCGAGTCGAGTCGGTCAATCTTGTTGAGGTCCATCACAAAGACAACCTCGGCGGAGGTGATAGCCTCCGTGGCCGCCTCGGGAGCCTCCTTGGCGATGATGACCTCACCGATGCCCTCCATCCAGTCGAGGAACGAGGGGAAGCGGTTGGGTACAAGACACTGCACGGTGTGCCCCCACCTGCGGAGTGTTTCGGCCCAGGCGAGAGCGGAACCAATGGCGTCGCCATCGGGATTGGTGTGGGTGACGATGGCTATGCGCTTTTCGCCCCCGTCGAGATACCCTCTGAGGGCCTCGATTTTGCTCTGAAATTCTACCATCTTACCACAAAGATAGGAAAAACATTTGGAAAAGTGTGTTTTGGTGTAGAATATTGAAAAAAAATACCTACCTTAGAGGGCTCAAAAGCGAGCACAACAGAAACTAACATAACTAAACAATAACAACAAATGAAAACTTACCAAACTCAAAACCTCCGAAATGTCGCCATCGTTGGCGGCACAGGTAGCGGCAAGACCACTCTTGCCGAAGCATTCGCATTTGAAAGTAAACTCATCGACCGCAAAGGTACTGTTGAGGCAGGCACCACCCTCTCGGACAATACCGAGCTTGAGCACGCTCAGGGCCGCAGCCTCTATCCCGCAGTAATCTACACCGAGTTCGCAGGTCACAAGTTCAACTTTGTGGACACTCCCGGTGTTGATGACCTCTGCGGTGGCGTATTCTCTGCCTACAAAGTGTGCGACCTGGCAGCCCTCGTAATCAATGGCGGTCAGGGATTCGATGTTGGTAGCGAGATTCACAGCCGCTATGCAGCACAGGCCAAGATGCCCGTTGTGGGTATCGTAAACCAGCTCGACAAAGAGAACGCCAACTGGGAGAAGATTATCGACTCTCTCAAGAGCGGTTCGCCCATCAACCCCGTAGTTGTTCAGTACCCCGTTAATCCCGGCCTGGGCTTCGACGCCATCATCGACGTGCTCACTATGAAGATGTACAAGGCTAAAGATGAGAACGGCAACCAGGAGGAGCTCGAGATTCCCGCTTCGGAGATGGATCGTGCAGAGGAGTACCACAGCGAGCTGCTGGAGGCTGCTGCCATCAACGACGAGGCACTTATGGAGAAATTCTTCGAGACCAACGACCTCTCGGCAGACGAGATTCGTCAGGGCCTCAGGGATGGTGTTGCAGGTCGTGACTTTATGCCTATCTTCTGCTGCTCGGCGAAGAAGAGCTTTGGTCTGAAACGTGTGATGGAGTTCATCATCAACGTTCTTCCCGATCCCGCACACGCAAACGCTATGACCGACGTTGAGGGCAACGAGGTTAAGTGTGATGCAGCTGCTCCCACCTCTATTTTCGTATTCCGCAACGCTGTTGAGCAGCACGTGGGTGAGGTTAGCTACTTCCGTGTAGTTACCGGTAAACTCACCGAGGGTATGGAGCTTACCAACCCCCGCAATGGTAACAAAGAGAAGATTTCGCAGATTTTTGCCGTTGCAGGTAAGAAACGCGAGAAAGTTTCGGAGCTTGTTGCCGGTGAGCTCGGTTGCACCGTGAAACTCAAAGGTACCAAGGCCAACGACACTCTGGGTGTTGGTGATGTTGCCGAGATTTCGCCCATCAACTTCCCCGCACCCCGCTATAGGGCTGCTATCCGTGCTATCGACCAGAACAATGAGGAGAAACTCGGTGAGATGCTCAACCGCATCAAACAGGAGGACCTCACCTACAAGGTGGAGTACTCGAAAGAGCTCAAACAGACCATCGTTCAGTGCCAGGGTGAGATGCACATCAACCTGCTGAAGACCGTCGTTCAGAACAATAAGATTGAGGTAGAGTTCTTGGCTCCCAAGATTCCCTACCGTGAGACCATTACCAAGGTGGCTGCTGCCAACTACCGTCACCGCAAACAGTCGGGTGGTTCGGGTCAGTTCGGCGAGGTTCATATGGTTGTTGAGCCCTACTATGAGGGTATGCCCGAGCCCAAACAGTATAAGGTTGACGGCCGTGAGCTGTTGGTGAACATCAAAGGCAAAGAGGAGTTCGACCTCGATTGGGGTGGCAAACTCATCTACTACAACGCAATCGTTGGTGGTGCTATCGACGCTCGCTTTATGCCCGCAATCCTCAAAGGTATCAAGGATAAACTCAACGAGGGTCCTCTGACCGGTTCGTATGCACGTGACATCCGTGTAGTAATTTACGATGGTAAGATGCACCCCGTAGATTCGAATGAGATTTCGTTCGTTCTGGCTGCTCGCAACGCATTCAAGGAGGCCTTCCGCAATGCAGGTCCCAAGATTTTGGAGCCCATCTACAACGTAGAGATTTTGGTTCCCAGCGAGAATATGGGTGATATTATGAGTGACCTCAATGGTCGTCGTGCCCAGATTATGGGTATGAACGCCGAGGGTGCTTACAGCCGTCTGAACGCAAGGGTGCCTCTGGCAGAGCTCTATCGCTACTCCACTACCCTCAGCGCACTTACTCTGGGTCGTGCAAACTACACTATGGAGTTTGCATCCTACGAGCAGGTTCCCGCTGATGTTCAGGACAAACTGCTCAAGGCTTACCAGGAGGAGGACAAGGACGAGTAGTCTTTGGCTCCGGGTTTCCAAATCAAATACCAGCCCACCGCCCTTCCGGGACGGTGGGTTTTTTGTGTCCCATTGAGGGGGGGAAGAGTGAGTAAAATGTGAAACTGTATTATATATAGGTGTGAAACAAATGTGTTGGAAAGGGTGTGTGAGATGTTCAAAAATGGAACTTTGGGGGCGAAAAGCAGGTGGAAGTGTGTGACGAAAGAAAATAATTGCTAACTTCGTATTGAGAATTGGCCCCGATGATGGGCGCTATTAACTCGAAAACAATGTTCAATTAACCACAAAAAACTCAAAGAAAACAATGAAAAAACTGATTGTAACTTTGGCAGCTCTGGTGGTAGCCAGCGGCGCCTTTGCTCAGCTCAACTATGGTGTCAGGGCTGGTGCAAACCTTTCGTCCATCAGCGGTATGGTGGAGGAGGACAACCTCGATTATGGCGACCTTGTGACCGCTTCGGCAACTCAGAGCTCCATGCTGGGCATGAACTTCGGTATCTTCGCCGAGTATATGCTGATGCCTATGCTGGGTGTTCAGGCCGAGGTAAACTTCTCGATGCAGGGTGTTAATACCAATGTCAATGTTAACAGTACACTCCTTGGTGGCGAGCTGAAGAACAAAAACAGCTATATGGCCAACTATGTGAATGTGCCCGTGTTGGCTAAGTTCCACTTTGCTAACATCCGTCTGTTTGCAGGTCCCCAGCTGGGCTTCTTGGCCGGCGACATCAATGTGAAGAGCAAGACCACAAGTGGCGAAGAGACCACGATTGAGAAGGACGACCTCGACGACGACTTGTATAGCGGCATCGACTTCTCGTTCGTAGTAGGTGGCCAGTATAAATTCACCGAGAACATCGGTGTGGATGCTCGCTACAACATCGGCCTCACCAATGTCTTCCCCGCACAGAAGAACGACAAGGGGGAGGTAATCTCCGAGGGTTTCGGCAAACAGGGTGTGCTCCAGGTTGGCGTATTCTACGAGTTCTAAAGAGATTTTCTTTTGATACATACTCCGACACCCACAGGTTTTGTGGATGTCGGAGTTTTTTGTACCTTTGTTCCATAAGAATAAGGAGTCTTGAGTATGAGAAGAGGATTTGTTGTGGCACTTATGGTGCTGTTGGTTGCAGGTTTCGGTGCGCCCGAGAGGGCTGTGGCCCAAGGGGTTATCCACGGTGTGAGGGGAGGTGTGACGGCCAGCTCGCTCATCGGCTTGGAGGAGAACTCTTTCGGTGCAGGCTTCCACGCCGGATTTGTGGGTGGCTATTTTTTCACTCGCAGTGTAGGTGTGACCCTCGAGGTGAACTACTCCCAGCAGGGCACAAAGTGTAGCCCCAACGCCCAGGGTGTGGCCTTCGACTACCACTACGACTACCTCAATCTCCCCCTTGAGTTCAACTACCGACTCCCAATCAATAATGTCGATTTGCGCCTGAGGGCAGGTGTGCAACTCGGTATTTTCCTCAATGCCACCTACGACTACATAGCCCCCTCCATTCTGCAGGAGGGCTATGTGGAGGGGTGTGGCACCTTCCAGTCGAGCGCCTTCCATCCCTACGATGTCGGGGCTACTCTGGGTGCTGTGTGGCAGCCCTGGGAGTTCTTGGCGCTCGATGTGCGCTATGCAATGGGTATTACCCAGACCCACGACGGCATCTCCAACACCTTCAATGGCCACTACTACATCTCGGTGCCCGACAATCGCAACTCCGTGTGGCAGTTTGGCCTCTCGCTACTTTTTTAGCGGTTTCTCATTCGATACAGATACAAAAAAGGTGCTCCTTTTCAGGGGCACCTTTTTTTCTGGCCGGTCGCCTATTTGAGCGGCTTTATGTCCTTCACCCTCAGCTGGGGGGTGGTGGAACCTCGGTAGTGGTTCTCCACAATGGTGTAGCAGACATCGATGGGTCGTCCGTTGCGAATCCACTCATAGTGGGTGGGCTGCTGGAAGGCGATGGCACCAATTGTGGTGTTGGGTTTCTGCCTCTGTGTGAGGTCCATCTTGAGGTGCTCCCTCTCGGCACCCACAAGCTTCGCATCGCCACGGTTGCTCACGCCACAGGTCTTAAACACGGGGGCGGTATTGCCGGGACCGAAGGGCTGGAAGCGTGAGAGCACGGCCCTGAACGAGGGGGTGATGTCGCTGAAGAGCAACTCCGAGTCGATATCGACCTGGGGTACCAACAGCGCAGGGTCGATGTGCTCCTCCACATAGGCGTGGAAACGACGGGTGAACTCCTCGATATTCTCGGGCTTCATCGTAAGACCCGCAGCATACATATGGCCACCAAAGTTCTCCAGCAGGTCGGAGCACGACTCCACAGCCTGGTAGAGGTCGAAACCTGCCACACTGCGAGCCGAACCGGTTGCGAAGTTGTTGCTCATAGTGAGCACCACGGTGGGCTTGTAGTAGGTCTCAATCAACCTCGAAGCCACAATACCCACAATACCCTTCATCCACTTGGGGTTGTAAATCACAATGCTCTTGTGCGACTTCATCTCCTCGCTGCTCTCGATGATATCGTGTGCCTCGATGGTCACATTGCGGTCGATACTCTTGCGGCTCTGGTTGAACTCGTCGATACTCTTGCTACACTCCTTGGCCATAGCCTCGTCGAGCTCAATGAGCATCTCCACGGCTTTGTGGCCACCCGAAGGTGCTGCGTCGGGGTCATCGGGATCGACCCTCATACGTCCTGCGGCGTTGATGCGGGGGCCAATCTTGAAGACGATGTCGTCGATGGTGATGATGTGTTTGTCCAGACCACAGATGTTGATAATCGAGTGCAGACCCTTGCGGGGGGCCTCATTGAGCCTCTTGAGTCCATAGTAGGCCAGGATGCGGTTCTCGCCCACCAGAGGAACGATGTCGGCGGCGGTGCTCACCACCACCAGGTCCAACAGTTTCTCCACCTCGCTGAAGGGAATACCCTTCTTCTGGGCGTAGCCCTGCACAAGTTTGAAGCCCACACCGCAGCCCGAAAGCTCGTCGAAGGGGTAGTGGCAGTCCTCCCTCTTGGGGTCGAGGACAGCTACCGCCTCGGGAATCTTGTCACCGGGCAGGTGGTGGTCACAGATGATGAAATCAATCCCTTTTGAAGTGGCATAGTCAACCTTCTCAACGGCCTTGATACCGCAGTCGAGTGCGATAACCAGGCTCACACCTTTGCGCTCGGCGTAGTCGATACTCGATATCGACACACCATATCCCTCCGTATAACGGTCCGGGATGTAGAAGGTGAGGTTTTCGTGTCCTCTGCTGCGCAGGAATGTATAGACCAGCGCAACTGCCGTACAGCCATCCACATCGTAGTCGCCATAGACCATAATCTTCTCACCGTTCTGCACGGCTCGGTCGATGCGCTCCACGGCTCGGTCCATATCCTTCATCAGGAATGGGTCGTGGAGGTCGGACAGCTTGGGGTTAAAGAACCTTGTAGCCTCGTTGTAAGTCTCTATGCCTCTTTGTACAAGCAGGTTGGCAAGGACAGGGGGGATGTTTAGTTGAGCTGCCAGGTTTGCCACCTTTTCGCTGTTGCCCTGTTCCTTGATTACCCAACGTTTGTCAATTGGCATAATCGTTTATTTTTATTTTATAATATTTAATTTCTCTGCCAGGTGTTCGAGGAGTCGCTCTTTGACCTTCTCAACACTGATTTCACCACCCAACTCCTCGGCCATCGAGGTCGCTGTGCGGTCGGTAAACCCGCAAGGGTTTATGTGGCGGAAGTAGCCGAGGTCGGTGTTCACATTGAGGGCAAAGCCGTGCATTGTGACCCACCTCGACGATTTTACGCCCACGGCGCAAATCTTCCTCATAGGCCTGTGGGGCTCAACAATCCACACCCCCGAGGCCCCTTCGACCCTCTGACACGCTATGCCCCACTCGGCCATAGTGTCAATCACTGCCCCCTCAATGGCGTCGATATACCCCTTGAGTCCCAGCCCCAGGGCCGAGAGGTCCAGAATGGGATAGCCCACAATCTGGCCCGGGCCGTGGAAGGTGATGTCACCTCCTCGGTCGATGTGATAGAACTCCGCACCGATACTCCTCAGGTAGGCCTCAGTAATCAGCAGATTGCTCTCCTTGCCACTTTTGCCGAGGGTATATACGGGTGGGTGCTCCACCACGATTATCTTTTGGCGGGGTGTTCGCCCCTCCTTTTTCTCGCCGATAGCCTCCTCAAAGAGCCTCTGTTGCAGCTCCCAGCACTCGCCGTAGGCCATTGTGCCCACATCTACAACCTCCCACTCTGCTGCCATCGGTCTTTCGTCGTTTTGTTGTTCTACTTTCTGTCCCTTGGGGCTGCTCCTACTCTTTTTTGTTCGCCGTACAGGCATCCACAGCCTTGTCGGCCAGGTATGACGACCTCACAAGTGGAGCACTTGCCACATATTTGAATCCCATTGCATAGGCCTCCTCTTTGAGCTGGTCGAACTCCTCGGGGGGCATATACCTCGCTACGGGGTAGTGCTTTGCCGTGGGTCGCAGATACTGACCGAGGGTTACAATCTCCACGCCAGCCTTGCGAAGGTCCGAGAGTGCCTCGAGTATCTCCTCGTGGCTCTCGCCCAGACCCACCATCAGTCCACTCTTTGTGGGGATACCGCTCTGGGCCATCAGGCTGAGGCTCTGGAGCGATGTGTGGTACTTGGCCCTCGAACGCACCAGAGGGGTGATACGCTCCACGGTCTCGAGGTTGTGTCCCACGATGTCGGGCTTGGCGCTGAGCGCAATATCTATGAGTTCCTTCCGTCCGTCGAAGTCGGGCAGAAGAACCTCTACAGTTGTGTTTGGATTAATAGTTTTGATAGCCTCCACGACCCTCTTCCAATGGTGAGCGCCTGCGTCGGGCAGGTCGTCACGATCGACAGAGGTTATGACTGCGTGGCGGAGTCCCATCAGTCGGATGGACTCTGCAACCCTTTCGGGTTCGTTGGGTTCGATGGGTAACGGCTTGCCCGTGGGTGTGGCGCAGAACTTACAGCCCCTGGTGCAGATGTTTCCCAGAATCATGAAGGTCGCTGTCTTGCGACTCCAGCACTCCGACTTGTTGGGGCACCTGCCGCTGCTACAGATGGTGTGCAGTCCGTGGCGTTCAACGATGTGAGCCACTTCGGCATAACCCTCTCCGTCGTGGAGCTTGATTTTGAGCCATTCGGGTTTAATTTGGCGCGTTACCTTGTCATTAAGATTAGGCATTTAAAATTTACTATTTTTCCAATTAGCGCAAAAGTACACATTCCTTTTCGATTTTCAAAATTTCCCCGCCTCTATTTTATAGAGGCCTCCTATTTTTCCTCTCTTTGGGGTGTGGTGAGGTTGGGGATGGGTGGTGTGCTTTACCCCTCCAAAAATGCATTTTGTCGCTCAAAAAGCGGCGGCTCGTCGGAGAGGGTGGTGGGGTTTGGAAAAAAATCACTACCTTGCGCCTTGCGCAAGATGTGGCCGCCTCCGGTGAGTACTTCGCTGCGTGGTGTGGAAGAGAAGAAACAAAACTCTTTTGACATATATGAAAACTATTCTTAAACTTTTCGCCGTTGTGTGCGGCGTGATGACTATGGCTTGCAAAACCCAAACAACCGTAGGTGATTGGACCACCTATCCCGAGTACACCAAGGGTGACCTCGGACTCACCTACACCCCCACAAGCTCCACCCTCCGACTCTGGGCCCCCACAGCCGAGAGCGTAACCCTTCGCATCTATGCCGATGGCGAGGGCGGCGAGGCTCTGGAGAGTGTTGCTATGACCCCCTCCACCAAGGGTACCTGGGTGTCCAAGCTCAAGGGCGACCGCAAGGGGCAGTTCTACACCTACCAGGTGACAACCAAAGAGGGCAAGACTCTCGCCGAAACCCCCGGTGTGTGGAACAAGGCTGTGGGTGTCAATGGTGCGAGGGCTGCCATCATCGACCTTGCCGACACCAATCCCGAGGGTTGGGAGAGTGACCAGCGCAAGGAGGTGGAGAACTTCACCGACATTGTCATCTACGAGATGCACCACCGCGACTTCTCGATAGCCGCCAACAGTGGCGTGACTAACAAGGGTAAGTTCCTGGCACTCACCGAGGAGGGCACACTCACTCCCCAGGGGATGAAGAGTGGTATCGACCACCTCAAGGAGTTGGGCATCACCCACGTACACATCCTCCCCTCGTATGACTACGGTTCGATTGACGAGAGCCACCTGGAGGACAACAAATACAATTGGGGCTACGACCCCAAGAACTACAATGCCCCCGAGGGTGGCTACTCCACCGACCCCTTCACCCCCGAGGTGCGCATCCGTGAGATGAAACAGATGGTGCAGGCTCTCCACAAGGCGGGTATCGGCGTCATTATGGACGTTGTCTATAACCACACCTTCGTGAACGACGGCTCCAACTTCTCGCTCACCGTTCCCGGCTACTACTATCGCCAGACCGAGGAGGGCGACTACTCCAACGCTTCGGGCTGTGGCAACGAGACCGCCTCGGAGCGTCCTATGGTGCGCCGCTACATCACCGAGTCGGTGAAGTATTGGGCCCAGGAGTTCCACATCGACGGCTTCCGCTTTGACCTTATGGCCATCCACGACATTGAGACTATGAACCTCATTCGCAGCGAGTTGGATAAGATTTCTTCCTCCATCTTCGTCTATGGCGAGGGTTGGATGGCAAGCAGCACCCCTCTGCCCGCAGAGGAGCAGGCCTCCAAGCACAATGGTCCCAAGTTCCCCCGCATTGCAGTATTCAGCGACGACATTCGTGACGGTCTGCGTGGTGAGTGGATGAATGCCGGCGAGGGTGGCTTTGCAACGGGTGTTGTGGGCAACCGACAGAAGGAGAGTATCAAGTTTGGCGTGGTGGGCGCAACCCAGCACCCCCAGGTCGATTACGAGGCTGTGAACTACTCCTCGGCACCCTATGCCAATGACCCCGTGGAGGTTATCAACTACGTGTCGTGCCACGACGACGAGTGCCTCAGGGATAAGATTGATGCCGTTGCGGCCGACGCAACCCCCGAGCAGCGCAAACGTATGGATCTGCTGGCCCAGACTATCGTTATGACCTCGCAGGGTGTCCCCTTCATTTTCTGTGGCGAGGAGCTCTACCGCACCAAGCAGCACATCCGCAACACCTACAACCTCCCCGACGAGGTGAACCGCATCGATTGGAGCCACAAGGCCAAATATAACGACGTCTTCACCTTCTACAAGGAGTTGATTCGTATGCGTCGCAACCACCCCGCATTCCGTATGGCCACCACCGAGCAGGTTGCCGAGAACCTTAAGTTCTACGACTCGCCCGAGGGCACCGTGATGTACACCCTCAATGGTGCGGCTGTGGGCGATGAGTGGAGCGAGATTTTGGTTGTTTACAATGGCTCTCGCTATGGTATCGACGTCGATTTCCCCTATGGTGAGTGGAACATTGTGTGCGAGGATGCCAAGATGCAGCTCGACAACCCACGCCCCTTCACCGGCGGCAGTTTCTATGTTCACGGCTCGAGCGCCATCATCGCCTTTAAAAAATAGGTGAATTAGGAACGATACAATTAGGTAAGTTAGGGATTATACAAAAAAGATTTTTCGGGGCGGGAGAACACTCTCGCCTTTTTTGTGCAAGCAGGGCAGGGCCGACGCTCCCCTACTTTGTAACCTTCTGTCATCCCTGCCCGATTTGCACAAAAGGGCTTTTGGCAAAGCCCCCAAACCTTTACATTCCTCCCTAAATCCCTCCTTTGGGAAAGGAGGGACTTGGTCAAAGAGCCCGCAAGGCTCTTTGATAGTGGGTGGATGGGGCCTTGTGCCACTTTTTTGTGAGGGTGGGAGCACACTCTCGCCCTATTTTTGTACCTTTGTGGTCGAAAAAATCTATAGGCTATGAACGAGCAACCCACACAACAAGCCCCCGAGGTGGTGCATAAGCTGTGGAACAGCAACTACATAAAGACGCTGCTCTGCAACTTTATGATTTACTTCTCCTTTATGTTGCTCACCCCGCTGTTGCCAATCTACCTCAGCGAAACCTTCGGGGCCAACAAAGATGTCATAGGTCTGGTGCTCTCGGGCTACACACTCACAGCCCTTATCATCCGCCCCTTTAGCGGCTATTTTGTCGATAGTTTCCCTCGCAAATTGGTGTTGCTCGTCTGCTTCTCGCTCTTTGCGGTGCTCTTTGGTGGCTACCTTGTTGCGGGCTCGCTGGTGCTCTTTGCCATTGTGCGCACACTTCACGGCGCACCCTATGGGGCGACAACCGTGGCCAACAGCACCGTGGCGATTGATGTGCTCCACTCCTCACGCAGGGCCGAGGGTATAGGTTATTACGGACTTAGCAATAATGTGGCTACAGCCATTGCGCCTGCTGTGGCGCTGGCCATCTATGCCGCTTGCGACAATTTTAGCGTGCTCTTTGCTCTCTCGCTTGTGACTGCCGTGGGAGGTGTGGCCATTGCCGCCACCATCAAGATGCCCGAAAAGGAGATTGTGCGCAACAAGGCCCCCTTGAGCCTCGACCGCTTCATCCTCACCCGTGCACTGTTGCAAGGTGGCAACCTCGGTTGCTTCGCCTTCTCCTATGGAGTGGTCTCCACCTACCTCGCCATCTACGGCAAGGAGGAGCTGGGAATTGTGGGCGGTTCGGGCCTTTTCTTCGCCCTCCTTTCGGTGGGACTCATCTGCTCCCGCTTGGTGGGAAGTCGCTCACTCAGAGAGGGAAAGATTACCCGCAATGCCTGCCTCGGAGCCCTCATCTCGCTCTTTGGCTATCTCTGTTTAGCAGCCTTTCACAACCCCTTTGGTTACTACGCCTGTGCCCTTATTGTGGGCCTCGGTAACGGACATATGTACCCCGCCTTCCAGACAATGTTCATCAACCTCGCCGAACACTCACAGCGTGGAACGGCCAACTCCACAATGTTGGTGTCGTGGGATGTGGGTGTTGGTCTTGGCATTGTGGTGGGTGGTGCTTTGGCCGAGTATTGGGGCTATGGGGCCGCCTTTTGGGGTGCGTGGATTATCAATTTGGTGGGTGTGGTGATGCTCCTTGCCGCCACTCGCAAACACTTCCTCCGCCACCGCCTGAGGTAGCGACAACAGGAATGCGATGGAAATAATCAAGGGGTAAGACAAACAGTCTTACCCCTTGATTTATAGGCCGATGCAAAGGTTACTAATTTCCGTTGAGCCACTCGAGAAACTCCGCCGAGCGGGAGCGGGAAACAAACAAATCCTCCCTCTGGCCACTCTTGAGTTGCACCTTCAGGCGGGAGCCGAAGTGGCGGCTTACAACCTGAATCTGCTCGAGAGAGATGATGCCCGAACGACCGATGCGGAAGAAGTGTTTGGGGTCGAGTTTGGCCTCGATGGCGTCGAGCGACTCATCGACAATGTACTGTCGGTTCTCGTCGGTTACCAGGAAGGTGGTCTTGCTCTCCGAGTAGAAGAGGGCAATATTCTCGGCCTTCACGAGGATGATTTTGTCGCCCACCTTCACCAGGAAACGGTCTTTGTACTGCGACTTGGGGGCGAAGAACTCCGCCAGGGCGGCATAGTCCACAGTGGGCGTGGGTGTGGCACCTGCTGGCATAAGAAGGCTTCGACAGTGCTCCACAGTGTTGCGAAGGGCCTCACGTTCAATGGGTTTGAGTAGGTAATCGACCGAGCGAACACGGAACGCATCGAGCGCATAGTTGTCGTAGGCGGTGGTAATCACCACCTTGCCCGTCACCTTCACGCGCTTGAAGATGTCGAAGCAGAGGCCGTCGCTCAACTGCACATCCATAAATATCAGGTCTGCCCCTGCAGGGTGGCTCTCAAACCACTCCACAGCCTCGGCCACGGAGCCGATTGCCCCCACAACGGCGAGGTCGGGAGCTATGGTGCCGAGGGCTCGTTGCAGGTTGAGCCTCGAAGGTATCTCGTCCTCAATTATCAGAACATTCATCTTTAGTAGTAATAGGTAATTTGCGGTTATTGTTTGCTATTTCAGTAGCGGAATTTTCACTATAAAATGGCTGTCGGTTTTGGTGACCTCAATTTTCGAGCCCGAGAGCAACTCATACTGCGTACGCAGGTTTTTGAGTCCGTAGCCGGTGGATTCGGGCGAGGTGTGTTTGAAGTGTAAGTTGTTGCTAACAACTATGTTACCTCCATTGGTGCGGATGTCTATGAGGAGTTTGTCGGTGGGCGACACGGCGTTGTGCTTGAAGGCATTTTCCACCAACACCTGGAGCGAACAGGGTACCACTCGGTAGCTCATAACCTCCTGTGGCAGCTCCATTGTAACCTCAAATCCGTCGAGGAAACGCTCCTTCATAATGTCCAGATAGAGCCCCAGAAAATCAACCTCTTTGGAGAGCTCGATGGTGTCGTACTCCTCCTGTTTGAGCAGGTAGCGATAGATGTTGGCGAGTTTTTTAATGTAGTCGCTTGCCCTTTCGGTCTGCTGCTCCTGCACGAGGTAGTCGAGGATGGAGAGGCTGTTGAAGAGGAAGTGGGGGTTGAGCTGTCGTTTGAGCTGTGAGTAGCGGTATTGAGTGCGCTCGCTCTTGGCAACGATTTTCGACACACGCCTGCGTGATGAGAGGAACCACATCCACACATAGAGGGCCACGAGGGTGATGATGCAGAGGATGGCGGCGGTGGAGAAGAGCGAGTACCATTCGGCACTCCAGAGGCCACATTCGGCCCTGTTGGCGGCAATGATGGTCGAAGCCGACGAGCAGGCGACAACAATCAGAAGGTAGGTGGCCAGACGAGGAAAGGTGTGGTTGGAGAACCACTCCACCTTGTGGACAAGGTAGCCGAGCAGCAGGGTGGAGGAGATGGTGAGGGGGAGGTTGAAGGGGTCGAATACGATGTGTCCGATGGCCTCGAATATGTCGAAACCGCCCACCGTTTCGAAATGCTCGTAGAGGTTTACAAAGCCGATGCGGAGCAGCAAAATGGCAATCACAACTGCCGCCAAGCGTCCCAGATCCTTGTTCATAACAACCTCACATTTCGACGATTACTGTTTGCGCTTGATGCCGATGAGGGCTGCGGCCCAACCCAGGATTTCGGTCACTGCGAAGGTGCAGATGGAGCTGGAATATTCAATCAGAAGTGGCGAGCCCGAGGCCACCAACCACTCGCCACCGAGGCTGCCCATATAGAAGCCGGCGAAGCAGAAGAGAATGGCGATGGCGGCCGACACCTCCAGGGGTGCGCCATAGATGTGGGTGACCAGCACAATCATTGTGATGGTGAGCAGCGAGAGTACCATTTCGTCGCTCACACCCCAGCGTCCGAGCAGGAGTGTGGAGAGGGCGTGGGCCACCGCAAAGAGGTGGATTATCCAGCTAGATTTGGTCAGTTTTACATCCATATTTTCGGGGTAGTTTGTTCGGTTAATTTACTGTTTTTTTCTCACTCTACCGTTGCCGAGGTCTTCATAGGGATTGCCCTTTTTGTCCACAAAGCCACCACCCAAAATGCGCCTCAAAATCTTGCCGGTTTCTGTGATAACCGAACCCCCCATACCTATGAGTGTAAGGCTGTTAAACAAGATGATGGCGGTTATGATGACGACAGCAATCAGACCGGCAATCTTTGCCGTGTGGATTATAAGTGGAAGCCACGCAATGGAAATTATCAACCAAGGGATGATGATGAGGAACGCCATTCCCTTGATTGTGAATTTACTGGCGATGTGTATGCAGAAGAGCAGTTGCAAGATGCCTGCAACAATCAAAATCAGATTGGACTTATCCCAATAAAGGTCTATATCCAACATCAGAAGGAGTCCGGTAATCGCTGGGATGAGAATGCCAATATCCCACTTGATTTCAAGGTCAAATTCATTGTCGATGCCTTTGAAAACTCTGTTCGTGGCAAGGATGGTGAATGCGCAGATGGCGATAATTGACGCCATTGAAATAAGAGAGGAAACCTCCTCCCAAGCATATAGACTCAAATGCCCCATTCCAAAGACCATATAGCACACTATTGAGCTTGAAGCAGTGAGTGTAATGAGGCTCAAAATACAACCAATTTCGTCGTCGATTTTGGAGAGGAAAAAGGCACCAGCCGCCAAAACAAGGGCTACCGCAGAGAGAATCATTGCCTTGCGGAACCACTCATTGTCGTCATCGGAGGCGGACTCAAAATTGGCTGCGATGGCCTCGGTCTTCTTGAAAAAATCTTTACTGTCTTCACCTGACTTTAATACCCTATCAAGCCACAAGTCTTTCAAATAGAGGTATCCAGTCTGCTTTTTGTAGTCGACTTTCACCCACTTTGCACCCTCTTCGGGGGGTGCAACGATGAAGGTTTTGCCATCCTTGATATATGCAAGTTTTTCCGATCTCAGGTCGGGTTCTGCGTATAGATATGCCTCTGTGAGAACGGAGTATTTGTGGCGTATGTCGCCGTAGGAGGTGAGCGCTACGAGCGAGAAAAACAGAGCCAAAATAACCTTTGTAAAGAGGTGTTTTTTCATACGATGTTTTTTGCATTTAGGTTTTTAGGTTTTCAAAGGTACGCCTTTTTTTGTAGGTTTCCAAACCTTTTTTGGAACAATTTTTCTCCTTACTCGTCATTAAAAATCCCCCGTTCGTCGAAAAAAGTGCGCTCCATTCGCCAAAAACCATTAAATTGCACGGCTATATTTTTTAAATATAGGTGGGATGTAAAAAATTGTGGAAAACACAAAACAAATTTCATATAACTAAACAAACAAAAATGAGTAACAAACGCAACCTTTCGTTTTGGCAGATGTGGAATCTGAGCTTCGGTTTCTTCGGAGTGCAGATTGCCTATGCTCTGCAGAGCGCCAACATCAGTCGTATCTTTGCGACCCTCGGCGCCGACCCCCACACCCTCAGCTTCTTCTGGGTGTTGCCCCCTCTTATGGGTATGATTGTTCAGCCCATCGTGGGTGCTATGAGTGACAAGACCTGGTGTCGCCTCGGCCGCCGCAAACCCTACCTCTACGTAGGCTCCATTGTGGCAGTTATCGTTATGGCTCTGCTGCCCAACTCGGGTAGTTTCAACCTCACCGTCAAGGCAGCCCTCGGCTTCGGTGCCGTGATGCTTATGTTGCTCGACACCTCCATCAATATGGCTATGCAGCCCTTCAAGATGATGGTGGGCGATATGGTAAACGAGGAGCAGAAGACCAAAGCATACTCCATCCAGAGTCTGCTCTGCAACGCCGGTTCGCTCGTGGGCTACCTCTTCCCCTATTTCTTCACCTGGATTGGTATCAAGAACACCGCACCTGAGGGTATGATTCCCCCTTCGGTTACCTGGTCGTTCTACATCGGTGCCGCCATCCTCATCCTGTGTGTAATGTTCACCGGTGTGAAGGTTAAGGAGATGAACCCCGAGGAGTATGCCGAGTTCCACGGTATTGAGCCCGCCAAGAAGGATGAGCCCAAGGAGAAGACCAACATCTTCAAGCTCCTTGCCAATGCTCCCGCTGCCTTCTGGCAGATTGGCCTTGTGCAGTTCTTCTGCTGGTTTGCGTTCCTCTATATGTGGAACAACACTACCGGCGCTATTGCCGAGAATGTGTGGGGCACCGTGGATGCCAAGTCGGCAGCCTTCCAGAGCGCAGGCGATTGGACGGGCGTTCTGTTTGCCGTTCAGGCCGTAGGTTCGATTTTGTGGGCCCTTGTTCTTCCTTTGTTCCGCAACGAGAAAATGGCCTATTCGCTCAGCCTTCTGCTGGGTGCCGCAGGTTTCATCTCGACCTACTTCATTGCCAACCAGTACCTCCTGTTTGTGTCTTTCCTGCTGATTGGTTGCGCTTGGGCTGCAATGTTGGCTATGCCCTTTGCAATGCTCACCAACTCCCTCTCGGGTAAGGCTATGGGTACCTACCTCGGCCTGTTCAACTGCACCATCTGCCTGCCCCAGATTGTGGCAGCTCTGGTGGGTGGCGTGCTCTTCAAGACCTTTGGTGGTGCAATGGTAACCCTCGAGAATGGCTCGATGGTTCAGAGCGGCCAGGGTGTGATGCTGGTGATTGCAGGTGTGTCGCTCGTGCTGGGCGCCATTGCCGTATTCGGCATCCGCACCAAAAAAGCAAGTAAGTAAAACCTACAATAAACCCAAATGCGTACTATGAAAAGAACTTTTGTTAGCACGATGAAATTTTTTAGCCTCCTGATGGTTGCTTTTGCAGCCTTCGTGGTGGCTTGTACCCCCACCCCCGAGCCCGAACCCGAGCCCGGTCCCGGTCCCGGTCCCGACCCCGAGGTTGTTATTCCCGACATCTCGGAGATTGACCCCAATGCTGTTTGGCCCCTTATTTCGACCATCCCTTCGTTTGTGTCTCCCGACACTACTTCCGATGTTGTTGTAGTAGTGAATGTGGCCGATAGCGCAGTGGAGGAGGGCGAGGAGCTCTACGCCCACACCGGCGTTATCACCGACGCAAGTACAGGCGGTAGCGACTGGAAACACGTTAAATATGAGTGGACCGTGAACTCGCCCGACTGCAAACTCACCCACGTGGGTGGCACCATCTACGCAATGGCTATTGCGGGTGGCCCCAAAGCCTTCTATGGCGTAGGTGACGAAGAGGAGCTTCTCCAGATGGCTTTCGTGTTCCGCAATGCCGACGGCACCAAGGAGGTTAAGAACAACGGCCAGGATATCTACATCGACCTGGTGGCTGCCGATGCACTTGTTGTGAAGGTGCTCTCGCCCGCTCACGGCTCCATCTTCCCCATCGGTGCAGAGGTTGATGTTGTGGCTGTGTCGCAGAATGCCAAGACCCTCCAGCTCACCCTCAATGGCTCCGAGGTTAAGAGTGTTGAGGCTAACAAGATTACCTACACCCACACTGTTGCAACAGGTGGCGATATGAATTTCGAGGCTGTCGCAACTGCCGAGGATGGCTCCATTGCCAAGGATGCGGTAACTGCCGCAGCTCTGAAGGGTACCGAGGAGAAGAGCCGCCCTGCAGGTGTGAAGGATGGTGTGACCATTGATGGCACCGAGGCTACCTTCGTACTCTTTGCCCCCGGCAAGGAGCAGATTGTGCTGCTCGGCGAGTTCAACAAGTTCGCCCCCAGCAACGACTATGTGATGTACAAGGATGGCGACTACTTCTGGACCACCGTGAGCGGTCTGAAGGCCGACACTGAGTATGCCTACCAGTACCT
Organism: Tidjanibacter sp.; assembly: GCA_045633985.1. Taxonomy (GTDB): domain Bacteria; phylum Bacteroidota; class Bacteroidia; order Bacteroidales; family Rikenellaceae; genus Tidjanibacter. The sequence goes on along the minus strand of JAZQZI010000039.1, from coordinate 47,813 downwards.
TGTAGATGGTAAGGTGAAGGTGGGCGACCCCTACTCGGAGAAGATTCTCGACCCCTGGAACGACAAGTGGATTGACGCAACCGTTTATCCCAACCTTAAGGAGTATCCCACCCAGACCACCGAGATTGTGTCGGTGTTCACCACCTCTACTGCCGACTACAATTGGCAGGTGACCAACTTCGAGCGTCCCGACAAAAACTCGCTCGCAATCTACGAGCTGCTTTTCCGCGACTTTACCCCCGAGGGTTCGGTGAAGGCCGCAACTGCCAAGCTCGACTATCTTGCCGAGTTGGGTATCAACGCCATTGAGCTTATGCCCATTCAGGAGTTCGACGGCAACAATTCGTGGGGCTACAACCCCTGTTTCTACTTTGCTCCCGATAAGGCCTACGGTACCGAGGAGGACTACAAGGAGTTTATCGACGAGTGCCACAAGAGGGGTATCGCCGTGATTCTGGACATCGTTCTCAACCACGCTACGGGTCAGTTCCCCTGGATGAGGATGTGGAGCGATGACGGTAGCTACCCCAACGCACAGAACCCCTTCTTCAATGTGACCGCAAAGCACCCCTTCAACGTCTATAACGACATCAATCACGACTTCCACAAGACTCGCTCCTACTTCAGCGATATGCTCAAGTTCTGGCTCACCGAGTATAAGGTGGATGGCTATCGTTTCGACCTTGCAAAGGGTATCACCCAGACCAACTCGGGCGAAGATGACGGCCGCTGCCGCAACTACGACAGCAACCGTATCGGCCACTTGAAATACTACTACGACGCTATGCAGGAGGCCAGCGCAGGCAGCTATATGATTCTGGAGTACTTCGTGTGCGACCAGGAGGAGAATGAGATGGCAGCCTATGGTGCTCTGCCCTGGCGCAACTCCATCTCGGGCTACCAGGAGACCGTTATGGGTTGGACGGGTAGCAACAAAAGCTACTTCGGAAGTGCCTACGCTTCGGGTCGTGTGAGCTATATGGAGAGCCACGACGAGGAGAGGGTGGCCTACAAGGCACTCGCCTATGGTGGCGCAGGTGTGAAGGATTGGGCAAACCTCTCGAACCGCCTGGCGGCTTCGTTTGCATTCCACTTCCTCACCCCCTATCCCAAGATGATGTGGCAGGGTGGCGAGCTCGGCGACGACCGTGAGCTCACCGAGGAGGGCCGTACCGATCCCAAGCCCTTCCGCTGGGAGGATATGAACGACCCCAACCGCAAAGCACTCTACGATGCTGCCAGCAAGATTATCTCGTTCCGTACCGGCCACCCCGAGCTCTACGGCGATGGCGCTACCAACAGGCTCACCACCTATAATGTGAACGACGCCGATATGGGTGGCAAACATATGGTTTACACCTCGGGCAATAGCACTGTGCTGGTGGCTGCCAACTTCCTCACCGAGGGTGAGAACCCCTCGACTCCCGGTGGCGGAGGTGGTACTACCACCGTTGGTGGCTCGCTGGTATATACCGACCCCGCAGTTGTTCAGGCCAACACCACCGAGACCGTGACCGTCTATGTAAACACCGCAGGTACCGCAATGGCGGGCTTCACCGGCGACCTCTATGCCCACACCGGCGTAATCACCAACAAGAGTGTGGATGATACCGATTGGAAGTATGTGAAACACGAATGGACCGAGAACGCTGCCGACTGCAAACTCAAAAACCTCGGTGGCGACCTCTGGAGCCTCTCCATCACAGGTGGCCCCCGTGCATTCTACGGCGTGCCCAGCGGTGAGGCTATCCAGAAGATGGCCTTCGTGTTCCGCAACTCCGATGGCACCCAGGAGATTAAGGACAATGGTGCAGACATTATTCTTCCCCTGTCGAGCATTAGCATCTACACCGAGCCTTCGGTTGTGTATAACGACACCACCGAGGATGTTTCTCTCTTTGTTGATTTGACCGGCACCGCTTTGGCCGGTTTCAGTGGCGACGTTTATGCCCACACCGGCGTACTGACCGATAAGAGCTCTACCACTTCCGATTGGAGGTATGTGAAGTACGATTGGACCGTGAACAACGCCGAGTGCAAGCTCACCAAGGTGGAGGGCAACCTCTGGAAACTCAACATCAAGGGCGGTCCTCGTGCCTACTACGGCGTGCCCGCAGGCGAGACCATCCAGAAGATGGCCTTTGTGTTCCGCAACGCCGATGGCACCAAGGAGGGCAAGGACAACGGTAACGACATCTTTGTTACCGTCCAGGGCAACCAGCCCGCCAAGGTTATGGCGAAGGCTCCCACCCAGTTTGCCATTGCTGTGCCCAACGGTACCTACACCAACCTCATCACCGAGGAAGAGGTTGTGATTACCGGCGGCCTCTACAATGTGTCGCTCGAGCCCCACAGCTACGTTGTGCTCGTAAAGACTAACTAATCCACGAAATATCCTTTTTAGCAATGAAAAGAGTATTTTTGACACTTATGACAACCCTCTGCGCCCTCTCGCTGAGTGCGCAGAAGGTTGATCGTGTGGAGCCCCTTTCGTGGTTCACCGATATGAAGACCCCCCTGCAGCTGATGCTCCACGGCGAAGATATCGCCGATGCACAGGTGACGGTCGATAACCAGGGTCTTGTGCTCAAACGCACCATCACCACCGACAACCCCAACTACCTCTTCCTCGACTTGGATGTTGTGGCTGCCGGCGATTGGAATATCACCCTCACCAAGGGTCGCAAGAAACACACCTTCGCCTACCACATCGACAACCGTCGTGAGGGCTCGGCCGAGAGGGAGAGTTTTAGCGCAAAGGACGTAGTATATCTTATTATGCCCGATAGGTTTGCTAATGGTGACGAGAGCAACGACACCGTGGATGGTTATGCAGATGGCTGCAACCGCAACGAGCCTTTTGGCCGTCACGGTGGCGACATCCAGGGTATTATCGACCACCTCGACTATCTGGCCGACCTGGGTGTGACCGCCATCTGGAGTACCCCCCTTACCGTGGATAACGAGAGCTTCGCCTCCTACCACGGCTATTCCTGCTCGGACTACTACCACATCGACCCCCGCTACGGCTCCAATGAACTCTATAAGGAGTTGGTGGCCGAGGCACACAAGAGGGGTATTAAGTTTATCTTCGACGTGGTAACCAACCACTGTGGTACCGCTCACTGGTGGGCAGACGACTTCCCTTCGAGCGATTGGGTGCACAATGCCGACAAACCCCTCATCACCAACCACGGCTGGATGATGCAGGCCGGCCCCGGCACTCGCTCCACCCGCGACCAGAAGATGATGGAGGAGGGTTGGTTCGACTACTCGATGCCGGATATGAACCTGGAGAATCCTTTGGTGTTCAACTACTTCCGCCAGCTTTATTGCTGGTGGATTGAGTGGGCCGACCTGGATGGTCTGCGTGTAGATACCTTCCCCTACAACGAGAAGTGGAGTATGGCTCGCTGGACTCGCTCGATTTTGGAGGAGTACCCCAACCTCAATATTGTGGGCGAGTGCTGGAACTCTGTTCCCGCTATCTGCGCCTATTGGGAGGGTGCTGCCAACAACCGCGACGGCTACTCGAGCGGCCTCCCCTCGGTTATGGACTTCCCCTTGCAGGAGAAGATTTCGCAGGGCCTTTCCAAACAGCCCGACGGCTGGATGTGGGGTGGTCACGGCGTCTATACCTCCATCCTTCAGGACTTCCTCTATGGAAATCCCAACACCATCCTCACCTTCCTCGATAACCACGATATCGAGCGCTTTGCCGACACCATCGAGGGCGATGTGAGGAAGTACAAAATCGGTATGGCAATCATTGCCACCACCCGTGGCGTGCCCCAGCTCCTGTATGGCACCGAGATTATGATGCGCTCGAGCGATATGGCGATGGGTCACGGCGGCTCCCGCAAGGAGTTCGAGGGCGGCTGGAAGGGCGATAAACTCAACAAATTTACCGCCGAGGGTCGCACTGCCGAGGAGCAGGAGGCCTTTGAGCACACCCGAACATTGTTGCGCTACCGCACCTCGGAGCCTGTGCTCCAGAAAGGTAAGCTTACCCAGTTCTACCGTACCGACAACCTCTACGTATTTGCCCGTCACAACCAGGAGAAGGTTGTGGTGACCATCACCAACTTCTCGCCCGATGGCCGAACCATCACTTGGAGCGACTATGAGGAGCTTCTGCCCGCAGGAGCCAAAGGTCGCAGTGTTCTCACCGGTGGTGAGGTGGTGGCCGAGGGTGAGATGACCGTGGATGGCTACTACACCGACGTTGTGGAGTTCGTCAAATAGAAAACAATTTACGCTCAATAATTTACATCCATAATTACGATGAAGAATATATATGAAACTTCGCCCTTTGGCACCTTCTTCCCTGCGGAGAAGGTTGCCACACTGAGGGCCAAATACCAACTCTCCTTCAGCCTTTATGCCCCCACCGCACGCCCCTCGCAGAGGCTCTACATTGTGGGTAGCTCGGAGGCGCTGGGTGGTTGGAATACCGACAAAGCGGTGCCCCTGGCTATCGGCTCCTATCCCCACTGGAAGGTGTCGTTCGACCTCGCCAAGCTCGGCGATGAGTTTGAGTACAAATTCATTGTCAAGGAGAATGGCAATGTGTGGTGGGAAGAGGGTGGCAACCGCCGTTACTACGTTTGTGGCGAGCTGGAGAGCGAGCACATCGACGCCACCTTCCGTGGCAACTTCGACTGGAAGGGTGCAGGTGTAGCAATCCCCGTATTCTCGCTCCGCACCGCCCAGAGCCAGGGTATTGGTGACTTTGTGGACCTTAAGAAGATGGGTGAGTGGGCCGTGGCAACCGGACAGAAAATCATCCAGATTCTCCCCATCAACGACACCACCCAGAGTTTCAGCTGGAGGGACTCCTACCCCTATAGCGCAATCTCCATCTTTGCACTCAACCCCCTCTACCTCTCCATCCGTGAGATGGGTGCCGAGGGTGAGGAGCTAGATAGGCTCAACTCGCTGGAGATGTGCGACTACGATGCTGTGGTGAAACTCAAATTCGACTTCTTCCAGAAGGAGTTTGCACGCAGCGGTAATCGTACGCTCAAAACCAAAGCCTTCCAGAAATTCTATGAGGCCAACAAGGATTGGCTCGACAAATATGCAGTGTTCTGCTACCTGAGGGATAAGAAGGGCACCGCCAACTTCCAGGCCTGGGGCAAGGAGAGCGTTTACTCCGACAAACTCGTGGCCAAATACACCAATCCCGAGGGTAAGGAGTATGGCAAAGTGGCCATCTATCTCTGGCTGCAGTACCACCTCGACCGTCAGTTGAAGGAGAGTGTGGAGTACTGCCGTTCGATTGGCGTGGTGCTCAAGGGCGATATTCCCATCGGCATCTCCCGCGACTCGGTGGAGGCTTGGAGCGACGCACGCCTGTTCAATATGAACTGCCAGGCGGGTGCTCCCCCCGATGATTTCTCGGCCGACGGTCAGAACTGGGGCTTCCCCACCTACAATTGGGAGGTTATGGCCCAGGATGGCTACGCTTGGTGGAAGCGCCGCTTCGAGAAGATGGCAGACTATTTTGACCTCTACCGCATCGACCACATCCTCGGTTTCTTCCGCATCTGGGAGATTCCTATGGAGAGCGTTGTGGGCCTGCTGGGCTACTTCAACCCCGCAATGCCCTTCAGCTATGAGGAGCTGGCACAGAGGGGCTTGCCTATGAATCGTGAGCGCTACCTGGAGCCCCAGATTCACTGGGACTACCTCGAGGAGTACTTCGGTGGCGAGGATTGGACCCCCTACCTGGAGCCCAAGGACAATGGCTACTTCTCACTCAAGGAGGGTTATCGCACCCAGCGTGAGATTTTGGAGAAGCTCGGCGGTAAGAACGAGAAGGCCCTCCAGGCACTCTACGGCCTCACCGGCGAGGTGCTCTTCATTGAGGATCCCCGCAAGCCCGGCCACTTCCACCCACGCATCTCGGCACAGTTCACCAAGAGCTACCAGTGGCTCAATCAGTGGGAGAAAGAGAGGTATAACGAGCTCTACAACGACTTCTTCTACCGTCGTCACAACGACTTCTGGGGCGCACTTGCAATGGAGAAACTCCCCGCATTGGTGGATGCAACCCATATGATGTGCTGCGGCGAGGACCTCGGTATGGTGCCCGACTGCGTTGGTCCCGTTATGGCCAACCTCGGCATCCTCTCGCTGGAGGTTCAGCGTATGCCCAAGAACCCCGCACACAAGTTCGGCTTCACCAATATTTACCCCTACGCTTCGGTCTGCACCACCGGTTCGCACGACACAAGCACCTTGAGGGGTTGGTGGCAGGAGGATAGGACCATCACCCAGGATTTCTACAACGAGATTCTCTGGAAGCAGGGTCCCGCACCTCTGGTGGCCGATGGTAATATCTGCCGCACCGTGGTGGCCAACCACCTGGCAGCACCCTCCATTCTCACCATCCTACCCTTGCAGGATTGGCTCTCGATGGACGAGAGTGTTCGCAAGGAGGATGTGGATAGCGAGCGCATCAACATCCCCGCAATCCCCAACCACTATTGGCGCTACCGTATGCACCTTTCGGTGGAGGAGTTGCTGGAGAAGAGCGAGCTCAACAGCCTCATTAAGGGTATGATTGAGAACTCCGGAAGGTAGGAAAGAAATGAGCGACGACGATTCCACCCGTCGGCTAAAACGGGTGGTTCGTCGCCATTCTCCCTCCGTTTAGACCGAGAACATACCTATATTAATTTATAAATATTATTTTTGCCAATGGCCAATTGGCAAAAGTTGATAGAGAGAGAAAAAGGAGAAAATTAATTACAAAATAATTCTAATTAATCGCTTATGTTAAAACAGTTACTTAGTTTTAGGAAAGCAGTTCTTTCGTTGGCTGCCCTCGTGGTGGTTGCCGGCGGTGCCTTTGCACAGAAGGTTACCGTTAGCGGTACTGTGAAAGATGCTGCTGGCGATGCCATTATTGGTGCTACCGTTGTGGAGGCCGAGAGCGGCCAGGGTGTAGTTACCGAGGCAAATGGCTCGTACACTATCAGTGTAAACAAAAACTCGACCCTCTGGGTGAGCTATGTGGGCTATGCCGACGCTTTCGAGCAGGTGGCCGGCCGCACAACAATCAACTTTACTCTCGAGCAGAGCGCACAGCAGATTGAGGAGATTGTGATGGTGGGTTACGGCTCGCAGAAGAAGAAAGAGGTTACCGGTTCGGTGGCAAGCATCAAATCGGAGGACTTCAACCAGGGTGTTAAGACCAACCCCATTGGTCTGCTCCAGGGTAAAGTGGCAGGTCTGAACATCATTAAGACCTCCAGCGACCCCACTAACACCGGTTATAGTATGCAGATTCGTGGTTTCTCGACCCTCGATAAGGGTGCAGGTACCTCGCCTCTGTTCATCGTGGACGGTGTGCCCGTGAGCAACATCGACAACATCTCCAACGACGAGATTGCCTCGATGGACGTTCTGAAAGATGGTTCGGCAGCTGCAATCTATGGTACTCGTGGTACCAACGGTGTGATTATCATCACTACCAAGCGTGGCGAGAACTTCTCGAAAGAGGCCCAGACCTCGGTAGAGTACTCGGGCTATATGTCGGCTTCGGTTCGCAATGGCGATATGGGTATGGCTACTCCCGAGCAGTTTGTCAACCTCGAGGAGAGTACCGGTGGCCTTATCAAACCCACCCTCATCAAGAATGCCGAGGGCGAGTATGAGATGACCGATTGGATGGGCGCACTCACCCGCTCGGTAGCTATGACCCAGAATCACAATGTGGCAATCACCGGTTCGGCCAGCAACTTCAACTACCGTGCTTCGGTGGCCTACAAGGATGCACAGGGTATTGCCAAAACCTCCAACCGTAATGAGTTGATGGCAAAGATTGCCGCTTCGCAGAAGGCTCTGGATGGTAGGCTCGAGCTGCAGTACGACCTCTCGTATATGCAGTATCGCAACGACTACTTCTGTGGCGACTTCAAGCAGGCAGCTATCCTCAACCCCACCTATCCCATCTACGACAAGGAGCAGAAGAATGGTTTCTATATGCCCCAGGGTACCGGTTTGACCAACCCCGTGGAGAATATGATGAATAAGGAGAGCTACAAAGATGGTAACTTCTTCCGTGGTTCGGTGAAGGCTTCGTTCCGCCTGTTCGATGGCCTGAAGCTGAGCGCTTTTGCTGCTATGGAGGATGGCGACAACGCCTCCTATTGGTACAATGGTGTTATCAACACCGATATTGAGGGTTCGGGCAAGGCTGGTCGTAACACCGATTCGAGCCGCAACGAGCTCTATGAGGCTACCCTCGACTACGCTTGGTCGCAGGATGTTCACAGCGTGACCGCCGTGGCCGGTGTTTCGTATCAGCACTTCCTTTACGATGGTATGAGCGCCTCGAACAAAGGCTTCCCCACCCCCGGTATGAAATACTACCAGATTGGTAACGGTGACGCCGAGAAGACCTACCTCAACGCTTCGTCGTACCGCAACTCCAACACCCTGGCAGCAGCCTTCGGTCGTGTGAACTACTCGTTCGATGGTAAGTACCTCGTTTCGGCATCTATCCGTAGGGAGGGTTCGAGCCGCTTCGGTGCCAACAATAAGTGGGGTTGGTTCCCCGCAGTTTCGGTGGGTTGGCGCATCAACCAGGAGGATTTTATGATGGGTAATGACTACGTGAACGATCTGAAACTTCGTCTGGGTTGGGGTGTTACCGGTAACAACCTCGCCAGCGACCTCCGTTCGGTAGCTATGCTCTCCAATGGCGGTACCTTCTGGTACAACGGCGCATACGTTTACACCTACGGTGTTAGCCAGAATGTGAACCCCGACCTGAGGTGGGAGAAGAAACACGAGTACAACCTCGGTTTGGACTACGCAGTATCGGACAACCGCTTCTATGGTAGCTTGGATATCTACTATCGTCAGACCCGCGACCTGTTGTGGGACTATGAGGTGCCCACTCCTCCCTATCAGTATCCCACCCTGCTTGCTAACGCAGGTCAGATGGATAGCTTTGGTGTGGAGCTCGTGCTGAACGCCGAGGTAATCCGTGGTGGCGACTTCTCGTGGACCACCACCCCCACCATCGCCTTCAACCGCAACTACCTCACCAAACTCTCCGACCCCAGCAAGGGATTCAACTATAAGGAGACTACTTCGGGTGGCGTAGGTGAGAATGGTATTATGAACACCAACACCCAGATTCTTATCGAGGGTCAGAGCGTGGGTGCCTTCTACGGTCTGAAGTTCTACCAGATTGACGAGACCGGCAGGTGGATTTACAAGACCCCCGCAGGTGGTTATTGCGACGACGCAACCGCTGTGGATGCCTACCGTCAGGTTATCGGTAACGCACAGCCCCTCTTCACCTTCGGTTGGAACAACTCGTTCCGCTACAAGAACTTCGATGCTACCGTCTTCTTCCGTGGCGTTTATGGCAACGACGTTCTCAACCTCACCCGTTGGGCATACGGTCCCCGTCCTTCGCAGGCAGACAACCTCTTTATGCACGATGTTGATGGCAAGAACGTAACCTACACCAACAAGGCCAACTTCTCGGACTACTATCTGGAGGATGGTTCGTACATCAAACTCGACAACATCACCGTTGGTTACACCCACAAACTGCCCGAGGATTCGGCTGTGAAGAGCCTCCGTGTTTACCTCACCGCCCAGAACATCCTCACTATCACCAAGTATAGCGGTTTGGATCCCGAGGTTGATACCAACAGCGTATGGAGCGCCGGTATCGACTACTGCGATTTCTATCCCACTGTAGCTACCGTGCTCTTTGGTCTTAACCTTACTTTTAACTAATAAAAATGCTGCGAATTATGAAAAAATATCTTTTAATGTTGGCAGCTGCTGCCACAATGATTGGTTCGATGACCTCGTGTGTCGATCTTGATGGTATGCTCGACGAGGAGAACTATGGCAACCCCACTGTGGACGAAATGGTACAGGACGAGCAGAATGTTATTCTGCTGGTTGGTCAGTGCTATGCCGACCTCAAGTGGATTCACGATCACTGGGGTTATTGGGGTCTCACCACTATCGTTGCTGATGAGGGTATCTGTGTTCCCCGTAACGGTGGTAACGACTGGAACGACGGTGGCTATTGGCTCAAACAGAACACCCACACCTGGGATTTCCGTGGCGACGCCATTAAGAACGTGTGGAACAGTACCATCTCGGGTGCTGTGTCGTGTAACCGAGTTCTCCAGACCCTTGAGCTGGGTAAGGATAATATGAGCGAGGAGCTCTATGCACAGTATGTAGGTGAGGTGGAGGTGCTCCGCAGCTACTACTTCTACCTGCTGTTCGAGTGCTTCGGTCGCATCCCCTACACGGAGAAATATGAGGAGGTTGTTGGTCCTATGAACCAGCCTTGGGAGACTTGGTCGAACTTGGTTGCTGTTTTGGAGCGCAACGCCCCCAATATGGCTGTTGTAAATGACGATAACCGTGCAGCCAACTATGGCCGTACTACCCAGGGTTTCGCTTACGCTCTGCTTGCAAGGCTCTACTTGAACGCCGAGTCGTATGGCTGTACCCCCGAGAATGTATTCCAAAATGTTGAGGCTCCCTCACAGTACAAAGGTTCGTTCTATGACAACTGTGTACGCTGCTGCGACGCCGTAATCAGCGCCGGTAGCTACACCATCGAGTCCAACTACTTCACCAACTTCCGCATCTTCAACGAGAACAGCAAGGAGAACATCCTCTGCATCGTAGATAATGGTTTGGCTGATTTCGACGAGCGTAGCCAGTGGTCGATGTCGAACAAGCTCCGCCTTGTGATGAACACCCACCACTATGGCATTCAGCAGGCCTATGGTATGGTACTCGACACTTGGAACGGCTTCTGCGCACGTCCCGACTTCCTGAAGCTCTACAACAACACCGACGTTCGCGGTATGGGTGAGGAGAGCAAGAGGAATGGTACCGGCGATAAGCAGGAGTGGGGTTGGTTTGTTGGTCCCGTTTATAAGGCTTCGGCTACTGCCGAGCAGATTGCCGCTCGTGACACCTCGGCTATGTATGTTGATGAGGACCACGATGAGCCTACCATTATCCACTCGGAGATTTCCAACATCAACAATGCTCACAACTTCGACGGCGCACGTCTGAACAAGTGGGAGCCCGATAAGACCGGTACCTACAAGTACTGCGAGAACGACTTTATCCTGATGCGTTATGCCGACGTTCTGTGGATGAAGGAGGAGGCTATCCTTCGTGGTGGTGCAGGTGCCAGCGGTATCAATGGCACAAGCAAGACCGACTTCGACACCTACTTCAAACGTGCTATGGGTTCGGCAGAGGCCTTCAAGGCTGCTTATCCCTCGGCATCGACTGCCCTCACCCTCGAGGGTATCCTCGACGAGCGTGGTAGGGAGTTCACCTGGGAGATGGTGCGTCGTAGGGACCTTATCCGCTACAACGAGTATGACAACATCCAGTATGTTACCAAAAAGGCCGACTACCTCAAGTGGTTCCCCATTCCCCGTTCGGTACTCGAGAAATCGCTCCGTGACGAGAATGGCAAACGTATTTGGACCCAGAACGAGGGTTATGAGGACCTGAAGAACTAAGGATTCTTTTACAACAAACACATAAACAATTTTTAACAAACCCTTTTTAACTAACAAAACACAATTATGAAAAAACTTATGTATTTGCTCGGTGCTATTGCACTGATGGCAGGTTTCACCGCTTGTGGTGGTAACGAGGAGCCCGATGGTCCTATCGTTTTCGATGGTTTCTACATCTACGGCGACGCTGTAGGTACTCAGGAGTTCTTGGCTGTTAACCAGATGGCTGCCGGCTCGAATGAGGTAGAGAAAGCTCTCCGTACCGGTATGTACGAGAAGTACATCTGGCTCGAGGCTAACAAAAATTTCTCGCTTGTTGAGAATATGGCCGGTAACAAAGTTTTCTACGGTGCCAACCTTGAGGAGGTTAACTACGGCTACGACGAGAACGACCCCAACTGCAAAAACTTCGCTGACAACCCCAATATGAAGATTTTTGCAGGTCAGATGATCGTTGGTGACAACGCTCCCGCTATGCAGGTTAAAGAGAGCGGTATGTACCACATCGTACTCGACAACAACTCGCTTGGTGACTTGGAGTATCCCCAGATTATCATCCAGCGCGCTAAATGGGGCGTTCGTGGTGGTATGAACGGTTGGGGCTTCACCGAGGCTGCTGAGGCTGTTAATGCTGATGGTAGCGTTACCTACACCCTCACCGAGCAGAACCTTGCAAAGAATGGTGAGTACAAATGGGCTTCGTGCCACGGCTGGAAAATCAACCTCGACGTTGACGGCTTGGTTAAAGCTGAGGTTTCGCTGGGTCTGACCGACGGCAAATTGCACAACGCTGCACAGGACAACCTCAAAGTTGAGGCTGCCGGTCTTTACACCCTGACCCTCACTTGGAAACCCACCTCGGGTGCTGTTGCTGACGCTTTCACCTACACCGCAGAGTGCACCGAGGAGAGCACTATGCCCGAGACTATGTACATCATTGGTAACGAGTTCGGTAACTGGGATTGGAACGCTGCAAGCGTTGTTTCGATGGTTCCCGTTCACAGCGCTCCCGGTAAATTCTGGGCTGTTCGCTATATGACCACCACTACCGAGTTCAAGTTCTGCGCACTCCGCGAGTGGAATGGTGACTTCTGCACCCTTACCAACAACAGCGGTTTCGTAACTCCCGGTAACAATATGGTTGAGGCTGACGGTCTCTACCTCATCATCGTTGACCTCACCGCTGACGCTGTATCGGTAGCTCCCGCAGCTATCTACGGTATTGGTGATGCATTTGGCAGCTGGGACGAGGGCAAATATCCCTTCACTGTAAACGCTGATGGTACCGCAACCATTACCACCACTGCTGCTGGTAACCTCCGTATGTACGTTCCCGCTGACGGTGCTGGCAACTGGTGGCACTCGGAGTTCAACATCTACGATGGTAAGATTGTTTACCGTGCTGGTGGTGGCGATCAGGAGGCTGTTGCTGTAACCGCAGGTCAGACCATTACCCTCGACTTCAACAACGAGGCTGGTAGCATCCAGTAATCATTGTTTGTAGAGTAAATTCGCCCCGGCAGAGATGTCGGGGCTTTTTTTGCCCCACATCCAGGAGGCTCTCACCACTTCCCCTTGCCAGAGGGGCCCCACCACCACCCTTTTTTTGCCAAGGGCCCTCACCCCTGTTCTCGGGTATCTTTTTTAATACCCGGGGGTGGGGTAGGGTATATAGAGTGTATAGGGAATGTAGGGAGTTTAGGGAGTTTAGGGAGTTTAGGGAGGGGTTCCTATTACTCCTATTACTCCTATTACTCCTATAATCCCCTAATGATCCTAACGACCCTATAAAAGTTTTCGGGCTTGCAGAACAAGCCTGCGTCGGTCGTCGGTCGTCGTCCATCGTTCGACAAAAATTTTCAACTTTCAACTCAAACCGCTATCTTTGTGCTCAAATGAGTACTATGCGCCACTATAAAACACCCTATGGCGAGGGCGACAAACTGCGAACCCTCATAAACGACAACGGAGCTATCCTCTTTGTTATGAGCCGCTTTGGTATTCCTCTCGGTTTTGGCGACAAGACCGTGGGGGAGATTTGCCGTGAGCGAGAGGTCGATACGGCCACCTTCCTGGCTGTGGCCAACTTCACGAGCGGCCACAAGTTCGATGATAGCACCATATCGCTTGCCCAACTTATGGAGTACCTCAAGAGGGCCCATAGCTGGTTTCTGGAGTTCAATCTCCCCGCCATCCGCCGCAAACTTATTGAGGCCATCGACTGCTCGGGTAAGGACGAGGTGGCACTCCTCATTCTCAAGTTTTACGACGACTATGTGGCCGAGGTAAGACGCCATATGCACCACGAAAACTCCACCGTTTTTGCGTATGTGGAGTCGCTGATGAAGGGCTATCTCAATAGGGATTATACCATCGAGAGTTTTGCCGCCCGCCACAGCAACAGGGACTCCCGCTTGGCTGATAAACTTGCTGAGCTTAAGGGAGTTATTGTGCGCTACTACCCCCAGGAGGGGAATGGTGATTTGCTCCATTCGGTGCTGTTCGACATCATCAATTGCGAGAGCGATATTGCCAACCACTGCTTGGTGGAGGACACCATATTTGTGCCTGCTGTGAAACGAGCCGAGGAGGCTCTGAGGGTGCAGGGTGCGGGCTATGGCGAGGAAAACGTTTCGGAGGAGGAGGCGGTTGCCGAACAGCTATCACAAAGAGAGAAGGAGATAATTAAGTGTGTTGCTAAAGGTATGACTAGCAAGGAGATAGCCGACTCACTGTGCCTCTCGGTGCACACTGTCACCACCCACCGCCGCAACGTTGCCACGAAACTGCAGATACATAGCCCTGCCGGCCTCACCATCTATGCGATTGTGAATAAGCTGGTGAGCATCGACGAGATAAAGAATAATTTTTAGGTCAAACGACGAGAAAGCTGTCAGGATTCTGCTGACAGCTTTTTTTGTCTAACGCCTATAGTCGCGGGTCCTCGTGTCTGCACCACCATAAAAGCCAAAGGAGTAGCAATCGCTACTCCTTTGGCTTTGAGCCGAAAGCGGGACTCGAACCCGCGACCTTTTCATTACGAGTGAAACGCTCTACCACCTGAGCTATTTCGGCACCCGATGCCGATGTCGATTCGGCCTTTGCGGTCGCAAATGTAAGCATTATTCCGCACTTTGTGGCATTTCTCGCCAAAAATTTGTACTTTCGTGGAAAATTAGAAACCGAAAAACAAACCATACCTATGATTACCTTCATCATCTGTTTGGTGGCACTCGTGGCGGCATACTTCCTCTATGGTGCCTATCTCGACCGTGTGGCAGACATTCGTAACACCACCGAGGTGCCCTCCAAGACCCACTTCGATGGAGTGGACTACATCCCTATGCCACGCTGGAAAACGTTTCTCATTCAGTTGCTTAACATCGCAGGTCTTGGCCCCATCTTTGGCGCACTGCTCGGTGCAGCCTATGGTCCCGTAGCCTTTGTGTGGATTACTGTGGGTGGAATCTTCTTTGGTGCTATGCACGACTTTTTTGCGGGTGTCATCTCGCTGCGCAACGGCGGATTGTCGCTCCCCGAGATTGTGGGTAAGTATCTGGGTGGTGGCACCAAGACAGTTATGCGCTGGTTCTCGGTGGCTCTTATGATTTTGGTGGGTGCTGTCTTTATGTCACAGCCTGCCGAGCTGATTGCCGAGCGCATCAATGCTCCTGCACTCTCCGACGTGGCATTCCAAAGCCCCGGAGGTTACACGGTTAGCATCCTGCTGATGATTATTCTCGGAGCCATTTTGGTCTATTACCTGGTGGCCACACTCCTTCCCATTGATAAGATTATCGGCAAGATATACCCCGTATTTGGCGGTTTGCTAATATTTATGGCCGTAGGTATCCTTTGGTCGCTCTTCACCGAGTATGGCACACAAATCCCCGAGTTTGAGGGCATAAAGAATATGAAGGCCGACGCTGAGCGCTTTCCGCTGGTGCCTATGCTCTTTACGACCATTGCCTGTGGAGCTATTTCGGGCTTCCACGCCACACAGTCGCCCCTTATGGCTCGCTGTATGCGCAACGAGAATGAGAGTCGTGTGGTATTCTATGGCGCTATGATTTCCGAGAGTGTCATTGCCCTCATCTGGGCGGCCATAGGTATGGCCTTCTGGGGTGGTGTCGAGGGGCTCAATGGAGCCATTGCAGAGAATGGCGGCAAGGCGGCCCTGCTGGTCGATAAGATTGCCACAACCACTCTGGGACACACACTCGCCCTCTTTGTGGTATTTGGTGTGGTGGCTTGCGCCATCACCTCGGGCGACACTGCATTCCGTAGTGCGAGGCTCATTGTGGCCGATATGTTCGGCATTGAGCAGAGGAGCCTGGGCAAGCGACTGTTGGTCTGCTTCCCTATTTTTGCCCTTGGATTGGTTATTATCCTGCTGCTCCCCTTTGGCACTATGTGGAGCTACTTTGCGTGGGCCAACCAGGCGCTCTCCGTATTTACGCTGTGGACTATCTGTGTGTGGCTCCACCACAAGGGGCGTAATATCTGGATAGCCCTCATTCCCGCACTTGTTATGACCTATGTCTGCTCCAGCTACATTTTCATATCGCCTCTGATGTTTGGTATGGAGAACCGTACGGTGGCCTACCTGCTGGGTGGTCTGCTCACAGCTCTGATTTCGGTATTTATGCTCACAAAAGTATTCGGATATGGCAAGAAACACTCTTAACCCCACACTCTCCCAGACATTCCGCATTCTCCACGACGAGGAGGCCCCCGGAAAGGATATCAACTTTGGCCGTGCCCTTGCCCGCTCACGCAGAGCCGAGGAGGAGGGACGCTGGGAGGAGGCCTGCAACATCCGCCTGGAGGCTATGCAGGCACTCGCCGAGCTGCTTCCCGAGGAGGAGCCCGTGGAGCTCGATTGGGAGGATGTCACAACTCGTGAAGCCCTCACTGTGGCCTACTATTCGGCTGTGGACCATTTCCTTGTGGGCGATATGGAGATGGCGGCAGCGGCTCTGGAGATGGTGCTCGACGCCGATAGCGACGACCATCTGGAGGCCACCACACTCCTCGCCTTTGTCTATGTGGCTATGGGTGAGTGGGAGTGCTTCGACGATATTGTGAGCGACCTGGGCGATAAGAGTCCCGAACGTTCGCTCCTGCTGCTGTGGAGCGACTTCGAGCGCAATGGCCGCATCTACGGCCCCGAGCTGGCCACCCTTGCCCGCTACCATAAACCCTACCTGCGTGAGTGGTGTGGCGAGAGTCACCCTGCCGATGGGCGCTACCTGGCCGACATTGGCTCCGAGCGACCCACAAAGGAGGCTCGTGCCCGAGAATTGTGGCTCCAGACGGAACACCTGTGGAGCGCCCGCCCCGAGTTTATAGAGGCTCTGCGCAGGGAACAACACTAACAACAAACCCCTCTCATTCGGAGAGGGGTTTGTTGTTAATTGAAAATTTTCCCTAATGACTTTAATGACCCTAACGGCCATATAAACCCTATCGCTACTAAAAAACCTCGGAGAGGATGCGGAGTGACTCTACACGGTGGATGGTGTCGAGGTGGTAGCCGAAGTAGGTGAGGAGGGCTGCGATGAACTCCTTGCGCTGGGTGCGACTGAGGGCCACGGAGCCTAACTCACGGGGTGAGCACTCCATCATACGGGCCAACAGTCGGCTGTTCTCAGGCCCTATGCATAGGCCGCTGCGAGGAATTGTGGGCGAGAACTGACCCGCCTCAATATCAAACACATAACCATCCTCCCACTCCCCGGCAGGGTAGAAACCGAGGTGGCGGCTGAGGGCCACCATAAACCACAGGTGGAAGTTGAAAACACCCTCCTCCAGGGCGTCGAGAGCCACCACCGAGTCGAAGACAAAGTCGAACAGCGGGGAGTTGGGCTCCACCTCACGGATGAGCTTGTAGAGCAGCTCCGACATAAAGAGGGCGATGGTGCTTTTACGCACATCGAAGGGGATGGATTGGAGGGGTACGGCGAGGGCCACCTCCTTCAGACGGTCGAGCTCGGTCTTGTTGCTTTCGAGCCCCACAAAGTCGAGCAGAAACATTGGCTGGAAGAGGGCACCCTTGCCACGAGAGGCCGAGGAGCCCTTGCCGAGCCCCTGCACGATGTAACCCTTGCGCCCGCCCACATCGGTGAGCAGGTGGGCGACCATCGACGACTCGCCATACTTGAGGGTGTTGAGGACAATACCTCGGGCCTTATACTGTTTCACGCACGTGTCTATGTTGTTAAAGGTCTGTTTACTCTTTGGGGGCCGATTTGCACCAGGGGCGCACGCCACACTCTCCGCAGCGAGGTTTGCGGGCGGTGCAGACATAACGGCCGTGGAGTATGAGCCAATGGTGGGCTATGGGGAGCAGGTGTTTGGGAAATCCCGCCTCGAGCTGTGCTTCGGCCTGGAGGGGTGTCTTGGCACCCACGGTGAGCCCTATTCTCCTCGACACACGGAATACGTGGGTATCCACGGGCATCACCTCCCTGCCAAAGAGCACGGCAGCCACCACATTGGCGGTCTTGCGACCCACACCCGGCAACTTTTCGAGCTGCTCCACGGTGTCGGGCACCACGCCTCCAAACTCCTCGACCAACATACGGGCCATACGGGCCAGATTGCGTGCCTTGTTGTTGGGGTAGGAGATGCTCTTTATGTAGGGAAAAATCTCCTCGGCCTCCACTTTGGCCATCTCTTCGGCCGAGGGAAAACGGTCGAAGAGGGCGGGGGTTGTGAGGTTCACCCTGCGGTCGGTGCACTGCGCCGAGAGCATCACCGCCACCACCAACTCATAGGGATTGCGAAACTCCAACTCACTCTCCGCCACGGGCATAGCCTCCGAAAAGTACTCCACAACACCTCTGTATCTCTCCTCTCTGCGCATAATGTTATTCTATATAATTTCCAATTTTGCATATTGTGCCAGGAGCGATTTGCGGCCGGCTGCAGGGTCGTCGAAGAGCACGGTAATTTTGGTGTCGCTGGTGAGCCTTTCGAGCGCTTCGATACGTCCCACACCGAAGCGTGCGTGGCGCACCCTCTGTCCCACGGCATAGGCTCCCGAGGCGGCCACGGAGGCACTTCCCTCTGGCTCGGTGCGTACACCCACACTGCGCATTCTCGACAGGTCGGGGTGCCGGGGTGTGGCGGGTCGTTGGGATGTGGAGAACGATGAAGGTGTCGTGCGGCTCTGGAACTCCCTCTTTTCTACGATTGTTCGCCCCTGTCGCATATCGTAGCGACGCTTCAGCTCCTCTATCTGCTCTCGTCCACGGCTGTGCTCACCCCCCAGGTCATCCTCATCGTCGTAGCGCACGTCGAGGTAGCGGGGGTCAATCTCCTTGAGGAAACGGCTGGGGCGACAGAACTCGTTGCTGCCCCACTTGAAACGTGAGGTGGCAAAGGTCAGTGTGGCGCTCACCTTCGCACGGGTGACGGCTACATAGAAGAGCCTGCGCTCCTCCTCCACCTGCTCGGGCGAGGCTATGGAGTTGAGGCTGGGGAAGAGGTTCTCCTCCATACCTGTCACAAAGACGTGGTCGAACTCCAGTCCCTTTGAGGAGTGGACGGTGAGCAGGGTGACCCAATTTTTCTCGCCATCCTCCTTCTCGTCCATATCTGTGAGGAGCGACACGCTGTGCAACCACTCTTCGAGCGTCGGCTCGGTAACCTCCTCCTTCCCGACCTCCTCAATCATTTCGTGGCGGAACTCCTGCATAGAGTTGAGCACCTCCTCGATGTTGGCGAGGGCCTCCTCATTCTCGGGCGTGGGGTTGAGCTTGTAGCCGGGGATGATACCGCTGCGCACACCAACCTCCAGGCCAAACTCGTAGAGCGTCTTCTCGCTGCGGAGCAACGAGAGGGCGTAGATGAGCGAGTGGAACTCCATCGCCTTCTTGCCAATGATGGCCTGCTCCTCGGGGGTTGCACTCTGAAGTGCCTCCCAAAGACTCACATCCTTGGCCTCGGCAATGGCTCGTATCTTACCGATTGTCACATCGCCAATGCCTCGTGCGGGGTAGTTGATGATGCGCAGCAGCGACTCGTTGTCACGGGGGTTGGCAATGGTCTTGAAGTATGCCATAATGTCCTTCACCTCCTTGCGGTCGTAGAAGGAGTGGCCGCCATAGATACGGTAGGGAATATCTCGCTTGCGGAGCGCCTCCTCCAGCGCCCTTGATTGGGCGTTGGTGCGGTAGAGCACCGCAAAGTCACGCCACTCACACCCGTGGGCCGCCTTCAGCCCTCGGATACCGCTGGCCACCATCTGTCCCTCCTCGCCGTCGGTGTAGGCCCTGAAGACCTTGATTTTATCACCTCGGCCATTCTCGGAGAAGACCTGTTTCTTTATTCGGTGTTGGTTGTGCTCGATGATGCTGTTGGCCGCCTCCACAATGGTCTGCGTGGAGCGGTAGTTCTGTTCGAGCTTGTAGATGCGTGCCGAGGGAAAATCTCGCTGAAAACGAAAAATGTTCTCAATCTTGGCCCCTCGGAAGGAGTAGATGCTCTGCGCATCGTCGCCCACCACACATATCTTGGCCTCGGGACCCCCCGCCAGACCCTTCACAATGAGGTATTGGGCCGAGTTGGTGTCCTGATACTCGTCCACAAGGATGTAGGGGAACCTCTCACGATACTTTTGAAGTATCTCGGGGTGGTCGCGGAAGAGTATGTTGGTCTGGAGCAGCAGGTCGTCGAAGTCCATTGCGTTGTTCTTCTTGCACTCCAGGCAGTAGTTCTTGTAAATCTGGTAGAGCTGGGGCTGTCGGCGCTTCTTGTCCTCGGCAATCACTGCGGCATTGGCCTCGTAGGCCTGCCAGGTCACAAGGTTGTTTTTGGCCAACGATATGCGTGAGCGCACATCTCGGGGTTTATAGACCTCGTCGCTCAACTGCATCTGCTTGATGATGTTCTTTATGAGATTTTCGCTCTGCCCCGTATCGTAGATGGTGAAGTTGGGCTGGAAACCTATGTGCTCCACCTCGGCGTAGAGTATGCGCAGGAAGATGGAGTGGAAGGTGCCCATCCAAATGTAGCGGCTCTTCTGCTCGCCCACCATTGCTGTTATACGCTCCCTCATCTCTCGTGCGGCCTTGTTGGTGAAGGTGAGGGCCATAATCTGCCAGGGGGGTACGCCCTGCGAAATCATCCAGGCTATGCGGCAGGTGAGCACACGGGTTTTGCCCGAGCCGGCACCCGCCACAATGAGCGAGGGCGAGGTGTAGTCCCTCACGGCGGCCTCCTGCGCAGGGTTCAACCCACGGAGTATCTGTATCTCTTCGTTTGTCATTGTCGGTCTGTTTGGTGTGTGTTGCGGGGGGATTATTTGGCAACTTTGCCGAAGGTTGCGGAGCGGTAAATCTTCATCTTACCCCCCTCGTCGTAGATAAATAGGGCGGCAATGCCCTCCCTCTCTGCCACCTCCACGGAGCGCTCCAGGCCGAGGGCTATGAACATTGTGCCGTAGGCGTCGGCCAGCGCACAACTCTCCGCAACGACGGTCGCCGAGAGGAGCGAGGAGGAGGTGCCGGCACCCGTGTGGGGGTCGATGATATGGGTGTATTTGTTACCCTCGGCGTCGGTACGGAAGTTGCGATAGTTGCCACTTGTGGCCATACCTACCTCCGACACCTTCACAATGGTTGTCAGATGCTCACCATTGATGGAGAAGTTGCCCTCGATGGGGGTTTCGATGCCCACACCCCAACTCTCACCTCGGGGATTGGTGCCACGACACATAATCTCGCCGCCTATATCTACAAGGTAGTCGGTGCAGCCGAGGCTCTCCACAAGTTGGGCCGCCAAATCGACCGTGTAGCCTTTGGCTATCGAGTTGAGGTCGATGGTCACTCGGGGGTCGCTCTTTATGATTTCCAAGCCCTGGGTAGTGAGCTTCTCGTAACCCACAAACTCCAAGAGGGAGTCGATATTGACCTTGAAGTTGGGGTCTTTACCCGCAAAACCGAAGGCCTCCACCAGGGGGCGGATGGTGATGTCGTAGTAGCCGTCGGAGAGGGCACTAACCCTCTGTGCAATCTCTATGCAGTGGATTATGTGGGGGTCGGCAGTGGTTGTTTCGCCACGATTTATACGACTTAGTAGGGAACTCTTGTCGAAGATGCTCATTGAGTGGTTGGCTACGCCAAAGAGCGAGTCGAGCCGACCCTGAAAATCCTCGGGGAGGGAGCCCACGACAGTTATCTGATAGAAGGTGCCGAGAGCCTCGCCACGCAGGGTGATGTGGGGCCTGGCGGGTGCGGGAGCCTTGCGGCGGAAGTCCACCACAACGAGTGCCACCACGGCAGCCAATAGAAGGGGTATGATAATTTGGTTTCGTTTCATCCCACAAAGATAGCGGTTTGAGTTGAAAGTTGAAAATTTTTGTCGAACGATGGACGTTAGACGTTCGACAAGAAATTTCAATTCTCATATAATGTCCCTAATCTCCCTGATCGACCCTCAATTTTTCCACTGCTGATGGTGAAAAATGTGGCAAATCAAGGGTTTGGAGCGATAATTTTGGGTTTTGAATTTTGAATTTTATGTGTACCTTTGCGCCACGCTTTGGCGATATTCGATAAGGCGGATTCGTCGTAAAGTGGAACATAACTAAATTTTTACAAAACAATGAGTTATTTGAACGCAGAGAAAAAGCAGGAGCTTTTCGGTCAGTACGGTGCTTCGAAAGTAGATACTGGTTCGCCTGAGAGCCAGGTAGCACTTTTTACCTACCGTATCAACCACCTTACCGAGCACATGAAACAGAACCGCCACGACTACGGCACCCAGCGTGCACTCCTCCGTCTGGTAGGTAAACGTCGTCAGTTGCTCGACTATCTCAAACGTGTGGACATCGAGCGTTACAGGGCTATCATCAAAGCTCTCGGTATTCGTAAGTAATCTGCACACTGTGGAGAATCGTAACAGCAAAGGCAATGTTCTGTACAAAGGACTTGCCTTTGCTTTACGTTTAGGAGGTGGGTTTTTGCCCACTATGCACACAAGGGTTGCGATGGGTGTTTGGTGTTGAAAATCAAGTCATTACAATCTGATGGTGCAAAATGATGACGAACTTTATTTTTTGGATGCAATTATAATTAGACGAAAACAAAGATGTTGTACAACGAGATTAAGAAGGTAATCAAGCTCGACGCAGAGCGTGAGATTACCATTTCGACTGGCAAGTATGCCAAACAGGCTGACGGTTCGGTAATCGTTCAGCAGGGTGACACTATGTTGCTCGCTACCGTGGTGGCAGCAAAAGATGCAAAGGACGATTGCGACTTTATGCCCCTTTCGGTAGAGTACCGCGAGAAATATGCAGCTGCGGGTCGCTTCCCCGGTGGCTTCCTCAAGCGTGAGGCACGTCCCTCGGATAGCGAGATTCTGGTGGCAAGGCTCATCGACCGAGCTCTCCGCCCCCTTTTCCCCTCCAACTACCACGCAGAGGTATTTGTGACTGTGAACCTCATTTCGGCTGCTAAAGATATTCAGCCCGACGCATTGGCAGGTCTGGCCGCTTCGGCCGCTCTGGCAGTGTCGGACATCCCCTTCGAGTGCCCCATCTCCGAGGTGAGGGTAGCAAGGGTAAATGGCGAGCTTATCATCAACCCCACCTTCGAGCAGAATAAGGATGCCGATATCGACCTGATGGTTGGTGCAACCTACGACAATATCCTGATGGTTGAGGGTGAGATGAAGGAGGTGAGCGAGGCCGATATGTTGGAGGCTATCAAGTTTGCTCACGAGGCTATCAAACCCCAGTGCTTGGTGCAGATGGAGCTCGCAAAAGAGCTCGGCAAGGACGTTAAGAGGGAGTACTGCCACGAGGTAAACGACGATGAGCTGAAGGCCAAAGTTATCGCCGAGACCTACGACAAGGCATACGCAATCGCTACCGGCGGCACCGCAAAGCACGAGCGTAGCGAGGCTTTCGAGGCTCTCGAGGCAGAGTTCTGCGAGCAGTTCACCGAGGAGGAGCTCGAGGAGAAGAAGGGTATGATTCACCGCTACTTCCACGACGAGGTGATGAAGAAGGCGATGAGGAATATGATTCTCGACGAGGGTAAGCGTCTGGATGGTCGTAAGACCGACGAGATTCGCCCCATCTGGTGCGAGGTGGGCGTTCTTCCCTGCGCTCACGGTTCGGCAGTCTTCACACGTGGTGAGACCCAGTCGATGACCACCGTTACTCTCGGCACCAAGCTCGATGAGAAGATGATTGACGAGGTGCTCAACCAGGGTAGCGAGCAGTTCGTTCTTCACTACAACTTCCCTCCCTTCTCGACCGGCGAAGCTCGTCCTGCACGTAGCCTTTCGCGTCGTGAGATTGGTCACGGCAACTTGGCTTGGAGGGCCCTCAAACCTATGGTTCCCGTGGGCGATGAGAACCCCTATGCAGTACGTGTAGTGAGCGATATTCTCGAGTCGAACGGTTCGTCGTCGATGGCAACCGTATGTGCAGGTACTCTGGCACTTATGGATTCGGGTCTGAAACTGAAGAAACCCGTGTCGGGTATCGCTATGGGTCTGATTTCGGAGGGCGACCGCTACGCCATCCTTTCGGACATCCTGGGCGACGAGGACCACTTGGGCGATATGGACTTCAAGGTGACCGGTACCGCCGATGGTATCACCGCCACCCAGATGGATATCAAGGTTGACGGCCTCTCGTATGAGGTTCTTGGTAGGGCACTTGAGCAGGCTCGCCAGGGTCGTATGCACATCCTCGGCAAGCTCACCGAGTGCATCGCCGAGCCCCGTGAGGACTTCCGTCCCTTCGTTCCCCGCATTGTACAGATTACCATTCCCCAGGACTTCATCGGTGCAGTTATCGGCCCCGGTGGTAAGGTTATCCAGGACATCCAGAAGACCACCGGTACCACCATTACTATCACCGAGGTGGACAACAAGGGTATCGTTGATATCTTCGGCCAGGACAAAGAGGGTATGGATGCCGCTCTGGCCCGCATCAAGGGTATCGTAGCTGTTCCCGAGGTTGGCGAGGTTTACAACGGTAAGATTCGCTCGATTGTTGATTTTGGTGCATTTATTGAGATTCTCCCCGGCAAAGATGCTCTGCTCCACATTTCGGAGATTGACTACAAGCGCTTCGAGACTATGGCCGAGACCGGTCTGAAGGAGGGCGATATGCTGGAGGTTAAGCTGATTGGTGCCGATCCCAAGTCGGGCAAACTGAAACTCTCCCGCAAGGTTCTCCTGCCCAAACCCGAGGGTTATGTGGAGCCCGCAGAGAGGCCCGCACGCCCCAAAGGTGAGCACAAGGGTGGCCACCGTCCCGACCGTAAGGAGAGGAAGTAAGGAGTGAGATATTGATTTTTTACACCTTTGGTGTACTGAAATCCAAAAAATATTTCTACTTTTGTTAGTCGTAGTGGTGTAGAACGGCTTTGGCCGGGCTAAACCACTATAGACGTAAAAGATGGTTCGGAACACGAATTACAAACAAAACAAATAATAAACATCAGTAAAACAAAAAGTTATGAAGAAAATTGCAATTGTAGGCTTGGTACTTGGCCTGATGACTACCCTGGTAGGTTGCGGCGAGTGCTACGAGAAAATGCAGAAGAAGCAGGACCAGATTCAGGTAACCTGTGTTCCCGAGGTTCTCACTTTGAAGGGTTCGACCGTTGATGCAGACATCACCGTAACCTTCCCCGAGAACTATTTCAATGCTGAGACCGTTCTGAAGATTACCCCCGTATTCGTTTACGGCGAGGGTGAGGTTGCTTGCGCACCCAAGTATGTTCAGGGCGAGGATGTTGTAGGTAACTACACTGCCATCAGCCGTTTTGAGGGTGGTTCGTACACCCAGCACATCTCCTTCCCCTTCGAGAAGGCAGTTGTAGGTACTCTCGAGCTCCGCATTGAGGCTAAATGCTTCGACGAGTGCAAAGAGACCGCTGATTTCACTCCTTGGGCAACTGTTGCTGCTGCTAAGGGTGTAAGCGCTGTTCAGGCTCTCGCACAGGGTGTTGGTGCTGCTGCAGCTGCTGACGCTCTCACCGCAGAGAATGGTAAGGTTGCCGCAAACGGTGTTGATTACAAGATGTCGGAGGCTAACTTCGAGCGTAGCTCGGTGAAGAAAGCAGAGGCTGAGATTAAATATCAGATCAACTCGTCGGTTGTTCGCAAGAACCAGCTCACCGCTGAGCAGATTGCTCTCTTCAAAGATTTCGTGGCTGCCAACAACGGTGCAGAGCGCACTACCCTTGGCAACGTTTACGCTTCGGGTTATGCTTCGCCCGATGGTCCCGAGAAATTCAACAACAAACTCTCCGAGCAGCGTAGCCAGACCGGTGCTAAAGCTATGAAGAAACAGCTGAAAGGCGTTGAGGGTCTCAACTACGAGATTGCTTCGTACGGTGAGGACTGGGACGGTTTCAAGACTCTCGTTGAGAACTCCAACATCGAGGACAAAGAGCTCATTCTCAATGTTCTTCAGATGTACTCGTCGCCCGTTGAGCGTGACCAGGAGATTCAGAATATGAGCGCTGTATTCAAAGTGTTGGCCGAGGAGGTTCTTCCCGAGCTCCGTCGCACCCGCTTTGCTGTTGAGGCTACCTACGCCGGTCTGACCGACGAGGAGATTTTGGCTGCTGCCAAGGCCGGTTGCACCAAACTCGACGTTGAGCACCTGCTCCACGCTGCAACTCTGACCGACAATGTTGCCGAGAAGACCGCCATCTACGAGTTGGCTGCCAACACCTACGGTGACACCCGTGCATACAACAACCTCGGTGTTTGCTATGTAGTTTCTGGCAAACTCCAGGAGGCTAAAGCTGCTTTCGAGAAAGCTGGCAACGAGCCCGAGGTTGCAGGTAACCTTGCAGGTGTATCGCTCGCAATGGGTGACCTCGAGGCTGCTAAGAAGTACCTCGCAGGTGCTGCTAACAGCGAGGCTGCTAAAGCTACCGAGGGTGCTCTCGCACTTGCTGAGGGTAACTACCAGGAGGCTAAAGGCAAACTCACCGGTTACAACCTTGCTATTGCTGAGCTTTGCGACAACAACCTTGAGGCTGCTAAAGCTGCCATCGCTGAGGTTAAGGGTGCCGATGCTGACTACGTACGTGCTCTTATCGCAAACCGTGAGGGTGATGCCGACAAGGCTCTCGCATACTTGAAGAGCGCTATCGCTGCTAAGCCCGAGCTCAAAGCACAGGCTGAGAACGACATCGAGTTCTACGAGCTTCTCCAGGCAAACCAGTTGTAGTTTGACAACCCGGGTGTAGCGATGGCTGCACACCACATAGAATGCGACCTCCACAGAGCGTGGGGGTCGCATTTTTTTGTGCCGTGAGATGATGTGGGGTAGGAGAGTAGGAAAAATGTAGAAAAAATTGTACCTTTATGCAACGTTTTGAAACCCTAATGCATCTATATATTAAATGGAAAATGGGGAATGGAAATTTTTCTATTGATACCACGTTGAGAGACGACTACCACCAAACGGCTTAAAGCCAAGAATTCCTACACCTATATATATTATATATGATGAAATCTACACGACAATACCTTGTGACACTGCTGTTGCTTCTGGCGGCAACCGTGGGGGCCAACGCCCAACAACGATTTACCCTCAGCGGCTCGGTGATGGATGCCGTGAGCCACGAGACGCTCCTCGGCGCAACCCTCTACGATGAACGCTCCGAGCTGGGAACAACCACCAACGAGTATGGCTTCTTCTCGCTCACCCTGCCTGCAGGACGTGTGAAGCTCGAAATCTCATATGTGGGCTATGCGCCCCAGGTGAAGGAGATTGAGCTCACGGGGAATACCACGATAAATTTTCTACTGGAGCCTGCCGTGGGTATTGAGCAGGTGGTGGTCTATGGCGACAGGCGCCACAGTGGTGCGTTGAGTGCCCAGATGGGTGCCATTGAGGTGCCCCTGGCGCAGATTAAGGCGGTGCCAACAATGTTTGGCGAGCAGGATGTTATGAAGGCTCTCCAGCTGCTGCCCGGTGTGCAGGCGGGCTCGGAGGGCTCCTCGGGTATCTATGTGAGGGGTGGCGGTGCCGATGAGAACCTCACATTGCTCGACGGCGTGCCTATGTACAACGTAAACCACCTGGGGGGCTTCTTCTCGGCCTTCAATCCCGACGCTGTGAAGAGTGTGACACTCTTCAAGGGTAGTTTTCCTGCGAGGTTTTCGAGCCGATTGTCGTCGGTGGTCGATGTGCGCACCAAGGATGGCGATATGTATGCCTACCACGGCAATGTGAGCCTGGGTATCATAAGCTCCCGCATAAACCTCGAAGGCCCGCTGTGGAAGGGGCGCACCTCGTTCAACGTGTCGTTCCGCCGCACATATAGCGACCTTATCACCTCCGGAGTGTTAGGCGTGCTCTCTGCCACGGAGCTGGATATGGAGTCGATTTATGGTGGCTACTACTTCTACGACCTGAACGCAAAGATTACCCACCGCTTCTCGGATCGTGACCGACTCTATTTGAGCCTCTATATGGGCGATGATGCCGTCTATTTCAATGTGAGGGATAAATATACCTATAGCGACGACACCACCGAGGAGTCGAGGCTGAAGATGGATTGGAAGTGGGGCAACCTGGTTGCCTCGGCGAGGTGGAACAGGGTCTGCTCGCCCCAGCTCTTTATGGATGCTTCGCTCACCTACACCCGCTATCGCAACGACCTGGGCGTGGGCACAATCTTGAATAGTAGCTCGAGTGTTGGCACCGAGAGCTACGAGATTGGGCTGGGAGCCAACTCGGGTATCAGTGACCTCACGGCCAAGGTGGATATGAGTTGGAATCCTTCGCCCGAGCATAAGGTGCGCTATGGTGCATCGTGGACGGGCCACACCTTCAGGCCCGACGTTATGGTGGCCCGAATGAGTATGAGTGCCGACTACACCGACCCCGATAGCGGTGCCGTTATCGACACCCTCATCGAGATGGATGAGATGATAGGCGAGAAGATTGTGAGGGCCCACGAGGTGGTGGCCTATGCCGAGGATGAGATTAGCTACGAGGATTGGTTGCAGGCCAATGTGGGCCTAAGCTACTCGGGATTTGCCGTGCAGGGCAAGTACTACCACTCCTTGCAGCCCCGTGTGAGTGCACGAGCCCTTCTGGCCGACAATCTCTCGGTGAAGGTGGGCTATGCCTATATGACCCAATATGTTCACCTGCTGATGAATAATGCCATAAGCCTCCCTTCGGACCTCTGGGTGCCCGTGACGGAGCGCATCAAACCTATGTCGTCGTCGCAGGTGGCTGCGGGTGTTTTCTACGACATCCCCGGACTCTTCGACCTCTCCGTGGAGGCCTACTACAAGGATATGAACAACCTTATGGAGTATAGGGATGGTGCATCGTTGATGGCCACCACCTCGGGTTGGGAGGATAAGGTCTGCCTGGGCCGTGGCTGGGCCTATGGTGTGGAGTTTCTGTTGCAAAGGAGCGTGGGCCGCACAACGGGCTGGATTGGCTACACGTGGTCGAAGTCGATGAGGCTCTTCGACCGCCCCGGCGAGGAGATAAATGGCGGAAGGCCCTTCCCGGCCAAGTATGACCGCCGCCACGACATAAGCATCACCATCGCACATAAGCTCACAGATAATATCGACCTCTCGGCAACGTGGGTCTATAACACCGGCAACTGTGCAACACTTGCTATGCAGTACTTCCAGCCTATGCCTGGTGAGTTGTCACCCGGTGCGGAGGGCGGCTCCTCCTATTACTACGGCGACAACCTCTCCTATGTCCCCTCCCGCAACAACTATCGCTACGACCCCTACCACCGTCTGGATGTGGGTGTCAATTTCCACAAGCAGAAGAAGTATGGCGTGCGCACCTGGAACATCAGCGTCTATAACGCCTACAACAGTATGAACCCCTTCATTATGTACCCCACGGAGGAGGCTGTGCACAACTACGACGGGCAGGGCAACCTCTCGGTGTCGTGGAGGAAGAAGTTTGTGAAACTCACCATCTTCCCCATCATTCCCAGCATTACCTACTCCTATAAATTCTAAAATTGCAGAGAGCTATGAAAAAGATAATCCAACATATAGCACTTATTGTGGCAACCGCCGCCGTAGTGGTTGGTTGCGAGAACGAGGTTGAGTTCAGGGGCGAGGATATGGCAAGCTTTCCCGTGCTCTACTCGGTGGTGTCGCCCGAGGAGCCTGTGAGGGCCTATTATAGCAGCAGTGTCTTCATCCTCGACGATGCAAGTCCTGTGGATATCGACAACGCCACCGTGGAGCTCTACATCAACGACACCTTCCGTGAGCGCCTGGAGCTTGTTAGAGAGCCCTCCGAGTATGGTAACAGCAGGCTCTACTATCAGGGTTCGATTACTGTCAGCCCCCTCGACCGTGTGACAGTGAGAGCCCGCAGTCCCAGGTTCCCCGAGTGGGTGAGTGGTACGACGGTGGTTCCCGAGGCTGTCAATATTGGCGAGTATGCCATCACCCTCGGCAACTCCGCCGAGGAGGGGCGTGTGGCGGGTAAGGCAACCCTTCCTATTAGCGACCCCGAGGGGGAGAACTACTATTGGCTGGAGAGCACCTTCTATGTGACACGAGATCCCTCCCATCCCTACGGAGGCTACTCCTACCCGATGAACTACACCGATGTGGCCTTCAGCAGTGGTCGCACGAGCGACATCCTGATGGACTACATCAGCGATTCGCCCGACTTTGCACTCTTCGACGACTCGCTCATTGAGGGTGTGGAGGACTACCCCCTCTCAATGGAGTGGGACTTTGGCGAGTACTACCTTCAGTATCCTGTGACCTTCACACTGAAGTGCTGCCAGCTCGACGAAAACCTCTTCAAGTACTACCGCTCGGTGGAGTTGGCCGAAAATGCCTCCGAGATGTTTGGCGAGCCTGTGCAGATACACACCAATATAGAGGGCGGTTTGGGCCTTGTGGGCTCCCGTTCGGTGAGGGTGGTGACCGAGGTGGATGGCGCCACAATATTCGGCGAACCTACGGGCCCTACGGAGGAGTGGTAAAGAATAAGGCACTGAAATTGCGCTTGGTTCAAAAAAAATTACTACCTTTGAGAACGGATTTTTCAATAAGGGAATAATTTAGCTAAAGATATATAACTATGGAGTACACCAATTTACTCGCCGAGTATGGCCCCGCAATGAGCGCCGAGGAGGTTGCACAGGTGGTGGAAAGCTGCCGTGCAAAGTCTGTTCGCAACCAGAATAAGGATGTCTATAAGCTCTGCTATAGCACCATCGACCTCACCACTCTCACCGAGAAAGACTCGGTGCAGTCGGTTGGCAGGTTCGTCAAGAAGGCTGTCGATTTCCAGAGCCACTTCCCCGAGATTCCCAATGTAGCCTCCATTTGTGTCTTCCCCTCCTTTGTGGATGTTGTGGGTTTGGGCGTTGAGGGCACCGACATTGCTGTGACCAGCGTGGCAGGTGGTTTCCCCGCATCGCAGACCTTTGTGGAGGTGAAGATGTTGGAGGTGTCGATGGCAGTGGAGAATGGTGCCGACGAGATAGATGTGGTAATCAATGTGGGTCAGATGTTGGAGGGCGACTATGAGCCTATGACCAACGAGATTGCTATGCTCCGTGAGGAGGCTGGTGAGGATACCGTTTTCAAGGTGATTATTGAGAGCGGTGCACTCCAGACCCCCGAACTTATCCGCAAGGCGTCGCTGCTGGCAATGTTCGCCGGTGCTGACTTCGTGAAGACCTCCACAGGTAAGATTCCCGTGGCAGCCACTCCCGAGGCCGCTGTGGTGATGTGTACCGCCATTCGTGACTACTACCAGAAGACCGGCCGTAAGGTGGGCTTCAAGGCTGCGGGCGGTATCCGCTCGGCCGAGGAGGCAGCACTCTTCTACACCATTGTGGAGGAGATTTTGGGCAAGGAGTGGTGCTCGCCCGCACTGTGGCGCATCGGCGCAAGTTCGCTTGCTAACGGCCTCATTTCGGCCATCCAGGGCGAGAAGGTTGCCTACTTTTAATTAGGCTACGACAATATGAAGAGTGGCAGGAGAATATCCTGCCACTCTTTTTGTGTGGTGTCGTATCAGAAGAATAGGCCGAGGGTGCAGAGTGCAGAACGGCTCACCATCTTATCGGTCGAGGGGTAGAGGGGGGTGAGCCCATAGCGACGTGTAGCCTCGAAGTAGATGTCGGCAACACGCATTCCCACCGACCACTGAAGACCCCACTCATTGGGATTGACTGTAGCCCCTAAAGAGCCACCACGAGTGCCAAATGTGTGGGAGTAGTAACCACCCGCCCCCAGGTAGTAGGAGAATATCGAGAGGTTGGTGGTTGCCATCAGCTCCAGGGGGATGGTAAGGCGGTGGGTGATGAGCTTTGTTCCCTCACCCGAGGGGTTGGTTATGTCGAAGGGTACGATGGTCTTGCGGTGGTCGTAGAGAACTCCCGAGCGCACACCAAAGTGCCCCCTGGCATATTGGAGCGAGAGGCCCAGCTGCCACGCCCCCGCCTCCTTGCCCACAACGGCCGACGAGGGGTAGAGCGCATAGTTGGAGCCAAAGCCTGCGGCTATGCCCACATTGAGCCCGTCGCTGCCGGCACTATGCTTGCGGGCAATGCGACCCGAGGGGTTGATGCTCTCCGAGCCATCGATGGCTGTAACCAACTCGGTAACCATTTCGACTACAGCCGCAACACCCTCATAATCAATTTTGTCCGATGTGTCTTGAGGTTTGTGGTAGGGGGAGTCCGACCCTGTGCCCAGCGTGAGAGTGGGGCATCCACGCTGGGCAAAAGGCTCGGTGTCGGTGGCTGTGGCAAGACCCCTCTCAAACCTCCGAGTGGCCACAGCGATGTTGTTCTTGGCTGCAATTTTGCCCACAAGCTCCTCGGCACCATTGAGGGTGGCGGTACCCTCCACACGGAGCTCGCCATCCTTCAGCCACCCCACCATATCCATATTTATCATCACCTTTACACTCCCTCTGGGAAGGCGCTCGGCCAAATCCTTGGAGCCGTGCATACCCAACTCCTCCGCATCAAAAGCGGCCAGAATGAGTGTGTGGCGGGGAGTGTGTCCACTCTCCACCAGAAGCCTTGCAACCTCCAGCAGGGCTGCTGTGCCCGAGGCGTTGTCGTCGGCGCCGTGGTATATCTCCCCCTTCTTCACACCAAGGTGGTCGTAGTGGGCACCAATGACTATATATTTGCCACTCTCGGAGCCCTCGATGCGCCCTACAACATTGCGAAACACCCCATCCTCCCAAGTGGTAGCAAAGGGGTGGAAATAGTCTGCTCTCTCGAAGGTGAGGAGCCCCAGGCGAGAGAAGTGCTCCCTCACATAGTCGCCCGCAAGGTAACCTTCGGGAGTGCCGGCCTTGCGACCTGCGAGCTCCTCGGAGGTGAGGTACTCTATGTGGCCTCGGAGCCTTTGTGGGAGGTTGTCCGCAGCTCCAAAAGCAAACAGTAGCGATGCCGTAAGCATCGCTACTGTAAGAATCAATCGTTTCATAAATTACTCAACGATAATGAGATAGTTGTTTTTCTTTCCCTTGCCCACAAGCAGATACTTGCCTGCAATGAGGCCCTCGGTGTTCACCACCTGGTAGGGGTCGGTAACCTTCTCCTTGTTGAGCGACACGCCACCACCCTGAATGAGCTTGCGCAACTCACCCTTCGAGGGGAAGATGGGGGCCTTCTCTACACACAGCGAGAGGAAATCAACGCCCTCTGCCAACTCGGCAGTTGCCACCTTATATTGGGGCACACCCTCGAATACCTGGAGGAAGGTTTGCTCATCGATGGTCTTGAGCACCTCGCCAGCGTTGCCACCAAAGAGGATGCCGCTGGCGGCCACAGCCTTCTCGTACTCCTCCCTCGAGTGAATCATCACGGTCACCTCCTCTGCAAGTCGCTTCTGGAGCTTGCGCTCGTGGGGAGCGGCTTCGTGGTCGGCGATGAGGGTGTCGATAGTCTCTTTGTCGAGCAGAGTGAAGATTTTGATGTAGCTCTTGGCATCCTCATCGCTCACATTGAGCCAGAATTGGTAGAACTTATAGGGCGAGGTGTAGCGTGCGTCGAGCCACACGTTGCCACTCTCGGTCTTGCCAAACTTGGTACCGTCGGCCTTCTTGATGAGGGGGCAGGTGAGCGCAAAGGCGTCGTTTGCACCCTTCTTGCGGCGGATAAGCTCCGTGCCGGTGGTGATGTTACCCCACTGGTCGCTACCGCCCAGCTGGAGCTTGCAGCCGTGGGCCTCGTAGAGGTGGTAGAAGTCGTAGCCCTGCACAAGCTGGTAGGTAAACTCGGTGAACGACATACCGTCGCCCTCGCCATTGAACCTCTTCTTCACCGAATCTTTGGCCATCATATAGTTCACGGTGATGTGCTTGCCGACGTCACGGATGAACTCCAGGAACGAAAACTCCTTCATCCAGTCGTAGTTGTTCACTAAGATTGCGGCATTGGGGGCGTCGCTGTCGAAGTCGATGAGCTTGGCGAGCTGACGCTTGATGCACTCCTGATTGTGGCGCAGAGTGGCCTCATCGAGGAGATTGCGCTCCTGTGACTTGCCCGAGGGGTCGCCAATCATACCTGTTGCACCACCCACCAGAGCGATAGGCTTGTGGCCGCAGTTCTGGAGGTGTTTGAGAATCATCACACCCACCAGGTGGCCGATGTGGAGCGAGTCGGCTGTGGGGTCAATACCGAGGTAGGCGGAGGTCATCTCCTTCTGGAGTTGCTCCTCTGTGCCGGGCATCATATCGTGGATCATTCCTCTCCACTTGAGTTCTTCTACAAAGTTTGCCATTGTTGTCAATCGTTTTTATTTCTATTTTTTGTCGTTGTAAATCAATCTGTTGTGGCGGTGTGCGCCATCTGCGGGGTTACTCTATTTCCAGGTCGAGGTCGGTCATCAATCCCTGCACTTCGGGGTTGAGTTCGATGAGGAAACGTGCTCTGTCCACAGGCTTTGTGGGCAGGGTTTTCACCTGCGAGGCATTGACCACCACCTCGAGCACAATGCTACCCTCCACACCGCAGCTCTCCTGAAGGATGGCGGTAATCTCGGGCTGGCTGCGCAAAATCTCCTCCCTCACAAAGTCTGTTGTCACCTCCACCGAGAGTGTGTGGCCGCTCACCTTGGTGTTTTTCATCGCATAGCCCAACCTGGGGTGCTCCATTGTGAGCTGCTCAAGGAAGGTGGTCCAATTGCTCACAATCTTCTGCTGGGTGCGAGGATCGTAGTAGATTACCGACTGCTCACTCTCCTCCTCCTCGGTTGCTCGGCCACTCATTATGGCGCTTATCGACCCGCCAAAGATGGTGCTTTTCGCCTTTGGGGCTGCCGAGGGCGCAGGAGTGGGCGCAGGTGCGGGGGGTGCCACGGGCGTGGGCTCCGCTTTGGGTGTTCTGGCCGAGGGCTCCATTGTGGGCTTTGTGGCCGTCGTGGGCTCCGCTTTGGGTGCTACACTCTCAACCTTTGCAGGGGTTGCCACCTCCACTTTTGCAGGGGCGGGTGTGGATGTGGAGGCGGGAGTTGCTATGGGTGCTGCCGCCTTTGCCCCCTCCTCCCTATTGAGTTCGGGGAGGGTTGGTACGGCTACTTCAAAGTTTTTTTTTTGACACATACCGGCGAGCCTCATAAGGCCCAGCTCAACGTGCAGGCGCTGGTTGGTGGCTGTGCGGAAGCCGCCATCGACCGTTGCCAGGTGGGCGATAGCTCCGAAGAGGAAGCCGATATCACACGCCTTGCTCTGTTCCTTATAGCGCTCCAGCAGCGAGCCGGTAATCTCCAGCAGGGGGAGCGTCTGAGGGTCCTTGCACATCAGTAGGTCCCTGAAGTGGCTCGCCAGTCCGGCTGCGAAGGTCTGGCCTGAGAATCCCTTGCGCAACACCTCGTCGAAAATCATCACAGCACCCTTATAGTCACCCTCCAGAATGGCGGAGGTGGTGGTGAAATAGGTGTCGTAGTCGAGCACATTGAGGGTTGCGGCCACCTCCTTATACTCCAGGTTGCCACCGCAGAACGACACAGCCTTGTCGAACATCGAGAGGGCATCCCTCATACCGCCGTCGGCCTTGCGGGCGATAAGGTGGAGAGCCTCGTCGTCGAAATCCACACCCTCCCTCTGGGCGATGGTTTTGAGGTAGGCCACGGTGTCCTCGATGCGTATGCGCTGAAAGTCGTAAATCTGACAGCGGGAGAGTATGGTGGGTATAATTTTGTGTTTCTCGGTTGTTGCGAGGATAAAGATGGCGTGCTGTGGGGGCTCCTCCAGGGTCTTGAGGAAGGCGTTGAAGGCGGCCTGTGAGAGCATATGCACCTCGTCGATGATATAGACGCTGTACTTGCCAATCTGGGGAGGGACTCTCACCTGGTCTGTGAGGTCACGGATGTTATCCACCGAGTTGTTCGATGCAGCATCGAGCTCGTGAATGGTAAAACTACGTCCCTCGTTGAAGCTACGGCACGACTCACACTCGCCGCAAGCATCGCCCTCGGCTGTGGGGTGCAAACAGTTGATGGTCTTGGCGAAGATGCGGGCGCAAGTGGTCTTGCCCACACCTCGGGGGCCACAGAACAGATAGGCGTGGGCGAGTTGTCCACGGGCTATAGCATTTTTGAGGGTGGTGGTGATGTGGCTTTGGCCCACAACGGTCTCGAAGGTTTGTGGGCGGTACTTGCGTGCCGAAACAATGAAGTTATTATCCATCTTGTGCTCTCTTTCTTGTGAGGTATAACCTCACAAAGATACCGCTATGAATTCAAAATTCAAAATTCAAAATTCAAAATTAGCAGTCAGAGGTCAGCTGTTTTGTTTTCGGGTATTAAAAAAGACACCCAAGAACAAGGAGAGGTGCGTTAATGGCGGTAAGGTCTGTAAGGGGTTTAGGGCTCTTCCCTTAATATCTCTAAACGCCCTAAATACCCTAAATTCTCTAACCACCCTAATCTCCCTAATACGTTTTCGGGCTCGGCAACCTTGCCGAGCCCGCAATGTTAGACGTTAGACGTTTTTAGGCAAAAACCGTATGTTCGAGCACGATTTTAAGACCTATTAGCAGGAGGATTACCCCTCCGGCAAATTCGGCTTTGGATTTGTGGCGTGCGCCGAAGATGTTGCCAATCTTCACGCCCCCAAACGAAAAGACAAAGGTGGTGACACCTATGAGCGCCGCAGGCAACCAAATGTCGGAGTTCAGGAAGGCAAACGACACACCCACAGCCAGGGCGTCAATACTCGTAGCCACAGCCATAGGGAACATCCTGCGGGCCGATAGCTCCTCCCTCTCGCACCCCTTGTACTCCTCGCTCTCCTCCTCTTTGCCGAGCGCTTCCCTAATCATATTTATGCCTATGAGGGCCAGCAGCACGAAGGCTACCCAATGGTCGAAACTCTCGATTGTGTGGCGGAAGTTGATGCCCACAAAGTAGCCAATGATGGGCATCAGGGCCTGGAAGCCGCCAAACCACAGGCCCACGAGCGAGCATTTGCCCGCTGAGGCACGGCTCATCGAAAGCCCCTTGCAGATGGCCACCGAAAAGGCGTCCATCGAGAGCCCCACGGCTATCAAAAACAGGGTTAGTAAATCCATTTCTTATGGGTCGTTTTTGAGGGTTGTTCGGGTGTCGGTTCGGGGTGATCTATAAAGCAGTTCGGTGGGCCCTTGGCGCCCACCGAACCGGCTCTGTTACAATACGATGTTGATAATCTTGCCGGGAACGATGATGACCTTCTTGGGGGTCTTGCCCTCGGTGTAGCGGAGGGTCTGCTCGTCGGCCAGCACAAGGGCTTGAATCTCATCGTTGGAGATGCCCAGGGGCAGCGATTTTTTGAATCTCATCTTGCCATTGAACGACACGGGGTACTCAAACGAATTCTCCACCAAATACTCGGGGTTGAACTCGGGGTAGTGGGCATCGCACACCGAACCCTCGTTGCCAAGCTGGTGCCACAACTCCTCGGAGATATGGGGAGTGAAGGGTGAGAGCAGCACGGTGAGGGGCTCCAAAATAGCCCTCTTATTGCAGCTACCAAGCTCGTTGAGGCATATCATAAAGGCGGCAATGGAGGTGTTGAACGAGAAATTCTCGATATCCTCCCTCACCTTCTTAATGGTCTTGTGGAGGGTTTTGAGCTCGGCAGCGGTGGGCTCCTCGTCGGTCACGGCAAAATTGCCAGCCTTGTCGAAGAACTTGCTCCAGTAGCGGCGCAGGAACTTGTGAACACCGTCGATGCCGTTGGTATCCCAGGGTTTGCTCTGCTCCAGAGGGCCGAGGAACATCTCATACATACGCAGAGTGTCGGCGCCGTAGTTCTCCACGATATAGTCGGGGTTCACCACGTTGAACATACTCTTACTCATCTTCTCGATGGCCCAGCCGCAGATGTA
This sequence comes from Tidjanibacter sp., assembly GCA_045633985.1. Classification (GTDB taxonomy): domain Bacteria; phylum Bacteroidota; class Bacteroidia; order Bacteroidales; family Rikenellaceae; genus Tidjanibacter. The sequence goes on along the minus strand of JAZQZI010000039.1, from coordinate 9,922 downwards.
TTTACCATCCTCCAGGATGAACTCCGCATCGGCAAACTCGGGCCTCCAGGCACGGAAGGCGTCGAGGTCGAGGATGTCGTTCTTCACAATGTTCACATCAACGTGAATCTCCTGAGTGTCATACTCTTCCTTGAGTCCGAGCGATACAAACTTATTGGTGCCCACAACCCTGTAAACGAAGTTCGAGCGGCCCTGAATCATACCCTGGTTCACGAGCTTCTTGAAGGGCTCGTCCTCGCAGATGCAGCCCAGGTCGTAGAGGAACTTGTTCCAGAAACGGGAGTAGATAAGGTGACCCGTAGCGTGCTCAATACCACCCACGTAGAGGTCCACATTGCGCCAATACTCGTTGGCCTCACGGCTCACCAGAGCCTCATTGTTGCGGGGGTCCATATAGCGCAGATAGTATGCCGACGAGCCTGCAAATCCGGGCATTGTGCTTGTCTCGTAGGGATAACCCTCGCCATTCTCCCAACCCTTTGCACGAGCCAATGGAGGCTCACCCTCGGCGGTGGGGGTGAACTTCTCAACCTCGGGCAACTCCAGGGGTAACTCGTCAATTGAGAGGGGGTGTGCAATGTCATCCTTATAGTAGATGGGGAAGGGCTCGCCCCAGTAGCGCTGGCGGCTGAAGATGGCGTCACGAAGGCGGTAATTTACCTTGCGCTGACCCAATCCGCGGGCCTCAATCTCGTCCCACATACGCTCGATGGCATCCTTCACATCCAGGCCGTTGATGAAGTCTGAGTTGATGAGTTTGCCCTCTTTGGCATCGTAGCTTGCCTCCTCAACGTTGCCACCCTCCACAACGGGAATAATCTCCAGGCCGAAGTGTTTTGCAAAGGCCCAATCTCGGGAGTCGTGGGCGGGAACAGCCATAATTGCGCCCGTGCCATAACCTGCCAACACATAGTCACTCACATAGATAGGAATACGTTTGCCGGTGAAGGGGTTGATGGCATAGCTGCCTGTGAATACGCCGCTCACACGTTTGGTCTCGGCAATACGCTCCCTCTCCGAACGTTTCTTGGTAGCCTCAAGGTAGGCCTCCACGTCGGCTTGGGCATCGGAGATGGTGAGCTCCCTCACCCACTCGTGCTCGGGGGCAATAACCATAAAGGTTACACCAAAAATGGTGTCGGGGCGAGTGGTGAAAATCTCCAGCTTCTTGTCACTACCCTCAATGTCGAAAAAGACCTGTGCACCGGTGCTCTTGCCAATCCAGTTGCGCTGAATCTCCTTGAGCGACTCGCTCCACTCCAACTTGTCAAGACCCTCCAGCAGGCGGGGAGCATAGGCGGTCACACGCAGCAACCACTGCTTCATCCTGCGCTGAACAACGGGGAAGCCGCCACGCACCGAAAGACCATCCTTCACCTCGTCGTTGGCAAGTACGGTGCCCAACTCGGCACACCAGTTTACCATAGTGTCGGCACGGAAGGCCAGTCGGTAGTTCTGCAACACATCCTCCTTTTGTTTCTCGTCCCAGCTGTTCCACTCCTCGGCGGTGAAGCTCATAGGCTGGCTGCAAGCCGCATCCAAACCCTCGGTACCCTGCTTCTCGAAGCGAGCTACCAGAGCGTCAATCTTCTTCGCCCTATCGAGGGTGTTGTCGTAGTAGTGCGAGAACATCTCGAGGAATGCCCATTGGGTCCACTTGTAGTACTCGGGCTCGCAAGTGCGCACCTCTCGTGCCCAATCATACGAGAAACCGATTTTGTCGAGCTGGCTGCGGTAGCGAGCCACATTCTGCTCGGTGGTAACTGCGGGGTGCTGACCCGTCTGGATGGCATACTGCTCGGCGGGAAGGCCGAAAGCGTCGTAGCCCATAGGGTGCAAAACGTTGTAGCCGCAGAGGCGTTTGTAGCGAGAGTAGATGTCGGAGGCGATGTAGCCCAGGGGGTGTCCTACGTGGAGTCCCGCACCGGAGGGGTAGGGGAACATATCAAGCACATAAAACTTTGGTTTGGAGCTATCTACCTCCACACGGTAGGTCTGCTGCTCCTGCCATTTGGACTGCCATTTGGCCTCGAGTTCCTTGAAGTTGTATTCCATTGTGAGTATGTTAAATTTGAATTTTCCTAAAAATCTGAGCTACAAAGATAAGAATATTTGTTTGGGTTTTGAAAGCTTCCGAACAAGTTTTTTGTAATACGCACAATGTCAGCGTGTTGCGGGCGCAATTGTCAAAAACCAATAATTCAAGCAAATAGTTTTGTGGAAAATATAAGAAAAAAGAATGGGCAAATGGGGCTGAAATGGGGTAAAATGCTGAAAAATCGGCCCAAATGGGGGTGAAAAAATTGCTATATATATTGTAGGAAAGAAAAAATGCTGTATCTTTGCAGGCCCAAAAATGGGAAAACGAGAATAAAAGTTTAACAAAAACAAGGACTAAAAGAAAAGTAAAGATGCCAACAATTCAGCAGCTTGTACGTAAAGGAAGGGTTCAGTTGGAGATGAAGAGTAAATCTCCCGCCCTCGACGCTTGTCCCCAGAGGCGCGGTGTGTGCGTGCGTGTTTACACCACCACCCCCAAGAAGCCTAACTCGGCAATGCGTAAAGTAGCACGTGTGAAACTTACCAACCAGAAAGAGGTGAATGCCTACATTCCCGGTGAGGGCCACAACTTGCAGGAGCACTCTATCGTTTTGGTGCGCGGTGGTCGTGTAAAAGACCTCCCCGGTGTACGTTACCACTTGGTTCGTGGTGCATTGGATAGCGCAGGTGTGGATGGTCGCCGTCAGCGTCGTTCGAAATACGGTGCAAAACGACCCAAAGCAGCCAAAAAGTAATCTCTCACACAGAAAGTAAAGAAACACATTTAAAGATTTAAGAAAAAATGAGAAAAGCAAAGCCTAAAAAGCACATTCTACTTCCAGATCCCAAATTCGGCGACGTTATGGTAACTCGTTTCGTAAACAATTTGATGCTGGATGGTAAGAAGAGTATTGCATACACCATTTTCTACGATGCGTTGGATATGGTGGGCGAGAAGATGAAGGATGCAGACAAGGCTCCTCTGGAGGTTTGGAAACAAGCATTGGAGAATATTACCCCCCAGGTTGAGGTTAAATCTCGCCGTATCGGTGGTGCAACTTTCCAGGTACCTATGGAGGTTCGTCCTGAGCGCAAGATTTCGATTTCGATGAAAAACATGGTCCTTTATTCTCGTAAGCGCGCAGGTAAATCTATGGCAGAGAAACTCTGCGGTGAGATTATGGCTGCCTACAACAACGAGGGTGCTGCCTTCAAACGCAAAGAGGAGATGCACCGTATGGCAGAGGCAAATAAAGCATTCGCACACTTCAGATTCTAATTGGTTCGATGGGAAGAGATTTAACATATACGCGTAATATCGGTATCATGGCGCACATTGATGCCGGTAAAACCACCACTTCCGAGCGAATCTTGTTCTACACCGGTAAGACCCACAAGATTGGTGAGACTCACGACGGTTCGGCTACTATGGACTGGATGGTTCAGGAGCAGGAGCGTGGTATCACCATCACTTCGGCTGCTACCACTGCTTTCTGGAACTACCAGGGCAAGCAGTATCAGATTAACCTTATCGACACTCCCGGACACGTGGACTTCACCGTTGAGGTGGAGCGTTCGCTCCGAGTACTCGATGGTGCTGTAGCAACCTTCTGCGCTGTTGGTGGCGTTGAGCCCCAGAGCGAGACCGTGTGGCGTCAGGCTGACAAGTATAACGTACCCCGTATCGGTTACGTTAACAAGATGGACCGTACCGGTGCCGACTTTAGCAATGTATGCGCCCAGGTGAAGGAGCGTCTCGGTGCCAACGCAGTGCCTATTGTACTGCCCATTGGTAGCGAGCAGTCGTTCCGTGGTCTGATTGACCTTATTTATAATAGGGCCATCATCTACGACGATGCAAAGAAGGATCAGCTTGTAAACTACACCTATGAGGAGATTCCCGAGGAGATGAAAGCCGAGGCCGAGGAGGCAAGGGCTATGCTTATCGAGGAGGTAGCCACCGTTGATATGGCACTTATGGAGAAGTTCTTTGAGGATCCCGATTCGATTACTCCCGAGGAGCTCATCGCAGCTATCCGTAAAGCTACCATCGGTATGCAGATTATCCCTATGTTGTGTGGCTCGTCGTTCAAGAACAAAGGTGTTCAGCTGCTGCTCGACTCCATTATGATGTTCTTGCCCTCGCCCCTCGACATCGAGGCTATCATCGGTACCGATCCCCGCAACGAGAGCACTGTTAAACGCTATCCCACCGACGAGGATCCCTTCTGTGCACTTGCATTCAAGATTGCTACCGACCCCTATGTAGGTCGCTTGGCATTCATCCGTATCTACTCGGGCAAGCTCGATGCAGGTACCTATGTCTTCAACACCCGCTCGGGTAAGAAGGAGCGTATCAGCCGCATCTACCAGATGCACGCCAACAAGCAGAATCCTATGGACACCATCGGTGCCGGCGATATCTGCGCAGTGGTTGGTTTCAAGGATGTGCGCACCGGCGACACCCTCTGCGTTGAGGACAAGCAGATTACTCTTGAGTCGATGACCTTCCCCGAGCCCGTTATCGGTATCGCTGTGGAGCCCAAGACTCAGAAAGACCTCGACAAACTCGGCATCGCTCTGGGTAAACTTGCAGAGGAGGATCCTACCTTCACTGTTAAGACCGACCAGGACAGCGGCCAGACCATCATCAGCGGTATGGGTGAGCTTCACCTCGACATTATCATCGACCGTCTCCGCAGGGAGTTTGGTATCGAGATTAACGTTGGTGCACCCCAGGTATCGTACAAAGAGGCTCTCAATGGTACCTTCCAGATGCGTGAGGTATTCAAGAAGCAGTCCGGTGGTCGTGGTAAGTTCGCCGACATCATCTTCGAGATCGGTCCTGCCGACGAGGGTGTTCAGGGTCTCCAGTTCATCGACGAGGTTAAGGGCGGTAACGTTCCCAAAGAGTTCATTCCCGCAGTTCAGAAAGGCTTTGAGTCGGCTATGGCCAACGGTCCTCTGGCAGGCTTCGGCATCGACTCGATGAAGGTAACTCTGAAGGATGGTTCGTTCCACCCCGTTGACTCCGACGCTCTGTCGTTCGAGATCTGCGCCCGCAACGGTTTCCGTGAGGCTACTCCCAAGTGTCAGCCCGTACTGAAAGAGCCCATTATGAAGGTGGAGGTTGTAACTCCCGAGGAGTATATGGGTGACATCATCGGCGACCTGAACAAACGTCGTGGCCAGATTGAGGGCACCGAGAGCAAAGGTGTGGCAACCGCAATCAAAGCCAAAGTGCCCCTGTCGGGTATGTTCGGCTATGTGACCGTGTTGCGTACCCTTTCGTCGGGCCGTGCAACCTCGACTATGGAGTTCTCGCACTACGATGAGGTGCCCCAGAATGTTGCCAAAGATGTTATCGAGAAATGCGGTGGCAAAAAACAAGAATTGGAATAATAGCATAAGAAATAACTATGAGTCAGAAAATTAGAATCAAACTCGAATCTTACGACCACAACTTGGTTGACAAATCGGCTGAGAAGATCGTAAAAACTGTGAAAAGCACAGGCGCAGTAGTAAGCGGTCCTATTCCACTTCCTACTCAGAAAAAGATTTTCACTGTGAACCGTTCGACTTTCGTTAACAAGAAAGCACGTGAGCAGTTCCAGCTCTGCACCTTCAAGAGGATTCTTGATATTTACAGCTCGACCCCCAAGACTATCGACGCTCTGATGAAACTCGAGCTTCCTGCGGGTGTTGAGGTAAACATCAAAGTCTGATTTTAAGGCAAGCAGCAAAGAGCCCCTCGCCCGTAGGCGAGCTCCCCTCGAAAGGCCCTGCGAGATGCGGGAGAGAGAATGGCGGAGAGCGATTGATGGGGAGGCTACGAAGAGAAGCTATACCTATTAATAGAAAGCGCGTGCGCGCGAGGAGCCCTTTTGACAAAGCAAAACACAACCACTTTTTTATAAACAACAAGTAATTTTAAAGAGACTAAAATGTCCGGATTAATTGGTAAAAAAATCGGAATGACTTCCGTTTTCAGTGCCGAGGGTAAGAACATACCATGCACTGTTATTGAGGCTGGTCCCTGTGTAGTTACGCAAATCAAGAACGAGGAGAAAGATGGTTACTCCGCAGTTCAGGTTGCCTATGGCGAGAAGAGTGAGAAGCACACCAGCAAAAGCTTGTTAGGCCACTTTGGCAAATCGGGTGTTACCCCCAAAGCCAAAATGGTGGAGTTCAAAGAGTTCGACGAGGTGACTCTGGGTCAGGTACTCACCGTTGCTGACACCTTCGTAGAGGGTGACTGGGTTGACGTAGTGGGTGTATCGAAAGGTAAAGGCTATCAGGGTGTTGTTAAACGCCACGGCTTTGCCGGTGTAGGTGGCCAGACTCACGGTCAGCACAACCGTCAGCGCAAGCCCGGTTCGCTCGGCGCATCGTCCTATCCTTCGCGCGTCTTCAAGGGCAAACGTCTGCCCGGTCAGACCGGCGGTGAGAGGGTTAAGGTTCAGAACCTTAAAGTCCTCAAAGTTATTGCTGAGAACAACCTTATCCTCGTGAAAGGTTCGATTCCCGGTGCAAAAGGTACTTATGTAATCATTGAAAAGTAGGAGGACTAGGAGATGGAACTTACAATTTACACCACCACAGGAACTCAGACCTCGAAGAAAGCAGTTCTTTCGCAGGAGGTATTTGGCATCGAGCCCAACACTCACGCTATCTACTTGGCAGTTAAGCAGTACTTGGCAGATCAGCGCCAGGGTACTCACAAAGCTAAACAGCGTAACGAGGTAGCCGGTTCGACCCGCAAACTCAAACGTCAGAAAGGTACCGGCGGCGCACGTGCTGGTAGCATCCTTTCGCCTCTCTTCCCCGGCGGCGGTCGCATCTTTGGTCCCGTACCTCGCGACTACAGCTTCAAACTCAACAAGAAGCTCAAATCGCTTGCTCGCCGCAGCGCCCTCTCGCTCAAAGCACAGGCAGAGGCTATCACCGTTGTTGAGGATTTCGTAATGGAGACCCCCAAAACCAAATCCTTCGTTGCAATGGCCGAGGCTCTCAACCTTGCTGGTAAGAAGATTTTGCTCGTAGTAGCAGAGACCGACCACAACATTTGCCTCAGCGTACGCAACCTTCCCAAAGTGAAGGTTATGCAGGTAGCAAACCTCAACACCTATGACGTTATGAACGCAGGTGTTATGTTGTTCACCGAGAGCGCTCTGGCTAAAGTTAACGAGAATTTCTAATCCTTAAAAACCGAAGAGAATTATGAATGTAATTATCAAACCCATCCTGACCGAGAAAATGGCTGGTCAGGGCGAGAAGCTCGGTCAGTACGGATTTATTGTTGACCGCAGGGCTAACAAACTGGAGATTCGCGCAGCCGTAGAGCAGATGTACAACGTAGTAGTTGAGAGCGTAAACACCATCAACACCAAAGGTAAGCTCAAAGCTCGCTACACCAAATCGGGCTACTTGGTAGGTCGCACCAATGCAGTTAAAAAAGCTATCGTAACCTTGAAAGAGGGCGATACCATTGATTTCTACAGTAATATCTAATTGAGAGATGGCAGTAAAAAAGTTTAATCCCGTAACTCCGGGTACAAGACATAAAGTAGCAGGTACCTTCACCGACATTACCTGCTCGGTGCCTGAGAAATCGTTGCTCGAGCCCAAGAAGAGCAGCGGTGGCCGTAACCACGCCGGTAAGATGACCGTTCGTTACATCGGTGGTGGTCACAAACAGATGTACCGTGTAATTGACTTCAAACGTGCAAAAGATGGTATGGCTGCAACCGTTGCAACCATTGAGTACGATCCTAACCGTTCGGCTCGCATCGCACTGATCGTTTACGCAGACGGTTCGAAGAGCTACATTTTGGCTCCCAACGGCCTCAAAGTAGGTCAGACCGTACTGAGCGGTGAGGGCGTAGCTCCCGAGGTTGGTAACACCCTTCTGTTGGCCAACATTCCTCTGGGTACCATTATCCACGCAATCGAACTCTACCCCGGCCAGGGTGCTGTTTTGGCACGAAGCGCCGGTACCTATGCACAGCTTCTGGCTCGTGAGGGTAAATATGCTATTATTAAACTTCCTTCGGGAGAGACCCGTATGGTTCTCTGCACTTGCCGCGCCACTGTAGGTGCTGTGTCGAACCCCGACCACAGCCTCGAGCAGCACGGTAAAGCCGGTAGGAAGCGTTGGTTGGGTCGCAGGCCCCACAACCGTGGTGTAACTATGAACCCTGTTGATCACCCCATGGGTGGTGGTGAGGGTCGCTCCAGCGGTGGTCACCCCCGTTCGCGTAAAGGTCTGTTGGCTAAGGGTTACAAGACTCGCAATCCTAAGAAGACCACCAGCAAATTCATTATCTCCAAGAAAACAAAATAAAAAAATAGTAGCATAATGAGTCGTTCACTTAAAAAAGGCCCGTTCATTGAGCCCAAACTCGAGCAGAGGGTTATCGCTCAGAACGAGAGCAACCAGAAGACCGTGATTAAAACCTGGTCGAGGGCAAGTATGATTTCGCCCGACTTCGTGGGTCAGACTATTGCTGTTCACAACGGTAACAAGTTCATCCCCGTTTATGTAACTGAGAATATGGTAGGCCACAAATTGGGAGAGTTCGCACCTACTCGCACCTTCCGCGGTCACGCCGGTAACAGAAAAAAATAATAGGTTATGGGAGCAAGAAAATATCAAATGGCCGAGAATCTCAAGGCCGCAAAGAAGCAGATGGCTATTGCCTCGCTGCGTGATTGCCCTACCTCGCCCCGCAAGATGCGTATCGTTGCCGACACCGTTCGCGGCGTAGAGGTGAATAAAGCACTTGCCCTTCTTCGCTACTCGAAGAAAGAGGCTTCGGTAAGGTTGGAGAAACTTCTCCGTTCGGCAATCGCCAACTGGGAGGCAAAGAACCCCAACGAGCGCCTGGAGGATACCAAACTCTGCGTTAAAGAGATTAAGGTAGATGGTGGCCGTATGCTGAAGCGCATCCAGCCCGCACCCCAGGGTCGTGCACACCGCATTCGTAAGCGTTCCAACCACGTTACGATTATTGTAGATAAAATGGTAGTAGAAACTAAAGCAGCTGAGTAAAGAAGATGGGACAGAAAGTTAATCCAATTGCAAACCGTCTTGGTATCATCCGTGGTTGGGATTCCAACTGGTATGGCGGTAAAGATTTTTCAACCCGCTTGGTTGAGGACTCGAAAATTCGTACCTATCTGAATGCTCGTCTTGCAAAGGCCAGCATCTCGAAAATCATCATCGAGCGCACTCTGAAGGTTGTTACCGTAACCATCAGCACCGCACGTCCCGGTTTGATTATCGGTAAAGGCGGTCAGGAGGTTGACAAGCTGAAAGAGGAGCTGAAGAAACTCACCGGCAAAGAGGTTCAGATCAACATCTTTGAGGTTAAACGCCCCGAGATTGATGCTGTAATCGTTGCTAACCAGCTGGCTCGTCAGCTCGAGGGTCGTGTATCGTACCGTCGCGCTATCAAGACCACCATCGCTTCGACTATGCGTATGGGTGCTGAGGGTATCAAGATTCAGATCAGCGGCCGTATTGGTGGCGCCGAGATGGCTCGTAGCGAGACCTACAAAGAGGGTCGTATTCCTCTGCACACTTTCCGTGCCGATGTTGACTACTGCCTTGCAGAGGCACTCACCAAAGTGGGTATCCTCGGTGTTAAGGTGTGGATTTGCGTAGGTGAGGTTTACGGCAAACGTGACCTCTTCGAGATCGCAGGTGCATCGTCCGTAGCAGGTCCTGCACAGAGCGAGCAGCGTGGTGGCAAACCCCGCGGCGATCGCAAGCGCAGGAGAAACAATAACAACAAATAGGAACACTTCTAAATAACGATAAGACAATGTTACAACCAAAAAGGACAAAATTTAGAAGAATGCAGAAAGGACGCATGAAAGG
>JAZQZI010000038.1:0-1208 GCA_045633985.1 Tidjanibacter sp. | reverse complement strand
CCTTGGCGGCCTGTCCGAAGGGGAAGTTGACCGACTTGCCCGCACCGTACTTCTCCTTCCACATCGGGCTCACCTTGGTGAGGTAATCAGTGAAGACGAAGGTCGTACCCGAACCGTCGGAGCGGAACACGGGGATGATGGCCTCGGCAGGCAGCACCACGCCCGGGTTGAGGGCTGCGATGCGTGCATCGTTCCACATCTTCACCTCACCGGCAAAGATGTCGGCGATGAGTTCGCCCGAGAGGTTGAGGCTCTCCACGCCATCGAGGTTATAGGCTACCACCACGGCACCCATACAAGTGGGGATATGGACTACGGCAGGCATCTCGGCCATCTCCTTGTCGGTGAGGAAAGCATCGCTACCGGCAAAGTCCACAATCTTATCGCGCAGGTTGCGTACGCCACCGCCTGAGCCGATACCGCCATACGCCACGGCATCACCGTTCACCTGGGCAAACTGCTCGAACACTACATTATAGAAGGGTAAGGGGAAGGTAGCACCTGTACCTGAGAGCTCCTGTGCCTTGCGGACACCATCCTTACTTGCAGCACCGCCACATGATGTCACGGCGAGAGCAACGACTAAAGTCATCACGGTTGAAAAAATCTTTTTCATAATACTTTTGATTGGTATTTAGTTTGACACTTGTTTAAGTTTTTTTGTTGAAATATAACATTCGGCTTTGCCGCTAACTGTCCCTCTGTTTATAGAGGGACGAGCCCAGAGGGCGGAGGGAGTTCCAAGCGGAGCGTAATTTTATACTTGCCAATACCTCGTTTCTACGCGCTTCGCTTATAACGTCCCGTCGCTTTGCGCCACCCCCTCTATAAACAGAGGGGGAGTTAGAGAGGGTCTCCTTTAGAGTCCGAAGTAGCAACTCACATACCCCTCATAGGCATCCTTGCCTGTAGCGCGGTCGAGCTGCATGCGTACATTGGGAGCCACCTTCACATACTTGCCCAACTTGAACTGAGCACCCACGATGGCCGCTGCACTGTGCCTCTTCAAGGGGGACGAGCCCGAAGGGCGGAGGGGGTCTATGGAGGCAGTGTTACCAGCAAAGAGCTCATCCCAACGGGCATACACGGCAGCCGTCTTCGACACGTTCACCGAGGTATACACCGAGTAGCCGCTCTGCGCACTGCCAGCCTTGTCCATATAGTTGTACTCGGCACCCACGCTGAAGTCCTTGCCCTTGTAGCCCACG
>JAZQZI010000037.1:0-34123 GCA_045633985.1 Tidjanibacter sp. | reverse complement strand
CCGGACACGAATGGATGAAAATTCCTTTTAATGGAGGTTTTGGGTATGTGGATGGAAATGCCTTGTATTTTGACAGCGTCATCAAGACGGGCGAAGATGCCGACAACTACTTTGTAACGTGGAAGGCAGTGAGTAAAAAGTTGGGCTATTACGACAACTACGACAATTTCACCGAAGAGAAAGAAGATGATATTTACCAAACAGCGGCAGCCCTACAAGCAATTGCCGTACTCCTTATGCTGATAGCTTTTGCCCTCGTTCATTTCATCAAGAAGGGTAAAGCCGGTTGGATTTCGGCACTATCTCTACTGACGGTTGCTTCGTTGATTATTGCCGTCCAACAAACCTATCTCTTCCACACTGGTTTTTCGAGTGTCTGGCGCTACGTTTTTGACTGGAACGGGTGGGATACAATTCTCCCCATTATCGTGGCACTCAGCACCTATGCATTGACCTATTACACACTCGGCGACATAAACAAATCCAAAGGAGATGAAATCAAATGGAAGACCGGTATGCTCATTTCGCTGGCAGGGGCAGCGTTACTCGACTTGGATAGGAGGCTGTGTTGGTATGCCGACACCGAGATTCTGATTGGCACCGCTGTTGCGCAGTTGTTGTTCTGTATACACATTATGATAAGAAGTAAATCCTTCGCAACATCAATCCCAACAATGGTTGCGTGGTTAATAATGTCTTTTGCACTGTTCCACCTGGGCTTCATAATTTGTGGCCTTATCGGCATCCTTTCCGGCATTATTGCGTGTGTTGCACTTCTGGGACTCTTGATTATCTTTATCAATTCGGTACCCGGAACAGCCGGATTGTTGGTGGATGCAGCAGGAGTCGTCATTGGTCTTCTGAGGCAACGCCTGACTGGTGGATATGTTGACGAAAAGGGAAACAAATATCGTGATGCCGGACGTGGCAAAGTCGTGAAAGAGAAATAGAATACAGAAATTTAAAAAAAGATTATAAGATGAAAAGAGTGTTTTTGGCATCGATAAGTTTGGTGGTCTTATTTTCTTGCATAGTAGGCTGTGACAAAGTGGAGGAGCCTACAACATACACTATTGCTTCAAAAAAAGGAGCATATAAAGGTTGGAGTATTGGTTATGAGGAGTGTTATTTTTTCAAGGAAAATCCTGATGGAAAATGGTTTCCCGTCGATAATTTATATGGCTTAAAGTATGAATTGGGGTATGAGTATGTTGTAGAGGGTAGGTTACTGACAGGCGAGGAGCAGTTTAAGCAGAATATGATTGCAGATGCAGAGGATCAATTTACTGTCACCTCTTTGATTTCAAAAGAAAAAAAGGATTCAGAAGTGCCAGGCTACGAGTACTCTATAGAACTATATGAAAAAGAATTTTTAGGGAAAGAATAAAGGTTATGTGAGTTCGGAATACTCCTACACCTTAACACACACAAGCCTATGCCCAAGAGCAAGGTGTGGGCAAATAGGGCTTACTATTATAGAGTATAAAACCACTTATTGGTGATGATATGAAACGACTGATTTTACTTTTGGACATTGCTTTGGCAATGGTGGCGTGCGGACCGAGTACGCCACAGGATTACTACGAGATTGAGGGCAATGTGACCAATGTGGAAGATGGCGCAGTGTTTTACCTCTTCCGACTCGATGGTAATGCTGGCACAGCAATAGCCCACGACACGCTCCAAAGTGGCAAATTCTACTTCCGCATTACCCCTGAGGCTGCCAACAAAGAGCACCTGACGCTGCTCTGTTGGAGGGATGACTTTCCGAGTATGGCAGCCCGCATTTGGGCAGAGGCAGGCGACAAGGTGGTCATCACGGGTAAGGATAAGTTGGTTTACACTTGGAAGGTCAAAGGTCCCGCCCCCGAAAACCGCTCATCACAGAGGTATATTCGCTGTGCAAAAGAACTCTACGACCAACTCCAAAGGGTCGCTATTGAGGAGAATATGGTTAGGCTCAAAGGGCAAGAGCCCAATGCCGACAGAGAGTTGTTGCAAATACAATATGACAGTTTGGGACGTGAGCAGATGCGCATAGTGTGCGACATTCACGGCCGCCTACTTGGGTGTATGAAGCCCCACAAGATGGACGAGGTCGGGATGATGCACCTCAATGAGATGGCGTCCCTATGTAAGTACGACACCGAGTACCCCCACCGCAAAGAGGTAGAGGAGATTTTTGGTTCACTTGGCGAGGAGTGGTACAACCACCCCGCATATGAGCAGATACAAATCCAACTCTATCCACCACAGGAGGCAACTATTGGCGAGCCGATGATTGATGGCGAGTTCTACGATTTGGAGGGCAGTAGTCACACCCTCTCGGAACTGAGTGGTTACTACATACTGCTCGATATGTGGAGCCGTGGCTGTGGTCCCTGCATAATGGCTCTGCCCGAGATGGGCGAGATTGCCGAGAAGTACAAAGACCGCCTGAGGGTTGTGAGCATCACGACCGACACCGACAAGGTATGGCGCGAAGCCTCCGAGCGACACACAATGTCGTGGCACAATTGGAGCGATGGCAAGCAGGAGAGCGGCATCTATGCTCACTATGACCAGGGAGGCATACCCAACTACACGCTCATCTCGCCCGATGGGATGATTATAGACCGTTGGATGGGTTACGGCACTGGCTCGCTCCTCCAAAAAGTTGCGGAACACTTGGAGTAGAAGGGTTAATGCGCGGAATATGCGCCCCTCCGCACGAAACACCACCCACATTACGTTATTAACTAAAATTGCAGGTTGAAAAGCGGCAATAACATATCAAGGTGGAGTTGGCAAAGCGCCATTGTGGTGCTCTACCTGTTGCTTTGTGGGCTCTATTTTGCCCCCATTGCGGCACCCCACAAGTTGTTCTATCCGCTCTTGTTGCTGACACTCTGTTCGCTCCGCCACCGTAGCCCCCTGCTGACACTTGCATTCGCTTGTTCGGCTTTGGGCGACCTCTTTGGCTCTTTGGGCACCCTGCTACCACAAATCGGAGCCTTCGCAATGGCGCAACTTTGCTATATCCTAACCCTCCGCCGACTTGTGCCAAAAGTATCGCTGCGTAGTATACTACTTGCAGCAGTACTCCCCGCCGTGCTCTGCCTTGTGACCTACATCGCCATCTTACCCACCATCGGGGCTCCAATCATCAAGTTTGGCGTTGTGGGCTACTCGCTATTGATAGGTGCTATGGTTGCCATAGCACTCCTCACGGGTCGCCAGAAGGTGGGCTTGGGAGCAGCGCTCTTTGTCCTCTCCGACCTCCTTTTGGCATTCCTCATCTTCCTCGCCCCCAACCACACCTTGCAGAGCATCTCGCTTGTGCTCTACTTCGCAGGGCAACTGCTCCTCTGGTTGGGCATAACCGAAAGCCTTCAACAACACACTCCCCAAGTCTAAAAATCCACACTCCCTTATCCCCACACTTGTTCTTGGGTATTAAAAAAATTTATTATATCAAAGGTATAACAATCCCCAATTCCCAAGTTAAATAATTTAATAGAGTGCTCACCCGTAAAAGTACCACAAATTCTGGATGATTTCAGGAGTTCTAAGTATATTGAATTCCAAATCACTAATCTCTTGTAGATTTAGAATTTTGTGCTACCTTTGATATAATAATATTTTTTTCACACCACACCTTATATTTTATTATGGTAATTATATATAAAACATAAGTATAACGGATTGGTAGCCAAACACAAGATTTTGAAAACTTCAGGTTTTTGTTATACCTTTGATATTATAATTTATTTTTGTGCTATTCCAAACTCAAAGACGATGTGTCGCTCGTAGCGCTCGCCCTTGCGGAGAACTTGCGAGAAGATAAAAAGAAGTGCGACGAAACTCGTCGCACTTCTTAGTTTCTATTCTTGAGAGCCGAAGTATTCATTGTATCGGTCGATGCTCCATTGCCAATCCTCGGCTGGCAAATCGGAATCCTTCAACTCCTTGGATAATACCTCATTAACAGTGAGTATGCTTATTGCATCGGCAACCTCTTGCTCTTCCGAAGTAAGCAGTGTACCCTTTACTACATACTCATAGCCAAGTTCATACTCAAATTTGTTGATACTCTCTACACAGAACCACTTGTCACTGTTTTCGGACTTAACGATGTAAAATGCGCGGAAGCCGTTGTTGGATGTCAATGTGGGGTCACTATATGCACCCATAGTAGAGGCAATTGTGTAAACAGATTGCTTGTCAAATTCTGTTGTGCCAAATTCGGATGAGCCATCACCTCCAAATATCTCTTGAAACACGGGGGATGAACAACTGTTAAAGCACAGCGCCATTGCTACGCAGCCGAATAATGTAATCAAAAACTTTTTCATAACGGTATATAAATTAAAGGTTAATAAATCCTTACGGAATAGTATTCGTCTTTGTAGTACCTATTAATGCCTAAATCTTCTTGTTTGATGTATTCCGTATTGGGGAGTTCGTATTGTGTTGCTCCTGCAGGCACTTCGTAATATAGAGTAGTTGTCAAAACTTCTCTATTTGTATCCAAAGCACCAACCTTTGTTGTTTTGTGGTAGTCGACGACTAATAACTTGGGATATGTTAGTGCAACTGGCTGCCCAGTCATATCTTCGAATGTTACAATATTAGTATATATGGCAGTTTCATCTATGGAATTAGAATCGTTGTGGTTGTCGCTATACACTTCTGTGGTGGTTAAGATAGGCTTGGGGCCATATATGAAATTCAATCCACGGATGTCGTAATTAGATAATGATGTTCCTTGGGAAATGAGCGAACCATCTAATTTTGTCATAGTAGGATTGCCGTTTATTGAAAAATAATTGGATGAGTAAATCATAATCGAATTGAAGTCAAAAGGACCAATATTCATACCAGTGTATCCTTGGTCTGCAATTTTTTCAAAATTATGGCCTTTATCGTCTTGAATGTTCTCCTCATAAATCACAACATAATTATCCCTGTCATTTCTTGATTGTTCGTGGAAGAAGCCTAAAGAGTGCATTACTTCGTGGATAACAGTTGCGGTGTTAAATCCATTTACGCACAATTCAATGGTGTTGCGAGTTGTGCTACTCATTCCAATTGGAGATGAATTTGTCTGGGAGTTGGGGTGGAAAAAGATGCAATAATCCGAACTTATTCCACCAGGGGTGAAGTCAATACAGATAGTGTTCTCGAGCGTGTTGAGAGCAGAAGTTATATATCCGATTTCGCTATTCGAGAAACCAGGTCTAATGTTGTATTTAATAACTTTGTTTGGCCAACACGCAATGTAAGGCTCACACACTACAGATCTTTGCTGAGGTGTATTCATTGCCTCAATTTGTTCTTTGGAGAAAACAATGTCGTCCAAAAAGTATGTTCCGTCACTATCTACGGATACAGTTAGTCCATTGGCTAAGGTGACTGTGTGGTGGATGTCGCCTGGCCAATCTCTTTCAATGTTGAAACTTTCGGTTTCGAGCTCATTTTGATGCTCCAATCGAGTTTCGTTGTCTGCGCAAGACACGCATAGCACCATCATCATCGCAATCAATACTCCGTGTTTCATAGCAGTAATTTGTTTTAAGGTTAGACGTTGTTCGCAAATATAATGTAAATATTCAATAAATCAAAACTTTAGCGCATAATAATTGATTTTAATACCAGCGAGTGGCGAGGGGGGGGTATATATGGTTTTTACCCTGATTTGGGAGGATTGCAAGGAAATGTATTTACTCCGTTACGGTCAGTTCGTCGGTATTGATTTACCCCGTTACGGTCGGTTCGTCAGTGTTGCTCACTCCGTTACGGTTAGTTCGTCCACGTAGCATTCCGAGGGGCAGGTGAGCACCAGGCGCAGTTGTTTCAGGGGTATTGTGTGGTGGCCGAGGTGGAGCTCCTGCACCCACGCATCGTGGCGATTATTGGGCCACACATAGGGTTGAGAGGTATGCAGCAATTCATAGTTGGTGCCATCCGTCGAGCCATACACCGCCACACGGCTTGGGGGTACAACTCCCTCGGGTGCGTAGTTGAGCGTACCGAGGTGGAGGCTAATCTCCTTACAGTCCCCATCGAGGGTGAGTTCAATGGTCTGCTCGCCCTTGGGCAGCTGCACCCACGCAGGGTGGGCGCTATTCTCATCGCCCCTTACGCCATCCGTCAATCGAGGCTCCGAGCAGTGGGCAATCTTCACCCCCTTCATTGGCTCCTCACGCAGTCGGCGGGGACTCTCCACACCCACATACCACTTGCAATACTCCGTGGCTGCTCTGGCCGAGAGTTCGGGCTGACCGAGGGCGTAGTCGGAGTGGGGCTCCTCAAAGATGCCACACATCATAAACGACACAATTCTCTCCACTCCCGCATCGCTTGCGGCCTCCAGCTGTGCACGAAACCTCTCGGGGGCAGCGGGGATGAGTGCCGATGTGCGGTCGTTGGTGCCCCTCTCCCAGGTGAAATTCTCGCAGTTGGCCCACATCTCGATGGGGAGCTCTGCGTGTATGGCGGCCAGGCGCTTCCAATTCTCCCTCAGGCGTGGCAGGGGGAACCTCTCCCTCACGCAGCCCACCTCGTCCTGATAGGCGATGATGTCCACCTTCAGGCGGCCAATCTGGCGTGCGTAGTTGGGGTGGTTGAAGTTGGAGTTGAAAATGCCGTAGGGGGAGATTAGAATCTTGGCATTGGGGGTGAGCTCTCGTGCACGGAGGGTGAGGGCATTGACGGCCTCCACGGCGTAGTCGGTGAGCACGGGCCCCAGGCAATCCTCCACGGGCAGGTACCACCCATAGAAGGCCTTATGGTTACCAAACAGCCCTGCAAGCTCGGCCATCATCTCCATTTGGCGCTGCTTGATGCGGGGTATTCTGAGGTTGTCGTCCTGATTTTCGGCCCACCCGGTGCTCATAAATACCTTCATACCGAGCCTTGCTGCGGCGTCCATAATGGCCTCCACGGGGCTCTTGCGACCTTCGGGATAGTGGTGGGGCATCAGCGAGGAGGGGTAGAAGGCACGGCCGTCGTTGGCCACAGCCATAAATATGAGATACTCCATACCCATTCGGTGCATCTCCTCAATCTTGGTCTCCCAGAGCTGTGGGTCGGTCATATCGACCCCCTCGGGGTTGGTGTAACGGTTGCGCACATCTTGGTAGGCGAGATTTATGAAGGTGCCCGTCACGGGCTTCACATCACCGCCCAGGGCCATCGAAATAGTAGCCCAAAGGCAGAGTGCTAAAGTCAGAAGTCGTTTCATATAGGGAATTTAGGGAGTTTAGGGCCAATAGGGAGTAATAGGAGTAATAGGAGTTTGACGGTCGTCGGTCGTCGGTTGTCGTCTTAGACGGGGTGGGGCGATTGTCAGCTCTCTCGGTTGCCCCAATTCTCACGGTCGAGGTTGCGGTAGCCGATGGCCTCGGCAATGTGAGCCGCAGTAATCTGCTCCGAGCCCTCCAGGTCAGCAATCGTGCGGGCAACCTTCACAATGCGGTTGTGGGCCCTGGCCGAGAGTGACAGGCGCTCCATAGCCCTCGTGAGAAGTGCCGTACACTGTGCATCCAGCGGGCAGAATTCCTGCAACATTGCACTATTCATCATTGCATTCGTAAAGACCCCTTCGATGCCCTCAAACCTGCGGCGTTGTACCTCCCTGGCAGCCACAACCCTCTCCCTTACAGCGCTACTTGGCTCCGAAGGGGCGGTGTCGTTCATCTGGCTATAATCCACGGGGGTCACCTCAATCTGAATATCTATGCGGTCCATCAGGGGCCCCGAAATCTTGTTTATATACCTCTCTACGGCGTGGCGGGAGCAACTACACTCCTTGGTGGGGTGGTTGTAGTAGCCACAGGGGCAGGGGTTCATTGATGCCACAAGCATAAAGTTGGCGGGGTAGGCCACCGAATATTTGGCCCTGGCAACCGTCACAACCTTATCCTCCAGCGGCTGGCGCATAACCTCCAATATGGAGCGGCCAAACTCGGGAAGTTCATCGAGGAATAGTATTCCGTTGTGGGCGAGGGAAATCTCACCGGGCTGGGGGTTGCTGCCGCCACCCACCATTGCCACAGCCGAAGCTAAGTGGTGGGGCGCACGGAAGGGACGACGGGTGAGCAGTCCCTTCTCGCTGCCGAGCTTGCCGGCAACGGAGTGTATCTTGGTGGTTTCGAGGGCCTCCTCAAGCGACAGAGGGGGCATAATGGTGGGCATACGTCTTGCGAGCATCGTTTTACCCGAGCCGGGGGCGCCAATCATCACAATGTTGTGGCCGCCAGCAGCCGCCACCTCCAGGGCCCTCTTTACATACTCCTGACCCTTCACATCGGCAAAATCTTCGGCATAGCGATTGGCTCTCTCCTCAAAAAGCGTGTTGGTAGCCACCTTGCGGGGCTCCAGGGGGAGTGTGCCATTGAGGAAATCGACCGCCTCCCTCAGGGTGCCGACGCCAATCACCTCCAACCCCTCCACAACGGCGGCCTCGTCGGCATTCTCTCGGGGGAGTATCAAACCCCTGAAGTTGCGTGCCAAAGCCTCCAGGGCCATAGGAAGTGCACCCTTTATGGGTTTCACCGTGCCGTCCAACGACAGCTCGCCCGCTATAACCCACGAACCAACACCCTCCGAGCGCACCTGCTCCGAGGCGGCAAGTATGGCTACAGCTATGGGGAGATCGAGCGAGGAGCCCTCCTTCTTCAGGTCGGCGGGGGCGAGGTTTACGACAATCTTCTTGCCTATCATCCTCAGGCCGCTATTCTCAAAGGCCGAGCGCACCCTCTCCTGACTCTCCTTCACGGCGCTGTCGGGAAGGCCTACGAGGTACATACCTATGCCGGGCGAAACGTTTACCTCCACCTCCACAGTGAGGGCATTGATGCCCACCACTGCACTGCTATATACTCTCGTAAACATATAATGGGGCTTTTAATATTTTGTGTGTTAAAGTCGAAATTCGGGTTGTGTTGTCGTGTGGTTGCCTGGTCTGCTAAAATGGGGACTCCTCGCTAGTGCTCATAGCATTGCCCCTCGCTTTGGTGCCATCGGCACCCACGGGGCTGGGTGGCAGGAAGGGGTCGCCGGCTCCAAAGGCGTCGCCTGCCGATGCCAGGGGGTCGCTACCATAGCCACTGATGCCGCCGCCACTGATGCCACCACCGCCATCAATCGAGCTGCCATACTCCCTCTCGCCACCGGCCACAGCGCCGGGTGCAAGGCCGTCGAAGTCGCAGAACTGTGCGAAGTCGTTGAGGAACTTGAGTTTTATGGTGTCGGTGGCACCATTACGGTGCTTGGCCACGATGAGCTCTGCAAGGTTTTTGGTGGAGGTGCCATCCTCCAGCTGGGTGAGTCCGTAGTACTCGGGGCGGTGGATGAAGGCAACAATATCGGCATCCTGCTCAATGGCACCACTCTCTCGGAGGTTGGAGAGCTGGGGACGTTTGTTGCCACCCTGCGCCTCGGCCGAACGGTTGAGCTGCGAGAGGGCGATGATGGGCACGTTGAGCTCCTTGGCGATAGCCTTCAGTGTTCGAGAGATGTAGGCCACCTCCTGCTCACGGTTGCCACGGGTATCCTGGGGGCCGGTCATCAGCTGCAAGTAGTCGATGATGATGAGCTGTATGTCGTGCTGAGCTTTGAGCTTGCGCACCTTCGAGCGAAACTCGGTGACGGGCAATGCGGGGGTGTCGTCGATGTAGAGAGGAGCGTCGGCCAGGGGTTTTGCCGACATCTCCAGGTGGGCCCACTGCTCGGGGGTGAGGCGACCACTTCGCACATCGAGCGAGGGAAGTTGCGACTCGGCAACCAGCAGACGCATCATAAGCTGTGTGGCGCTCATCTCAAGCGAGAAGAAGGCAACGGGTTTCTGCTCGTCCACAGCGATGTTGCGGGCCATAGAGAGCACAAAGGCGGTCTTACCCATTGAAGGACGGGCAGCGATGATAATCATATCGGAGGGCTGCCAGCCGAGGGTGAGTTTGTCGAGGTCGCGGAAACCTGTGGGCACGCCATTAATCTTACCCCCCTTCTTGGTCGCCTCCTCGATGATACGCAGGGTCTCGTGGATGATATTCTTGGAGGACTGCACCTCTTTGGAGATGTGACCCTCGGCCACCTTGAAAATCTCCTGCTCGGCAAAGTTGAGCAGCTCCGAGAGGTCTTTCGACTCGTCGAAGGAGCGCTGGAGAATCTCGTCGGAGGTGCGGATAAGCTCCCTCTGCACATACTTCTGCGCTACAATCGAGGCGTGATATTCGAGGTTGGCTGCCGAGGCCACCTTCTGTGTGAGTCGTGCCAGGAAGGGTGCTCCACCGATAGCTTTGAGCTCGCCGCTCTGTTTGAGTCGCTCGGTGACGGTGAGCAGGTCGATGGGTTTGAGCTCCTTCGAGAGGTTCTCGATGGCGGTGTAAACTATGCGGTGAGCCTCGCTGTAGAAGGCCTCGCCTGTGAGGTAGTCCTGCACGGTGACGATGCCGTCCTTCTCGAGCATCAGTGCGCCGAGCACAGCCTCCTCCAGGTCGAGTGCGTGGGGGAGAACTCGACCCTGCACCTCGGTTACAGCCTTGTAGGCCTCCTCGTTTTTCTTGCCTTTGTATCGTGTTTCGTTTGCCATAATGGTTGTTTATCTTCGTTTCTTCTGCTCAAAGGTACTCTTTTTGGCTCGGTTTTCAACTTTTTTGCCCCGAAAGAAATAACTTTTTTGCTGACACTTCTCCTCGTAGCTGTTAGCAACATAGACCTTCTTGCCCGTGTAGGGGTCCTCGCCCGTGTAGAACATCACCGACGAGAGGGTCATAGGGGTGGGTGTGAGGTCTTGCACCTGGTCGGTGAGCAGTCCCAGCGAGCGCACCTTTGTTGATAACTTTTTCATATCCTCCTCCCTGCATCCGGGGTGTGAGGAGATGAAATAGGGTATGAGCTGATATTTTAGACCCTCCTCTCTGCACACTTTGCGGAAAAAGCCGTAGAGCTTCTCGAACTCCTCAAAGGGGGGCTTGCGCATAAGTTTCAGCACGTGGGGCTCGGTGTGCTCCGGGGCCACCTTCAGTCTGCCCGAGGTGTGGTTCACAATCACCTCCCTCATATAGCGGCCGCCGTCATCGGGGATGTCGTAGCGTATGCCGCTCCCGATGAAGGCCTTTTTGATGCCCTTCACCTCCCTCACCTTGCGGTAGAGTGCCAAGAGGGGCTCCAGGTCGCAGTTGAGGTTGGGGCAGACCCTGGGGGTGAGGCACGAGGGGCGCACACACTTTGCACACAGCTCCGTGTTCTTTCCTCCCAGGCGGTACATATCGGCCGAGGGGCCGCCCACATCCGAGAGGTAGCCCTTGAAGTCGGGCAGGAGTTTCACCTTCTCAATTTCAGCCAAGATGCTTCGCTCGCTCCTCGATGTGACAAACTTGCCCTGGTGGGCCGAGATGGTGCAGAACGAGCAGCCGCCAAAGCAACCACGGTGGATATTCACCGAGTGTTTAATCATCTCGTATGCGGGGATGGGTTTATCCTTATATCTGGGGTGGGGTAGGCGTGTGTAGGGCAGGTCGAAGCTGTGGTCGAGCTGCTCGGTGGTCATCTGCTCGTAGGGGGGATTGATAACCACATATTTGTCGCCTGTGGGCTCCACGATGGTCTTCGACTGTACCATACGGTTGCTCTCCACCTCCATCTTGGTGAAGTTCTCGCCAAAGGCACTCTTATTGCGGCAACACTCCTCATAGGAGGCCATCACGATGGTGCTCTCCTTGGGGAGCTTTGCCACATACTCCTCGCCCTCCACAAAGGCCACCTGGGGCAACTTGCGCAGCAGCTTGGCATTGAAGCCGTTTTTGAGCGCCTTGGCCACCTCCACAATGCTCCTGTCACCCATACCATACATCAGCAGGTCGGCACCGCTCTCCACCAAAATGGAGGGTTTCAGCCTGTCGCTCCAATAGTCGTAGTGGGTGAGCCTGCGCAGTGAGGCCTCGATGCCGCCAATGATTACGGGGGTGTGGGGGTAGAGCTGTTTGAGGATTTTGGTGTATGTCGCCACAGCGTAGTCGGGACGGAAACCTGCCACACCTCCGGGGGTGTAGGCGTCGTCGTGGCGCAGGCGCTTGGCCGCCGTGTAGTGGTTCACCATCGAGTCCATAGAGCCCGCAGATACGCCAAAAAAGAGGCGTGGCTTACCTAATTTCTTAAAATCCCTCAGGTCATCCCTCCAGTTGGGCTGGGGTACGATGGCCACACGGTAACCCTCGGCCTCCAGCAGACGGCCGATGACGGCAATACCAAAGGAGGGGTGGTCGATGTAGGCATCACCCGAAAAGAGGATTACATCAATGTAATCCCAACCGAGAGCCTCGACCTCCTTGGCAGAAGTTGGTAGAAAACGCGACATTTTTGAAGCATTCAGCATTCAGCGTTCAGCTGTCAGCCGTTTATTAATGATTAGTGATTAGTTGTCCGATGGTTTGTTTACCCACAGCAGCGAACTATCTCCATAGGAGAGAAACCTAAAGCCGTTGTTCATCGCATAGCGGTAGATGGTTTTCCACTCCTCGCCCACAATGGCCGAGATGAGCAGCAGCAGGGTGCTCTTTGGCTGGTGGAAGTTGGTCACAAGGCCGCTGATTATTCGGAAACGGTAGTGGGGGGTAATCATAATCTGCGTGGAGGCCGAGAGCTCCTCCAACCCCTCACGCTCCATCCATCCCTCCAGAGCTGCCAGCAGGTCGGCCGTGGTCACCTCCTCGGGGATGTCGTAAATCTCCCATTGGCCCACTGTGCGCTCCGCCAGGGGTGACCCCTGCTCCATAACCCTCCAACCGAGGGCAGCAATCGACTCTATGGTGCGGGTGCTGGTGGTGCCCACCGATATGATGTGCCCCAACTTCTGGCGCAGGTTGCGGAGCGTCGAGGCCCTCACCACAAAGTGCTCGGTGTGCATCGTGTGGTTGGTGGCGTCGCTCTCCTTCACAGGGAGGAAGGTGCCCGCACCCACGTGGAGTGTCACCTCCTCGGTGGCGACACCTCGGGCGTAGAGCTCCTCAATAAGACGGGGGGTAAAGTGCAGACCCGCAGTGGGGGCTGCCACCGACCCCTCTATGCGTGAATAGACGGTCTGATAGCGGGTGTTGTCAATCTCCTGGCTCTCACGATTGAGGTAGGGGGGTATGGGTATGCGACCCAGGTGCTCGATGACCTCGCCAAAGGTGGCGTCGGCATCCCAACGAAACGTGATAACGTGCGATTTGTCTATCTGCTCGCCCCTTGTGGCTTCCAGACGGCAAGGCTTGCCACCCATCTCGAACTCTACGACCAGTGGTCCCTCTTTCCACTTTTTCAGACCGCCCACCAGACATCTCCAACTGCTTTCACCCTTCACCGAGAAGGCGTTTTCGTAGTCGGCGGGAGCGTGAGGCTCCAGACAGAAAATCTCCAATCGTGCGCCGCTGGGCTTGTGCATTATGAGTCTTGCTCGGAATACCTTGGTGTTGTTGAATACGAGCATCGCCCCTTCGGGTAGCTCCTCGGGAAGGTTGTAGAAATGGCGGTGGGAGATGTTGCCCTCCTGCCACACCAAGAGGTTGGAGTGGTCACGCTCGTCGAGGGGAAATTTGGCAATCCTCTCGTCGGGGAGCTCGTAGTTGAAATCGTCTATATGTAGTGGATTGATTTTCAATTTTGAATTTTGAATTTTGAATTTTGAATTGAAAAAATGTTTGGTGTGGGGTGTAAGCCGAGTTCTGTACTGCTTGGTCCCCCTCGGGTGTGTTGCGCACAACCCTCCCTCGGCGGAGCAGCCTTCGTCATTAATCTATGCGCTATACTCTCGTATAGGCTAAAGCACTCTACCCCTCGACATCGGGCGAGCAACCCTACATACTGTCGATATACTTGAGCTTGCAACCCGTCGGTAGTACTGTCCCCAATGTGTTGCCACACGGGCGGTGGGCTCTTACCCCGCCTTTTCACCCTTACCCTTGCGGGCGGTTATTTTCTGTTACCTTCAACCTTGCCGTTGCCGACAACTTTCCGTTAGAAAGCACGGTGCTCTGTGTTGCTCGGACTTTCCTCTCCCCTCCACGAAGGAGGGCAGCGACGAAACCCCCACGCCAAACATCGCCACAAAGATACATCTTTGTGAGTGAAATTACCAACACCGCCTCCCAACTTATTGCTTTTTCTGAAAAATTATCCTATATTGTGGCTGATTTTAACCTTAAAACCGTTTTAACCTATGAAACGCTCTCTTTTATTCGCCGTGCTCATTGTTATGATGGGTATGCAAAGTTCGTGTATTACTAAAAATACACTACCAGAATCTAATCTACAGCAAAGTACGAATTTGACCATTCCGTTGGATGACGCCATAGGTCATTTAGATGCCTTTTTGAATAGGAATGAGTATATGACGCGTGGATTAAAAAAATCCTATCGGAGCATAGAGGTTGTATCCTCTGGTGATGTCACTCGTTCCAATGGTGAATCTCTGCCAAATGTTGATTCTCTTCTGTATTTGGTGAATTTTGAAGATGATGCCGGATATGCTATTTTGTCGGCAGATAGAAGGATTGGTACTCCTATTTTAGCAGTAACGGAAATGGGTAGTATAAGTGCACAAGACTTTGATTTGTTTTCGCAGAATACAACAAGATTTGAGGGAGGAACTCTTGGCGACGGAGGAGATGACTTAGATGATGGTGGAGATGATGACCTCCCCAATGATTTTATCGTAGAGTTTGTGAATGGCCAGTTAGGAGATGGTTATAATTATGGTGGTTTGTATGAACCCCCAACTAACAATGGGCCAACTTATTGGGTAGCACCACTGTTAACAACAATATGGGGACAGAAAGCTCCATACAATCTAAAATGTCCAGAGGAAAATGGTAAACCGACCCTTGCTGGCTGTGTTGCAATTGCTATCGGTCAAATGGTCGCTTATTTTGAGGCGGATTGCTCCCAATTAGAAAATACTTACAATTGGACAATCATCAAATCCGTTGGTAAAATGGAGGATTGGCGTTCTATAAAAGAGGGTACTAAACTTTATACACCAATTCAAGAGGAGCAAGTGGCAACACTTATTAGGGAAATAGGAGACATGTGTTGTATGAATTATGATGAAGATAATTCTACCACAGTTCCATGGAAGATTGATAATTGTCTTAATTGTTTTAGCTTTGAATATAGTGATTTTTATTGGGGATATGATATTGATGATATAACAAATTCATTACATAGAGGTTACCCAGTAATTATATCGGCAGGTCAAATGAATTTTAGTGGACATACATGGGTAATAGATGGATATGATAGTCACTATAATCCATATGGTGAAGAAGATAGGATAGTTCATTGCAATTGGGGTTGGAACGGCAAATGTAATGGATTTTATTACACCGGTGTGTTTAATACCAGTGAAAGTGCCGTAATACACGATACCGATTATGGAGATATTGAAGATTTATTAGATAATAACTACACTTGGATGTTTAGTTCAGTTTTTCCCGATTACCGTTAAAAATAGTAGAATCATGAAAAGACTTATAGTTGTTGCACAGATTGTGCTCGCCGCTTTGTTTATGGTTGGCTGTGGAGCCGCTTGGCCTTGGCATTATCACTATCCCGATGCCTATATTGCAGTCTATTATTGTGGCGACTTGAAATTTAATCCTCACTCCAATTTTATAGGTTTCGATTGGTTTGCAGGTGATAAATATGCGTATGATAGCAAAGGAGAGAATAAAGAACGATACAAGGAGTTGTGTGTCAAGCACAATGATACGAACTATGATCGCCGAGCACTAAAACCGGAGGACGCAGGGGGAATTAATGGAGATGCGCGATATAGGAGGGTCTTTGGGCATGATTTTGTGGAGATAGATGTGATTAGCGATAGGGATTTTGACGACGCACATCCTGCCGGAACTTCGTTGGGAGATGTTGTTAAGTACGGAGGCATATCCTATTGGGAGTATGTTAAGAGAGGCTATACCGGAAATCCGGAGAGTGAGTTGGATGGGTACATAAATAATATTCCCGAGGATGGATTGTGTCTGCTTAAGTACTTTTGGTTGAACTTTCCCGAAGTCTCTGTCGAAGCATCGGGCACTCACAATCTGCAAATACTGCTTGTGGTCGACGATGGTACGGAGTTAGTATTCAATCTGACAATGTATCTCGAGCCAAGCAATTAGCCCGGTAATTACTCAACAAATGGGGGCGACACTCATAGCAGAGTGTCGCCCCCATTTGTTTGTGCACAATATCTGTTTAGAACTTCACGAGTAGGCCGATGCCGGCAACCTCCTGAACCTGCAAGCAGGGGTAGGCCGAGCCGTCGGGCTGGGGAATATTGATGTCGTCGTCGTAAATCATATGGAAGTTTACATTGGCCGAGAGCCACTTGTTAATCTTCAGGTCGAAGCGCATAGTCCAATCAACATCCACATTCTGGGGATTCTCCAAGAAGTTGGAGAAGAGGTTCAGACGGGTGTAGCCCGACAGGTCGCCCCAAATGGTGCCCTTGGCCTCAATCTTCACGTTGCCACCAAACTCGTGGCGGGTGGAGCGGCCATCCAGACCATAGATGGGCTGCAACTCCTCCACATTCACCACGGTAGCCTTCCAAGTGGCAGGCGAGGCGTTCACCGACAACCACGCCTTGGGGTTCCACTCCAAACCAAGACCGCCACTAAAATAGGCGGGAGCCATAAAGCCCGAGGTCTGCTTGTAGCCGCCCTCATCGAGCTTCACTGCATAGTCGTAGCCGGGTGCAAACTGGGTGTTGAACTTCACCAGAGCCGACACATAAAGACCCTCGCTCACCTTCTGACCATAGGAGGAGGAGAAGTAAATCTTGTCGTTGGTCTTGCGGGGGCCGTTGCTCTCGGTGCGGTTAAGACCGTAGGCGAGCTCCAGGCGGTTCTGCCAGAGGCCTGCATCCTTCTTGTAATCGATAGAGTAGTTGAACTGGAAGTCGGCAGCAACGCTGGGGTCACCACCCGCTGCCCAATTGGTGAGGGTCATCTGCGAACCGGTGATACCGGCGCTACCTGCCATAGTCCAGGGCGAGGGCTGCTCCTCTGCTGCGAGCGAGAGTGCGCCAATGAGCGCAAATGCGGAGAGAATAATTTTTTTCATAGCTAACTTTTTTGTGATTTTGTGTTGTTTGACCACAAAGGTACAAAGAATAGTTGAGAGTTGAAAAAAAGAAAAGCCTCTCCCAAGCGGAAGAGGCTTTCGTTATTACGAAGTTGCGTAATTATTTGGTCAGAGCGCCAATCTCATACAACACCTCGTTGGTCTTCTTAACGGCAGCTACGCTGGCCTCGAATTTAGCCTTCTCGTCAGCGGTGAGTTTCAGGTCGAGAATCTTCTCGATACCGTTCTTGCCGATAACGGCGGGAACGCCGATGAAGAGGTCCTCTGCACCGTACTCACCCTCGAGGTAGCAGCTCGAAGAGATAACCCTCTTCTGGTCGCCGAGGATGCTCTCAACAACACTTGCGATAGCTGCGCCGGGAGCGTACCAAGCCGAAGTGCCGAGGAGTTTGGTGAGGGTAGCACCGCCAACCATAGTGTCGGCAGCAACCTGCTGGAGTTTCTTCTTGCTGAGGAGCTGGCTTACGGGCACGCCACGATAGCTGGCTTTCTCAACGAGGGGGATCATAGTGGTGTCACCGTGGCCGCCGATAACCATACCATCTACGTCGCGGATGTCAGCCTTGAGGGCTTTTGCGAGGTAGCAGCGGAAGCGCGACGAGTCGAGAGCGCCACCCATACCGATAACACGGTTTTTGGGAAGGCCGGTAGCCTTCAGGGTGAGGTAAGCCATAGTGTCCATAGGGTTCGACACGATAACGAAGATTGCTTTGGGCGAGTACTCGAGGATGTTGTTAACCACCGATTTAACGATGTTAGCGTTTACGCCGATGAGCTCCTCACGGGTCATACCGGGTTTGCGGGGAACACCCGAGGTGATAACTACTACGTCGCTCTTTGCGGTAGCTTTGTAGTCGTTGGTTACGCCCACCAATTTGGTGTCGAAATCGAGAAGAGTGGAGGTCTGGTACATATCCAGAACTTTACCCTCCGAGAGGTCGGGTTTGATATCAATCAGACATACCTCGCTTGCCACCTTGCGGATAGCCATTACATTTGCAGCGGTTGCGCCTACATTACCTGCGCCTACTACAGTAACTTTTGTTGCCATTTTTTTCTAACTAATTATTTGTTATTCAATTAATTTTGAATTTTGAATTACAGCAGTGCTTTGTAGCCCTCTGCGTCGAGGAGATCGTCGAGCTCTGCGGGGTTCTCCATACGGATGTGCACGAGCCAACCACCATCGTAGGGCTCTTTGTTTACGAGTGCGGGGTCGGCATCAACCTCGGGGTTGAGCTCCAATACCTCGCCGGTCACGGGGAGGAACACGTCGCTCACGGTCTTCACAGCCTCAATCGAGCCGAACACCTCGTGTGCGCCAACAACCTCACCTACGGTGGGAACGTCAACGAATACGATGTCGCCGAGCTCGCCCTGTGCGAAATCGGTAATACCTACCAATGCCTCGTTACCATCAACTACTTTGATCCACTCGTGGTCTTTCGAGTACTTCAATTCTGCGGGAATGTTCATAGTGTGTAAGTTTTATAGAGTTAATTTTGGTTAATTTCCGCTTCAAAGCCCTTCTGGGGCAATATCATCCACAAAGATAGGTTTTATTTTTGGCACTACAAATTTTTTTGTCTGTTTTTTGGTCGGGTGGGGAGGTGTGGCATTGCATTGTAAATAATTGTCTGCACAAAAAGGTTGTTGCGGCTTATTTTGAATTTTGAATTTTGCATTTTGAATTCAAAATGGTATCTTTGTGAATTAAACCTAAAACCACTAATTTCTAACCGAAATGAAAACCCTTATTGACCGCTCTCTCATTGAGAGTGCACTCGCTAATTTGGAGGTCTCTTCGCTCAATGACCTCTCCATTCGTCAGCTCGTATCGCTCGTTACCCGCTTCGAGAAGGAGTCGGGCGAGGAGTTTATCCACTTTGAGATTGGTGTTCCCGGTTTGCCCCCTTCGCAGGTGGGTGTCGATGCACAGAAGGCTGCACTCGACAAGGGTGTTGCGGCCGTCTATCCTGCGCTCGATGGTGAGCCCGAGCTGAAGGCTGCTGCCTCCAAGTTTGTGCGTGCCATCATCGGAGCCGAGGTGGCTCCCGCACACTGCATCCCCACGGTGGGTTCTATGCAGGGTACTTTTGTGTCGCTGATGGCTGTGTCGGCCCTCGACAAGAAGAGAGATACCATCCTCTACATCGACCCCGGATTTCCCGTGCAGAAGACCCAGGCCGATGTGCTCGGTATTCGTCGTGAGGCCTTTGATGTTTATAATTTTCGTGCCGAGAAATTGGGACCCAAGTTGGAGGAGTACCTCTCCACAGGTCGCATTGCCGCCATCCTCTATTCCAACCCCAACAACCCCTCGTGGATGTGTCTGACCGAGGGAGAGCTCCGCACCATTGGCGAGCTGGCCACCAAATATGACGCTGTGGTTATTGAGGATTTGGCCTATGCCACTATGGACTTCCGCAAGGGTGTTAATCCCGCAACGGGCCTCCCCACCCAGGTGAGTGTCACCCCCTATACCGACAACTACATTCTGCTGCTCAGCGGCTCCAAGATGTTCTCCTATGCGGGTGAGCGTATCGCAGTCACCTGCATTTCGGACAAACTCTTCGAGCGCAAGAGCGAGAGCCTCAAGGAGCGTTACGGCCTCCCCTCGTTCGGTAATGTCTTTGTTCACAAACTGATATACACCCTCTCGTCTGGCGTGTCCCACTCGGCCCAGATGGCTCTGGCGGCTATGATGGATAGCGCAGCCGAGGGTACATACAACTATCGTGATGAGGTGGCTGAGTATGCCCGCCGCACCGAGCGTATCCGTGAGATTCTCACTCGACACGGCTTCCACATTGTTTATGACAAGGATGTGGATGAGCCTGTGGGCAACGGCTTTTTCTTCACCATCGGCTACAAGGATATGAGCGGTGGTGAGCTGTTGGGCTACCTGCTGCAGTGTGGCGTGAGTGGTATTGTGCTCACCTCCACCGGTGCCGTGTATGAGGGTATTCGTGCCTGCTCGTCGGCCATCAAGCCCCACCACTACGACCTGTTGGACCAGAGGCTTGCGATGTTCGAGGAGCTCATAGCCAACTCCTAACGACAACGAACAAATCTCCGAGTCGTTAGACTTTCGACTTTAGACATTTAGACAAAATAGGTATGGCAAACTTTGTTACCGCTGCCGAGGCAGCAAAGCTGATTAAGAGTTTCGATAAGGTCTATGTGCAGGGCTCCACGAGTGTGCCCGAAGTGCTCATAGATGCAATGGTGGCTCGTGCCGACGAGTTGCGTGGTGTGGAGGTTTACAGCGCCTTTGCTGTGGCCACCCGTGACATCCCCTATGGCACCCCCGAAATGAAGGATAGTTTCATTCCCCAGAGCTTCTTTGTGGCCAACAACTACCGCAAGGCTATCGCTTCGGGCTATGGCTCCATCACCCCCTGCTTCCTCGGTGAGGTGCCTGCTCTGGTGAGGGAGGGCTATGTGAAGTACGACGTGGCGCTTCTGAACTGTTCGGAGCCCGACGAAAACGGCTATTGCAGTTTCGGTATCTCGGCCGACCTGGCTGTGAGCGCTGCCGAGACCGCCAAGGTCATCATCGCCCAGATTAACCCCCGCATCCCCTACACCTATGGTGACGCACTTGTGCACATCGACCGCATCGACGCAGCCGTGAGGGTCGATCAGGAGCCTGTGGCGCTCCCCACTGCCGAGCCCAATGAGGAGGAGTGGAAGATTGGTGGCTTCATTGCCGAGCAGATTCCTGACGGCGCAACCCTCCAGATTGGTGTGGGAGGTATTCCCAATGCAGTGCTTGCTGCCCTCACCAACCATAAAGACCTCGGTCTGCATACGGAGGCTCTCACCGACGGTGTGGTACCCCTTATCAATAGTGGCGTCATCAATAACTCCCGCAAGGTTATCGAGCCCGGCAAGACGGTCTGCTGCCTCTCGCTCGGCTCTCGTCGCCTCTACGACTATATGGACTACAACAAAGATTTGCTTGTGAAGGATGTTGCCTGGACCAACGACCCCTTCCGCATCCGCCAGAACCCCAAGGCTATGGCCATCAACTCCGCCATTGAGGTCGATTTGACGGGTCAGGTGTGTGCCGACTCCATCGGTACCCGAATATTTTCGGGCGTGGGAGGCCAGCACGACTTTATGTACGGTGCGGCGCTCTCCGAGGGCGGCAAGACCTTCATTGCTATGAACTCCATAACCCCCAAAGGTGTGTCGAAGATTAAACCTGTGCTCACCGAGGGTGCGGGCGTGGTAACAACACGCTTCCAGACCCAATATGTGGTGACCGAGTATGGTGCGGCATTCCTGAAGGGTAAGAACCTCGCAGAGAGGGCCAAGGCACTGATTAATATTGCCCACCCCTCGGTGCGTGAGGAACTCGAGAGGGCTGCTTGCGAAAGGTTTGGCTACTCGTTCCTACGCCTTAAATAGTAAGAGAGCGCATTTGCGCTCTCTTACTATTTAAGGCGTCTAACGTCTAACGTCCAACGTCTAACGTCGCGGGCCTGCGGCCCGAGGATTTATTAGGGCCATTTGGGTCATTAGAGCCAATAGAGACGATAGGGCCATTAGGGCTGTTAGGGCCGTTAGAGAAAATTTCCTACGACTCCTATAATTCTTATAATTTCCATAACTCCTACCTGGAGTAGAGCATAGGAGCAATAGGTGCGCAATCAAAAACCCGGGTCAAATTTATAAAGGCTCCACCGCTTGGCAAAGCAGTGGAGCCTTGTCGTTATGATAGTTAGTTGGGTGTCAGTCGGTTAGTGTGTTGTGCCATTTGCGGTCCAGGGCTAGCCAGAAGCTCCTGCCCTCGGGGGTGGAGGCCCAATTGAAGGCGTGGGCGAAGATGTAGAGGGGCTCGCCCGCCTCCCACAGCGCACGGTCAAGAAGGGTGTGGCCATTGTGGAGCAAAAATGCCCTGTCGAAAGCCTCCTCACAGCCCTCGTGGCACAAAAAGCGCCTGAACTCCTCGTATGTCACCCCCTTTAGTCCCATAGGATAACCTCCTGCACCCGCTCGCCAAACTCCTCATCGCCAGGGTTGTAGCGCTTGTTGCACACAGGACACCAAAAGGGTGCACGCTCATCCACCACCTCGCCACACCCCACGCAGGCGTAGGCCAACCCCACGCCCGCCTGGTGCTCGAAGAGTACCCCGCACCGCTCGCATCTCACCTTATATATTACTCCCATAGTTGTTGCTGTTGTTGTGTTCGTCTAAATCGGTTAGCACTCGGCGGCTGTTACGTAGCTCAAGCCAATCAGGGCAAAGCCCACAAGATACAAAATACCCATAACTCCTACTCTTTATCGTTGTTTTTACCCTTGATGAATATAACCACCCTCACCTGCTTTTCGGGGTGCGTGGCCTCGGGAGATACCGCCTGCACTCGAGCCTCAAAGAGGTCGGTGTGGCCCAATTCCAGGAATTTGCCAATCTCCTCATTTGAGGAGGCAGGAATGTAGCCGAGCTTGGTGTCGCCATAGTAGATGGCCACAGCTTGAGGGTCGTAGGGGTTGTTAAGCTCACGCTCCAGTTCGAGCTTCGTTCCCACCTTCAGTTCGCCCAGCACCAGGCAACCCTCCCAATGCGAGAAACCTGCAATGTAGCAGTTGAGATACTGACGGTTGGCTGTTTTTTTGCTTTTCATAGTCGTGTCGTTTTTAGGTTAAACATTTACTTTCACGATGCAAAGGTAGGGGTGTAGTTTGACAACTTCTGTCAAAATATTTTAGTGGTAAAAAAAGTATAAAATAATCCCCGCAAGAGGGCTTGCGGGGATTTACAAATGTGTCGTTACTCTATTTCGGCGATGACACCTCTGTTTTCAGACTCGGTAGACCACTGAATCTGCCAGATGCGCCCCGTTTTCTTGTCCAACAGCAGAAAGTTGTATGTATTTTGAGTCGGATATAGTTCAAAGCGACCAATGTTATCCATAGGCTCCCAACTCTCCTCCCAATCCAATCGAGAATAGACAAATAAATTTTGCCATCTGTTGTCGTTGTTGACGGTGTACTGCACCTGCCATACATAGCCAAGACAGGTATCCAACTTTAGGAATGTCCACACGTTGTTTGTGGGATACAATTTGTAGCGGTTGTTGAGTTGGTTTGGGTTGGTGGCAATGCCCTTTGCCACACTTTGTGCAACTGCGTCCTCCAACTGTTCAGAGCCTGAGTACATCTTGTCTAATGAGTAGCGAGGGGCGACCACTACCGAGTCGGCGGGGGTAGAGTTTTCTTGTGCCAAGGCAGATACAGATAAGGCAATTAATGCCACAATTAGTGTAAAAATCTTTCTCATAATGTTTCGATTTTTATAGGGTTAATGATGTTTGTCGTTGAAGATGTTGAAGAGCCAAAAGAGCATCAGCAGTCGCCACCAAAAGTTGGAGTTATCTCTATTCATAGCCATACCTATTTTAATTTACCGTCACCGCCAAAGAGAATATCAAGACACTCCATCAGCAGAGCAATCACCACCATAATTCCGAAAATTATTTTCATAGTTCATCGAGTTTTAGTTGTACAAAAAAAGTCCCGACAATGCTTTTGTTTCATTGTCGGGACAAAGGTACGGGGCCGTTTTGACAATTACTGTCAATGGCTGTTTTGCGGCATTTTTTTGTTGATGCGCTCCACGAGTGAGGCGATGTATTCCTCAAATTCGGGGGTTAAAATGCGTATGTCATCTGCCAGACCCATAACAAAGCGGCCGATGCCCACATAGTCGCAAACCATCGTGTCCAGGAGCCAATGGCTCTCGTCAATCGGTGTCAAGTCACGGCTGGCAAGGGGGTACTCCTCTACCAAAAGGTTGCGGGCCATCATACCGAGTTCCAAGCGTACCCTATGTTGCTCGAAGCCCGTGATGCGGAAGATGTCGATGTAGCCCTCGTGGTGCAGCTCGGTAAATTGCCACCCCTCGGCGAGCACCTCCACCGAGCCTATGCGGGCGGTGTTGAAGAGCTTGTTGAGGCCCGACTCGGGCTCGTAGCACCACACCTGAACATAGTTGGTCGTAAAGCCAAAGGGCTCCACAAGGCGGTCACGCACAATGCCCGTGTGGGAGGATGCGTAGCGCTTGAGAATCACCTGCTTGCGCTCGCCAATAGCCTCCACGATGTGGTTTACATTTATGGCATTTTTGCCCTCCACGACACACTCGGCCAGCGAGGTGCAGTTATAGACCGAGGAGAGTTTTTTGCGGAGGTTTTGTTTGAGCATATTGGTGTTGTCTAGCCCCTCGATGAGCTGATTTACGATGTGGGCCTCCTCGTCGGTGAAGTGGATGAGCTGGGAGATTTCTTTGAAATAGCGGCTCTCTTTGCCGAGGCGGTAGATGCTGCCTTCGAGCTTATGCACCACAAATCCCGACTCCTTGAAGGTGTCGATGTAGCGATAGACGGAACGGTAGGAGGTGCCGAGTTTTTCGGCCATCTCCTCGACGGTGTAGTTGTTGTTGCCGGTCATCATCTTCATCAGACGCAGCACACGCTCAATTTTAGGTTGGTCCATATCACTTTGCGGCCGTTCATTTAGGGCTGGCAACCACAAAGTTAGAAATTATGTTTTACATTTCCACCATCCACCCTGCAAAAAGTCACCCTCCGACTAACGATTGACAGACACCTGTCAAAAAAGACCGTCTAACGCATTAGACGGTCTTTGGTAGGATTTTGAGTCTATCCCTTTTGCAAGGGGCGACTAATACCGAATGTTACTCGGTAGGAGCCACAGGAGGGGTGATGTCCACATACGTGTTCTCGTCGTATTGACCGCAGTACCTTGCGACGTACCACTCATAACCAGGTTGTGCTTTCTTGTTTACAGTATCATAATACCTCTGCACATAAATGCCATTGCCCTTGTGAACGTGAGGTTGGTGTATGTATTCATGACTACTATCAACCATCACTTCACCAAGAGTATGCCAATATGTGCCGTTGTCGGTCGCGTCGGTATAGTACAACGATACACTATCATCTTGAACATCTACTGAGTACCTGGGCATAAAGAGGAAGTAGTTGTAGTTTTGCAGAGCCTCTTTATTACCGAATGCATTATCGGCCACCTCGGGACGCACCTCGTCGTCGTAGAAGACGATTGCGTTGAGTTTGTTGCAGCGTTCTACCACATTTTTATCTTTTTCCCCAATCTTGTCGACGGCCTTAGGCAAGTGCAACTGCTCCATACGCAAGGTAGAGAACATATAGGGGAGAATGGTATGCACGTTGTTGCCAAGGTAGATCTGAGCGGTCAAAGCCTCGTTGTCGTAGTATTTGTTCGAGAAGATACCCTCGTCCCACTCGTTGCAGTTGGCGGCGTAGTCCTCGTTCATAACCAGCTCGCGATCGAGGTTGATGAATGCCAGAGGCGACTGGTAGAATGGGCCGCGCTCATCGGTGCCCGTCTGGAAACCCATAGTCAGAGGAGTTGCGCTCGACTCGAACACAAGACTCGAAAGCGAGCTACAACCGTTGAATGCGTGGTTGCAAATCTCGGTCAGGGTTGCGGGGATGGTTATATTAGTGATAGCCGAGTTGGTCAATGCGTAGCTGCCGATAGTCTCCACCTTGTTCAGGTTGAGCGTAGCAAAGCCCGCTTTGGCGAACATATAGGGCAACAGGGTCTTCACATCGTCACCCAGAGTTACGCTGGTAAGAGCCGATTTGCCACCAAACAGACCCTCGTTAGCCGAGTCGGGACCGGGGAAAGTATAGTTAATCTCACGATTCAAAACAATCGATTCGAGGGGCGAATCCACAAATGGACCATCGTCGTCACCAACGGTATTATAGCCCAT
Organism: Tidjanibacter sp.; assembly: GCA_045633985.1. Taxonomy (GTDB): domain Bacteria; phylum Bacteroidota; class Bacteroidia; order Bacteroidales; family Rikenellaceae; genus Tidjanibacter. The sequence goes on along the minus strand of JAZQZI010000037.1, from coordinate 8,212 downwards.
AGTAAGAGGCTGTGCACCCTGCTCAAACACAAGCGAGGTCAGTGTGCTACAATCGGCAAATGCGTCGTTGCTAACCTCGGCCAAAGTTCCGGGAATGGTAATGGTGGTGATACCCGCCTCGGCAAACATAAAGGGCGACAGATCCTTAACCTGCGAGCCCAGAGTTACGGTAGCAAGCTTTTCCTTGCCACCAAACACGCCCTCGGTTGCATCGTCAGGGGTAGCGCCACCGAAGTCGTAGTCGAGCTCACGATTGAGGTTAATGGTGGTCAGAGGACAATCATAGAAAGGACCAGCGTCGTCGATAGCACCTTCATAGAAACCGATTTTGAGTGCTTCGTCCTTGTCGTTGGGGTTGAAGGTGAGTTCTTTGAGTGCAGTACAGCCCACAAAAACACAATTATCAATGGTCTTCACACATCCGGGAATGGTCAGCGAAGTCAGCGCAAGACCTAACAATGCCCTAGTCTGGATGGTCTCCACCTTGTTCAAATCGAGCGATGTAAGACCGCTATTTGCAAACATAAAGGGCGAGAGGGTTTTAACCTGATCGCCAAGGGTTACCTTGGTAAGATCTTTCTTAGCACCAAACAGACCTGATGCAGGGTGACCTGGGGTGGAGTATTTCAGCTCACGATTGAGGTCGAGAGTAGTGAGAGGAGAGTCGATGAATGGACCAGAACCTCCACAGGAACTGATAGCGAGTGCTTTGCCGTCGATGCTTGGCTCAAAAGTAACAGTTGCCAACTGATTGCAGCCTGCAAACACGCTACTGCCAATGGTCTTTACACCACCGGGAATGGTCAGCGAAGTCAGCGCAAGACCTTCCAACGCATTATTTCCGATAGTCTCCACCTTGTTAAGGTTGATGGCGGTAAGACCACTGCCCGCAAACATATAGGGCGACAGGGTTTTAACCTGCTCACCAAGAGTTACTTTGGTAAGGCTTTTCCTATTACCAAACAGACCCTCATAGGCGGTGTCGGGATTGGGGAAGGTGTAATTAATCTCACGATTCAAATCAACGGTGGTCAGAGGCGAATCAACGAAAGGACCATCGTGGTCACCTGCAACGTCGTAGCCCATAGTCAGAGGAGTGTCATCTGTGCTTGGCTCGAAGGTGATGGTTGCAAGTTGCGTACAACCTGCAAACACGTTGTTGGCAATGGTATTCACCGAACCGGGGATAACAAACTCGGTGAAAGCTGCTCCTGCAAACATATGCTTCGACATAGTCTTAACCTGCTCACCAAGAGTCACCGAGGAGAGGTTCTTCTTGTTACCAAAGAGGCCCTCGTCGTATTCATCAATGTCATACCCGCCGAAGGTGTAGATGATGTTACGGTTGAGGTCTACGGTGGTCAGAGGACAGCTGTAGAAAGGACCATCATCGTCGCTTGCATCAAAGAAGCCCATAGTAAGGTCAGCATCGGTAGCACTTGGCTCAAAGGTGATGGTTGCAAGCTGCGAGCAATTTGCAAACACGTTGTTGCCAATGTTGTTTATGGTGCCGGGGATAACAAGCTCGGTGAAAGCTGCACCTGCAAACATATGGGGAGTCAGTTCCTTCACCTGCTCGCCAAGGGTAACACTTGTAAGAGAAGTCCTATTACCAAACAGACCCTCGTTGTCTGTGTTAGGATTCGAGAAGGTGTAGTTAATCTCACGATTCAAAACAACGGTGGTCAGAGGCGAATCCACAAATGGACCGTCGTGGTCACCAATGGTGTTATAACCCATAGTAAGAGGCTCGATACCCTCCTCAAACACAATCGAGGTAATCTTGTCACACTCAGCAAAAGCGTCGTTGTCAATAGAAGTTACACTTCCGGGGATGGTGATCTCCTCGATGGGCAGGTAGTTGAACATCCTGTGCAACACACTCTTCACCTGAGGACCAAGAATAACGGTAACAGACTCAACATCATCATAGTTTTCGTGATAGAAAAGACCCTCATCCTCCTCATCAGGAGAGAAATTACCGCCATTCTTGTTCACATATACAAGCTCACGGTTGAGGTTGATGTAAGTCAGCTTAGAATCACAGAATGGACCCCACTCCGAGCCAGCCCAGCTCTCCATATTGCAGATATTCAGAGGAGTGTTGGTTACGTTGGGCAGGAAGGTAAGCGACTCCAACTCCGTGCACTCCCAGAAGGCATTCACACCAATGTTGAGCATACTACCGGGGAAGGTAATCTCCTGAAGCTGCGAAGCCTCGAAAGCACCCTCCTCAATGGTGGTAACACCCTCGGGCATAGTGATAGTGGCAATCTTTGTGCCTCGGAATGCCTCTTTCTGAATAGTGGTCACAGGGGCGTCAAACTCGATTACAATCTTGCCAATGGCAGGATCCCAAGCGTGTTTTGTAATGATAGCATTGAAGGGGTTGGTCTTGCCATCGTAGAACTTCAAAGGAGTCTTATCCCCATCCGAGCGGGTGTACCACAGTTTGGTGGCAGTGGGCGCATTGGAAACGAACTGGAGGGGCGCCATCGACACAATATTGTTGCGCTCGATGTTTACGGTTTTGGAGGTCTGCTTGGTGTACGAATTGCCATACACGTCGGTCACGGTAATCTTAATACCATCGGTGAAGGTTACGGGAGGCAGACAGAACCAGAACTCGGTGGCGTTCTCGGCATCCTTGCCAAGAGCCACACCTACCTCGTTGATGTTACAATCCAATGTAACGGCGGTAGATGCATCGTCGGCCATAGTGATAACGGGAGCCTTGTCTTTGTCGGCTACAACTACCGCCTTGCCGGCAATCTTATCAACACCGCTCACGGACGAAAGGGTGATATCCTTAATCGTGGTAGACTGGCCGTTGGTTCCAAGACCCCAAAGTTTTATAATGAGGTAGCCACAAGCGTTGCGGAAATGAAGATTGGCGTCATTGTTATTCTCACCCGCAGCAACCATAATGTTGGCCTCCTTACCGAAGGAGTTTACACCATATTTCTGGGTGGTGGGGTAGGTCAGAGTAATCTTGTCCACACCGGCCTCGGCATCGTATGCCACAGTGATATCCTTGTTATAGGGATATACGGCCTGGGATTTTAAGAGTGGGCTGCCGGTAGCACCTTTCACCTCCTCATCCATAACCAGCTTAACGGAAGCTGCGCCGTCCTCGCCGTTATAAGCATATTTCACATTGTGGGTGTTGCCCGCAAAATAGGAGATGGCATCGCCATTCTGCCAGAGCACTTTGGTGTCATCCCAATAAGTACGAGTCTCTGCGTCGTCCTGCTCGCCCGCCATTGAGGCATAGAGAACCTCGGGAAGTTCACCGATTTCGATTGCAGTGTTCTCACCCTCATTCTCCTCGGGCAAAAACTGCTCTTGATTCCTGTCGCAACCCCATAGAAGTGCGACGGCTGTCATTAAGTAAATAATTCTCTTCATCTTCATATCTTTTATTACTACCATCCTGTATCCTCGCCAGGATATTTACCGGTATTTTCGGAAGTGACACTTGCTGCGATACCCAGCTCTACCTGAACTGCGACCACCTCGATGCAAGGCGATTCGTACGAAATGGTTTGATTCTTTTTGCTCATAACTAAAAGTTTTTAATGTTTAATTTTTAAGTACCTATTATTAATCGTTATTGTATAATATTTCACGGGCGCAAAAATATTTCATTACACCCGAACCTTCAAGGAATATTGTCCTACATTTTGGTCTATATAAGCCCTTAAATGGATGAATAAATGCAAATGTAAACCAAAATGTAAACATCAATATTTGGGCAACCACCTGCGATTTGTGTATTTTTGTGACCAATATATACAATTTACAAAGGAGCGATTTACGCTGAGTTTACAAATAATAAGGTTATGAGTTTACAATGGAGATGCAGAAGGGTGGTGTTATCCCACCTATTTGTGTTAATATGCAGCGTCTGCTTTGCCAATGACAACCTCTTTAAGCAGGCCAGGACACTTCAACGCAACGGCGAATACGACGAGGCAATCTCGGCTTTTGGCGCCTATCTGTCGCAGCCTGTGTATGAGGATGAATTCTCCGACAAAGATATGGCACTGTACACCGATGCGTTGGTGCAACTGATGAACACCTATCAGAGTAAGGGAGAGCCCGAAGCTTGTGTTGTGGCTCTGCAAGAACTCTTCAAAACCTCTCCCATCTTGCAGGATGAGTGTTTGAGAGATTATTACTCCGTTCTCGGCTATGCCCTATCTCGAACAGAGAATATGGCAGAGGCAGAGGAGGCAATGCTGAAGGCGTTTACCATACCACTGCGCCAGGCTACCCCCGAGCGTTATTTTCGTGATTATGCCTATGCGGCGGCGGTGTTTTACAGCAATCCCAACTATCAAGAGGAGGTGATAGGTTGGTGTCAGGAGGCATTGGTACAGGCCGAGTTGTGTGAGAATACTTCCGGAGCGCAGTGGGTAATGGCAATGTTGGGTTCGCTCTATAAGCGCAACGGACATATTGATGATGCCCTGGAGTTTTTCCGGCAAAGCAAGCAGGAGGCCGAGGTACGCAATGACGAGTTGGGTGTGTTGAACAGCCTGCATACGCTGGTCGATTTGTTTCTCTATTGGAATGCGCCCGAGTATGCCGACCTGTATGCATCGGAGGCTGTTCGTGTGGAGAGGGGTATGACGGCGAAGAATCCTATGGTTTCTGCGCAAACATATATAGACAAAGGTCGAGTGGTGCATAGGCTCGGTGTGACGGACTCTGTGCAATACTACACCGAAAAGGCTCGTGAACATTGTAGGTTGCTGCCATACAATAATGGTATGGTGGATGTTGATCTTCTCTCCGGCACATTTCTGACCGAGAGGGGAGGAGAGAGTGTGGAGCTCGGCATCCAGGAGCTGCAGCGTGTCGCACAGCGGGCAACGGTGACCAATCGAGCAAAAGCCTATCACCAATTGGCACAGACTTATTTGCGGAGTGGTAAGGGGGAGATGGCAGAGGCTGTATTGGATAGTATGTACACGCTGCTGAACTCAAGTGACTCGCCCCTCTATATCAGCCTGGATTACCAGCCGATTTTAGAGCACTATAAGAAGAGCGGAAATCGGCGCAAAGCGGACCAATATGTCACAATGATGCTCCAGGAGCGACAGTCGTACAAGGAGAATAGGATTAATTTCAACATAATTAAGTCGGTTGTCGAACTAAAGGAGGCTCAACAGCAACAACAGTTAAGGATTATTGAACTCAGACACGCAAACCAACGCTTGTGGTTTATGACGGCTCTTGCTGTGTCCGTTCTCGTGATTGTTATTGCTGTATGGATGCTTCGTCGTCAAAAGAGGCAACATAGGATTCAGATGAAGCGGGCGGATGAGAAGTTTGCCTTGTTGGTTGAAAAGCTGAAGCAGTCGAACAGCGAGAAGGAGAAGATAACGCACGAGATATACGAATTGCTTAACGTTAGGGATAAACGCCAGGAATTGGAGAGCCTCACCCCCTCTTTGCTGCAAAAAGGTGGTGAGTCCAAGTTTCGCCAATGTTTCGAGTTGCTTTATCCGCTGTTTTTGCCCCATTTGCGAGAGAGAATTCCGACCATCACTCGCCGAGAGGAGCTTCTCTCGATGCTCATTGTTCTGAAACAGGATAATAGGGAGATTGCCGAGCTGTTGGCGATTGCTCCACGCAGTGTTCTGATGCTTCGCCATCGTTTCCGACAGAAGATAGGGATGGGTACCGACAACTCATTGGAAAACTTCATTGAGGAGATTTTGCAGCACCCTGATAGCTCGAATACCGCGCCTGCTCGGCATTGAGTAGTGGTTGCACCCCCCCCAGAGGGAGTAGACGAAAAAGGCTGTCCATTTGGCGCACCCTTTTTTCGGACCTTATGTACTTGATATAGTACATTAAACTGATTGATAACGAGTTAGAGATAATGACCCGTACGGTCAAAAGCCGTATAAACATTAATTTGCTGGGCAACCTACTCTTTCCATGTAGGCTTCTATGTAGGCTAATTTGTAGCAACTAAGGCCAACACAAGCAAATTAATAGTAGTCATTAACTAACTCGTTATCAATTTTATGTATACAATTAACATCAAAGGGAAATCCAACCCCAAAGACCGCAAAATGGTCAAGTTGGAGATGATATTCTTCAAGTCTGGATACGCCCGTGTGCCAAAGGTGCTGGAGGTTACGGGGCTTCTTAAAGATTGGGATGCAAAGTCACAAAGTTTCCGAGTCGGTAGTTTTGAAGCGACCACCAAGAACAAAATTCTTTTCGATTTACGCACACAGTATCTGCACATCGCTGATAAGTGGGAGGCAGAGGAACGCAATTGGTCTCCTGTTCAATTAGCGCACGCTCTGGATGAAGTCAAGACAATAAAGTCCGAGGTCAAGGTCAAGTCTGTTCAGCAGATGATAGAGTTCCTTGAGGCAAAATTTCGTGAGAAGAAAAAAGTTAAAAACGGGCAGATTGTTGACAGTACAACAAATGCCAAACGCTACAAATATTTGCTCCGAGTTTTGCAGCAGTTCACAAAGGAGAAATACAACAAAGCTTTTTCTACCTACTTCTTCGCAGATATCAATGAACAGTTTTTACTCGATTTCTCTTTCTGGATCAAAGAGCAAGGTGTTAGAAATGGCAACAAAGGCGGCCTGACACATAAACTTCGCCTACTCCGTGCTGTATGCAATTATGCTCGCAAGCAAGAAATGTATGGTGTGGATATGGAAGCATTTGCTTGTTTGGGAGATGATATCAGATGGCCGGAGACAACATCGAAGGCCGTATCAGGAAAAGTGATTGAGAAAATTGCAAATGTAGATCGCACTCTGTTTACCGCAAAAGAGAATCTACATCTTGATTTGTTCCTATTCAGTTACTATACAGGAGGTATGGCAAATGTTGATGTATGCAATTTAACCTGGGACCTAATCCAGGAAGACTGCATCATCTATGAACGCATAAAGTTTCCGAAGACTGCCAAGCCAATTCTTCTACAAAAAGCAAGAGAGATTCTTAATAAATATAAAGGTAAAGGATATGAGAACTATGTGTTCCCGGTCTTTACTCATAAGCACACAACCACGACCAAGAAGACTTGTAGAGTCAAGCAACTCTCTACCAGATTGTCAAACACCCTAACCAAGGCTTGTAAGATGCTTAGAATTAAAGAGAATGTTACCTGGTACTCTGCTCGTGGTTCGTTTATTTCGAAGATGGTGGATGCGGGCAATAACCCCTATGTGGTAGCCGAAATGGCAGGTAACAGTCCTCTTACTATCTACAAACACTACTATAAGAATACTCGAAGAGAGGAAATCAAGCGCGAAATGGAATCTATTTTCTGATTTTATGTTATCTTTGCACCTGAATTCTAAAACAATAGACACTATGAAGGAATTGGTAGCAAAAATCAATGAGGCATTCGAGGCATTCTCAAAGGATGCTACGTTGCAGGTAGAGAAAGGTAACAAGGCTGCCGGAACTCGTGCTCGTAAGGCTTCATTGGAGCTTGAGAAGTTGATGAAGGAGTTCCGCAAAGTCTCTGTCGAGGCTAGTAAGAACTAGTACCTTCCTTGTGTAGCAAGACTACACAAATACATATTTGAAAGCGTTAGCTCTAGCATTGCACTCTGAAGTCTGGTACATTTCAAATACTCGCGATGTGACGGTTATCGCCCACGTGTTGCGTGGGCTAACTTGTTTGCGAGTATGGTTTACCAGAGCCAAGAGTGCAGCGGGTTATGTCCCACGCTCTTCGTTTTGGCAAATATCGTGCTCAAAGGGACATTGAGCCACTAAATAAATTCGGGGCAATGATATTAGATGAACTATTGGCAATACCTGCAGATGCTACCACCGCTACTATTCAGGGTGTAGAGATGCAGATTATCTCGGCCGACCAAGCAGACAAGGTGCTTGAGGCGGACACAAATGATGAGAAGACTCACGAGTGCATCTTGAAGAACGGACGATTCCTATTTGAGTCGGAGAACGGAGAAATCAAATCACTATACAAAGTACAAGATTAAGGGCATCAATCGATGCCCTTTTTTATTATATAAACGGGGGCGTCAGCTGAACTGTGTCAAGGCTGTTAGATAAATCCGAATTCACAATTCTGATATACTTCAGATGTGGGTTGCCGTTTCTAAAGCAATATAAAGTTTGTTTAAACTATGGTTGGCATTGTTCAAGCCTTTGGCTTCATATCCATTTGTATCCAAAATGTCACCTGCTT
>JAZQZI010000036.1:0-23014 GCA_045633985.1 Tidjanibacter sp. | reverse complement strand
GGTTGCGAAGATAACCTGGAGGTTGGGGGTGTTGGGCATCGAGCCGTCCTCGTTGAGGGGAGTGGTGATGTAGGCGATGCGCGATACGTTTTCTGCGTAGAGCTGAATCTCTGCCGAGGTGGCGTCGGTGCCGATAAGTTTGGCTGTCAGCACGGGGATTACGGGCTCGGCAGCGGTCTTAAACTTGAACTCCTTTACCTGGTCCCACACCTCGGTGGCGCTGATACGGCCAGCCAGGTGGAGCACATACTCGGTTTCGGCCTCCAAGCCACGGAGAGTAACCTGTGTAGCACCCTCTTTTTCGAGAGCCACGAGAGAGCCTTTCTCGAAGATTTCGGCTGCTGTGGGGGCAGTTGCACCCTCTGCGGGAGCGATGGTGTAGGCTACAACCTGGAGCACCTCGGCGCTCACGGAGATGGTGGCAGTGGTGATGTCGGCACCCACGAGCTTCACTGCGAGTGAAGCGCCCTCAAAGGGGTCTTTCTCGGGCTCGGGTACGGGCTCGGGCTCACAACCCACCATCAACATTGCGGCAGACGCCAAAAGGAGCGCTGCGAACTTGAAAAGTTTTTTCATAAAATGTTGTTGAATAAAAAGTTAGTTATAGTTTTATTTTTGCGGTTTTCGACATTGTTTGCACCCTCGTTAGTTTCTTTAGGTAAAATCGGGTGCAATATACAAATATTTTTCAAAACTTGTTGCGCCATACAACTTTTTTCGTGCGTGTGTGCGTTATATGATGTGTTATGTTTGGTAGGTTATTTTTTTTGTCTATTTTTGTGGCGATAATGAGGTGCTGTGTACCTGCTGTGGCCCGAGGGGGTCGAGGATGAGCGGTAGAGTGGGGCACCTTGCGAGGAGTTCTTAAAACGAACATTTTTATAACGGCAAAATACAAGATAAAATTATACTAATTTCTAACGACTTTTTACAACTATGAAAAAAATGCTTTTTGCAGCCCTGATGCTGCTGATTTCTTCCACCGCAATGGCGCAGATTCCCTCGGTTAAAGTCGAGGACGGCAAGGGTAAAGTTGTCAATACTGCCGAGCTGGTAGATGGCAAAACCCCTATGATTATCTCCTTCTGGGCCGTAACCTGCAAGCCCTGCATCCGTGAGCTCGACGCCATCAACGACGTCTATCTCGATTGGATTGAGGAGGCTAACTTCCGTGTAGTGGCTGTTTCGACCGACGACGCTCGTTTCACCGCACAGGCTCGCTCGCTTGCCGAGGGCCACGGCTGGAGCGACTACACCCTGCTCTACGACAAGAACGGCGACTTTAAGCGTGCTATGAACGTTCAGTTCACTCCCCAGGTTTACGTTGTAGATAAGGATGGTAAGATTGTTTACTCCCACACCGGCTACACTCCCGGTGGCGAGTATGAGCTCTTCGAGATTATCAAAAAGCTCCAGTAATTTCCTTTTAGGACATAAAATTACTCCCAAAACCACAAACAAAGAACAAACCAAGAGCAGATGAAACGAACAATACTGACCCTGCTGTTCTCCGCCGCCCTTGCCACCTCGGTGTGTGCACAGGAGGAGAATAAGGGCTATTTGGTAGGCTCTTTCGAGAGCAACTCCATTCTCTACTCGGCCGACGATGTTACCAACGCCCAGCGTCCCGACGGCAACTTTGGCACCAACAACTACCTGAAGGCCGACTATTATGCAGGTGGCTTTTCGGCAGGTTTGCAGCTCGAGGCCTACCAGCCTGCACTTGTGGGCTACCCCGGCAACCTCGAGGGTGCAAAACTCACCAACTACTATATGCAGTGGACCGACGGCGACTTCGCTGTGACCGCAGGTACCTACTATGACCAGTTTGGTAGCGGTATTCTCTTCCGCACCTACGAGGACCGCACTCTCGGTATGAACACCGCAATGATGGGTGCTCGTGTGAGCTACCACTATAAGGACATCGCATCGGTGAAAGCCTTGTGGGGTGCTCCCCGCCTCGGTATGGAGGCAGCCACGGAGACTCAGGTGAGGGGTGTAGACGGTTCGCTGTCGCTCTCGAGCCTGCTGGGCCTCAGTGGCACCAACCTCTCGCTGGAGGGTTCGCTGCTCAATCGTTACGAGCCTGTGAGTCCCATTGTTGAGGAGATTGGCGGCAAGGCTTCGACCACCGGCTACTCCGCACGTGTAAACTTTGAGCACAGCGGCTTTCTTGTGAAGGCCGAGTATGTCGATGGTGGCGAGAAGATGTACTCCAACCCCAACATCCTCATCGACGGCAAGTCGCACCTGGTGAAGAACGGTAACGCACAGCTGCTGGAGATGTCGTATAGCGGTGGCGGTCTGGGTATAAATGTTTCGGCCCGCAGGATGGAGTGGATGGAGTCGAAGGTGTCGTATGGCTCCTCGGAGACCAATAACGCCCTCAATTACCTCCCCGCACTGTGTGCGCAGTACTCCTACGCCATCACCAACCTTAACCCCTACATTCCCCAGCCCGGTACCACCTCGGGCCACATCAATAGTGGCGAGATTGGCGGTCAGGTGGATGTTTACTACAACTTCCGTCGCGGCACAGCGCTTGGTGGTAAGAGGGGAATGAAGGTCAATGTGAACTTCTCGACCTACTACAACCTCAAGGAGGAGGGCTCGTTTGTGCCCAAGACCCTGCTGTGGAGGAATGTGAATGTAGGCGTGGAGAAACAGCTCAGCCGCAAGATGAAGATGCAGCTGCTCTACTCGATGCAGGAGTACAACCACTCGCACGGCGTGGGTAAGGGTACCTGGCTATCGAATATTGTGGTGGCCGACCTGCTCTATAAGTTCACCTCTACCTTCTCCACCCGTATGGAGCTGGCCTACCTCACCACCTTCGAGGATCAGAAGGATTGGATGTCGGGCCTTGTGGAGGTCAATTTTGCCCCCTCGTGGAGCCTTTTTGCAAGCGATATGTTTAACCACGGTGATACCAAAATCCACTACTACAATGCCGGTTTCAGCTACACTGCCGGCCGCACCCGTGTGGCCCTCAGCTACGGCCGCAACCGTGCAGGTATGGTCTGCTCGGGTGGTGTTTGCCGCCTGATGCCCGCCTATACAGGTGGTAACCTCACCGTTTCGACATCGTTCTAAAATTTTCCTAAACGAGTATAATAATTGTTACACCATTAAATTAATAATAGACACTATGAAACTTCACAAATTACTTTTTGCAGCTTTTGCAATGATGGCTATGGTTGGTTGTGGCGAGACTCCCGAGCCCACTCCCGATCCCGATCCCAATGAGGGTCAGACCGGTGATGTCGTTTACACCATTGCTATTGATAAGGATACCATCGAAGCCGATGGTGCTGATCACGTAACCTTCAGCATCCTCGATGCCAATAACAATGACATCCTGGTTAATGAGGATGGCAGCGATAGCGATTTTTTGAGCAAAACCTACTTCGTGATTGAGGATAGCGGTAAGAGGCTCGAGCGTAAGACCAAGACTTTCAGCTCGATTCGCAATGGCGAGGTGACTTTCTATGCAACCATCAAGGGTGTGAGGACCCAGAACACCGTTACCGTGAAGGTGCAGAACCGTGCAAAGTATGAGAAATATCTCCAGAAAGTGTGCGTATATCAGCTCACTGCAACTTGGTGTGGCTACTGCCCCCAGATGACCGAGGGCCTTGGTAAATTGCGCAATGGCGAGAATGGCGAGAATGTTATCGTTTTGGCTGCCCACGCACAGGACGACTATGCTCTGCCTTGGACCAAACAGTATGACCTCGGCACCTATGTGTGTATGAACTTCGGCGGTGGCGGCTTCCCCTACGCTGTTTACGATATGAAGTTTGGTGGCGGCCAGCGCTCCGAGAGCGACCTTAACTCCACCATCGAGAAACACCTGAATGCCTACGCTTCCACCTGCGGTGTAAAGATTTCCAAAGCTACCATCGACCCCCAGGGTAACGCCGAGATTACCGCTTCGGTGAAGGCCTCGAAGGCTGGTAAATTTGAGCTTGGCTACGCCATTTTGGCCGATAACCAGCCCAGCAAGGGTGGTACTGAGTCGATTTATAACGATGTTGTAGCCGCCGTGTCGGAAAACTTTGTGCAGATGCAGGAGGGTGTGAGCCTTGCAGCCGACGAGGAGTACACCACCACCTTCACTCTGAAAGTTGAGCCCTTCAAGGGTATTTCGTTCAGCTCCAACGACTATAAGGTTGTAGTGTTTGCCCACAGCGATGCCAACGGTGGTATGGTTGATAACGCAAATGCTTGCGACTTCGGTAAGACCGCAGACTATGTTCTCAACAAATAGCCTTTAGGACTACCCTAAGAGAATGAAAAAGATTACAAAACTCTTTGCGATGGTGGCCTCGGTTGCCTCGCTCCTGCTCCTGGGTTCGTGCCACGGCCAGCCCGATGAGCCCACCCCCGACACCACTGACCCCAAAACGGAGGTGCCCGATGGTGTACTCCGCATCTTTGCAGATAAGACAGAGATTGCAGCCGATGGTGCCGATATGGTCACCTTCACCGTTATGTTCGGCAAGGAGGATGTCAGCGAAGCTCGAACTCTTCAACTCGTGCGTAGTTTGGAGGGTAAGGATACCTATATGAATTATGGTATCAACACCTTCTCGAGCACTGTGGCTACCACCTACACCTTCCGTGCAGAGTTTTTCCGTGAGGGCGTGAAATACTACACCGATAACGAGGTGAGGGTTACTGTTACCCCCGTAACGGCAGGTGGCGACACCCAGAACTATGTACAGCACATCTTGGGTCTGCAGTTCACCTCCACCGGTTGTGTGAACTGCCCCACGCTGAGCACCAACCTGAAAGCTATTCAGGCGCAGCAGCCCGGAGTGATGTCGGTTGTGTCGATGCACCAGAATTTCAATAATGTGGACGCTATGAGCCACCCTATGACCAATGTCTATTTCAAACAGATTAAGCGTCAGGGACTTCCCCAGTTCAATGCCAACCTCATTATCAACGACGACTACATCACCATCTCGAGCTATGAGGAGATTGTGCGCATCTTGAGCCAGGTGAAAGAGGAGTATCCCGCAACCTGCGGTGTGGCTGCCCAGAGCGAACTCACCGACGGTAAGGTGAGGGTAACCGCTAAGATTACCTCCAACACCCCCAACACCTACCGCTACCAGATTTTCCTGGTTGAGGATAAGGTTATGGACGAGCAGGAGGGTTACAGTGGCTATTATGAGCACAACAATGTGTTGAGGGCTGCTTCGTCGGAGAATGTCTATGGCGACGCAATGAACGATGGTGTGCCTATGCAGGTGGGTGTGGAGGCTGCGGCCAGCCGCACCATCACCATACCCAACGGTTGCGTGGCAGAGAATATGAGGGTTATTGTTGCAGCCTTTGTGAGCTACGACGGTGGCCAGACCTACATTGTGAACAACTGCGCCGAGTGCCCCGTGGGCGAGAGCGTTGATTACGATATTGAGTAGAACGAAAGAATCCAAAAGAGAGAAATGAAACTTGTAAACAAGATTGCACTCTTTGCGGCTGTGGCACTTGGCTTTGCCTCGTGCCACGGTCAGCAGGACGATACCGAGGTGAAGGTTACCCTCACCCCTAGTACCACTACGATTGTTGCCGATGGCACCCAGAGTGTCACTTTTGATGTGCTCTATGGCGCAACCAATGTGACCCACGAGGCACAAATCTACCTTGTGAGCCATCCAGAGTTGGCTTATAATGGCGGAGAGTTCAACACCACCGAGGCCGGTGAGTATGTTTTCCAGGCTATCTATAAGGATCAGCCTTCGGAGGAGGTGATGATTACCGCCACCGAGCCTGTGGGCCCCCACGAGAGCCGCTTCGAGCGCCACATCTGTGTGATGGACCTCACAGGTGCCTGGTGTACCTTCTGCCCCGACGGTATGACCAAACTCTCCTTCTATGTACAGAAGAAGGAGTGGAAGGATATTGTTCATATGGTGGCGCTGCACGATAATAGCCAGGGCGAGGACCCTATGGGTATTGACGTTACTCCCCGAGTGTTGAACGACTTTAAGTTGGCCGGCTTCCCCTCATTCGTTACAGACCTGAGGGATGCGGGCAGCCTTTCGGAGAATGTGGGCGACATCGTTCCCTCGTTCAACCGCTCGCTCGACGAGTTCCCCGCACAGTGCGATGTGAAGATTGCAAGTACCTTGAGTGGCAGGGAGTTGAAAGTGGATGTTAGCCTCTTTGCCGAGCTTGCAGGCAACTATGCAGTGACCGTTATGCTTGTGGAGGACAATATTGTTGCTCCCCAGAAGGATGGCTCCATTACCCACGCCGAGTTCAACCACAAACACGTGGTGAGGGCCGTGGTTAATAGCAACTATAAGGGTGACTCGCTGGGCGCATTGGAGGCCGAGCAGGAGGGCTCGAAGAGCTACACCTACACCTTGCCCGAGGAGTGGAAGGTGGAGGATATGACCATTGTGGCTCTGGCCATCACCCCCGACGGCTACGTTAATAACGTTGCCGAGACCACCGTGGGTGGCAGCGTGGACTATAAATACCTCGCCGAGTAAAAAACGAATGAGAGAATGGAGAATTGAAAATTTCCTATTACTCCCATAAAGTCCCTAAGCGACCAATAACAGAGAATTACATTTAGACAAAATAATTCAAACCCTACTATTTATTCTTTTTTAACCAATTTATGAAAAAAACTTTTCTCTCCATTGTTGCAGTTTTTGCAACTGCAGTGATGATGTTCTCGTGCAAGGAGCCCGCAGTGCCCGCCGAGTTGAAAGTTGAGCCTGCCAGCCTGGAGTTCTCCGCTCAGGCAGGTGCAAAGGAGGTAACCTTCTACTCCGCATTGGAGTGGAGCGCCGAGATTACCCTTGGTGCTGATTGGATTACCCTCAGTGAGATGAACGGTGCCGCTCTGGACGGTAAGATTACCGTGAGCGTAGCCGAGAACACCAACGCTACCGACCGCAATGGTAAGATTGTCTTCAAGAGCGGTAAGGAGCAGGCAGAAGTGGCAGTTACTCAGAAGGCTAAAAGCTCTGTGGTAGCCGACGGCCTTGTTGAGCCCGAGCCTATCTACCGTCCCGATGTATTCTCGCCCGTGCCCTACGTTGCCGACCTGGCCGAGGGTGGTATGGATGGTGTAACTATCGAGATTACCGAGAAGGCTACCAACAACTTCAAGTTCCAGGTTCGCCCCGGTGCAAATGTTCAGTCGTACCGTCTGGATGTTTACCCCCTGTGCCGCCTCTACAACTCGCTCTATGAGAATGCTCGCCAGAGTGGTGCCAATATGAACAACCAGCTGAGCGAGGATGCTGTGGAGTCGATGATTCGCGGTTTCATCTTCGATGCGTCGGGTGCAGGTGCTTATACCTTCTCGGTGAACAATATGGAGGACTATATGAACCACGAGTTCGACTGGATGAACACCCCCTATTCACAGGCTAAAGTGGTGCCCGACTGCGAGTATGTGATTGCCGCTGTTGGCTGCTTCGACTCGGAGGGTGCCGATCAGGGCGATATCACTCTGTGCTATGTTCGCACTCCCTATAAACCCCTCATCGGCTCGCCTGCTGTGGGTATGGACATCATCACCACCTTCGACGCTATGCAGGTTACCTACATTCCTAACGACGACTGCAAGTACTTCTACCAGTGGGTGTCGAATGAGAGCGACCTTCAGCCCTACATTGACACTTACGGCGACAAGATGTACATCGACTTTATGCGTAACGCAGTGTATGACCCCACCTCGCGTGAGGATGTAGAGGCACACAGCTACTACATCAACTTTGGTCTTTCGGCTTCGGCTGAGGTTCCCCTGATGGCAACTGCAGTGGGTCTGGATAAGAACTACACCCCTTCGCCTGAGTTCCAGAGCGAGGTGTTCCAGCTCAAACAGCGCCCCGCAGAGAGCGAGGATGCAGTGTCGATGATTAAGGTTGATACCGACCACATCGCCGCAGGTGTGTTCTGGCTAGATGTTGAGCTCGGCGCCAACTGCTCGGCCGCAGTGATGAAAATCATGAGCCCCGAGGAGGCTGAGAACATCAAGGGATATAGCGAGGCTGCTGCCGCTGAGTATGCCCAGTTCATCTATCAGGACGGTTGGGGCTTCGGCAACACCAACTATCTCTACAACCGCGAGACCGACGAGCTGCTCGGTAGCGGTATCAAACTCAGGGAGCCTTGGGTGACTGTTCATCCCGACTCCGAGTATGTGATTGTTTGGACCGCTATGAACCAGTATAAGGAGCTTGCTCCCCTGCAGTTCACCGAGGTGATTAGGACCAAACCCATCGTTAAGGATCAGCCCGAGAAGAGTACTGAGGATGTAGTTCTGACCCTCACCCACACCGGCGTTCAGCAGGTTAATATCGCATTTGAGTACAGCTTTGAGAATACCTCGAAGATTCACTTCCAGTACATCGAGGGCTTCGGTGGCGGCGAGGGTGTCAACATCCCCGTTCAGGGCGTCTCGAGCCGTGAGGAGTTCCTCTCGTTCCTCTATGCAGATGGCGAGGTTGGAATGGGTGAATACTCGGCAAACCACTGGTACACCGAGCCCAGCGGTAAGGATAAGTGGACCGACATTCTCGATCCCAATACCACCTACACCATCGCTTATGTAGCAGAGGACTGGAATGGTTACCTCGGCGAGGTTAGGTTTGCAACCACCAAGACCGAGGCCCTGCAGGGTGGCGACAATCCTCAGGCAAGCCTCACCGGTAACTTCGCAAACGATGGTACCCCCTACTTCCAGTTTGCTATGGGTCAGGATGCTATGCAGCTCTACTACATGTCCAGCAACGACCCCGCACTGAACTTCAAGGACCTTGGCAACAAGAATAAACTCCGCTATAAGGATATTCTGCCCGCATGGGAGAACTTCTGTATGGAGTACTCGCTGAAGACCTATGGTTTGCAGACCCAGATTGCAGCCCACCACGGCGACATTGCACTCTGTATCCCTGTTGGCGGTTCGGCCGATGCACCTGTGTTTGGTTCGCTCCTCCACCTTATCTATGTGAACGAGGGTGGCGTTAGCGAGTTCCGCGACTTGGGCTACTACTATCCCGAGGAGCACAAGGCTGCTAATTCGGTTGCACCTATGGCACGTCAGAGGGTTCTCAACAGCGTTATGCGCTCGTCGAATGTTGTTCGTGCAAGCGAGCTTCCCGAGGTTGAGAGCGGTGTTCGCAACGTACGCTTCGGCAAGGTTAGCGGCGAGGGCGTAGAGATTAACCTCGATTATAAGAAACTCTCTGCTCACCCCAATGCAAATGGCAGGTAGTAGAAAATAAAACAGGAAAAAGGCGGTTTTTGTGAAAAAATCGCCTTTTTTTTATCAATCGAACAGAAAAATATTTATATTTGTAGTGATATAGTTCGGCCAAATCGTAACGGAAACCGAATGAGCTGGGCTAAATTATTGAGAAACAAACAATTCACCTATTTTATTAACCAAAAACAATTTTTATGAAAAGATTTTTCCGTAATCTGAAAACTCTTGCAATGGTTGCTGTGGTTGGTTTTTCGACCTTGGCTGTATCGTGCTACGACGATACCGAGCTTCGCGAGGGTATCAAACAGAACACCGAGGACCTTGCAGCTCTGACTGCACGTGTTGAGGCTCTGGAGATTAAACTTGGCAATGAGGTTAACGCCTTGAAGGCCCTCATCGCTGACGAGATCGCAAAGGTAAACGACGCTATCGAGGCCGTTGAGGACAAGATCGTCATTGCCGACGCAGAGAAGAATGCCGATGGCGAGTGGATTCTGACCCTTGCTAACGGTGAGACCGTAACCGTATTCCCCAAATATCAGGAGAACCACAATGGTCTTCTCACTGTTGTTAAGGAGAATGGTGTTTACTACTGGGCACAGATTGTTGATGGCGAGCCTGTGAAGCTTACCGATGCTAACGGTAATGCTTATATGTTCCACCACGCAACCGTAGTTCCCGAGATTGAGATTCCCGAGGGCCACGCAGCTCCCGAGGTACGCGTTAACGATGCTGGTTACACCGAGGTATCGTTCGACGGTGGTCAGACTTGGCACCAGATGGGCGGTGGTGACACCGGTCTGTTCGAGAGCGTTATCGCTACCGAGACTTCGATTACCTTCGTTCTTAACGGCGGTCAGGAGTTCACCGTAACTCTCCCCGAGGAGGTAGCTTTCAATGTAGAGGGTAACAAGATTTTCTTGAACGCCGGCGAGACCGTTGCTGTTGCTATCAAAGCTACCGGTGTTAAGGATATGTTGCTTCTCAACCAGCCCGAGGGTTGGGGCGTTGAGCTTCAGAAGAACAAAGTTATCGTAACTGCTCCTGCTGCTGAGGTAGAGGCTCCTCAGGTAGGTGGCATCAAGATTCTTGCCATCACCAACGAGGGTAAGGTTATGCTTGGTAAACTCACCGTTTCGTTGGAGAAGGGTGTTTACATCAGCATTGGTATGCGTGAGGTTCGCACCGGTTTCGATGAGAACTGGGATCCCGTATATGAGACCGTTGAGGCTATCATCTTCGACAACCAGATGACTGAGTGGGTTGAGGATTGGTACAGCGGCGAGATGGTTGAGCAGGAGCGTCCTCTTATCGTAGGTATTTTCCCCAAAGGTGAGTTCACCCCCGATCAGCTTGCAAGTGAGCTTGCACAGGGCTTCTATGGCAACTATCCTTACAGCTACGAGAATGTTTACTACAATGGTGAGACCGCATTCCCCTTGAATGGCTTCTTCTGCGACAGCTGGAGTGGCGAGGTTATCCCCTTCGAGGTAGGTGGTGCTTACACCATTTTTGCAACTCCTTATACCAGCGCTGGTATGGGTGCTACTATCAACCCCGACGACATTGTTCTCTACGAGTACATTAACAGCACCTTCCTTGTTGAGGAGGTTTCGTCGAGCGCATTCGATGTTCAGATTAAGGTTAATATCGCTGGTTATCCCGAGGGTTACCGTATGTACTTCGCCGACGCTCAGTACAGCTGGGAGGACGAGTGGGATATGTGCCAGCAGTGGGGCGATGATTTCGGTAGCTTCATGAATGTTGAGAAATTCGAGGGTTCGCTCTTCGACTTCACCTATATTGACAATGGTTGGTCGGAGAAGGAGACCGGTCTGCCCTGCAAGCAGTATCAGCTCGTTCTTATCCCCATCCACGATGGCGAGTATGCTAAAGAGGATGCTAAGATTTACTACTTCAGCACCAAGGATATTGAGCCCGGTGGTACCGTAAATCCCACCTTCACCGAGGGTGCGTCGGGTTACGACAGCATCAAGGTAGATGTATCGGCTCCCGGTGCTAAACTCACCTACTACAACTTTATGAACGAGGATGCCTATGGTCAGTTCTTGAGCGACGACGAGATTCGCGAGTACCTCATCGACAGCGGTGCTGTTAAGGTTTCGGAGACCTTCACTGCTTCGACCAGCGGTCTGAAACAGGGTGCAGTTCGTTACCTCGTAGCTTTCTCGGTAGATAAGAACGGTAAGTATGGTGCTATCACCAAACAGGCCTTCTCGAGCAAAGTATTCCAGTTCAGCGAGACTGCAACCATCGCTATCGAGGACTTCAAACTCTCGACTCTTGGTAACGAGCTGAAGGTTAAGGTTTCGGTTAGCGGCTCTGATTCGGCTGTTAAGGAGTACCGTTATGCTAATGTAAACAGCGAGTTCAGCTGGACCAACACCTACGGTGGTTCGTTCGAGTCGGCTGCTGCTTATATCGCAACTGTTCCCAATGCATACTATGGTCCTAAGTTCGTTAAGCCTTCGGAGCTTGACGCTGATGGTTATTTCACCGTTCCCAACCTTGCAGTAGGTGTAAACTACAACTTTGTAGTTCTTGCTATACTCGAGAATGGTGAGGTTACTCCCGGTGTAGGTAGGAACTACGACACCGAGATGGCTGTAACCTTGGTTTACGCTGATGAGACTGGCTACGATGAGTACAAACCCACTGTAACCATTGATTCCGTTGAGGATGGTAGCTACGATTGGTCCGAGGATGATAAGAAGATTACCTACACTATCACCCCCGTTGCCGGTACCTCCGTTTACAACAAGATTATGGACAATGAGTATGAGCTCACCTACAATACTCCTTTTGCTCTGATGCAGTACCTTGCAACTGATACCGGTACCAGCTACTACTACTCGCAGGTATGTACCCAGCAGACTACTTATGTATTCGAGAGCTACGCTTACGCAACTTCGTACCTCTATGTTACTTGGTGCAACCCCGAGGGTGACAAGTACTACCAGACTATGAAGGTTGAGATTCCCGGTGTTACCGGTGTTGAGACCGAGGTGCCTGAGGAAGGTGGCGAGGGCGGCGAGCCCGGCATTATGTTGTAATCTACCTTTAGATTGCCTTTTGAGAGGTGACCCATTTGGGTCACCTCTCTTTTTTTTGTCAGCATTCAGCGTTCAGCATTCAGCATTCAGCTTTTATTAGCAGTTAGTGGTTAGTTTTTGGGTATATGCGGTAAATGGGGTATATGGAGTATATGAGTATATGGGTATATGGAGAAATTCCCTATAACTCTCATTTCTTTCTAATGTCCCTACTGCCCCTATCCCCATCCTCTAAAAACACGAGCAGCGAACACCCTGGCAGGGTGTTCGCTGCTATTTTACGGCTATGTTATTAGTCGTTTACCTCTGATCTGCGAGTGCTATGGCCACGGCTGCTTCGACAACCACCGCTGCACGCAGGGCTATGCAACTGTCGTGACGTCCGCCTATTGTGAGGGGTTCAACGTTGCCTGTGGCCATATTGAGGGTGTTCTGCGTGAGTGCAATGCTCGATGTTGGTTTCACCGCCACACGCACCACAAGGGGGTTGCCGTTTGAGATGCCGCCATTGATACCTCCTGCGCCATTGCGGGCTGTGGTGCCGTCGGGTGCCACAATGGGGTCATTGTGCTCGGAGCCACGCATACGTGCCGCACGGAAGCCGTCGCCAAACTCCACACCCCTCACTCCGGGGATGGCAAAGAGCAGATGGGCAATGGTACTTTCGAGCGAGTCGAAGAATGGAGAACCCCAACCTGCGGGGAGCCCCTCGGCTCGACACTCCACAATACCGCCCAACGAGTTACCCTCGGCCGCCACCGAGGAGATCATCTCCTCCCAACGACTGCTGTCGCTCTGGCCGCCAATCTCGGTTACGTGGGTCCTGAAGGTCACATCTGGGATAAGTTTTTTCGCCACCACACCTGCCGCTACGAGTGGCAGGGTGAGCCTTCCGGAGAAGTGGCCGCCACCACGTGGGTCGTTGAAGCCACTGAATTTGCGAGCTGCCACCCAATCGGCGTGGCCGGGGCGGGGTGTATTGGCAAGTGGTGCGTAGTCCTCCGAGCGGGTGTCACCGTTGCGGAAGATGATGGCCATAGGGGCGCCTGTTGTGAAGCCATTGTAGAGGCCGGAGAGTATTTCGGGGATGTCATCCTCACGTCGGGATGTGGTGCCTACTGCTCCTGGCTTGCGACGCTCAAGGTCGGCTTGGAAATCCTCCACGGAGAGGGGGATGCCTGCGGGTATGCCGTCGATTACGACCCCCACTGCGGGGCCGTGCGACTCGCCAAAGAGTGATAGGCGAAACTGATGTCCAAATGTGTTCATACCGTTTATAGTGGTTATTTCAGTGTGTCGAAAAATGTGGGGAACGACTTGGCCACACACTCGGGGTTGTCGAGCGTGGGGCGTGGCTCCATAAAGAGCGACGCAACGGCCATAGCCATAGCTATGCGGTGGTCGCCATAGGTTTGTATGGGGGCGGCGTGTAGGGGTGCTCCGCCACGTATGCGTAGTGTGTTGCCCTCAATCGTGATATCGGCACCTATGGCGAGTAGGTTTTCCACAAGCGATATTACTCGGTTGCTCTCCTTGCCCTCCAGACGGTTGAGCCCTCCGATTATCGACTCGCCACGGGCAAAGAGTGCCACCACTGCGAGTGTCGGGATAAGGTCGGGGGTGTTCGTTGCGTCGTAGGCAATGGCGCTGAGGGTGGAGGAGGGGAGGAACTCTATGCTCCCCCTCTTTATGTCGATGTTGGCCCCTGCGTAGGCGAGGAGCACAAGCGCCACCTCGTCTGGCTGCTGGGTGCCTATTGAGGTGCGTAGAGTGTAACTCTCGGCTACACGGTAGCCGCTCTGGGCGATGGCGTAGGCTGCGGCAAAGTAGGCTGCCGACGACCAATCGTGCTCCACTCGGATGTCGCTGGCCACGGGTGGCTCGGGCTCAATGTCGATTGTGAGCTGGCCGTCGCCACCGAGGGTTACGATACCCTCGAATTGCTCCATTATGGAGGCGGTGAGGGCGATGTAGGGGGTGCTCACGGCACCACGCACGGTCACTCGGCTCATCTCGTCACGGTCAATGAGCGGGAGGGCCATCATAAGGCCCGATATGTGCTGCGAGGAGTGGCTGCCATCCACCTCTATGTCGGTCCCGAGGTGGGCACCACGAGTGAAGAGCAGGGGGAGCTTTCCGCCATTGGATTTACACTCTGCCCCATAGGCCACTACCAGCTCCACGGCATCGTCGATGCTTCTGTCGAGGAGCGAGTCTCGCCCCTCAATTACGACCTCTCCTTCCTCCAGGAGTACGGCAATTATGGGGATGAGAAGCCTTGTGAGTAGTGCAGATTCGCCCACACAAAGAGTTGTGGGACAGCTGTTTAGTTGCTTGGCTATTGATTGTAACCCCTTGCTTTCAATTTTGAGTGTTGTGCCACGCTTGGTCACCTTTGCTCCCAATCTGCGTGCCACATCGAGTGCCGCTTCGCTGTCGCCCGAGGGGGTGTAGCCCCTGATTGTGGAGCACCCTTCGGCGAGGAGCGCACAGAGTATTGCCCTCTGCGCCGCACTCTTCGATGCGGGGGGTGTGACGGTAGTGGGGAGTGATAGCTCGGCTAATGAGTGACATCCCTCCAATGATGATTTCAGTTCACGTGTTGTGGTCTGCCCTGTGGCTGTGGGGGTGCTACCCTCTGGCACGGTGTAGGTATAGGGCGCCCCTGCGAGTAGCGACAAACGGCGGGTGAAAGCCCCTACGTTGCCCATAGCAAAGGCCACCAAACGGTTGGCAGGGAAGTGGCGATAGAGATTGTAGGCCACCAGAGCCTCCTGTGCCGTGTGGGCCGTGGTGACCACCTTTGCGATGTCGGCCCCGAGAGAGAATATGAGCTCCACCTCACCACGTAGTTCCTCAAATGTGGGAGTGGTGGGGTAGTGGTGCGAAATTATCAGTTTTGTGGCGGTGGTGTGGGCGAGTGCACCGACCCTTTCGATAAACTCCTCGCCCAGAGCGATGTCGAGGTCTATGGCCCACGCACGTCCCCTCACTGCTGCTGTGTAGAGCTCCTCGGCGAGGGTGGTGTCGGTCGTGCGACAGGTCACTATGGTGCGCCCTGCCACTCCCGCCAACTCCTCCACCTCGGTGGCCGAGAGCCCCATCAGGTCGCAGCGCAACTCCACCATTGCCGCTCCCTGAATTTGGGGTAGGTGGCGGTCACGCCCAGGGTCGGATATGCTCTCGCAGTAGTGGTACATAGACTTGCGGTTGGTCGTTTAGTGCATTATTCTGTTCTGTCGCTCAATGCTTTCCAGGTGTATGGCGTCGAGGATTTTGGTGGTACACTCCTCGCCGAGCCCCAGGCTGCGGGCACGCTCCTTCACTCTCTCCACAACCTCCTGCCAACGCCCCGATTGGAGAATTGTGAGATTGTTGCGGAGCTTCAGTCGTCCTATATCGTCGCTCACCTCCATACGGCGGGCTATGAGGGTAAATATCTCATCGTCGAGTCGGTCTATGGCACCCCTGAGTGCCTCCAGCTCACTGCGGCAAGCCACCTGGTCGGTTGACATACTGCGCCATACAATGCCCCCGAGTAACTCTTTCAACTCCTCGGGTGTCACCTGCTGCTCGGCATCGCTAAGTGCGCAGTCGGGCGAGGGGTGGCTCTCAATCATCAGTCCCGAGTAGTTGAGGTCGGCTGCCTGCTGTGCCACCTCACGTAGCCCTCGGCGATTGCCACAGATGTGCGAAGGGTCGCAAATCATTGGCAGTTCGGGGAGTCTGCGACGAACCTCCAGGGCCACCTGCCACAGAGGAGTGTTGCGTAGCTCGGAGGTGGGGTCGTAGCCCACAAATCCTCGGTGAATAAGTCCTATGTGTTTCACACCACAGCGAGCCAGGCGCTCCACAGCGCCAATCCACAGCTCGGCATCGGCCATCATAGGGTTTTTTACAAGCACGGGAATGTCACTGCCTCCCAGCACCTCGGCTATCTCCTGCACACTGAAGGGGTTGGAGGTTGTGCGTGCACCAATCCACAGCACATCGACACCTGCTCCGAGAGCCTTCTCGACGTGTGCAGCCGTGGCTACCTCGGTAGCTATGGGAAGCCCTGTGAGCCTCTTGGCTTCGGCGAGCCACTCGAGAGCCTCGTCACCCATACCCTCAAATGAGCCGGGCTTGGTGCGGGGTTTCCACACCCCTGCACGCAAAACATCCACCACCCCCAACTCTCGGAGGGCGGTGGCTACGTTAATGATTTGGCTACGGCTCTCGGCACTGCAAGGGCCGGCAATGATTAACCGTGGGCGCTCTATAATCGAACTTTTGTTCTCCTCCATCGAGCCTTACTCCAGTTTGAAATTTTTGATAAACTGCTCCACCTCTGCCGTGTCATTTGTGGGCTCCACAGTGAGGCCCATAAGGGTTGAGAACTGCTGCTCGGAGAGGGTCCAGGTGTTGTGGAACGACACTGATGCAGTGGGGGAGTAGGTCAGCCAGTAACCCTTGTAGGTGTCGTAGCCACTTATCGACATACCCTTTATCAGGCTCTTGCCCGTGAACTTACCCGTGCAGGGAATGTTCAGATTTGCTTTGCTCCTCTTATTTCCTGTGGGGTACTCAAAGAGTATGGTGTGGTGGAACTCACTGAACAGCCAGGTTGCGTAGCGGTGTACGAAACCTGCGGTGTCGGGGTGGGTGAACTTGTAGATAATGATGTTGTCGTAGGTACCGTCCCCCTCGGAGTCCTCATAGAGTACATAGACATAGGGGGTGAAGGAGTGCTCAAAAAGGTTATACACCTTCGAGTAATTGAAGTGCTCGCTGTGCAGACGGCTGCGGTCCTGGTCGGTGAGGGTGTACTCGAACGCCGAGTGTTGATTGGTGCCCCCCGAGATGTTGGAGCCACCAATAAAGGTCATATCTGCAGTGGTTTGGTAACCTCCGTAGGCGTTGTGGCCATTCTGAACAGTGTTGTAGGGTTTGGGGCGGTTTTGACGCTCCACGGCCACATCACGCTCAATGTTCAAGGGCTCTCCGTTGATGTCGTAACCCTCGGCAATGGTCTGCGAGTAGAGCCTGCCGCCATAGCTTGTCATAATGGCCTTTATCTCACGAATCATTCTCTTGGGGCGGAGTACACACTTCTCGTAGCAGAGCTGGTCGAGGGTGGTCTTAATCCTCTGGTACTCAATCTCCCAATTATGATTTTTGGTGGCTTTGCGGCTGATGGTCACTTTGTATTTGTTGTTCTCCCTCACGGGGTCTTGCGCCTCCAACTCGTAGTCATAGACGTTGCAACCCCTGGCCTTCATAGCCTCCAGTCCGAAGAGGTTTTTGGCCATCGCCCTTTCGGCTGCGGCCTGGTTGTCCCACTCTTTGAGTTTGGCAAACATTGCTCCGGCGTTGTAATTGACGCTCACACCTTTGGCTTTCAGCTTCTCGGCCAGGTGCTCACGTGTGACAATGGCGGTGATGGTCACCGAGTAGCCACTGCGGGCATTACCGCTCTGGGCTATGACGTTGTAGGTTCTCACAAAGCCGTGGCTGAGGTTGAGAATCTCGTCACGAATAATGTTGTCGCCCTCAATGAGGGTGGTGCTGCTCACCATAGAGCCCACGGCAATCTCCACTGCCGAACGCAGTGCATCCTTTGTAGCCTCCTCGGAGGTGGAACCCATACCCACGGCCACCACTTTTTGCTCGCCCTTGCCTGCCACGAGGTTGTCGCCCCCCTGACCTGCGGCAAGGGTAGTGCCCATCAGGAGCACTGCCAGCAACCCAAATAATCTCTTCATCTCTCTTTGCTAACTATTTTCTAACCACTGATTTAAGGTTTTGTACACTGCGGTGGGGCACAAGCTCGATGTTGCGGATTTTGCCAAACTCCTCGGGAGTGAAGCGGAACTCGTAGCTGTGCTCAAACATTACGGGGACAACCACGGGCCTCATAAAGGCGTAGCCGTCGTAGTACATCTCTATGTTGCTGTTACCCCTCAGCCTTGCCGAGTAGTCATCCACAACCTCATAGACACAGTCGCTGCCTGTGCCGAACGACTCCATAATCTCGCCATCTGTTGTCTGCCATACGATGTCGCAGTGGAGCTCGCCAAACATCCAGGTGAGATAGTTCTTCACCACCTCCAGGCTTTCGGGATTTGTGAATTTGTAGTAGGTGATACGACGATAGGGGGTGAGCATATTGGCCTCCTCCACCAGCACAAACACATAGGGTGTGTAGCTGCGCTGGAAGATGTCAAACACCACGCCTTCGCGACGTATGTCACTGTCGTTCAGACGGCTGAGGTCTTGGGTTGTGAGTGCCTTGTTGAACTTGCCGTAGAGCAGTTGGGTTGTAAGATAGCTCTCGTCGGTACACAGAAAACGTGTGTAGAACGTTGTGGAACAACCACTGCGATAGGCTTTGCCGGGGGTGATGACCTCCCTCTCCGAGGGGCCCTCAATCTCGCAGATGTCCAGCAACTGTGTTTTGAACTTTGTGCGTCCCTTTCGATTTACGCCATTGGGGAATTTTAGTGTATAGCGCATAGCCTCGGGCAATCCCTCCTCAAGGTGGATGGTGGGCATCAGGAATGTGAGGGGTGCAACCTCATAGCTGAGCTCTGCTAACACCGCCTTGAAGTAGTCGAACTCCACCTGGTAGTTACTATTCTCGGTGGCGATGACATCGAGGGCTACTCGGTAGTAATCGCCCTGTCGCAGAGGCTCGTAGGTGCGGATTTCGTAGTTATAGACGTTGCTACTGCGGCGCTCGATGGCCTCGGGGCCGAAAAATTTGTTCACCATAGCCAACTCGTCCTGTTTTAGTCGGTCCCACTCGTTGTACTTGGCAAAGATGCCGCCCGTGTCGTATGACACCTTCACACCTCGGGTGGTGAGGGTCTCAATCAACTGTGTGCGGGCAACAATGGCCACCACCGTCACCTCAAAGCCGTCGTTGGCATTTCCTGCCGAGGAGATAGCCTTGTGGGCCCTCACGAAACCGTGGCTGAGGCTGAGAATCTCGTCGGAGATTATCTCGTCGTTCTCGATTCTTGTTGTGCTACTTACCACCGAACCCACAGCTTCGCTCACGGCGTTACGCAGTGCGTCCTGCTCGGCCTCGTCGTGTGTCATACCATAGCCGGTGGCAATAATCTTGTTTTCGCCCTCGCCGGCCGTAAGGGTCTCGATGGCTACAGCCTCATCATCGCCCCCTCTTTGGGCCGAGAGCGACAATGGGAAAGCGGTCAGCAGTGTTATGACCGTAAACACTAAAAGTTTGCTTTTCATTCTATTACAAGTTCTTCGGGTTCGGAAGCAATAATATTGTCAATAATACCTCGGCTCCAGCTGTCCACCTTGGCATAGGAGGAGAGGAACTTGGTCAACTCTCGGGTGCGGGGGTAGCCCGCAGCGTCGAGCGAGGCGACGAGGTTGCCCACCAAGAAGCGGGTCTCGGGGTCAATCATAAAGCCCAACAGCAGATAGGGGATGCCGCTTGTGGGAGCACCCGTGTAGCGACATACGGCACCTGTGAGGTTGAGTGCCTCCTTGCTCACACCCTCATTGCTGAGCGACTCGTGGAGCAGTCGGAGTGCATTCTCGGTGTCGGAGGCGGCATAGGCTGCCTCGGCCTGACTGTAGAGGTTGCCGGGCCCTGCAAGCCTCACACCATAGGGGCTGATAGCTCCGGGGAAGGCTGCTATGGCCTCGCTCACCGTCGGAAACTCCTCGGGAAGGGGAGTGGTGCAGTTTTGTGCGGCCCACAGCAGCAGGCTCTCCCAGAGCGAGGTGTCGTTGTGTAGCCCTGCTTTCCACATCTCGTAGTAGCGACTCTTGTCTGCGGGGGCGGCAGAGGTCACCATATCCACCCAGGCAAACTGCCCGTAGGGGGCGGGGATGCCGAGCGAAAGGTTCATTTCGGCGCCACTAATCTCCACCGTTACCATAGGGTCGAGGTCGGTGTAGAGTGAGTTATCCAGGCGGTTTATCCCTCCCGACTTCTGAACCTTACGCACCGAGCCATCCACCGAGGCTCGGCCCGAGAGGAAGTCGTGCATCATCCTTATGTAGTCCTCGGAGGAGTGTTGTCCCACGGTGTAGAGGGTGGCTGCTGCGTAGCAGTCCTTCTGACGATTGTAGTTCTCCCTGACGAGTCCCGCCACATCCACATTTATTGGGAAGTCGGCTTCGGTAATCACAAAATCCCTCTTGGCACAGGAGAATACCGTGTGGTCACGCTCCTCCCTGCGTCGCAGGGCATAGACATCGGCGTCGTAGTGGTATCCCACAGCGTCGGTGAATATCTGGAAGAGGTCGCCCATCTGGTCATCCTCCACACCGAGTCGGTCGCACCAGGCCACGTAGAGCTGATAGGCACCCATAAGGTCCACAGCCTCCATACGTCTTTTGCGATCCTCGATATTGCGATTTCGGGATGCTGCGTGGTCGCCTGCTCGGAAGTAGGTCACCACATATTCAGTGTCGGTTTCGCCCACCTGGTAGGCACTTTGCCCTTTGCTATATCGCAGTTGTCCCACCAAAAGAGTGGGACAACCGACGAGAGCCACGATGGGTAGTATCAAATGTCTGAATCTCATCGTGTATGTTATGTTAAGTGGTTTGACTAAAGGTCGTCGTCGCTACCAACCACAGTGTAGTTGCTCTTCTGTGTCTGCTGGCGAGCGGCGGGGGTGTTGTTGGCATTGTTTACATTGCCATTTTTCTGACCTGCTTTGGGCTGCTCGGGTGCGAACTCCTCGGCGAGCTGTGCAGCTTTAGCAGCATTGGAGGGGGTCCAAGCTACAACGTAACCGGCAATCTTGTGGCCCGATACGGGGTGGGTACCCTGCCACTGGCGTACCTGCTCGGTTGCGATGTTGAGGGTGGTCTCTTTGGCGGTCACTGCCTGCTCCCATTTCTGCTGCGAGAAGTAGGCGTTGGTGCCGTCGGCATACTCACGGAGTTTCTCCACGGTCTGCATAGCCTCGCTGGCTACCAGATCCTCTGCCACAAAGTTTTTGATGTTGTTCACTGCCGAGAGGCGTGCCTGCGAGTAGGCACGGCTGTAGGCTGCGCTCTGACGCGAGCCGCTCTCACGAACCTCCTGCTGACCGAAGCCATAGACAACCATCTCACCTTTCTCATTGAAGGTTACCCAGGTACCCATCCTCTGTACGAGCTCCTCGGGCGACATATTCATAATCTCCTGTTTGCTCTGTTTAACTTTCGAGAGGGGAATCTGGTTTGCGGGGTTGTTGCGGATGGCAGCTGCGAGGCTCTGGAACTCGGGCGAGTATTTCATACATACGGCCACCTGGTAGTCGTCCTTACCTGCATCACCCTCCACGATGCGAACCACCGAGCAACCTTTCACCATACCGCTCACGAGCGAGAGTACGGTCTGGTTGAAGTTCTGCTCATAGACAGCTTTCTTTTTGCTCTGGTTCATCTTGGCAATCTCCTCCTCGCTTACGCCGAGAGCTGCGAGAGCTTTGTCGAGCGACTTGTCGATAACCTTACCGGCTTTCTGAAGGAGGGTAGCTTTCCTCACTGCGTCGGGGTCCTCGCCCTCGATGATATCCTCAATCATCTGGAAGCCACGGCCCGAGGTAATCTGCTCACCTGCGGTGCGGAGCAGGCTCATCTTTGCGGTGAGCTCTGCAATCGAGTAGGCCACGTTGCGGGAGTTTACAAAGCCGCTCATATTGCTGGGGCGTGCGGTAGTTGCGGCAGCCACAACGTAGATGGAGCCGTCATCGTTGATTACGCCGAGCGATTTACCTTGTTTGGCCAGCGAGTTGGTCATACTCTCTATGAGGACATTCTCGGGGAACTGCATAATATCCACCTCTACCTCCTGTGTCTCCTGCACAGCTGGGGTTGCTGCGAGGTCTGCGGGGTCTTGTGCCATCACTACGCCTGCGGCGAGGAGGGCTGCAACGGAAAGAATCAGTTTTTTCATAGTCGTAAAGTTTTATTGGTTAATTGATTTGTAAATTGCGTAGAAAAATAGAGAGCGGTCGTCGGAGAACCACATTCCCAGCGGGGTCATACCTTGCACAAACCCGTCGGCCTCCTCTCGGATACTCTCGAAGAAGGTGTCACGTACTGTGTAGTTCCTTTGGCCGTTGGTTTCTGTCACCTCTTCGCTGGTGGTCATCTCGGTTGTGGAGGTCACTGTGGAGCCTTTTATCACGAGCAGCAGCTCTCTTTTGGCCTTCACGTTGCCCACTGTTCTCAGTTGAGGGATTTTCTTTGTTCCCACCTCCACGTCGGCGACGGCCACGATGTACTGTGCGTCACCCACGGCGACCACGTCGCAACCGCCCCACGAGAGTATGGGGTCGTTCTTAACAATCTCCAATAGAGTGCCACTATCCTGTGCGGAGAGGGTGGTGGCCAGAAGTGCCACGCAGAGTGTCAGTATAAATCTTTTCATAGCGAAGAAGAAAATATCCTATTTGGCTACAAGGTACGGCTTTTTTTTCGGAAAAAGAAATTTTTTCTCCTTTTTTACCTTATTAATAAAAAAGGGGGCCCGTTAAAGCCCCCTTTGTGTCGGTTATGATTTGTGTTCATCTCTTCGCTAACGGATGCCTGCACGGCGCAGAGCCTCCGAGTAACGGCGTGAGTAGGCGTTGTGCTGCGAGAGGTTTGTGGAGAAGTTGTGACGACCCGAGAAATCCTCTTTGGCGCAGAAATAGAGATAGTTGTGGTCGGCGTAGCCAAGCACGGCATCAATGGCTGC
>JAZQZI010000035.1:0-96495 GCA_045633985.1 Tidjanibacter sp. | reverse complement strand
GGGTAGTATCTCGTGTACATTGCCCTCTTTGGCTGCGAGTTTCTGTTGTAGGAAAACGGGTAAATCGACCTTGCCTACAAAGCATATTCCCTGTGAGTCCTTGCGCTTGGCTGTTGCGAGGTGCTGCTCCTCGGCTATGCGGCGCACCTCGGGCTTAAGCAGCTCGCCGATAGGAAACATAGCGTACGATAGCTGCTCTTGAGATAGCTGGCAAAGAAAGTAGCTCTGATCCTTATTAGGGTCGCAGCCAGCAAGCAAGTTATAGTGTGTCACACCCTCGCTGTCACGCCATTCCTCGCGTCTGCAATAGTGCCCTGTTGCCACGCGCTCTGCTCCCAGCTTAAGAGCCTCCTTGAGGAATACGTCGAACTTTATCTCGCGGTTACACAATACATCGGGATTGGGTGTGCGCCCCTGCTCATACTCCGCAAACATGTACTCCACAACCCGTCGGCGGTACTCCTCCGAGAGATCGACCACATGCAATGCAATGTCGAGTTTTTTGGCCACCAACTCGGCAAAAAGGCGGTCGTCGTGCCACGGGCAGTCGCCTTCAAGCGTGCCGGTCGTGTCGTGCCAATTGACCATAAAGAGGCCCACGACATCGTAACCCTGCTCCTTGAGTATCTGCGCAGCCACCGAGGAGTCCACACCCCCCGAAAGGCCTACCACTACCCTCTCTTTTTTCTGTTCCATACTATTTGTTTGTGTCCAAGGTTGTTGGTTTCACGCAAGAGGCCCGACCCGATTGGGGGTCAGGCCTCTGTGGGGAAAATTCCTAGTCAATAGCGACTACTACTGAGCCTTCATCTGTTTGAAGAGCTCGTTGTAGTGCTCATATTTCTGCATATACTCCTCACCCTCGTTACGAACCTGGAAGCATACCGATTTGAGGAACTCTACGGTGTTAATCTCCTGGGGCATAAGCTGGTGAGCTTTCTCGAAGGGAGCAATCGAGTCGATGTAGGCCTGCATCTGCTGTGCACGAACACCTGCACGATTCTCGTCGTTCCACGACATCTCGTTGAGCTCTTTTGCGAAGGCGTCACCCTTGTAGGTGTAAACGTAAGCCTTGTTGAGGTAGAGGTTTACATTCTCGGGCTCGATGGCGATAGCCTCGTCGAACATAGCAATCGACTCGTCGTACCTCTTGAGCTCCGAGTAAACGGCACCCAGACCAATCTTGAGCTGTGCATTGGTAGGATTAGCGTCGATAGCCACTTTGAGTTTCTCAATCAGGGGCTCGGGACTCTCACCCAACACCAGATATACATCGGTGAGGCAGGAGATGATATCCGAGTTGCCGGGGAACTTCAGAAGAGCGTCCTCGAGGAATACCTTAGCCTCGGCCATCTTCTCTTTGTTCTCGATGTAGGCGCCACGGTAGGAGTTGTACATAATGTTGTAAATCATACCGTCTGCGTAGTAACCCATACCCTCAACGGTGCGGAGGTTCTCGATACTGCGGTCATACTCACCTGCAAAGTATGCGAGGTAGCCTGCATTGAAGAGGCTGGTGGTATCGGCTACAAGACCACCCTCGGGGATAATCGAAACCTCATATGCCTTCTGGTAGTAGTTGGTTGCAGCCTTGTAGTCCTGAAGGAAGAACTTGCTGTTAGCATTCTTGCGCAGAGTGTTGTTGATGTTGAAGAAGCCCTCGTTCACCTTCTTTGCGAGCTTGGGGTTGAGCTCCAACGATTTGAGGTAGGCCTCAACAGCTTTGTCAATAGCCTCGGTGTAGATAGGGGCGGTAACGTCCCAACCTGCAACGGTCTGGTTTGCGGGATCCACATACACATCGAATGCGCCGTAGGCGAGTTTGATATAGTCGTTGCTACCGATGCGAGCCATCTCCTGAGTCTCAGGCTGACCGATTTTCATCAGTACGATGTTCACGGGAGCAGTCTCAAAGAGCTGGTTGGTGTAGGCGTTCTCGGCCTCGAGCATCACATCACCACGTTTCATCCAGGTGGATGCTTTGGTTGCCTTCTTCTCGTTGGCAATCTCCTCATCGCTCTTGGCAATTTTCTTCTGGATAGCCTCGGGATTTACTTTCACGGGCTCCTGTGCGAAACTGGGCAGGCAGAGCAAGAGTGCTGCCGCAATGGTAAGAATAGTCTGTTTCATAGCTAAACTCGTATTTTATTTGTTTTGGTTGTTAATTTATTTCTCTTGGTTTGTATCCACCTCATCGGCGAGAACCACCTCGGCTGCCTCAACTGCGGGAGCGCTCTCTGCACCCTCCACAGCCACTACCAGGTTATCCTCCTCTTCTTCCTTGGGAGCCACCATCACCGAAGCAATCGAGTCGCCCTCGCGGATGTTGATAACCTTCACACCCTGAGTGTTCCTACCTGCAATTCGGATGTCGCTGACAGAGGTGCGGATGGTGATGCCGCTACGGTTGATAATCATCAGGTCGTTGGTGTTGTCCACAGCCTGGATGCTTACCAGATTACCGGTCTTTTCGGTAATCTTCATAGTGGTCATACCCTTACCTCCACGGTGGTGGGGTGTATATTCGTTGATGTCGGTACGTTTACCAAAGCCATTCTCGCTCAACACCAAAATATCCTTTGTATCGTTGGGCTCGAAGCAAACCATACCTACAACCCTATTGCCGCTCTCGGTGTCGATGGAGATACCCCTCACACCCGTACCTGTACGACCGATAGCCCTTGCCTCTTCCTCATTGAAGCGGATGGCTTTACCCTCGTGGGTAGCCAACAGAATCTCGGCCTGGCCACTGGTGAGTGCAACATCAATCAGCTGGTCATCCTCCCTGATGTTGATAGCATTCACACCACCTTTACGCACGTTGGTGTACTCGTTAAGGAGAGTCTTCTTCACGATACCCTGTGCGGTACACATCACAATGTAGTGGTTCATTGCAAAGTCGCCACCCCTCTCCAGACGACGGACATTGATATAGGTTCTCACCTTATCATCGGGCTCAATCTGGATGACATTCTGGATAGCCCTACCCTTCGAGGCACGTGTACCCTCGGGAATCTCATAAACCTTCAGCCAATAGCAACGGCCCTTCTCGGTGAAGAACAACATTGTGTTGTGCATCGAGGTAACATAGATGTGCTCAATGAAGTCCTCATCTCTTGTTGCGCTACCCTTAACACCGATACCGCCCCTGTGCTGGCTCTTATACTCGGTCAGCGGAGTGCGCTTAATGTAGCCCATATGGCTGATGGTAATCACCACATCCTCGTCGGCATAGAAATCCTCGGGGTTGAACTCGCCGGCGCTCATCACAATCTCTGTGCGGCGCTCGTCGCCATACTTCTCCTTGATTTCCATCGTCTCGTCCTTCACAATCTGGAGCTGCAGAGTAACATCTGCCAGCACATTGTTGAAGTACTCAATCTGTTTGAGCAGCTCAGCCAACTCTGCCTCGAGCTTACCACGCTCCAGACCTGTCAGAGCCCTCAGACGCATATCTACCACAGCCTGTGCCTGCACCTCGGAGAGGCCGAAACGCTCCATCAGACTGCTCTTGGCAATGTCGGTATTGGATGCTGCACGGATTATGCGGATAACCTCGTCGATGTTGTCCTGTGCAATGAGCAGACCCTTCACAATGTGAGCCCTTGCCTCGGCGGCAGCCAGGTCGTGCTTGGTGCGACGTACCACAACCTCGTGACGGTGCTCCACGAAGGCCTGCACCATATCCTTGAAGTTCATCAACATAGGACGACCACCCACCAGAGCGATGTTGTTCACCGAGAACGAGCTCTGCAAAGGGGTATTTTTGTAGAGGTGCTGGAGCACAACACTGCTCACTGCGTCCTGTTTCAGTATAATAACGATGCGGACACCCTCTTTATTACTCTCATCGTTGATATAGGAGATGCCCTCAATCTTCTTCTCATTCACCAGCTGTGCAATCTTCTGCACCAGCTCGGCCTTATTGACCATATAGGGAACCTCGGTCACCACGATGCACTCCCTGCCGCTCTTGGTGTACTCAATCTCGGTCTTCGCACGGATTACCACACGACCCCTACCGGTCTCGATGGCCTCCCTTACACCCTCATAGCCATAGATGATGGCACCTGTGGGGAAGTCGGGACCCTTCACATACTGACACATCTCGCCGGGCTCCATATCGGGGTTGTCAATGTAGGCGCAAATGGCGTCGCAACACTCCGAGAGGTTGTGGGGAGCCATATTGGTGGCCATACCCACGGCGATACCATTGGAGCCATTGACCATCAACAGGGGGATGCGGGTGGGGAGCACGGTGGGCTCCAGCTCGGTGTCGTCGAAGTTGTAGGTAAAGTCTACGGTATCCTTCTCGATGTCGGCCATCACCTCGTCGGTGATTTTCCTCATTCGAGCCTCGGTGTAACGCATAGCTGCGGGCGAGTCGCCATCCATCGAGCCGAAGTTACCCTGACCATCCACGAGGGGGTAACGGAGACTCCAGGGCTGTGCCATACGACACATAGCGTCGTAGATGGAGCTGTCGCCGTGGGGGTGGAACTTACCCATCACATCACCCACGATACGTGCGCTCTTACGGGTAGGTTTGTGGGAGTAAAGTCCCAGCTCGTGGCTCATACCATAGAGGATGCGGCGGTGTACGGGCTTCATACCGTCCCTTGCATCGGGCAGGGCACGAGAAACGATTACCGACATTGAATAGTCAATGTAGGCGCTCTTCATCTCCTCCTCGATGTTAATCTTGATAATTCTCTCCTGTGCGGGGAGCTCTTCAGTTGCTTTTATGTTCTCTAATTCGGACATAATATTGTGATTAATTTCTTACGTGCGCAATTAATTGCGTAAAGATAGGCATTTTTTTCGAGACCGCCACACCCTCCGTAGGTTTTTTTCTAAAAAACATAGTTTTTTATGGCTGATGAACACCCACAGCCTGCCGACAAATAAGCTGTCAGCCGACAAACAAAAGACGGCGCAGAACCTGCGCCGTCTTTTTTAACTATCGAAAGTCTATAATCTCATAATCGGGGTACCTCTCCGGGACAAACCGAAACTCCTCGCCCGTAACCTTCGTGGTGGTCACACTGCCTATGTTGATGTAGAGCCCCAAGCCACCCATATCATAGCCGAGCTTCACAGGGAGCGAGGTTGCACGATTTACATTGAGCACCACATATTCGATACCATCGAGCACCCCTTCGGCGGGGCGAAGCACGAGCTTCCACAGCTCCTTATCCGAATCGTCAAAGTCAACGACCTCAAAGAGTTCCTCGGCAAAGTCGAAGGCTCGGGTGGGGTTGTCGAAGAGCGAGCAACTACGGGGTTTGGGGCTATCGAGCGTCACCTCACCCACTGCGCCATTGACCATCCACTGCACCTGGCCATCGCACCCCTGCACAAGTTCGTCGATGGCTATTACATATCTCTCTCCTGCCACCACACAGTAGCCTTTGGAGGGGTTTTCTGCAGCCTCCATTTCGAGTTCAAACTCTATGCGATAGTTCTCCATTGCAGCCATCTTTTCGCTCACACTGCGGAGCACCTCGGGGCCACTCTGCCCAAAAAGCGCCACCCCCACGAGGAGGGCAACGGCCAACACACTAAATCTTCTCATAGTCAGTCGGTTGTTAAGATATTATTGTTGGAGGTTGTCGATGAAAATATCGTTGAGTTTACGCTCCAGGGTTGCGGGGTCGCTGATGAGCACCTCACGTGACTTGCCACCCTCGCTGCGACCCACAATACCGTAGGCCTCCAGCTGGTCCATAATGCGGCCTGCACGGTTGTAGCCAATCTTGAAGCGGCGCTGCACGAAGGAGGTGGAGCCCTGCTGATTGGTCACCACAAAGCGTGCAATCTCCTCAAACATACTATCGAGCTCACCAAGCTCCTCTTTGGGGTCGTTGTGACCACCATCCTCGGGCACATAGTCGGGCAACAAGTAGGCAGAGGAGTATCCCTGCTGACGTGCCACAAAGCTCACAATGCGTTCAATCTCGGGAGTGTCGATGAAGGCACACTGCAGACGGGTCGATTCGCCATTTATCTGTACCAACATATCGCCCTTACCGATAAGCTTCTCCGCACCTGGCTCGCCGAGGATGATGCGGGAGTTGATGTTGTTTGCCACTTTGAAGGCCATACGGGAGGGGCAGTTGGAGCTGATAAGGCCCGTAATCACCTTGGCGTCTGGTCGCTGTGTGGCGATGATGAGGTGGATGCCCACCGCACGTGCCAGCTGTCCGAGGCGCTGAATGGGGTTTTCGACCTCCTTACCGGCCGTCATAATCATATCGGCAAACTCGTCAATCACAACCACAATGTAGGGCATAAAGCGGTGGCCATACTTGGGGTGGAGCCTGCGCTCAAGGAATTTTTTGTTGTAGGCGTCGATGCGCTTCACACCTGCTGCACGAAGCAGTTTATACCTCTCCTCCATCTCTATGCAGAGCGAGTTGAGGGTATAGACAACCTTCTGTGTGTCGGTGAGGATAGCCTCCTCCTCGCTCTCCATCTTTGCCAGATAGTGGTTTTCGAGCTGGTTGTAGAGGGTGAGCTCCACCATCTTGGGGTCCACCATCACAAATTTCAGCTCTGCGGGGTGGCGCTTGTAGATAAGCGAGGCGATGATAGCATTGAGGCCCACCGACTTACCCTGACCCGTGGCACCTGCCACAATCATATGGGGCATATCTGCCAGGTCAAACACAAAAGTTTCGTTCTGAATGGTCTTGCCGATAGCCACGGGGAGTGCATATTTGCTCTCCTGGAACTTTTTACTCTTCAGCACCGAGTACATCGACACGGTACGTCGGTTGATGTTAGGAATCTCGATACCCACCGTACCACGACCGGGCATAGGGCAAATCATACGGATGCTTGTAGCCTTCAGCGAGAGGGCGATGTTGTCCTCCAGGCCGGTGATGCGACCCACCTTCACACCGTCGCCGGGCTCCAACTCGTAGAGGGTAACGGTGGGGCCCACAGTGGCGGTAATCTTCTTGATTGCCACGCCAAAGGAGCTGAGGGTGTCGGTAATTATTCGCTTGTTTTCGCCAATCTCAATAGCCCTTGCCTGTGCATCCTGCTCAAAGTCGGCGTCATATTTTTCGAGAATTTCGAGAGGCGGACGGTGGAACTTTTCGAGCTCTTTTGTGGGGTCGTAGAGGGTGCCAATCTTTCCTGCATCCTCGTCGGTGTGCTCACCCACAACCACGGTTACACCACCCTCGGCGTCGGTCACAACCACGCCTCCAACACCTACCTCCACAAGCTCTTCTTCGGGCTTGGGGCTTGGTGTAGTTTGGGGCACCCCTCCTGCCTTGGGAGCAATCTCCACCACGGCGCCCAGTTCCTCCTCCGAGAGTTCATCTACGGAGGGCTGGCTGCAACGAGGCTCCTCGTCGGGCAGCCCCTGCATACCTCCAAAGTCGGTATCGACCACCTGCAACTCATCGCCACCCACATTGCGTGTGGCCCTGAAGGAGCGCTGCTGCCCCCTCACACCCCCTGCCTCCAGGGGCACAATGTCGCTCTCGGGCTCGGGAGTAGTCACCACGGTGGGGGTGGCCACAACTGTGGGGCCCTCCTCCGCTGCGGGCTCGGGGAGCGCCACCTCGGCAATCTCCTCTTCCTCGCTGGGGATTATCACCTCCAGCGCAACCTCCTCGGTGGGCTCTATGTTCTCAATGGGCTCCTCGGCAGACTCTGTGGGCTCCTCTTCAGGCAACACCACCTCCTCGAAAGGCTCCTCAAAGGGGGGTGTTTCAATATCATCCACAGACTCGTCGGGCTCCTCTATGCGGAACTCCTCCTCGCCCTCCTCGCCTTTGGTGCGCCCCCTGAAGATGGCTCCCGTGTGGCGAATAACGCCCCTCACGGTGGCAATGGTACGCATAGCGTTTATGTAATAGACCAGCAGGAAACCGCACAGGAACAACAGCAGAGCCGTGCCCATACGGCCCAGATATTTGCTGAGCCACACAGCCACATCGATACCCATCTTACCGCCCAGGCCCGAGCCGAAAGCACCGTCGGCACCCGTGCAGAAACCGAGGGTAAGGCTACCCATCAGCATTATGAGCACAATTCTCTTGAGCAACGAGAGCAGTCCCCCCTTATCCCTCTGGATGAGCCTCACTGCCAGAATCATACCCATCACGGGAAGGCAGATGGCGAAAAGGCCGAACCAATCTCTCACAAAGAGGTTGGCCACACTGAGACCAATCTCACCACCCCTGTTGGTGGCCACCTCTGCAATCTGGTCGGCCCTCCAAGTGAAGTAGTGGGATATTATGGCCACACCCATAAAGAGCGAGCCGAAGAGGAATATGAAGCCCAAAAGGTCTTCCCAATCGAACTGTTGTTTATTTTCGCCACTCGGTGCCCCTTTGCGGGGTGCTGTCTGCGTGCGTTTTGCAGGGGTGGCGGTTTTGGTACTCTTTGCCATA
Organism: Tidjanibacter sp.; assembly: GCA_045633985.1. GTDB lineage: Bacteria > Bacteroidota > Bacteroidia > Bacteroidales > Rikenellaceae > Tidjanibacter. The sequence goes on along the minus strand of JAZQZI010000035.1, from coordinate 88,084 downwards.
TTCTATATCTTGTCAATCGACGGCCAACGACCGTCAATTTGGTTTCTTACTATCTGTTTGTATCAACATTTTCCGCTTTGGCCTTGAGCCTTGCCAGATACTTCTCGTCGCCGAAGGTGACAAACGAGAGCTCCGCCTTGTGCCCCTCCTCGGCCCTCAGGTTGCTCTGCTCCAGGAGCCACTCGGCCCTCCTCACCACGGCAGGTGCGGGGTCCACAAGCTCCACCTCTCTTGTGCCGATAACCCTGCGCATAGCCCCCTCCAGGAAGGGATAGTGGGTACATCCCAGCACTATTCGGTCTGCCCCGGCCTCAATCATTGGCTCCAGCACACCCCTCACAAGCCTCTCTGCCTCGGGGCTCTCCTCACCCCCCTGCTCAACAATCTCCACAAAGCCCTCGCCCACAGCGGAGAGAATCTCCACCTCGGAGGAGTAGCGGGCACTTGTGGCCCTGAAGAGTTCGCCCGCAAGGGCTGCCTGGGTGGCAAGTATTCCAATCACCCCACTTCGGGAGCTGAGTGCTGCGGGCTTCACTGCGGGCTCCATACCCACAAAGGGTACGTCGTAGTCCTTGCGAAGCATATCTATGGCCATTGCCGTAGCGGTGTTGCAGGCAACGATTATGAGCTTCACACCCCTTGCGAGGAGCTCCTCCACGGCGGCACGTGTGAGGGCTGCAATCTCCTGGGCGGGACGTCCTCCGTAGGGGCAATTTTTGCCGTCGGCCAGATAGACCACCGACTCACAAGGCAGCTCTCGGCGCAGCTCACGCCACACCGACAGACCTCCCATTCCGGAGTCGAAAATTCCTATTGGAGCATTGCTACTCATAATACCACACTTACCAATCTACAAAGATACCTATTTATAATTCAAAATGCAAAATTCAAAATTCAAAATTATTTAGCTGTCAGCCTTCAGCTGCCAGCTATTGTAGGGTATATAGGAATTCTCTCCCATTACTCCCATTACTCCTATTACTCCCATTACTCCCATTACTCCCATTACTCCCATTACTCCTATGCTCTACCCCAGATAGGAGTTATAAGAGTCATAGGAGTTATAGGAATTATAGGAAATTTTCCCAAAAAAGCTGACCGCTGACCGCTGACTGCTGACTGCTATAAAAGTTTTGGGGCTTGCCCAGCAAGCCCGCGACGGTCGTCGGTAGACGGTAGACGGTAGACGTAAAAAAGCGCCCCTATGGACGCTTTTTCAGTAGGTATTTCAGTCTTGAGATTATCACCTTTGAGGAGATGCCGTCGCAATCGACCACCACACGGGCTCGGGAGTAATATTGTTCCCTTTCGGCCAGTAGCGAGGTGACATACTCCAGGAGTTCCTCAGGGCCCATACCCACAATCTTGGGCCTCACAACCCTCACCCTCAACAGTCTGTCACGCAATGCCAGAGGGCTCATCTTCAGGTAGATGGTAGTGCCGAGCGCCATCAGTCGCTCCATATTGTCACCCACACAGGGGGCACCGCCGCCCGTGGCAACTATTGCATCGTCGAGCAAGGAGAGCGAGTCAATGGCCTCCCTCTCCAGCCTGCGGAACTCCTCCTCGCCACGTGTGGCAAAAATCTCGGCCACACTCTCGGCCCCCGCAAGCTCACATACCCGGCGGTCGAGATCGACCAGGGGGGCTCCCGAGAGCTCCGAGAGTCCTCGTGCCACAGTGCTCTTGCCGCACCCCATAAATCCCACCAGAACGAGTATCATCAGGCAGGGGGTTTAGAAGAGGTTGAGCTGCTGCGAGTCGATGTGGCGTGTCACCTCCTCTTCCTCCTTGGGAATGATGATTTCCAACTCCACATTGTCGTTATTTACGGGCTCGGGCGCAGGCTCGGGTTCCACTTTGGGCTCCACTTTAGACTTCTCCTCCACCTTAGGCTCCACTTTCACCTTTGGTTCGGGCATCACCTCCTCCACCTTGGGCTCGGCAACCCTGGGTTGCTCCACGATACCACGGAAGGGGACTTGCTCTGCAGCGGGCTGCTCTACCTCGGGCTCCTCGGCCGAAGGCTCCTCAACGTCTGGCTCGGGGGCAAAGTGGCTCGGTATAAACCTCAACTTATCAACCACATAGGTGGTAATCCTCTTACCCTTGGCCTTGTAGCTCTTAACGCCGATAAACTCCTCCACATTGATGATGTCGGCGGGCTTGGTGGCGTGCACACCGCCATAGATAACCTCCAGCGCAGGGGTGCTCTCTCGGGAGATACCCACCGACTTGGAGCGTGCATTATCCTCATCCACAAAGAACATCATACGCTCCGAATCCTCGGCCTGGAAGCGCTTGATATAGTAGTAGCCTGCCATCTGGTCCCAATAGGCGACGCTATAAACCCTCGACGAGTCGTACTTCTCCACCCTCACGGTATCCTCAGGGAAGTGGTGACCCACATCGTAGCCCGTGGTGTAGTATTGGTCTTTGGCAGTGAAAACAATAATCTTGTCGGCACCCACAAACTCACCCAGTAGCTCGCCGTGGCCGCTATCGTTGAGTCGTTTCACATCGGGGTCGTACCAAATCTGCTGACCGGAGAGGGTCGAAGTACCCTTCTCCTTGAAGAGGATACGATGGATGGGGTTGCGGGAGAAGATGTTACCCTGCGATCCACGACCCTTGATAGCCAGGGTGCTGAAGTCGAGCTCTGCAAAGGCTTTCTTCAGTTTGGCCTTCTGGCGGAATACCACCTTGAGCACCTCTGCCTCGCCATTAGGGTTGGCCGAGAGGTACAATATTCGGCTCTTGGGCGTGCCCTTCGTGAGGTTATACTCCTTGTCACGGGTGATAGCATCGATGGCGCATCGCTTCATCATATAGGGCCCCTTGTCGCCATCACGGTAGAGTATGTTATATATGGTGCGCTTGTCGCCCTTGCGGAATACACCAATGTAGGTCACACCCGCACCAAAGAAGTCCTTGTCGAGCACCTTGCGGATAACGTAGCGACCATCCTCCAAGATTACGATAACATCGTCCATATCGGAGCAGTCGCACACATACTCATTCTGGCGCATTTGGGGGCCGATGCCGAAGAAGCCGTTCTCCCTATCGACATAGAGTTTGGAATTGACCACAGCCACCTTGGCCTGGGCGATGGAGTCGAAGGAGCGAATCTCTGTCTTACGCTCACGCCCCTTACCATAGCGCTCCTTGATACCCTCGAAGTAGGCGATGGCAAACTCTGTGAGGTGTGCCAGATCGTGCTTCACCTGTTTTATCTCCTTCTCCACACTCTTTATGTGGTTGTCGGCCTTATCGAGGTCGTAGCGGGTGATGCGAATAAACTTCAGCTCGGTGAGTTTCACCACATCCTCACGTGTAACCTCCCTGCGCAGGAGCTTTTTGAAGGGCTCCAGGGCAGCGTCCACAGCATTGTAGGCCTCCTCGGGGCTCTTACACTTTTCGAGCACTTGATAGATTTTGTTCTGGATGAATATGCGCTCCAGCGAGGCCATATGCCACTCCTCGTTGAGCTCGTCGAGCCTCACCTGCAACTCCTGACCCAGCAGGCTGCGTGTGTGCTCGGCATTGTGGCGCAAGATGGCCTTCACACCCATAAAGCAGGGCTTGCCATCCTTAATGACACAGGCGTTGGGCGAGATGGTCTTTTCGCAGTCGGTGAAGGCGTAGAGGGCGTCGATGGTCTTATCAATCGACTCGCCGGCAGCCACGTGCACCAGCAGCTCCACGGTGGAGGCGGTATTATCCTCCACGCTCTTAATCTTTATCTTACCCTGCTCGGAGGCCTTCACGATGGAGTCTTTGATGACCTCGGAGGTGGTGCTAAAAGGGATTTCGGTGATGGCAATGGTGCGTGCGTCGGCCTTCACAATGCGGGCCCTCACCTTCACACTGCCACCCCTCAGACCATCGTTGTAGCGGCTCACATCCACCAGACCACCCGTGGGGAAGTCGGGGAAGAGCTCAAAATCCTCACCCTTCAGGTGGGCCACCGAAGCGTCGAGCAGTTCATTGAAGTTGTGAGGAAAAATCTTCGACGACAGACCCACAGCAATACCATCCACACCCTGCGCCAGCAGCAGAGGGAACTTCACGGGGAGGGTCACAGGCTCCTTGCTGCGACCATCGTAGGAGAGCATCCACTCGGTAATCTTGGGGCTGAAAGCCACCTCCAGCGCAAACTTCGAGAGCCTTGCCTCAATATAACGGGGAGCTGCCGCACCATCACCGGTGAGGATGTTTCCCCAGTTACCCTGGGTATCTATCAGAAGGTCTTTCTGGCCGAGCTGCACAAGTGCATCGCCAATGGAGGCGTCGCCGTGGGGGTGGAACTGCATAGTGTGACCCACAATGTTGGCCACCTTTATGCGACTGCCATCGTACATACGGCGCATAGAGTGCAGAATGCGCCTCTGCACAGGCTTCAGACCGTCGTCGATGTAGGGCACTGCACGCTCCAGGATTACATAGGAGGCGTAGTCGAGAAACCAATCACGAAAGAGTCCCGTGAGTTTGGTTTTGGTCTTGCCGTTCTCGCCCATCAGCTTTGCATACTTGTCGGAGAGCTTGTCGGCGTTCACCTCCGACACCTCATACTCCTCGCTCTCCTGCTGGTCACCACCCTCGGTCAGGTCGGCATCGAGCAGCTCCTCTGCGGGCTCGTTTATGTAGTCGTTCTGCATAATATTATTGTTGTTCTTTACTTTCGTTTTCTTTTCCTCACGACTTTCTTTTCTTTGCGACTTTTTATAAAAAGTCGCACCTTTCTGTCGCTTTTTTGTAAAAAAGCGACGCAAAAAACTTTTGGGCGAAACTTTGTTTCGTTATGCCAGCCTCTACCCAATTTTCTGCACTCCCCGTGCAAAGAATTGACTTTACAAAACAGGCACTCTGCCTGTCGCTTTTTTGTAAAAAAGCGACGCAAAAAACTTTTGGGCGAAACTTCGTTTCGCTATGCCAGCTTCTACCCCTGATAGGAGTTATGGGAGTTGTAAGAGTTATAGGAAATTATCCCTAACGTCCCTAATGTCCCTAACGGCTCTATCGGCCCTATACACCCACAAAAAGCTGATTGCTGGCCGCTAATTAATTTTGAATTTTGAATTCTGAATTTTGAATTCTCATTACCTTATCTCGTCCACATAGTCGGCCTCGATACGGAGGTTATCGACAATGAAGCCCTGGCGCTCGGGGGTGTTGCTGCCGAGGTAGAACTCCAACATTGTGTGGATAGGCTCCTCGGAGGAAATCTTCACGGGCTCGAGCCTCATCTTGGGGCCGATGAACTCCCTGAACTCCTCGGAGGAAATCTCGCCCAGACCTTTGAATCGGGTCACCTCATAGTTGGCACCAATCTCGGCCATAGCCCTCTGCTTCTCCTCCTCGTTGTAGCAGTAGATAACCTTGGTCTGCTGGCGGTTCTGCACACGGAACAGGGGGGTCTGTAACACAAACAGGTGGTTCTGGCGAATAACATCGGGGAAGAACTGGAGGAAGAAACCCATCATCAGCAGCCTGATGTGCATACCGTCCACATCGGCATCGGTGGCGATGATGATTTTGTTGTAGCGCAGGTTGTCGATGCTCTCCTCGATGTCGAGCGCTGCCTGCAGCAGGTTGAACTCCTCATTCTTATACACGAATGCTTTGCTCTCGCCATAGCAGTTCTTGGGCTTACCACGCAGCGAGAAGACCGCCTGGGTCTGCACATCCCTCGAGGCGGTAATCGAGCCGCTCGCCGACAGACCCTCGGTGATGAAAATCATTGACTCCTCCCTGCGGGGGTTTTTGAGGTCGGAGAGGTGGATTTTGCAATCCCTCAGTTTTTTATTGTTGAGGCTCACCTTCTTGGCAATCTCCCTCGCCTTTTTCTGCACAGTGGTGATAGCCTTGCGCTCCTTCTCGTTGGCCACGATTTTCTTGTTGAGCAGCTGGGCACTCTCGGAGTGTTTGTGGAGGTAGTTGTCGAGCTCCTGCTTCACAAAGTCGCCGATGAATTGGCGCACCGAGAGGAGGCCGGGGCCCATATTTTTCGACGAGAGCTTAATCTTCGTCTGGCTCTCAAACTCGGGCTCCTCGACACTCACGCTGATGGCTGCCACAATAGAGCCACGCACATCCGAGGGGTCGTAGTCCTTCTTGAAGAACTCCTTGATGGTCTTGGCCACCGCCTCTTTGAGGGCCGCCTGATGCGTACCACCCATAGGGGTGTACTGCGAGTTCACAAAGGAAAAATATGTTTCGCCATAGCCGGAGCCGTGGGTAAAGGCAATCTCCACATCGGTTCCCTTCAGGTGGATGGGGGGATATACGGGCTCCTCGTCGAGGTTCTCGTTCAGCAGGTCCAACAGACCGTGCTTCGACTCGTAGCGTTTACCGTTGAACTTGAATACAAGGCCGGTGTTGAGGTAGGTGTAGTTCTTCACCCTCTGCTCCACATAGTCGAGGTGGTAGTCGTAGATGCCGAAAATTTCCTCGTCCACCAGGTAGCGCACGGTGGTACCGGGCTTCTCGGTCACACCCTCCTCCCAGCGGTCGTCCTTCAACAGGCCCTGCTCGAAGACCACTGTGCGGGCCCTGCCCTCACGCACACTCCTTGCCTCGAAGTGGAGCGAGAGGTAGTTCACAGCCTTCAGACCCACACCATTCAGACCCACGGTCTTTTTGTAGCCTGCGCCCTGATACTTACCACTCACATTCATCACTCCCACACAGGCGTCGAGCATATTGAGTGGGATGCCGCGACCATAGTCACGGATGGTCACCCACTTATCCACGATGTCGATGTCAATCTGGGAGCCCGAACCCATAGTAAACTCATCCACCGAGTTGTCCACCACCTCTTTGATGAGGGTGTAGATACCATCCTCGGGGAGCGAGCCGTCGCCGAGCTTACCGATCCACATACCGGGACGAAGCCTCACCTGCTCTCGTGCGGGGAGTTGCTCAATATCCTTGTCGGTATATTGTACTGCTGCTTTGGTTATTTCGTTTGCCACTTGTATATCGCTGTTATTTCTTACTTTCTGATTTCTCATTTCTGATCTCCGCCAACGCCTGGCGTGTCATCTCCTCCACACGTGCGGCCATCACTTTGGGCTCTGTTGCGGCCACAGCCACCGAGCTTATGGGCTCCAGCACTCTAAGGCGGAGTGTTCTGCTCTGGAGGCCTCGTTTGGTAAAGAGTCGTGGTGTACCTTCGAGCACACAGGGGAGCACTCCCACCCCATTATCCTTGGCCAGGCGGAAGGCACCCTCCTTGAAGCGGTGCACCTCGCCATCCTTGGTGCGTGTACCCTCGGGGAAGATCACCACCGAGGTGCCGGCCTTCAGGTGGGCGCCACCCTCTTTTTGGAGGGTTGTGGCGGCGGAGGTTGTGCCACGACGAATGACGATGTCGCCACGGAGCCCCAGCATCCAGCCTATGGCGGGGATATTTCTCACCTCCACCTTCGACACAAACTTGAAACGCCAAATGGGGAGGAAAAAGAGCAGAGGAATGTCGAAGAATGATTGGTGGTTGCAGGTGACAACCATCGCCTCACCCTCGGGCACACTCTCGGCGCCCTCCACCTCTACTCTCCACAGGGGGGAGAAGTGATAGACCATACGTGCCACCACACGGGAGCAGGCCAACACTGCACAGCGCTCCTTGTCGAAGGGTAGCGATAGGAGGGCTGCAAGACTCATCACAACAAGTGACATAACGGCCCAAAGGATAATCACAAGCAGGTAGAGTGCTAAAAGTACGATACGCATAAGAGGGTAGTATTCCTAAACTAACAATTAAGCCACAAAAGTACGAATTAATTTTCGGACTGCTCAAAAAATCACACCTCTTTTTATTAACAATTTTAACCCCACAAAGGGTCGTGACCCACACTCCGAGGGGAGATGGTGTGGAATTAGAGAAAAAATATTATATTTGTAAATTCAACAACAAGCACAACCCTATGAAAAAGGCATACGTATTCCCCGGACAGGGAAGCCAATTCAGCGGTATGGGCCGTGACCTCTGGGAGTCGTCGCCAGCCGCACGAGAGCTCTTCGAGGAGGCCGACCGCATCCTCGGATTTGAGATATCGAAGATAATGTTCGAGGGCTCCGCCGAGGAGCTCAAGCAGACCAAAGTAACTCAACCTGCGGTGTTTATCCACTCCGTAGCGGCTACTGTGGCTCTCGGCGACGAGTTCCGCCCCGCAATGGTTGCCGGCCACTCGCTCGGCGAGTTCAGCGCCCTGGCCGCAGCAGGTGCACTATCGTTTGAGAGTGCCCTGAGGCTGGTCAGTGCCCGAGGGCTGGCTATGCAGAAGGCGTGCGAGGAGCAACCCTCCACAATGGCAGCCATCCTTGCTCTTCCCGACGAGAAAATCGAGGAGGTGTGTGCCACCATTGAGGGTGTTGTGGCTGCCAACTACAACTGCCCCGGTCAGGTTGTCATTTCGGGCACCACCGAGGGTGTCAAAGCTGCTTGCGAGGCGCTCAAGGCGGCAGGTGCCAAGAGGGCACTTCCCCTTGCTGTGAGTGGTGGTTTCCACTCCCCCTGTATGGCTTCGGCACGTGAGGAACTCAAGGCTGCCATTGAGGCTACCGAGTTTTTCGTCCCCCGCTGCCCCATCTACCAGAATGTCGATGCCCTTCCCCACACCGACCCCGAGGATATTAAGGCCAACCTTATCGCTCAGCTCACCTCGCCTGTGAGGTGGACACAGAGTGTGAGAGCTATGCTCCGTGACGGTGCCGTGGAGTTTGTGGAGTGCGGCCCCGGTGCGGTACTCACAGGCCTCATTGCCAAAATCAAAGCGTAAACAAACCAATCTACAATAACCAAAATAACAGTATGAAACATCTTCGTTTATTCACCATCATTGCACTTGCTATGACAACCATTGCCTGCAATTCAACCCCCACAGCCGAGCGCACCAACCCCTTCCTGGAGGAGTGGAACACCCCCTATGGTATTCCCCCCTTTGAGAAGATTCAGGTGAGCGACTACCTCCCTGCCTTTGAGGCCGCTATGGAGGCCCACAAAGCCGAGGTGGAGGCCATCGTGGCCAACCCTGAGGAGCCCACATTCGAGAACACCATCCTCGCCCTCGACAATGCGGGTGAGTTGCTCAACAATGTGGCCAACACCTTCTTCCTCATCGCCGCTGCCGACACCAACCCCGACCTCCAGAAAGTTGAGGCCAAGGTTAGCCCTATGCTTGCGGCCCACTCGGACGAGATTATGATGAACGCCGATCTCTTTGAGAGGGTTAAGAAGTTCTACAACCGTCGCCACCGTGCAGGGCTCGACGCACTCCAGATGAGGCTCACCGAGAAGACTTTCAAGGATTTTGAGAGGGGTGGCTCGAACCTTCCTGCCGATAAGCAGGCAGAGCTTGCGGAGATTAACCGCCAGCTCTCGGAGGCTACCGTGAGCTACGCCCAGAACCTGCTGGCAGCCAACGCCGAGTATCAGCTCCTGCTCACCGGCGAGCAGCTCGGAGGCATCCCCACTTCGCTCAAAAACAGCGCTCGTGATGCCGCAACCGAGGCGGACCACAAGGGTAAATATCTCTTCACCCTCAACCGTTCGAGCATCTTCCCCTTCCTCACCTACTCCACCGACCGTGACCTCCGCAAGGAGATTTACACCGCCTACATCGAGCGTTGCAACGGCGGCAAGTGGGACAACACCGAGCTCATCAAAACCATCATCGACCTCCGCACCCGCCGTGCACAACTCCTGGGCTTCGACTCCCACGCCGACTATGTGCTCGACGAGGTTATGGCCAAGAGGCCCAAGGCCGTTTATGAGCTTCTCGACGACCTGTGGGAGCCCTCGCTTGCCAGCGCAAAGAGGGAGCTTGCCGATATGCAGATTCTTATGCGCAAGGAGCTTAAGGACAACAGTATAGAGTTGGAGGCCTGGGATTGGTTCTACTTCTCGGAGAAGGTGCGCAAGCAGCGCTACAACCTCGATGAGCAGGCTCTGCGCCCCTACTTCTCGCTCGACAATGTTCGCCAGGGCATCTTCGGCCTCTGCAACCGCCTCTACGGCATCACCTTCACCCCCGTGAGCGTGGAAGCCTACAACAAGGAGTGCTCCACCTACAAGGTGAACGACGCCGACGGCACCCTGCTGGGCGTGGTCATCTTCGACTTCTTCCCCCGTGCGGGCAAGAGTGGCGGTGCTTGGTGTGGCGAGTATGTGTCGATGAGCCTGAAGGATGGCCAGAGGGTAACCCCCGTGGTGACCGTTGTGTGCAACTTCCCCCGCCCCAGCGGCAACACCCCCTCGCTCCTCTCCATCGACGAGACCGAGACCTTCTTCCACGAGTTTGGCCACGCACTCCACAACCTCTTTGCACAGGTACCCTATAAGGGTCTGGCAGGTGTGGAGCGTGACTTTGTGGAACTCCCCAGCCAGATTATGGAGAACTGGGCAATGGAGCCCGCAATGCTCAAGACCTACGCCATCCACCACCAGAGTGGCGCAGTCATCCCCGACAACCTCATCCGTCGCATAGAGCAGAGCAGCAAGTTTGGCCAGGGCTTCACCACCACCGAGCTGCTGGCAGCCTCCTACACCGATATGGACATCCACACCCTCCGCTCGGCCGAGGGGCTCGACCCCATAGCTTTTGAGCAGAAGAAGATGAACACCGAGAGAGGCCTCGTGGAGCAGATTGCTCCCCGCTATCGCTACCCCTACTTCTCACACATCTTCGATGGTGGCTACTCTTCGGGCTACTACTCCTACATCTGGGCCGAGGTGCTCGACAAGGATGCCTACCAGGCATTTGTGGAGAGTGGCGACCTCTTCGATAAGGCCACTGCAGCACGCTTTCGCACCCTTCTTTCGTCGGGTGGCACCAAGGATGGTATGGAGCTCTATCGTGACTTCCGTGGCGCCGAGCCCAGCCGCACTCCCTTGCTTATCTCCCGTGGTTTTGTAACCCCCGAGGAGCTCCAGGAGGGCGAGTAGCCCGCCGAGCAACCATATAAAAAATCGGGCGGAACCTTTCGGGGTTCCGCTCTGTTTTTTTTGTCTACCGACAACCGTCTACCGTCTACCGACAACAGACCCCTCCGGCACTACGTGCCACCTCCCCTAACTTAGGGGAGGGGTTTTAGCAGTCAGCAGTCAGCAATCAGCTTTTTTAAAAGTTTTCAGTTATCAGTTATCAGTATTTAAGGGTGTATAGGGACATTAGGGAAAATCTCCCATAACTCCTATAACTCCCATAACTCCCATTTCTCCCTAATGCCCCTAATGTCCCTATAATAGTTTTCGGGCTCGGCAATTGCCGAGCCCGCGACGTTAGACTTTCGACGTTAGACGTTAGACCAAAGTCGGTCGTCGGTCGTCCACCCCCCAAAAAACGCCACGCTGAACCAACGGGCGCATTGGGATTTAATATGTAAACGAGGAGCCGCCAATAAACTCCCTAAGGAGCGAGGTGGGGGGTATCTCCTTGTCGTCGAGTAGCAGGAAGTTGTCGATGAAGCGCATAAGGCGCACCGCCTCGCCATAGACCTCCTCGGTGTCTGGCACACTCATCAGCAGCGGCATAAGTTTCGATTTCAGTACGGGGAGCTCATAGAGGAGCGACGAGTTGAACATCACATCGGCATTCTCCTGGTAGGGGAAGATATATTTCTCCTCGCCACGGCGCACGCTCTGCCACCTCTTGAGGGTTGCCTCGGCGCTGGTACCACGGTAGGCGTTATCCCTCACCATACGGCGAATGAGTCGGTTGTCGGTGGTGTGGATGCGCGAAAGGTCGTCCATAGAGATAGAGGTGAGGCAGGAGATATAGACCTTAAATTTGAGGTGCTCCTCAATCTCGGCCGTCAGCTTGGGGTTGAGGCCGTGGATGCCCTCCACGATGAGTATCGAGCGTGAGTTGAGCTGCAGGGGTGTGTCGTGCCACTGCCTGCGCCCGGTGATAAAGTCATAGCGTGGTATATCAACCTTCTCGCCACGGAAGAGTCGTCTAAGGTGGTCGTTGAAGGTGGCGATGTCGAGGGCGTCGATGGTCTCAAAGTCGTAGTCGCCATTCTCATCACGGGGTGTATCCTCACGGTCGAGGAAGTAGTCGTCGAGCGAAATCATTGTGGGCTGCAGACCGAGTATGCGCAGCTGTATGCCCAAGCGTTTGGAGAAGGTTGTTTTGCCACTCGAGGAGGGGCCGCTCACCAACACCACACGTGTGCCTTGGGCCTTGTGGGCCTCGGCAATGCGGTCAGCAATGGCTGCCAGCTTCTTCTCGTGGAAGGCCTCGGCAATCTTTATCAGGTCGCCACCGTCGCCCTCGGCAATCTTACGGTTGAGCTGGCCGATGTTGGACACCCCCATAACATCCACCCAGCCACGATACTCCTGGAAGACGTCGAACATCTTGTCCTGGGGAACCATAGGCTCGAAACTATCGGGGGCTGTGCGGGAGGGCACGGCGATGTAGATGCCGCCATAATAAACCCTCAGGTCGTAGAGGTGGAGGTAGCCCGTGGAGGGGGCGAGGGCTCCGTAGAAGTAGCCCGCCATATCGTCGAGCGTATAGACCGTCACATAGAGGTGGGGGCGAGAGGAGATGATGTCGATTTTATCCTGGAAACCGAGTCGGCGGTAGATGTCGAGCACCTCATCTTTGAGGAGTTTGTGGCGCACGATGGGGAGGTCGGCGGCGATAATCTCGTCGAGCCTCTGCTTTATGGCGGCCACAATCTCTGGCGTGGAGGTCACTCCCTCAATCTCACAGTAGAAACCCCTCGACACGGAGTGGGTGATGCGGAAACGTCCCTCGGGATAGAGGTCCCTCACCGCCTTGTGGAGTGCGAGGAAGAGGGTGCGCTGATAGACTCTCGACCCCTCGAAGTGGGTGATATCTATGAAACGCACGCTGGAAGGCTCGATTATTCGTGCGTCGAGCTCACGTATGGAGTTGTTCACGTAGGCTGCCAGAAAGGGGTGGCCGCTCTCGCTGCGGAGCCCCTGGGCTATGGCACCGAGGGTGGTGCCCCACTCGACCTCCAGGGTGGAGCCGATGTTTTCGCACACGATTTTCACTTTGTCAATCATAGTAGTATGGGGATTTAGGTTGTTGCAAAGTTGCGGGCACGAGGCCCTAAACTCTTCCAAAGTTACAAAAAACTTTGTACTTTTGCACGAGAATCCTACATTTTTCGACAACAATAGAGTATGAAAAGCCTTAAATTAACCCTTTTGGCAGCCATCGTGGCCCTCGTAGCCTCCTGCACACCCCCCACAGAGAAGATTATCATCATCTCCACCAGCGACATCCACTCCAAACTCGATATGGTTCCCCGTCTTGCCGCCTTCGTGGATGAGGTGCGAGCACAGGACACCGCACGTGTATTCCTTGTGGATGCCGGCGACCGCTGGACAGGCGACCCCTATGTGGATATGGCCCCCAATGCGGGACTCCCAATCATTGAGCAGATGAACCGCCTCGGCTACGATGTAGCAACCTTCGGCAACCACGAGTTCGATATGGGCCTCGACACCCTTCAGAGGCGTGTGGAGGATGCCGAGTTTGACCTTGTGCTGGCCAACGTGGATACCAAAGAGAGCGTGTGGAAGCAGCCAAAACCCTACACCATCAAGCGTGCAGGGCGTGCCAAAGTGGGCTTCATCGGCCTTGTGACCAACTATGCCAACGGCCACCCCGACGGCAAAGACCGCATATTTGTGGGCACCGAGTTTTTCTCGCCCGAGTGGACCGGCCAGAGGTATGGCAGTGAGCTCAGAAAGAAGTGCGACGTGATGGTCGTCATCTCCCACTGCGGCCTCGACCGTGACACCACAAATGTAGCCTCGTCGTTCCCTATGGCCGACCTTATCGTGAGCGGCCACACCCACGAGCGCTACTCGGGCACCGCCAATGGTGTCGCCGTAGTGCAGGGCAACAACAAACTTCGAGCCGTAGGCCTCACCACCATCTCGCTGCGCCGTGGCAAGGTGGAAAGCGTTGCAACCGAGTATCTCGAACTCCCCGAAGTGGAGAAGGAGAGCACCCGAGAAGAGATTGAGAACTACATAAACGACCCCTACCTCAACGAGAGGATAGGTACCCTCACCGCCGAGGCCAACAAGACCGCCCTGGCACAGATGATGGCCGACGAGGGACGCAGGGTGGCCGGCACCGACCTCGCCTTCTACCACATTGGCGGCACACGTATAAACCACCTCGCCGAGGGCCCCGTAAGGCGTGCCGACATATACGAGCTGGAGCCCTTCAACAGCGACCTGGTTGTGACCACTATGACCCTCGCCGAAATCGAGGAGATGATTATCAACAAGTTCAATGACACCACCAACTACAAAGAGTCGCACCGCCGTGACCTCATACCTTCGGGTATGCGCTACACCATCGTCACCGACCCCACCACGGGCGACGCTGTGGATATTCGCTTCGACATCCCACACCGCAAGGAGCTCTACACGGTGGCTATGAGCAACTACGTCTTTGAGAATAAGACCTATCCCTACACTCGCCGTGCGGAGGATGGGCGCACACCTCTGGTCACCCGCTACCTCTTCGACCGCCTTGCCGAGGGCCCCTATACCCCCGACTGCAAGGAGCGAGTATTTGTGGTTAAAAACTGAGCACTAACGGCCCTAAAGTTTTCGGGCTTGCTGGGCAAGCCCGCGACGTTAGACTTTAGACGTTAGACGTTGGACAAAAAAAAGAGAGGAGGCCATCACGGCATCCTCTCTCCAATCAAACTTCTCTAACACCTAATTAAACCTAAGTACATAGAAACTTAAGGTTTTACCTTTGGGCTTACAAAAATATTCATTTACAGCCTACATTCCTCCCTAAATCCCTCCTTTGACAAAGGAGGGACTTGGTTGCAGTGCGCTATTGCGCCCCGCAATAAAGCGGAATTTCTCCTAATTTAATAAACCTAAGTACATAGAAACTTAAGGTTTTACCTTGGGGCTTACAAAAACATTCATTTACAGCCTACATTCCTCCCTAAATCCCTCCTTTGACAAAGGAGGGACTTGGTTGCAGTGCGCTATTGCGCCCCGCAATAAAGCGGAATTTCTCCTAATTTAATTAAACCTAAGTACATAGAAACTTAAGGTTCTACCTTTACCGATTACCTTTTCTTTTCTTTCCTTTCCTTTACTCTACTCCGCCGTAGTTGCGAAAATCTCCTTTAGGAGTGTGTCGAGGTAGAGCAGTTCGTGTTCATCCTTCACCACCTCGCTCATCAGCAACTCCTCGTCGGCACTGCGGGGGCAATCGGTCCTCAATTTCAAATAGTCAATTTCTCCCATAGGCAATTCTGGTTTTTGTTACTCTTTGCAATAAAAACGCAGTCCCCTCGGGGTTTATTGTGTGCCCCGTGAAAGAAAAACTACTGTTCGAGGATGATATTTTTCTCCTTGATGAGTTTGCGGAGGTTGATGAGTGCATAGCGCATACGACCCAGGGCAGTGTTGATGCTCACCTCGGTCTGCTCGGCTATCTCCTTGAACGACAGCCCGTCATAGTAGCGCAGGCGGACAACCTCCTGCTGCTCCTCGGGAAGGACGGCCACAAGGGCCCTCAAGTCGGCCTCAATCTGCTCGCCCACCAATCGCTCCTCCACGGAGCCCTCAGTGAGTCGCCGGGTGCCGATGATGTCGTAGCCCGCCTCGCTCTCGCCTATACACTTGTTCGATTTGGCCGCACGGAAGTGGTCGATGACCTGGTTGTGGGCAATGCGCATAACCCACGAGAGGAACTTGCCACTATCTTTGTAGCGCCCCTCGTCGATAACTCTTACGGCTTTGATAAATGTCTCCTGAAAAATGTCGTCGGCCAGCTCACGGTCGCCTACCATCATACAGATGTAGTCATAGACACGGCTGCTGTGACGTTCGATAAGTTGGGAGATAGCCTCTTTGTTGCCTGCAAAATAAGCACTGAGCAACTGCTGGTCGCTCGGCGCAAAACTTTTGTTAATCATACTCTTTACATTATCAGTTCAAAAAAGAGTAGATGTCGTCAATAGGCAAAAAGGCTTTAAGTGATACGTATATTAACTATTGTTCCCAAAGGAAACTGCGTGCAAGATAGAACTTTTTTCCCTAATTTCCAAATCAAACACGAGTTTTTCCGATTGTTCATCTCTTAGCACGCAGTCTGCTCTACCAAAAACAAAACTTGTGCCAAAGAGGTTTTTAGGCGTAGAGCACTATGCCCACCACCGCCGAAAGTACTATAAGAAGAATGGGATTGACCTTCCGCACAGAGGCTACAAAGCACCCCACAAAAATCACCCAGCTCTTCCAATCGATGAAGGTACCCTCGCCAAAGAGCATAAAGGCCGAGGAGAGAATAAGGCCTATCATCATAGGCTGCATACCGCTCATAGCCCCCTTGAATTGGCGGTTATCACGCAGGCGCAGGTAGAACTTGGTGGCCAGCAGCATAAGGGTCAGCGAGGGAAGGCACACCGCCACCGTAGCCAGCAGCGAGCCCCACACCGTACCCGTAACGGTGTAGCCCACATAGGTGGCACAGTTGATGGCAATTGGGCCGGGGGTCATCTGCGAAATGGCAGCCACATCGGCCAGCTCGGCAGCCGTGAGCCACCCCCTTTGCACAACCACCTCGTTGTAGATGAGCGAAATCATCGCATAGCCGCCACCAAAGCCGAAGAAGCCTATCTTAAGGTACGAAAGAAATAGTTGCAGGTAAATCATCGTCCCTCCTCCTCTCCTTTTTTGGTGTCCATTCTCTCTTTGGCACCCTCACCCCTGAAGGACCAGGCAATGCCCGCCAAAGCACCCACAAAGATGAACCAGATGGGCGACAGACCCACCAGCCAGATGGCCGCAGCAGCACCCACCGCAAGGGCTATCTTCCACCAGCTCATACCCTTCGACATACCGATGAGGGGTGCGGCAATGAGGGCTACAACCGCCGGGCGCATACCCTTGAAGGCGGCTGCCACATAGTGGTTATCCTTGAAATCTGTAAAGACGGTGGCAATGAGCAGTATGATGACAAACGAGGGGATGACGACTCCCAGCAGAGCCGCAAAGGCCCCCTTCCATCCTCGGGTTTTATACCCCACAAATACTGCTGTATTGAGCGCGATGGGGCCGGGGATGCTCTGCGCAATGGTGAGCTGATTGATAAACTCCTCCCTGGTGAGCCACCCACGCTTCTGAATCATCTCCGCCTCGATGAGGGGTATCATAGCATAGCCGCCACCAAAGGTGAAGGCTCCAATCTTCAGAAACGAAGTGAATATGGTCCAAAGAGAATTCAAAATTCAAAATTCAAAATTCAAAATTGCTCCTTTGCTCTACCCCAATAGGAGTTATAGGAGTTATAAGAGTTATAGGAAATTTTCCCTATCGGCCCTAATGGCCCTATACTCTCTAATAGTTTTCGGGCTTGCAGGGCAAGCCCGCGGCTATAGACGTTAGACGTTGGACGTTAGACCAAAGTCAGTCGTCGGTCGTCGGCAGACTCTCTAGGCTATTTGGTGTTGATGAAGGCGGTGAACATTGTGGCAGCGAGAGCAGCCGTCTCGGTACGCAAGCGGCAATCGCCCAGCGTCACCTCCCTGAAGCCTGCCTTGCGGGCCGCCTCAATCTCCCTGGGCGAGAAATCTCCCTCGGGACCTATGAGCACCAGCACACTCTCGCCAGCACTCACCACATCGCCCAGAAAGACCCTCTCCATATCCTCCTCGCAGTGGGCGATAAGTTTCACACCCTCAAAAGGTTCGGCAATAACCTCATCAATGGGTGTAAGCTCCTCCACCTCGGGAAGATAGGACTTCAGCGACTGTTTCATTGCGCTCACCGCAATCTTCTCCAGCCTCTCTCTCTTCACCACTTTACGTTCCGAGTGGTCGCACAGGATGGGGACAATGCGCCCTATGCCACACTCGGTGGCCTTCTCCACAAACCACTCTATGCGGTCGATATTCTTCGTGGGGGCCACAGCCACCGTGAGCTCATAGGGGAGCCTCTCCCACTCCTCGGTGTGCTCCACAATGCGCACGGTGCAGTGCTTCGGGTGGGGCTCCTCTACCACCGCACGATAGAGGCCGCCACGACCATCGGTGAGGTGAAGAGTGTCGCCCTCCCTCAGTCGCAGCACCCTCACGCAGTGGCCACTCTCCTCCTCGGGGAGGGTGTAGAGGGGGGTTGTAATATCGGGTGTATAGAAAAGTTGCATAGTCCCTGTTTATTGGTTGCGAATCTTATTACCAAGTATGAAGCCAAAGATACCGGTGAGGATAACGCCGATGGTGGTCTGCACAACATTGAGCATATCCACAAAGGGCGACACATTCTGGAGCTCTGCCGACTCGAGAGCCGCCATATTCTTAAGGCTCACAACCAGCGCCTTGCCATACTCCATCATCGACAACTCCGAGTAGAAAAGCCAGGCAAAGAGGAAGATGATGACCACATAGGTGGTAATCATCTTGACCATACTTTCGCCATAGCCGAAGAGCAGGTCGGAGGTCGTGTTGGTCACTATGTGCCACGCACGCACGACCCTCTGCCACAGCGTAAGCCCCTTGTCATCGAGCTCCCACAACATTCTGCGGCGCTCCATACGTCGCCCCTGCACATAGGCCCAGTTGCCGTCGGCAATATAACCCTTTCCGCTCCACAAAGCGTTGAAATTCTTGAAAATAACCTCGGCATCGGCCCAGCGGGCCTCCACAGCCGCCTCGGGACTCCAATCGGAGTGTGCACCGATATTGTTGGTGCGCTCGCCCGTGCCATAGAGGTGCCAATCCACCAAGAATTTGCGGTAGGCGACCTTATCCTGCTGGAGGATGCGCCCGTCGAGCAGGTTCTCCTTGCGGATGATGGCCGAGTCACCCAGGTAGGTCTTATTGAAGCTACAGTTGGAGAAGAGGCTGTGGTTGAAAATCACCACGCCGTCGATGAAGGCTCGGTAGAAGTCGCAGTAGTCCACACGTGCTGCCTCAAACGTGCCGTGCTCAATCTCCGCATAGCGAAAATCACTCCACACAATCTCTGCACCCCTGAAACGGCAGTGGTGGAGCACACTATTCTTGAAGCTCACACGTTCCAGACGACACCCCGAAAAATCGACTCTGTCGAGGGTCATTCCCGAGAGGTCGGCACCCACAATCTCCTTGGTGGCAATCAGCGCCACCAGCTCCTCATTTGTCATCATCTATCCAGCGTTTGGGTTTGTCGTTGTTTTGCGAAGGGCGGCGGGGGGCTACTGCTTTGTATTGGTATCGCCGTCGATAATCTCCACAGGACCATTGAAGTAGGCCCAAATATTATTCTCCTCACTCTTGGCATCCACGGTGATGAAGTACTCGCCATCAACCGACGACACCGTCACCTTACCCTCGGTGAGGAAGGCATATTCGTCACTGATATATCCCCCTTTGGCCTTGCCATAGTAGCAACCGCCATAGGAGATCATACCTGTGGCTCCATTGACCACCTCCACCCTGCCCAGGGCAATGAAGGCACCCGTATAGCCCACAGTATATTCACCCTCCATACCCTCCGCAGTGCTGGGGGCCAGAAGGTCCACTATCATTGCGTGACGCTCACCGTTCTCCTCGGGGCCCAACAGCTCTACCACATAGCTCTGGTGCTGGCTGAAGTTGATGTAGAGCCTGTCAAACTGCTTCACAATAGCCTCGGTGGCGGTGAAATTAACATCCTCTGTAATGGTCGAAATAGGCTGGTTGTACTCCTCAACATCGAGGAAGTCGCAACCTGCGCCGAGCAGCGCCACAATGGCAATTACTGCTCCATAAATAATCTTTTTCATAATCAATCTCCTTTGTATTATTTGGTTTGTTATTAGTTGGCAGCTCCACTCTTCTTCTCGTCCGCCTGCTCTGCGCTCTCCTCGGCGGCACCACTCTCCTCCTGGTTGGCAACCCTGCCGAGCCTCATAAGCTCCGCCTTGAGCTCCGTTTCGCTCAGCCCTCGGCGAATCTTACCCTTCTGTGCCACAGAGATGGCTCCCGTCTCCTCGCTCACCACAACCACAATGGCGTCGCTCTCCTCACAAAGGCCCATAGCCGCCCTGTGGCGCATACCGAACGAGAGGGGTACGTTGCTCTTGGTGGAGGGCAGCACACACTTGGCCGCCACAATCCTACCACCGGCAATCACCATTGCACCATCGTGCAGGGGAGAATTCTTGAAAAAAATGTTGCGGATGAGCGACGAGTCGATGTTGGCATCAATCACCACACCCGTGGAGATGATATCCTCCAGCGAACCGTCCTGCTTGATGACAATAAGTGCGCCTGTATAGGTGGCACTCATATCGCCACAAGCCCTCACAATGGGGTCGATAACGCTGTCGATATTCTCGTGTTTGGTGCGCTTTGTGGGGTCGAGCCAACGGTAGAGAAAGGCGAGCGGGCCCGCCTGTTGGCTGTTGGTGCCGAGCGTCTGGAGGAACTTGCGTATCTCGGTTTGGAAGATGATAATCAGCGCAATAAGTCCCACGCTTATCACCGAGCCCAAAATGCCCGACATAAGCTCCATATTGAAAGCCCTGGCCACAATCCACGAAACATAAATCACCAGCACACCCACCAAAATATTGGTTGCCTGGGTGCCACGAATGAGCTTGTAGATGTAGTAGAGGATAAGCGCAACAAGCAGAATATCCACCACATCCATTATCGACATCTTAATAAAACCCATATACCTTTATATATATAATGCTGTTTCAACCTTCAAAATTACTATTTAGAATTGAAAGTTGAAAATGGAAAATGGAAAATTTTTGCCTAACGACCAAAGACAACTGTCTACCGACTACCGACTACCGACTACCGTCGCGTGCTCGGCAACCTGTTGCCGAGCCCGAAAACAATTATAGGGTCATTAGGGTATATAGGGAATTTAGGGAGGTGCTCCTATTACTCCTATTACTCCTATTACTCCTATTCTCTGCCCCATATAGGAGTTATGGGAGTTATGGGAGTTATGGGAGTTATAAGAGTTATAGGAAATTTTCCCTAATGACCCTATACACCCCACACACTCACACCTCCCCTAATTAGGGGAGGTGGCACATAGTGCCGGAGGGGTCTGTAGTCGGTCGTCGGTCGTCGGTAGACGTAAAAACTGCATAGAACGGAGGGATTTTTGTGCCAAACAAGAAAGCGGGCCCGCAGTTTGCTGACGCAAATGAGGAGCCCGCTTATCGCAGTGCGGTGCAAAAAGCACCCGTTATCTGCAGTTTTAAAAGAGGGGTGGAACAACCGCCCCACCCCTCATCGAAACTTATCTAAGGTTTGCTACAAGCCAAAACTATTTAGCAGCCTTCTTGGCCTCTTTCCTCTCCTTCTTGGTCATCAGGTCATAAGCAACGGGGGTTGCAATGAAGATGGAGGAGAGAGTACCGATAATCACACCAAACATCAGTGCGAATACGAAGCCACGGATAACGGCACCACCAAAGAGGAAGATTGCAAGCAGAGTTACCAAAGTGGTACCCGAGGTGTTGATGGTACGGGCCAGAGTGGTATTAACAGCTGCGTTGATGGTCTCCTTGAGGTTGCGCTTGGGATAGAGTGTGGTGAACTCACGGATACGGTCGAAGATTACCACCTTATCGTTAATCGAGTAACCGATAATGGTCAGGATAGCTGCGATGAACGACTGGTCAACCTCGAGGTTGAAGGGAAGCAGACCGTGCAACAGCGAGAAGATACCCATAGTGAGGAAGGCGTCGTGTGCAAGAGCCACAACCGAACCTGCACCCCACTGCCACTTCTTGAAACGAATGATGATGTAGAGGCCGATGGCAATCAGGGCGAAGAATACCGAGATGAATGCACCACGGGTGATGTCGCTTGCAACGCTGGGGCCTACCATATCGGCCTGGATGATACCATTGGGGTTGGTAGCGGTCGAGGTGAACTCATCAATGCTAATCTCCTCGGTGTAAAGACCCTTAACACCCTCATAGAGCAGAGCCTCAACCTTGGCGGTTGCGTCGTCGCTCTGGTCGTCGTGGAGGTACTGGGTAACGATACGCATCTGGCTGTCGTCGCCAAACTGCTTAACCTCAAACGATTTCTCGCTTGCCTCACCCTCAGCAGCATCGAAGACTACCTGGAGACCCTCACGAACCTCGTCAGCGGTCACAGGCTGGTCGAAGCGAACCACGAAGGTACGACCACCCGAGAAATCAACACCGTAGTTCAGACCACGGGTCGAGAGCGATACAACCGAGAGAACTACCAGCACGAGCGATACAACATAGGATACCTTGCGGATGCCGATGAAGTTAATCTTGGTGTTGGCAAGGAACTTGTCGGTCACCTTGTTCGAGAAGGTAACACTCTTACCCTTAGCCACGCGATTCTCGATGATAATGCGGGTGATGAAGAGCGAGGTGAAGAGCGAGGTGATGATACCGATAATCAGGGTAGTTGCGAAGCCCTGAACGGGACCTGTACCGAATACGAACAGAACAATACCGGTGATGATGGTGGTGATGTTCGAGTCGATAATTGCGCTCATAGCGTTCTTGTAACCTTCGGTAATAGAGAGGCTGAGGCCCTTACCTGCCCACAGACCCTCTTTCACACGCTCGTAGATAATAACGTTGGCATCCACAGCCATACCCAGGGTCAGCACGATACCGGCGATACCGGGAAGGGTGAGGACTGCGCCAAACGATGCGAGCACACCGAAGAGGAAGAATACGTTGCAAACAAGAGCAACACTTGCCACAACACCTGCACCATTGTAGAAGAAAATCATATAGAGAAGAACCAATACAAAGGCGATAACGAACGAGATGAGCGAAGCATTGATACTCTCGGCACCCAGCGAAGGACCAACAACGGTATCCTGGATGATGCGTGCGGGAGCGGGAAGTTTACCCGACTTGAGCACGTTTGCAAGGTCGGTAGCCTCCGAGATGGTGAAGTTGCCGGTGATAGCCGAGCGGCCACCGGTAATCTCATTCTGAACGGTAGGAGCCGAGTAAACCACGCCATCGAGAACGATAGCTACGCTCTTACCGATGTTAGCCTTGGTAAGGCGGGCCCATACGTTTGCACCATTGGTGTTCATAACCATATCAACCTCGGCAGCACCACCGGTCTGGGCGTACTGGGGCGAAGCATCAACTACCGAACCACCATCGAGGGGAGCTTTGCCATCACGACCGTCGGCCTTGATTGCGTAGAGCTCATAGATGGTACCGGCCTCATCCACCGACTTGGCGCTCCACATAAAGCGAACATCGGGGTTGAGAACAGCCTTCACCTGGGGCATAGCAAGATACTCGTCGATAACCTCCATATCGTAGGTCATAGCGTGACCAACCACGGGACCACGGTATGCACGACCGGTCATATCAACTGCGGGCATAAGTTTTGCGAAGAGAGGGTTGGCCTTGTTGTAGGCAGCGAGCTCTGCATCGGTAGCAGCAGCACCCTCCAACTCGGCTACGAGGTCGCCCTCGGCAGCCTTCTCCTCAGCCTCCACTGCGCCATTCACGCCGAGGTCACGGAGAACATTGTTGGCACGCTGGAGCTGGGGAAGAACCTCGTCGTTGTCGTAGGTTGCCCAGAACTCGAGCGAAGCGGTACCCTGGAGAAGCTTACGAACACGCTCGGGCTCCTTAACACCGGGGAGCTCCACGAGGATGCGACCCGAGTTCTCCATACGCTGGATGTTGGGCTGAGCCACACCAAAGCGGTCGATACGGCTACGGAGCACGTTGTAGGAGTTAGCGATAGCGCTCTCCGACTCCTCACGCAGTACGCTGATAACCTCGTCGTTGGTGCTATTGAGGCTCACCTTGTCCTTCATCATCTGGTTGTTGAAGATAATCGACAGGGGGGCACCATTCGAAAGACGGTTATACGATTTTGCGAAGAGGGTGATGAAGTCGCTCTGCGAGTTCTTGGCCTCCACTTTGGCCTCCTCGATAGCTGCGAGGAAGATGGGATCCTTCGAGTCGTTCGAGAGGGCCTTTACAACATCCTCAACTGCAATCTCGAGCATCACGTTCATACCACCACGAAGGTCAAGACCAAGGTTAATCTCCTTCTCTTTAACCTCTGCGAAGGTGAACTTCTTCACGAGCACATTGTAAACGGGTTTGGATTTCACGCTGTCGAGGTAGTGCTGCTCCTTCTTCACGAGCAGGTACTCACGGTAAGCGTTCTCGCTCATACCCTCCTTATTGAGCATCTCCTGAGTGATGGTGGTAGCAGCAACCTGCTCCTCGGCATACTTCTCTGCCTTACCCTCCACGATGCCCGAAACGACGGTGAACGAAAGCTGATAAGCACACGCAATTGCCAAAACAATTGCGATGAATTTAATAAGACCTTTGTTCTGCATTGTTTTTTAGGTTTTGAAAATTATTAGTTTTGTTTTGTTGATTTCTCAGTCAATTAGTCGCTTACGATTCCGCACGCATACGTATGCGCTCTCGCACGTATGCGCTCGTGCACGCAATAAGCCCGCAAAGCTAACCAAAAAAAATCAAAATTCAAAATTCAAAATTCAAAATTGCTTCTTTGCTCTACCCCAATAGGAGTTATGGGAGTTATAAGAGTTATAGGAAATTTTCCCTAACGACCCTAACGGCCCTAATGACTCTAATTACCCTATACACCCTACAAAAGTTCTCGGGCTTGCAGGGCAAGCCCGCAGCGGTAGACGGTAGACGGTAGACGGTAGACGGTCGTCGGTCGTCGTTAGACAAAACACAACGCCTAAATTCGCATGGTCGAGGAAATTTTGTGCCAAGCAAGAAGGTGGCTCCGCAGTTTGCTTGGCGCAAATGAGGAAGCCACCTATCACAGGTTGGTGCAAAATTTACCGACCAGACGGATTTACCACCCACACCCCAAACAGCAAAAAAAAGAAAGGCACCACGTGGGCGTAGTGCCTTTCTTTTTTTGGTAAGGTATTTTATTTAACCTCCTCGAACTCAACGTCCTCTGCCTGACCATTATTTGCGGTCTGCTGGCCCTGCTGGGCGCCACTATTGGGCTGACCCTGCTGTGCGCCGGCCTGGGCGTAGATGTCCTGCGAAGCTGCCTGCCAAGCGGCATTGAGTTTCTCGGTGGCTGCGTCGATACCTGCGAGGTTCTGCGACGAGTGGGCGCTCTTAAGCTCCGCAAGGGCGCTGTCGATTGCCTGACGTTTCTCGGCGGGAATCTTGTCGCCATACTCTTTGAGCTGTTTCTCGGTGGAGAAAATCATACTGTCGGCGCCATTGATTTTGTCCACACGCTCACGCTCCTCTTTATCCTTAGCCTCGTTAGCCTTGGCCTCATCGCGCATACGCTGAATCTCTGCCTCGGTCAAGCCGCTGGAGGCCTCAATGCGGATGCTCTGCTCCTTGCCGGTGCCTTTATCTTTGGCCGACACATTGAGGATACCGTTAGCGTCGATGTCGAACGAAACCTCAATCTGGGGTACGCCACGGGGTGCTGCGGGGATGCCGTCAAGGTGGAAGCGGCCGATGGTCTTGTTGTCACGAGCCATCTGACGCTCGCCCTGGAGCACGTGAATCTCAACCTCGGGCTGGTTGTCCTGTGCGGTAGAGAAGACCTGGCTCTTGCGCACGGGGATGGTGGTGTTGGCGTCAATCAGGCGGGTGAATACGCCACCGAGGGTCTCGATACCGAGCGAGAGGGGGGTAACATCCAGCAGGAGCACATCCTTCACCTCACCGGTGAGCACGCCACCCTGAATTGCCGCACCGATAGCAACAACCTCATCGGGGTTCACACCCTTCGAGGGGGCTTTGCCGAAGAACTCCTCAACAACCTTCTGGATTGCGGGGATACGGGTCGAACCACCCACAAGGATAACCTCATCAATCTGGCTTGCGGAGAAACCTGCATCAGCGAGTGCCTTGCGGCAGGGCTCGATGGTTGCACGGATGAGGTTGTCGGCCAGCTGCTCGAATTTAGCCCTGGTGAGGGTCATAACAAGGTGCTGGGGAATACCATCCACGGGCATAATATAGGGGAGGTTAATCTCGGTCGAGGTACTGCTCGAAAGCTCGATTTTTGCCTTCTCGGCGGCCTCTTTCAGACGCTGCATAGCCATAGGATCACGACGGAGGTCGATGCCGTGTTTGCTCTGGAACTCTGCGGCCATCCAGTCGATGATTACGTGGTCGAAGTCGTCGCCACCGAGGTGGGTATCACCGTTGGTCGATTTCACCTCAAACACGCCGTCACCAAGCTCCAGGATGGAGATATCGAAGGTACCGCCACCGAGGTCATACACAGCGATTTTCATATCCTTACCAGCCTTGTCAAGACCATAGGCGAGAGCTGCTGCAGTGGGCTCGTTGATGATACGACGAACCTTCAGACCTGCAATCTCACCAGCCTCTTTGGTAGCCTGACGCTGCGAGTCGCTAAAGTATGCGGGAACGGTGATAACTGCCTCGGTAACAGTGGTCCCGAGGTAATCCTCAGCGGTCTTTTTCATCTTCTGCAGAATGATAGCCGAAATCTCCTGGGGGGTATATTTGCGGCTGCCAATCTCCACCATAGGAACATCGTTGGCACCAGCCACTACCGAGTAGGGAACACGGGTAACATCTTTTGCCACCTGTGCCATCTTCTCACCCATAAAACGTTTGATGGAGAAGACGGTATTTTTGGGGTTGGTGATAGCCTGACGCTTTGCGGGGTCGCCCACTTTGCGCTCGCCACCCTCGGTGAAAGCCACAATCGAAGGGGTTGTGCGGTGACCCTCGCTGTTGGGGATAACTACGGGCTCGTTGCCCTCCATAACTGCTACACACGAGTTGGTTGTACCAAGGTCGATACCAATAATCTTTGCCATAATCTTTCTGTTGTTTTTAGTCGTTTATACTTATTTAATCTATTAATTCGCTGTTTGCTTCGGGAGGAGAACCTCTCGCCTCCCCCGTTTGCCATAAGAATGTTCAATCTCTGTGCCAAGCATAAAACAGGTGACAACTCTGACACCCTGAGGTCAAAAACTGACACAATGGGTGACAAAATGTCAGTCGTCGAGTGACAAAAATAGAGGAAAGAAAAAAAGTGGTGACAAAATTTTTTTTTCTCACAAAAGGGTTGTAATTTTAGGGTGCTAAAAATTTCCTTATAGCATTAACGTAACTAAAAACCAATATTACTATGATTACAACCTTTAATGAATTGCGCCGCATCAAGGACAAATTGCCCAGCGGAAGCATGCAGCGCATCGCTGACGAGTTGGGTCGCGATGCAGACGAAGTTAGGAACTATTTTGGCGGTCGCCACTTCGAGGGCGGTACCACCGCAGGTGTTCATTTCGAGGAGGGTCCCGATGGCGGTACCGTTAGCTTCGACGACGACACCATCTATAACGCCGCTCTCCGCATCCTCGCAGAGTTGGAGAAATAGAGAAAAAAAGCCTGCCGATTGGCAGGCTTTTTTTCACATTCGACGGCCAGCTGACCGCCCAAAAGACGCATCCCCCGACAGTTTGCCTGTCGGGGGATGTTTTTATTCCGGTTGATAGCCCGTATCCTCAAGGAGGCCGGGGCCGTGGGCGGCAGCAACAGCGAGTTCGTCGCAGCGATTATTCTCCACCGTAGTGGCGTGGCCCTTCACCCACACAAACTTCACGTGGTGGCGCCTGTACACCCTCAGGAAGCGCATCCATAGGTCGGGGTTCTTCGCCTTGGCAAAGCCCCTCATCTCCCAGCCGAAGAGCCACCCCTTCTCCACCGCATCCACAACATACTTGCTGTCGGAATAGACAACCACATTGGTGCCCTCAAACTTGAGCGCTTCGAGTGCCACACACACGGCCATAAGCTCCATACGGTTGTTGGTCGTGAGCCTGAAACCCTGGCTCAACTCCTTGCGGAATGGGGGCGAAAGAAGCACCACCCCATAGCCTCCGGGGCCGGGGTTGCCGAGCGACGAACCGTCGGTATAGATGGTCACATTGGGCACAGTTACTCCTTGATTGTTTGGGCGGGCGGGGTTAATCCCTACGGGCGGGCGGAAGGTGCGGCACTAACGCCTCTTCTCCTTGGCCTCCACCGAGAGAGTTGCGTGGGGCACCACTTTCAGGCGCTCCTTGGGAATCAGTTTACCCGTCTCGCGGCAGATGCCATAGGTCTTATTCTCGATACGCAGCAGGGCTGCCTCAAGGTGCTGAATGAATTTGAGCTGACGCTGTGCGAGGCGGCCCATCTCCTCCTTCGAGAGGGTTGCAGCACCCTCCTCAAGCACCTTGAAGGTGGGCGAGGTATCCTCGGTATCGTTGCTCACCGAGTTGTTCACCGAAGCACGCAGGAGCTCGTAGTCGTCCTTCGCTTTGCCGAGCATATCGAGGATTATCACTCGAAATTCGGCCAATTCCTCATCGGAATATCTGGTTTTCTCAACTTCCTGTTCCATAGTTGTTCGTTTTTGGTTTGTTAAAGGTAGTAAATTTCTCCAACATACACAACTTTTTGGCCAATATTTTTCTCCGCACCACTTTTTGTGCACCACCATCAAAGTGGATAACCACAAAAAAGGGGCACCCCGAGGGCACCCCTTTTCAACTCCATATTAACTATATTAACTATATATGGTCCTTATTTAACCTTGCTCACAGCAATCTTGAGGGGTACCTCGTCGATGTCGCTATCGACAACAAACTCGCCTGCGGGCACCTCTGCAAGCACCACACTGTTAGCCAGGGTCTGCTGACCGATAAACTCGCCGAAGGCCTCAACAGCACCCTCCAGCATCTCGAGTTTCTCAATCTCCACAGTGATGCGGTCGGTAACCTCAAAGCCGCTATCCTTACGGATGTTCTGGATGCGGTTCACGAGCTCACGAGCCAGACCCTCCTTACGGAGTTCCTCGGTAACGGTCACATCGAGTGCCACGGTGAGTTTTCCCTCGCTTGCAACCAGCCAGCCGGGCATATCCTCCGAGGTGATGTCGAAGTCCTCACGGCACACCTCCAGGGTGTCGCCCGCAACCTCAATGGTGAACTTATCGGAAGCCTCCACTGCTGCAATCTCGGCCTGCGACCAACCTGCAACAAGTGCTGCAATCTGTTTCATATACTTGCCATAGCGGGGACCGAGGGTCTTGAAGTTGGGCTTGATACGCTTGGTAATCAGGCCGGTGGTGTCGGTAATGAGCTCCACCTCCTTAACGTTCACCTCGCCCATAACAAGGCCTTTCACCGACTCCAACCTGCGGCCCATATCGCCATCGAGGATGGGGATGATAACCTTTGTGAGGGGCTGACGCACCTTGATGCCCACCTTCCTGCGCAGTGCGAGTACCATCGAGGTGCTCTTCTGTGCCAGAGCCATCTTGGCCTCCAGGTCGGCATCAATAAGAGCCTCATTGCACTCGGGGAAGAGGTTGAGGTGTACGGAGCCCTCGTGGCGGCCGCTCATCTCGTTCAGATCGCTAAAGAGCCTATCGCTGAAGAAGGGAGCGAAGGGTGCTGCCAGCTGTGCCACAGTCTCCAAGCAGGTGTAGAGGGTCTGATATGCAGCGAGCTTATCGGTGGTCATACCGCCGCCCCAGAAGCGTTTACGGTTAAGGCGCACATACCAGTTCGACAAGTTCTCACCCACAAACTCCTGGATAGCCCTCGATGCGGGAGTGGGGTCGTAATCGCCCAGGCGGTCACCCACAAACCTCACGAGCGAGTTGAGCTCCGAGATAATCCAGCGGTCAATCTCGGGACGCTCGGCCATAGGAACCTCCTCCTCACGGCCGGTGAAGCCATCGACATTGGCATAGAGGGCGAAGAAGCCGTAGGTGTTATACAGGGTGCCGAAGAATTTGCGGCGCACCTCATCCACACCGTCCACATCGAACTTGAGGTTATCCCAAGGCTGGGCGTTGGACATCATATACCACCTTGTAGCGTCGGGGCCATACTTGCCCATAACCTCGAAGGGATCAACTGCATTGCCCAGACGTTTGGACATCTTATTGCCATTCTTATCGAGCACAAGGCCGTTGGAGATGATATTCTTGAATGCCACGCTGTCGAACAACATAGTTGCCAGAGCGTGGAGTGTGTAGAACCAACCACGGGTCTGGTCCACACCCTCGGCAATGAAGTCTGCGGGGTAAACCTTCTGGAACTCCTCCAGGCTCATCTCGAAGGGGAAGTGTACCTGTGCGTAGGGCATAGCACCACTGTCGAACCACACGTCGATGAGGTCGCTCTCACGGCGCATAGGCTCGCCCTTGCTCGAAACGAGCACGATGTTGTCCACATAGGGGCGGTGCAAATCGACCTTATCGTAGTTCTCCTTCGAGTAGTCGCCCACAACAAAGTCGGCATAGGGGTTCTCCTTCATAATGCCCGCAGCCACCGATTTCTCAACCTCGGCTTTGAGCTCCTCGATGGAGCCGATGCACTTCATCTCCGAGTAGTCCTCAGTTGCCCACACGGGCAGAGGGGTACCCCAGAAGCGGCTCCTCGAAAGGTTCCAATCTACCAAACCCTCCAGCCACTTGCCAAACCTACCGGTACCGGTCGATTCGGGTTTCCAATAGATAGTCTTGTTGAGCTCGATGAGCCTATCCTTCACTGCGGTGGTGCGGATAAACCACGAGTCGAGGGGGTAGTACAAGACAGGCTTGTCGGTCCTCCAGCAGTGGGGATAGTTGTGGGTGTGCTTCTCAATCTTGAAGGCTTTATTCTCCAGCTTGAGGCCCACAGCGATATCCACGTCGATGGTTGCATCCTCCTCGGTGAGTTTCTCATCGTAGGCGTTCTTCACAAACCTACCCTGCCACTCGGCATATTTCTCAACATTCACAAAGTTTTTCACATACTCGGGGTCGAGATCCTCCAGGAGGAACATCTTACCCTGCTTATCGACCATAGGCTGCTGCTTGCCCGCCTTGTCGATGAGCAACATAGGAGCGATGCCTGCCTGCTTGGCAACCCTATCATCGTCAGCACCAAAGGTGGGGGCGATGTGGACAATACCCGTACCATCGGCCACACTTACATAGTCGCCGGGGATTACACGGAAGGCATCGCCATCGGGCCTCATCCAATCCATCAGCTGCTCATACCTCACACCTGCAAGCTCGGAGCCCTTCCATACCCTCTCCTCAACGGTGAAGGTACCCTCCATCTTCTTGGTGAAATAGGCACCCACAAGCTCCTTGGCCATAATTACTGTCTGGCGGATACCTGTGTAGGGGTTGGCACACTTCACCCTTACGTAATCGATTGCAGGGCCAACTGCCAGGGCAGTGTTAGAGGGGAGAGTCCAGGGGGTGGTGGTCCAAGCCAGGAAATAGAGGTCGCCCTCGACATCCTCAAAGAGCTGCTCGCTCTCGGCATTGCGCACCACTTTGAACTGTGCAGTACAGGTGGTGTCCTTCACATCACGATAGCAACCGGGCTGGTTGAGCTCGTGGTTCGACAGACCCGTACCTGCTGCGGGCGAGTAGGGCTGAATGGTGAAGCCCTTATAGAGAAGGCCCTTGTTGTAGAGCTCCTTGAGCATCCACCAGAGGGTCTCGATATATTTGTTGTCGTAGGTGATGTAGGGGTCGTCCATATTCACCCAATAGCCCATAAGGCGGGTGAGCTCCTCCCATTTGCCGGTGAACTCCATCACCGACTCACGGCAGGTGCGGTTGTACTCCTCGATGGAGATGTTCACACCCACATCCTCCTTGCGGATGCCGAGTTTCTTCTCCACGCCGAGCTCCACGGGCAGACCGTGGGTGTCCCAACCCGCTTTGCGGTGTACGAGGTAACCGCTCTGGGTTTTGTAGCGACAAATAACATCCTTGAGTGTGCGGGCCATCACGTGGTGGATACCTGGCATACCGTTAGCCGAGGGGGGACCCTCGTAGAAGACAAATGAGGGATGACCCTCACGGGTGGATATACTTTTGTGGAAGGTGTCGTCGGCGTCCCATTTTTTGAGAACCTCCAACCCCAACTCGGGCAAGTCAAGACCCTTGTACTCGTTGAATTTTTTTGTGCTCATAGCTATATATTTTTGTGTATTTTGCCAATTAACCCACAAAGTTACAATTCAAAATTCAAAATGCAAAATTCAAAATTCAAAAATTTTAGCTATCAGCACTCAGCACTCAGCGGTCAGCTTTTTTTTAGTGGTTAGTGATTAGTATTGGGGGAGTGTAGGGACATTAGGGGCAATAGGAGTTATAGGAGTTATAGGAGTTATAGGAGTTATAGGAAAATTGAAAATTTCCCTAAAGACCCTATACACCCTATACACCCTATACACCCTATACACCCTAATAGTTCTCGGGCCGAAGGCCCGCGACGTTAGACGTTAGACGTTAGACGTTAGACATTTTAACATCAGAGCCCGCTGTTATGCGGGCTCTGGTGTTAAAATTCGGAAGTGAACTTAAATCGTATATCGGGGAACTTCTCGATGGCGAGTTGCAGCGCATAGGAGGTGTCCGCAAGGAAGACATCCCTACCGTGTTTATCCACAGCCATATTGGTGAACTTACGCCTCTTGAAGTCGGCCAGCTGCTCGGCATTGTCGCTCTCAATCCAGCAAGCCTTATGGATGGCGATAGGCTCCCAGCGGCACTTGGCCGAGTACTCGTGCTCCAGGCGGTACTGGATAACCTCAAACTGCAAGGCACCCACCGTGCCGATAATCTTGCGACCATTGAGCGACGAGGTGAAAAGCTGTGCAACACCCTCATCCATAAGCTGGTCGATACCTTTGGCGAGTTGTTTAAACTTCTGGGGGTCGGCATTCTCGATATAGCGGAACATCTCGGGCGCAAAGGAGGGGATGCCCGTAAATTTAAGTTTCTCACCCTCGGTGAAGGTGTCGCCAATCTTGAAGTTGCCTGTGTCGTGAAGGCCCACGATATCACCCGCATAGGCCACATCCACCACCGACTTTTTCTCGGCCAGAAAGACGCTGGGCGAGGAGAATTTCATCTGCTTGCCGCTGCGCACGTGGAGGTAGTTTTTACCACGCTCAAAAGTGCCGCTGCAAATTTTCAGGAAGGCCAGGCGGTCACGGTGGTTGGGGTCCATATTGGCGTGAATCTTAAACACAAAGCCTGTCATCTTCTCCTCAGCAGCCTGCACAAGACGTGTCTCGGTGGGGGCGGCGTGGGGCGAGGGGGCGATGCGGATGAAGGTCTCCAACAACTCCCTCACACCAAAGTTATTGACAGCCGAGCCAAAGAACACGGGGGCCAGCAGACCCTGGAGGTAGAGGTCCCTATCGAAGGGCTCGAAGAGCTCCGACACCATCTCCAGGTTCTCCTCCAGCTCCGAGGCGTTACCCGCACCGATATACTCGCCCAGCTCGGGGTCGTCGAGGGTGAGGTGGATGCTCTCGGCAATATACTGGCGGTCAACCTCCTTAAAGAGAGCAAGGCTCTCGTCGTAGATATTATATACACCCTGGAACGAGGGGCCGCTGCCGATGGGGAACGAGAGGGGACGCACAGCAATCTGCAACTCCTGCTCAATCTCCTCCAAAAGCTCAAAAGGCTCCTTGCAGGGGCGGTCGAGCTTATTGACAAAGACCATCACGGGGGTGGAGCGCATACGGCACACATTCATAAGTTTACGTGTCTGACTCTCAACACCTTTCGCACCGTCGATAACGATGATTACGGCATCCACAGCGGTGAGGGTGCGGTAGGTATCCTCGGCAAAGTCTTCGTGACCGGGGGTGTCGAGAATATTAATCTTGGCGCCCTGGTACTCAAACTCCATAACGGAGGTAGCGACCGAGATACCCCTCTGGCGCTCAATCTCCATAAAGTCGGAGGTGGCAGTCTTCTTAATCTTGTTGCTCTTCACGGCACCCGCCACGTGGATAGCACCACCGAAGAGCAGCAGTTTCTCGGTAAGGGTGGTTTTACCCGCATCGGGGTGGGCAATGACGGCGAACGTTCGCCTACGTTTTATCTCATCCTTGAGTGACATTCTTTTCTATATTTGGGTGTAATTCTACTTATCGTTGTTGGTAGTGGAGGGGGCCACAGGTGGGTAGTCGATGGTGTAGTGGAGGCCAACGCTCTCCTTCAGTGCCGCAGCCTGTTTGATGATGAGGTAACCCACCTCGATGAGGTTGCGCAGCTCACACAAATCGACATTCAGGCGGCTCTTCTGATAGAGTTCCTCCGTCTCACGGTAGATAATCTCCATACGGCGGAGGGCCCTTTCGAGTCGCAGATTGGAGCGCACAATGCCCACATAGTAGCTCATAATCTGCTGCATCTCCTTGTAGTTCTGGGTGATGAGAATCATCTCCTCGGTGGCCACCATTCCGTCGTCGTTCCAGTCGGGCACACTCTCGCACAGCTCCACCTCGTCCAACCTTGAGGAGGCGTGCTCGGCAGCCTTGCGGGCATAGACCACCGCCTCAATCAACGAGTTGGATGCCAGGCGATTGGCACCGTGAAGACCCGTGCAAGAGCTCTCTCCGAGGGCGTAGAGTCGGTGGATGGAGCTCTCACCATTGAGATCGACCTTCACACCGCCACAGCAGTAGTGTGCACCGGGGGTGACGGGAATGAGGTCTTTGGTGATATCGATACCGAGCATCAGGCACTTCTGGTAGATATTTGGAAACTCCCTCATAGTCTGCTCGGCGGGCTTGTGGCGCACATCAAGGTAGAGGTACTCCGCACCCGAAATCTTCATCTCGTGGTCCATACTGCGAGCCACCACATCACGGGGTGCGAGTGACCCCATAGGGTGGTATTTGTGCATAAACTCCTTGCCATTGGGGAGTTTAAGGATAGCTCCGTAGCCACGCATAGCCTCTGTAATGAGGAAGGCAGGACGCTCCGAAGGGTTGTAGAGCGTGGTGGGGTGGAACTGTATGTAGGCCATATTCTCAATGATACCCTTGGCACGATGAACCATAGCAATGCCGTCGCCGGTAGCCACCGAGGGGTTGGTGGTGGTGTAGTAGAGGTTACCCACACCGCCCGTGCAGACCACCGTCACCTTCGAGAGGATGGTGAGTATGCTCTCACGCTTGATGTCCATAACGTAGGCACCATAGCACTCGATGTTGTCCATATGGCGATTGACCTCGTGGCCCAGGTGGTGCTGAGTGAGCACATCCACAGCGAAGTGGTGCTCCAGCACAGTGATGTTGCGGTGGCGCTTGACGGCACTCACCAGCGCACGCTCCATCTCGGCACCCGTGAGGTCACGGTGGTGGAGTATGCGGTGCTCGGTGTGCCCTCCCTCACGGTGGAGCGAGTAGCGACCCTCGGGGGTCTTATCGAAGTGGGTACCCCACCCTATCAGGTCGCGGATACCCTCGGGAGCACCCTCCACAACCATCCTCACAGCCTCGGGGTCGCACTTTCCGGCGCCACACACCAGAGTGTCCTCAATATGCTTCTCAAAACTATCGGGCGGATAGGTAACACAACAGATGCCTCCCTGGGCAAAGCGGGTATTACACTCGCTGATTTCGCCCTTGGTGACGATTGTTACATCGCCCTTCTCGGCAGCTCGGAGCGCAAAGGCCAAGCCTGCAACACCGCTGCCTATGACCAGAAAATCGGTTCTTCGTTTCATTGCAATATGGGTTTGCAAGGATTGTTATTGAGAGTTTCTTCCCTAATAAACCGCAAAAATACAAAAGAAATTATTAATTTCGTGCCATAAAAGTCGATTTTATGAGAGGGGTGGAGCAAGAGTGGCAGAGAGCCATTGGTGACTGGGGACGTTCGATGCGCCTCGAGAGGAATCTCTCGCCCCGCACCGTGGAGTCCTACACGCTCGATGCCGAGGCCTTTGTGACACACCTCCTGAAGGAGCACTACCCACCCTCACCATCCGAACTAAACCGCAGTCACATAGAGGGTTATCTCACCGTACTCTACGACCGACGGGCGGCCAAAACATCCCAAGCTCGAGCACTCTGCGCCCTGCGTAGCCTATGTCGCCACCTTGTAGAAAAGGGGGTGCTCGACGCTATGCCCACGGCAGGAGTTCTCTCCCCCAAACCCTCACGCTCTCTCCCCGACACCCTCTCGCTCGAGGAGATTGACGCAATGCTCGCCACCATCGACCTCTCCGACCCCGCCGGTCATCGCAACCGAGCGATAATAGAGATGCTCTACTCGTGCGGCCTGCGAGTGTCGGAGCTCACAGGGCTGCGACTGGGCGACATCTTCTGGGACGACGAGGTGGTGAAGGTTACAGGCAAGGGTAACAAACAACGATTTGTCCCCGTCAGCCCCGAGGCCCTGCGACAGTTGCGCCTCTACCTGGAGTGCCGTCCACACTTCGCCACCACCGACAGCGACACTCTCTTTCTCAACAACAGAGGGGGGAGTTTGAGCCGTATGAGTGTGCTCACCTTTGTGAAGCGTGCGGCAGCCGATGCGGGCATCTCCAAACAGATATCGCCCCACACCCTGCGCCACAGTTTTGCAACCCACCTCCTAGAAGGGGGCGCCGACATACGACAAGTGCAGGAACTGCTTGGACACGAGAATATCACCACCACCGAAATCTACACCCACCTCGACACACGCCACCTCGCCTCGGTAATCGACGCCCTGCCACGTAAAAAGTAGTGACCACACCTTTACAATATAGACATACACAGAGCAACAATATGAAACGCATTACCACAATTTTGACCCTTCTGGCAGTGCTGTTTGTGGCCTGCACACCACAGCCCACGCCCCAACCTGCACCACAGCCCACCCCCACTCCTACCCCCGACACTCAAGAGGAGTCCTATGTGGTCATTCTCTCTATGGATGCTTTCCGCTACGACCTCCCGGAGATGTACAACACCCCCACGCTCGACTCCATAGCCCGTGTGGGCGTCTATTCGGAGATTATGCCCTGCTTCCCCAGCAACACCTTCCCCAACCACTACTCGATGGCTACGGGACTCCACCCCGACCACCACGGCATTGTGAACAACACCTTCTTCGACGAACTCACCTACAAGACCTACACCATCTCCGACGATGAGGCAAAGGCCAACCCCGATTTCTACAAGGGCGAGCCCATCTGGAACACCGTGGAGCGCCAGGGTCTTACGGCACACGTCTATGGCTGGGTGGGCATCGACGCCCCTGTGAATGGCCGCAAGCCCACGGTGGCTATGTCCTACGACTACCGCCTATCATACAAACAGCTCGCCGACAAGGTGCTGGACGCAATGTGCCGGGAGGATGTGGAGGATATTCCCAACCTCGTTATGTGGTACTTCGATGAGCCCGATGCCGTGGAGCACGACTACAGCCCCACCTCCGAGCAAACCCGCAAGGTGGTCGAGGAGATTGATGCGGCGTTGGCCTATTTTATGCGTGAGATACGCACATCGCCCGTCTTTGAGGATATCAACTTCATCTTCACCTCCGACCACGGAATGGTGGAGCTCTCGCCCGACAAATATTTCAACGTCTATTCGCTCATTCCCGACCGAATACAGTACTACTACAACTCCAACCCCGTGACCCTCAAACCCCGCAACTTGTCGGAAACCAAGGAGATATACAACATCCTGAAGGCCCACGAGAGCGAGGGCCACTACCGTGTGTGGCTGCGTGAGGAGATGCCCGAGGAGCTTCACTATGGCAGCTACACCACCCGCATCTACCCCATAGTACTGCTGGCCGACACGGGGTGGAAGGTTGTCTATAATAAGAACCCCGAGGGTGGCCGCCCCACTCTCCACTACTCCAACCACGGCTATAACCCCTATGACCGAGAGATGCATATGGTCTTCTATGGCTGTGGCCCCGCCTTTAAGAGTGGCTACACACACGATAAGGTGTTCCACAACCTCAACGACCACCTTATAATCTCCCATATCCTCGGCATAGAGCCCGCCTCGCCCAACGACTGTACGTGGAGCGACGTTGAGGGGCTCTTTGCGGAGTAGCGGTTGGTCTGACGGAGGATGATTGCATAAAAATGAAAAAACGATAAAAAAGGTCGTAGTTTTTTTGTAATTAGAAATTTCTCCTTATATTTGCACGCTCAAACGCCGAAAATGGCGGTGAGTGACCAATGGAGAGATGCCGGAGTGGTCGATCGGGGCGGTCTCGAAAACCGTTATACCTTCGGGTATCCAGGGTTCGAATCCCTGTCTCTCCGCAAAGGGCAAAGAAGCCTGAAACCTCTGCTTCGGCGGAGGTTTTTTTGTATGCAATAGGGGGTTGTGAGTTCACTCATAAAACCCCCTATTGCATATAAAAATAGGCGCCACAGAGTGGCGCAGGCTTCTTTGGCGTTTGCAAGGGCCCCTGCGGCGAGCAGGAAGGGATGGGCGTTAAGCCCAGCGGTTTACCGCTGAGTAGCCAATCCCGCAGCCCTTGCAAACCCCCTTTGCGGGAGAGAAGGCCTTACATCCTCCCCAAACCCCTCCTTGCGAAAGGAGGGGCTTATGTCGTAACTCACTAACGCTCGTTACGATAGACAAGGGCCCCTGCGGCGAGCAGGAAGGGATGGGCGTTAAGCTCAGCGGTTTACCGCTGAGTAGCCAATCCCATAGCCCTTGCAAACCCCCTTTGCGGGAGAGAAGGCCTTACATCCTCCCCATTCAGCAATCAGCAGTCAGCAATCAGCTATTTTTAGGGTCGTTAGAGACGATAGGGAGAATGGGGGTTGGGGTGTTTAGGGAGGGGCTCCTATTACTCCTATGCTCCTACTATTACTCCTATGCTCCTACTATTACTCCTATGCTCTACCCCAATAGGAGTTATGGGAGCTATAAGAGTTATAGGGAATTTTCCCTAATGGCCCTAAAAACCACCCTCCACATCGAACAACCATTCAGCCACCCCCAACGACTGCACTTGGAGCGACATTGCGGGGCTTTTTGTGACAAAGTAAAAAAGTAAAAAAGTAAAGGAGTCCGAATTCGGACTCCTTTGTTTTGGGGTATGAGGATGAATTACTGCGCTTTTTGTGGCGAGGTGTTTGTTTTCACGCAAAAAAATTATATCTTTGTAGGTGAACTACTTTCCTACAAAGACAACTATCCCTAATTGGGAACAAAATAATCTTAACGCTTATGAAAAGATTTTTGAAACTGTTCGGACTTTTGGCTCTCCTCTTTGCGGTGGGATGCAATGACACCCCCCCTGAGCCCGTAAATCCCCAAGAACAAAATCTCTCGCTCAACCATTCGGAGTTGGCATTTACTGCCGAGGGAGGCTCCGTACAGGTGGTTGTAACTGCCACCGATAGTTGGAGCGCCACAGGTGGGGCCGAATGGAGCAGCCTCTCGGCTACCGAAGGCGAGGGTGATGCAACACTCACAGTGACTGCCACAGCCAACACTGGCGAGGCTCGCACCACCACATACACCTTTGTGATGGGCGAGAAAAGCGCAGTGCTTAACATAGCCCAACTCGCTGCCGACATGAGCCCCCTCGACGTACTCCAATCGCTCTACGAGGTACCTGCCGAGGGAGCACACATCCAGATTCCCCTCTCCACCGAGGAGCTCGAAGGCATTGAATGGGCCTACGACCCCAACCACGAGTGGCTGCGGATTAGAGCGGGAGAGAATGAAGACCAAACCTTCTGCGGCATAGAGATAGAGGTCTTTGCCAACGACGAGCCAGCAGTAAGGGAGTGTGTGATTTCGATTACCGATGGCACAGACACCAAAGATGTTACCGTACGCCAAGCCGGTGGTGAGGCCTATGTTGAGGCTACACCCGAGGTTGTGGAGATAGATTTCACCGAGCAGGACATCACCCTCAGCGTGGGCGGAAATGTGGAGTTCGACACAACGTACAGCGATGGCTGCGACTGGATTAGCTTCAAGAGCGAGAACTACGAGGGCACCCACTTCGCCATTGCCGAGAACCCCACAAGTACTCCTCGTGAAGGACAGATTATCTTTGTGAACACGACCTACAATGTAAGTGCTGCCGTTACCGTCAAACAGGAGGGTAGGCCGGAGCGTCCCGCTTCGCCACCCAACAACCAGATTTGGTACTCCACTTGGGGCTATGGCGAAACGCCCTATGTGGATTCGGAGTCTTTCGATAGAGCCATTGTGAGCAATGTCTACTATTGGGAAGAGAAACTCGGTATTATCACCTTCGACGGCGACGTTACGGAGGTGAAGGACGAGGGTTGGAGCTACGACGACCGTTGTACCAAGATTATACTTCCCGAGAGCGTTACCAAGATTGGCGACAAGGGCTTCTACAAGTGTACAAGGCTCGAAACATTCGTCGCTCCGGGTATTACCGAAATAGGCTCGGAGTCCTTTGCAGAGTGCGAGAAACTCACAAGTTTCGACTGGGCAAAACTGACCGACATCCCCTACAAAGCATTCTACAAGGCCGGCTTTGTGGACCTCGTCATTCCCGCACAAATTAAGGACATCACGGGCGACTACGCCTTCCGCGAGTGTAAGAACCTCAAAACACTTGCCTTTGAGGAGGGTGTGGAGAGCATCAGTGGTAGTTATGTATTCACTAACTCAACTGCGGTAGAGAGTGTCAAGTTCCCCTCCACTATGAAGAGCATTGAAGAGGGTGCTTTCTATGCCAACTATGCTCTCGTGTCCATCGAGTGGGGTGGCGTGGAGAGTATCGGCACATTAGCCTTCTCGGCTTGTATGGCTTTGGAAGAACTCGAAGTGCCCGCCTCAATTAAGTATGTGGGTGGCAGTGCATTCCACCAGTGTGAGGGTCTGAAAAAAGTGGTCATTGCGGCCGAGACCATCGATTCTGGTGCTTTTATGTACTGTAAATTGCTCACCGACATCGAGATTAAACCCACAACGACAAACTGGATTGGTAATGGTGTGTTTATGGAGTGCGACGCTCTGGAACACTTTACCTTCCCCGATCACTTCAAATCCACGGGGGTGAACACATTTAAGTATTGCGACAAACTCAAAACTGTTGATTTTGCCAATGTTGAGACTATTAATGATTGCTGTTTTGCTTGGTGTCCGTCACTGACGGAGATAAATATCCCGGGCACGGTTAAGACTATTGAACATGGAGCCTATATGGGTTGTTACAATATTGAATCGGTCACCTTCAATGAAGGTACAGAGGTGATTTACGCTTCGTTTGGTGACAAAGTCAAAACTTTCACCTTCCCCGCAAGTGTTAAGGTGTTGGGTGGTTGGTTTGGATGTAATCTGTATTTCAAGGGCGATTGCCCCAAAATGGCGGAAGGGTATGAGAATACTCCTTGGTGTAGTGATGTGGAAATAACGGTCTATTGCCCCGCTGCCTACTATGATAACTTTTATGCCAAGAAGGAAACCCATCTTGGTAAATACGTGATTCTGGTTGCTTATTAGTGGAGCGATAACGTGATGAAAAGAGGAGTGCTTTTGCGGGCACTCCTCTTTTTTTTGTATATGGGGATTACGTCGCT
Organism: Tidjanibacter sp.; assembly: GCA_045633985.1. Taxonomy (GTDB): domain Bacteria; phylum Bacteroidota; class Bacteroidia; order Bacteroidales; family Rikenellaceae; genus Tidjanibacter. The sequence goes on along the minus strand of JAZQZI010000035.1, from coordinate 46,740 downwards.
GCGCTTCGGGGGATTTCTTGGGGAGGAGGATTTTTTAGAGCCTATAGGGTCATTAGGGGCCTTAGACCCCCTTCTGTTCGAGAGGGTGTTTTTCGTTTTGCGAGTAGCCAATCTGGTCGTGGGTTTTTGTTTTGCAATCTCGCAGAGGGGCACGAATGTTGCATTTACGATGGTGCTTGGTGTGCTGCCCGCCACTTTGCTACAGGAAACACTCGTCGGTGTAGATTTCACCAAACCGTTTAGACCTATGGCACCACAATACCACTCGCTCCTCCAACATCGCTCGGACACCTTTCTACCCTACGTTGCGCTCGTTGCGTGCAACCTTTTGTGGGCTACCGACTATCCACTATACCACATTCTGCTGCCACACTATCTGCCCCCTATTGTGTTGCTCACTGCGGCGTTGCTGGCCACTCTGATATTTGCTTGTATTCCCGCACTTGGGGGCCACATCAGTCGGGTGGAGCGACGGGATATTCCTACGCTTGTTGGGGCGGCCCTACTGCTGGGCGTTATCCACAAAGGCTCCCTTATGTTTGGTATCTCCCTGACCTCTCCCGTTGATGGTTCAATTATCAATGCCGTGGGCCCGCTTGTAGTGTTGGTGCTCTCGGTTGTTAAGGGTGTAGATCGACTGACCACCAAGCGCATTGTGGGTCTGCTCATTGGTCTGTCGGGAGCTGTAGCGGTTATCCTCACGGGCAACCACTCCTCGAATGTCGAAGCAACAATGGTGGGCAATTTGTTGGTGGTGTGTGCGGTGATGGCTACGTCTTGCTATACGGTGTTTCTGAAAGGAATGTTGTTGAAGTATAATGTTCCAACGGTGCTACTGTGGGTCTATGGTCTTTCGGCCCTAATGACTCTACCCTTTGGTATCCCTGCGGCACTCCACCACGATTTTAGTGTGTGGGACCACCGGGCCACCGTGAGTTTGGTGATTGTGCTGTGCCTGCTCACCTACCTGCCTAATGCGCTCTACAACTATGCGCTGCACCACGTTGAGCCTTTTCGTACAAGTATTTTCAGTTACATACAACCCGTTGCGGCAATCGTTTTGTCTTCCATTTTGCGCCTTGATACCCTGCGCTTGCCCACCCTATGCTTTGCGATGTTGATATTTGTGGGTATCGGCATCGTGCTATCGTCCTACCACCCTCACCATAACGGTCACTCCGCACAACCTTAGTTCGGCCATAAGAAACGGGCAAGCCCCGAATTTGCTTAACGCAAAGGAGGAACTTGCCCGTTTACTGTGGGTGAATAAATCACCTGTGAGATAATCGCTCTCTATTTGTACTCCACAGTGATGGTTTTGATATTGCTGTGGCTGCTACCTGCGGGGGTGTATACGATGCGCGACTTGCACTCACCGGTCCACTCTGCGGTGGTAGTACTTGCAAAGGTTGTAGTACTAAATCCATCGTACTCTTTGGCCTTGAGGTCAACAAGGTAGCCTACAGGGGCACCAAGGGTTACTTTAGTGATGGTCTTGCCATTCTGTGCCTCGATGCGCAACTCTTTACTGTCGGTACGACCGATATAGATACAGTCACGACCATCGGTCTTGTCGGTCCTCCACGAGCCGGTCGAAGAGATAAGTACATCGCCGCTGTAAATGGTGCCAACGGAGCTACCACTTGCAGCACCTTCGGGGAAGTCTGCGGGGAAGGAGAGGGTGATGGTCTGTGCCTCGGTGGAAGCATTGGGGTCAGCCTCGGTGGTAGCTTTGGTAGTACCGGCCTCCGACACGCTATTTACAGCCTCATCGGCGGGGTTGGCCACAACGCTGATGGTGTACTCGGTCTCGTACTCCAGGCCCTCGAAGGTTTCGGTGGTGGTGGCTACAGTCTGGCTCTGGCTGCCGCAAGTTACGGTGTAATCCTTGGCGCCGTCGATAGCTGCCCAAGTAGCGGTGATGGTGTTACCGCTGGCGGTTGCGCTAACCACGGGGGTTGCCAGAGGAGTTACCTCGGGAACATCGGGAGTCTCGCCACTACCCTCACCATCGATGTAGTAGATGTAGTAGTAATAAGTACCCTGACTGCCTGCGAAGTTGAATTTCGAGCCATAGTAGTTATTCAGATACCTACCGTGGGTCGCATTGTAGAGAGTAGCCGCATAGGAACTGCTGAGAGTGAGTTTCCACGAACCCTCTTCATCTTTAGTGTCCTTGAAGTAGAGTTTGCTGCTATAATTCTCGCTATCGTAGTTACCATAGAGATAACCCTCCGCTGCCTTGCAAGCGATTGTGCCGGCCTCAACACCTGCCTCAACGGTCATAACTGCCGCATCAGCGGGAACCTCTACAATCTCCAAAGCGTTGGTAACAGTCATCGAGCTGGTGAATTTAAGAGCGCCACCATCTGCAACGGTAGAGAGAAGTTTTGCAGCACTCGAAGCTGTATTCTTGGTGCAAATCACAAAGGTGTCGCCCACGGTGAGCTCATTGGCGTCGGTGAGGAGTTTGTAGGCCTTGGGCTTCTCAACAACTGTGAGGCCCGAAACGCTGAACTGTGCGATGTCGGCACGCTCGAAGTTGAGAGTTTTGCCCGAAAGATCAACGGTTTTGGTATAGTTGTTCTTGTCGGTGGCAACCTCCACGGTGAAATCGGTACCCGAAAGGTCGGTGGGAACGGTCACAAACCACACGGTGTCCTCACCGGTAGCCTCGCGACCACCCAAATTGAGGGTGATATCCTCGTAGTTGTTGTACCACTTGGCATTGTTGAGAGTGCCCTGCTCGTGAACCTTGAACTCCACAGCACCTGCGGGCTTGGCGCTCGACGAGAATACAACAGTCTGAATCTTCTCACCTGCGGGAATACCCTTGATGGTCATCTTGGCAAAAGCAACCATACGGGCAAACTCAAAGGTAAGTTTGTCGGGCAAACCATTGCTAACCACGGGGTTCTTCGACACGAGAATGTCGGCCTTGGGGTCGTAGCTGGTAGCCGAAGGGGTCTGCTCCTGGGGAACGTCCAGCGAAATCGACGAAGTGCTATACTTATAAACATAGGGGTAGTAAGCACCGAGGGTGTACTTGGTTGCGCCATCGGTAGCGGAGATGTCGGCAGTGAAAGTAGCCTTATTGTCGGTCAGAATGTAATCTTCGTGAGTAGCGCTCTGGCGACGACTTGAGCTGTTGTCATCTGCAAAGTAGATGATGTTGAGCTGCTCACCGGTGGTATTCCAATAGATTTTGTTACCCTCGGTGTAGGTACGAGTCTGCTGCTCGGGAGTTACCTCAACGGTCACAGTGGTGGTCTTCTCAAGCTCAATGGGAGTCTCTACGGGCTCGTTGGCGCAGCCGACCATAAGGGCCACTGCGGAAAGTGCAAAAATAATCTTCTTCATATCCTTAATTAAGCTTAAAAACCACCGAAATCGTTCACATCGGGTTCCTCACCGGGGAGACCCCAATACATAGTTTCCTGCTGGGAAGCAGCAATGCCTGCCTCCACCTCCACGCGGAGGACCTCCAACTCGGGGGAGGTGTAAAGTTTCCTGTTCATCGTTTGTTCTTGTTTTTCTAAAAATAATATTGGTTTATTTCGGTTTGATTGTTACTTACGCACAATGATGTCGTGATTGTCCACCTTGAGGTCGCTAATGTACTGACCCTCGGCGAGAATGAGCTCGGTGAGGGGGTTGCCCTGCACGTGGAGCTTGGAGAGTTTGAGGTTGTTGCTGCAGTCGAGCGAGGTGAGCTGGCAGTGGTTGGCCACAAGCGACTCGAGCAGAGTGAGCGAGCTCACTTTCAACTCGGTGATGTTGGTGTTCTCACAAGCCAGGTCGGTAATCTTCGTACAACCCTCCACAACAACGCTCTCAAAGGCATTGGCACCGCAGTGGAGATACTTCAGACCCTTGTAGGCCGACACATCCAGGGTGCCCGACAAGCGGTTGTTACCACAATCGAGCTTGCTCAGAGGCGCACTCTCGTGGAGCTTCAGCTCAGTGAGCAGGTTGTTGCTGCACACGAGGGTGGCAAGGCTGGCGTTGGCCGAAAGGTCGAGCGAAGAGATGTTGTTGTCGTAGCACTCCAGCATCTCGAGCTTGGGCAGCACGCTCACATCGAGGGTGGCAATATTATTCTCATAGCAACCCAAAGTGTAGAGCTCGGGGAGGCCGCTGAGGTTGAGGCTCACGAGGTCGTTACTACCAATGGCAGCCACCAAAAGTTTGGGGCAGTCGTGGAACTCCACCTCACGGAGGTCGTTGATGCGCAAATCGAGGTAAACAAGCTCCTTCATACCGCTCATATCGAGGGTGGTAATGTTGTTCTGCCAAGCCTGGAAGAGCTGGATACCATCGCAATCGTTGAGATTGATATACTCAATATCGTTCATATTGCCATAGAACTGCTTGAGCGACTTGCAACCGCTCAGGTTTACAGTCTTGATGGCATTGTATGAGCAATCCACATACTCGAGCTTCGCCAGACCACTCAGGTCGAGCTCGGTAATCTGGTTATTGTCGCACTCGAAGTTCACAAGGTTCACAAACCTCTCGATACCCTTGATCGAGGTGATGGGCTCACGCTCCATAGCCACATCCCAAGTGAGGCTCATTTCGGTGACCAATGCAGCCTCCTCATCGGAAACAGCACCGTCGCCATTCATATCGCAGTACTCCAGCACCAACGACTGGAATACAGGACACTCAAAAGCAACACCACCACCGGTCGAGGAACTCTCCCTGCCGAGCTGCTCCACCTTCACAATCTTCTCCACACGGCTTGCACCTTCGCCAACATAAATCAGCACATCGCCATAGCGGGACTCGCTACCTGTGTAGGACTTTGCGGTGAGAGAGATGCAATCCTCCCAGCGATCAACCTCCAGCCACGAAAGGCCGTTCACAACGTTCCAGCCACGGGCGTCGGTGGTGATATATACCTTGGAGATGCCGCCCGCGGCGGTGAAGGTCACCCGGTCACGGTCGAGGGTGAGCTCAAATTTCTGCTCGGGAGTGGGCTCATCACCATTGCTGTTGTCGCACGAAGGGAAGATGAGCATTGCGGCCGCCAGAAGGGCCAACAATTTGGTTGTCATCGTTTTCATATCTCTGTTTTTCTCTATTTATTCGGAATGTTGATTAGTTGTAGGCCTTCACACAGCGAACATTGTAACCATTGCCCCAGGTTGCACCCTGACCGGCATTGTAGAGAGGATAGTTGTAGGTGAAGCAATATGCGCTCTCAGCAACATCCATCTCCGAAGACCAAATCTTCACGAAGCCCGAGTCGTTCTGCACACTCATCAGAGCACCTGCATCCGAGGGGTGGGCACTGCGGTAACCTGCCGAGGGGAAGTAGGACTCGCTGCCATCGGGAGCGGTGTTCACGAAGCCCTTGTACTCGGCCTGCACGCTGTTGTGGCTGTCGAGATATACCCACATAGCCTTGCGAGGAATCTGATAGCCTGCGGGGCAAGGATCGTAGTTGCTCTTCTGGAAGGGACGCCACAGCGACTTGTCGGGGTCGTAGATAACATCATTTTTCATAGCACCCAGCGAATTAACATCAAGCCAGTTAGCTTTGTTCTTGTTGGGGTCGGCCGCGAGGAAGGTCATTGGGTGTGCGGTGGCATAGTCGATGGTGCCAATCTCGCTCGACGAGGGGGTCGAAACCCACTCTGCCTGGCTGTAAGCCGAGTTGCATACGGTAATCTGGCTGCTGTTGCCGAAGGGCTCCACAACGTTCATCCAACCACCGGCCTGGGTGTCACGCGTGCGCTCCTCTGCGGTGTCGCCAATGAAGGGATCCTTGCGGCCCCACTGGTAGTAAAGACCAAAGTTCTCGTAACCGTCGTAGCCGGGAGCGGTTGCACCCAGGTTGCGGTCCATACAGTAGTAGCCGTCGGTGAGGCCGCCACTCATAGGCACACCATTGTTCTGGTAGTCGTAAACCTCGGGCATATCGGTCATCCAGATGTGCCACGACCATACGATATTGCCATCGGCGTCGAAGGCAGCCAACAGGGCGTTACCCTCCTCGGCGGAGGCATTGAAGGTTACGTAGCCATCGGCATATTTGATGTCGGAGATGAGAGCGTTACCCTCTTTACCCTCGACTTTGCTTACCCACAGCCAATCTACCTTGGCGATGTTGTTGATGGGTGTGCCATCCACCAGGCGGGTGTCGAAGCCATATTTACCCTCCATATGAACCATATAGCAGTTGGAGTAGCCCATCTTGCTGAGGTTGTTGTCGTCGCCCATAGCGTTCTCCCAGAGGATGCGCTCCGAGTAGGTCACTACGCTGTTGCGTACCACGGTGGTAGCGCCAAGCTCTGCGCTGAATGTCTGACCACCCACATCCTCGAGAGTGAGGGTGAAGCCCTCGGTGTACTCCTCGGCGGGAATCACAAAGCGGAAGGTCACACCGCTCTCGATGCTGACACCTGCGGTGCCGCAATCAACAACCACCTCGCGCGAAGCGTCGGAGTTGAGCGACAGACGAGCAGTGGCGGTCGAGAGGTCGGCCACACCGTTACCTGCCAATCGGCGGTTATTCTTGCCGGCAAGGACTGCACGACGAATTGCGTGGGGACCCTCTACATTGATGTCCAACACACCTGCCAAATAGTTGATAGCTACCTCTTTGGAAGTGCTCTTACCCACGGCGGGGTTGATGCGTGACAGAATCGAGCCATAGCTCTGGCTGGCGGGAATCGACAGGCGGATAACATCGCCGCTCACGCCATTCACAGAGGCCGACGAGTTGGTGACCAGATAGGTCGAAGCCGAAGAGATGGGGCCAAACTCGCCCACGCCGCTACCCTCGCCACCGACGAGCTGTGCGGGGGTGCCATTGACGTAAACAACCGACTGGGCTGTCCACACATTTGCCACGCCGTCTGCATCGTCCTCCAGGGTTACGGAGAGGTAGGTGGGGGGCTCTGCGTCGGGGATGTAGGTAATCTTTGTCTCAACCACCTCGCCACGCAGAATCTCCACAGCCGAAAGCTGCTTGCCGCTCATAATCTCATCACCCTTGCCATAGAGGGTTGCTACGAAGCCCGAATAGGTGCGGGCGGGCAGCGAGAGAGTGATGTCGGCGGGGAGGCTCACGCCATCACCGAGATCCACGGTGACGGAGCGCAAACCGCTGTCGGCGATGTTGAGCTGGGGTGCACCCGAGTAGTTCATCTCGGCAGTAGCGGGGCCTGCAAGGGCGGTGTCGGAGGAGGTCAGAACCATCTTGGTGATGGTACCCTCGCCCTCAACAGCCACCTTCAGGGTGCCAAAGAGGTTTTTGAATACGAGGTTGGGCTCGGTGTTGGAGGCAATCATAGGCTGGATGGTCTTGATTGCGGGGCCCTGAATTGCGGGCACCTCCATAGTGAGGGTTGTGCTCTCGATGGTACCGTTACCGAAGTCGTAGGCACCACAGTAGATGTCGGCCTTGGCCACCTTGTCGATGGTTACGGTGGAGCTACCGCCTTCGACAATGGTGTACTTGGCGTTGTTGATAACAACCTCGGCACCCTGGGCCCAAGCACGGCCATTCTCAAGGGTTGCCGACACCGACACGGTTTTGTCAATCACTTCCTCATTTTGAGGGTCTTCGCACGAAGTGGCAGCAATCATAGTAGCCACTGCCATAAGCGATACAAAGAATTTTTTCATCATAGTTTGGTATAGGGTTTAGTTTTAAGGGTTTATGTATTTCTGACGGTATGGTTAAAAACACAATAGGGGGAAGCTCCCGACCATTTTCGTCGGACGCTTCCCCCTATTGGGCTATGGCACTCTGTGGCGGAGCTCTGAATTACCCCCCCCCTGCACGCAAAGTGCTGATAATCAATATCTTAAACTCTCTTCTCACTGTTTCTTCATTCCCCTACGTCACACTCCGCAGTTTGCAGCGTGGCAATAGGGATGGGTTAATGAGCCACAAATATATTTCTATTCCTCGAAATTCCAAAATTTTGCAGCCCTCTCTTCGAGTTATTATGAACAATTGAAAAATAAAAGAAGAAAACAGAACATTTGGGGACAACGGTGTGTTTGGGGGAGGCCATTGCGTGGGCGCATCGCCCACCCCACTCTCTCAAAGAGAATGAGCCCCCGCAAGCACTCTTGCAGGGGCACACCTTTCGTTAATATTATAGGGGCAATTACTCGGCCCTTTCGATTGCGGCTTTGAGGGTATCCCACCAATCGTGCGACACGATGTGGCAGAGGTCGAAGAGCATCATACCGCCCGAGCAACTCTCTATAGCCTGCGTAACAGCACGACCAAAGCGGCTCGCATCGCCCTGATACTGCTCTACGTAAATGGAGCCCACCACGGGCACCACGCCACAGGTAATCTTCTGCGCCAGCTCGGCAGCACCCTCCACGCAGTACCAATAGTTTCTCGCCTCGGCATCCATACCTGCCTCCATACGCAAGCCGATGTCGGGGAAGTGGGTATCCACCTCGTGTTTGGTGATGGGGGTGTAGTAGAGGCCCGTCATATAGACATCCAGCAGGTCGGCATAGCCTGTCTTATAATAGTTCTCCGAAGCCCACTCGAACTCCTCGGCAGGGTTATACTTCTTGCTTGCCCAATTGACACCCACATAGTAGTATGTTGGGTACCACGCACCCGTGTAGTCGCCCAGCACGAGGTCGGGGTTGATGGCCTTAATGCGCTCGTGAGCCTCCTCTACGAAGCTCTTAATCACATTTGCACGATACTCCATCCAGAGCAGGAAGTGCTCCTCGGGTTTGTGGCGCCACTTGCCCGCCTCATCCCGATACCAGGTCATAATCTCCTCGGGGCGGGGAGCCTCCTCAAGGCCTGCATACTCTGCAAAGTCGTTGAGCGACAGGGGGCTGAAGTCGGCCCAAATGTCGTCGTAGCGCACACGGTCGAAGATGATACCGTCGATGGTGGGGTACTTGCGGGTGAACTCCTCCAAGATGGCGAGTTGATACTCCCTCACCTCGGGGTTGGCGGGGTTTACCATACCGTTGTAGTTGAAATCCATCTCACTAACGGGCAGCAACTTATTGTGCCACCAGCCGATGCTCTGCCACTCGGGGTGTTCGTTGTAGATGATACCTCGCTTGACGAAATTGTGGCCGCCACAGAAGACATTGAGCGATGCATAGCAGCCCAGGCCGTGTTTGCGGCAGGCGGCCTCCACCTCGGAGAGCATATCGTACTCCAGTGGGCGCACCGTGCCGTTCCACTCGCCCATATAGGGTGCAATATCGCTCTTGTAGAGCACCTCACCCATAATACTCTTCACATCGGCCACCACATCCGTGAAGCCCAGCTCCTTGATGCGTGCCATATAGTAGTCGATGCTGTCGGGTGTGGAAAGACGCTCGAAATTGGCCTCGCAATCGAGCCACATATAGAGCCTTTTGGGCTCCTGGGTTTTGCCATTCTGACAGCCCACAATGAGGGTCGTTGCCAGAAGCAGATAGATTAGTTTTTTCATCCTGTGTTACTTGTTTTTGGGTTATTGCATTGAGATAACCACCGCTGTGGGCACACGCCTTTGCGAGCCGTCGGAGGGGCTGTTAAGGGCCCTACCATCCCTGCCCACCATCACCGAGGAGCCACCGCCGTCGAGGTTCACTGCCCACACTGCCCCCAGTTTCTTGAACAGGTCGGCCAACTCGGGAAGTGTGTAGCCCCAACTGCCGTTCATCTCACGGCCGTCGCACACAAAGAGGATAATCTTGCCATCTGCCGTGTAGCCAATGGCGGTGCGGGGCTGATACGAAAGGCCTGCGGTACCACCACTGTGGAGCACCTCTTTCCAATAGCTACTCTCGGCCACATTCTTACCATCCTTGAGCAACATAGGGCCGCCACCGATGGCCTCCTGGGGAGTCCACAGAGTACCGCCCGACGAGGGGTGGGGAGCACTTGTGAAGACACCCACCTTTTCGTTGTTTCCCTTGGGGCTGGTGAAGGAGTAGGGTTTGTTGTCGTCGTCGGGACAGCAATAGACCCAAGTGGCCTCCATACGGCCGTCGGCGTGGACACCAAAGGCTGCCCTGATGGGGCAAGCGGTGTAGGCCTGACCCTCATAGGAGGGCCAAGTATATTGCGCAGCGATGCTCTTAACCTCGCCACCCGAAATGAGCAGGCTCAACGACTCGCCATCCCAGAAGTAACCACCATTGGTGGCCAAAATGGGTATGCCGCCCTCAAAGGAGGCAAATATGTCGGAGGGAGTTGCATCCTGTTCCACATAGACGGCATTGAACTTCAGTTTGGGGTTGGACTTCACATCCACAATGGCGTAGTAGCCAATGCAGAAGTCGTCGGTACCATCCTCATAAAAGTTCTTAAATCGGTAAACCTCCACACCACTTGGGTAGCCCTCCAGAGCTACAAGTTCGTTGCGTCCCTCGGGCTCGGGAGTGGGAGTTGGGGTAGGTGTGGGAGTAGGTGTGGGCTCGGGTTCGGGCGTAGGCTCGGGCGTGGGGCCGCAAGCAACCGCCAACGACGAAAGGCAAATGGAGAGAGTTGTCAGAATTGTAATTAGACGCTTCATTTCGGAACAATTATTAGCGTTAATTAAAGGAAGAGGGCAGGACAGCAACCTGCCCTGCCCTCTTCTATTTTTATTCTACAAGTCAGAGGCTCTGACCTATGGAATTACATACCAACTACCAGACCCTCAATCGAGTTAAGGTTGTTGTCGATGCAGTAGATAACGATACCGCCATCAATAACCTCGAAGCAAACGTCTGCAGTAGCGTTGATTGCGTTCCAGAAGGTGTACCACTGGGTAGCCTCGTCGAGAACCCAATCGGTAGCCTGGTTCATAACGGAAGTGGTAGCCACAGTCTCCTTGGTTGCTACGTTGAGAACGTAGATAGGAGTATTTCCACCGTAATTCGAGAAGAGGTCACCACCGGTGATTACTGCAACGGGAGCGCCATTCACATTGTGGATGTCGATGGATGCGAGCGAGCGCTGCCAGTCGTACACTGCGGTAGCAACAACGGTCGAAGCGAAGTTGCCATCCATAAAGTGGAGGTTGTTGTTGTCATAGAAGCCATACAGAGCACCTGCCTCGATGGTGTCGCCAACCAGAGCAAATGCGGGGAAGTTGTGAGGAGTGCAGTTCCAAGCAGCTGCGCCCCAGAGAGGAGTGATACCGGTAACGCTAGCCTGAACGCTCTCGGCAGCTACACCTGCTGTGATAGTCCAGTACTCGATGCTTGCGCCCATAGTAACATCGGGAATACCCTCGTGAGCTGCAAGGATAAGTGCATTAGCGGTAACATCGCCACGAACATCAAATGCTGCACCGATAGGACCATATTTAGCACCATTGATGAGCTGAACGGGAGTTGCGCTCTCCGAAGTCATATAGTAAACCTTGAAATCTGCAGTCCACCAGTAGGTAGCGGTGTCGTAGAGGTTACGGTTGCACATAACAAGGTTGCCGGCGTCGTCGTTCTCAACATAGTAGGGAACGAAGTCACCGGTGTTGAGCTCGCCTACAACCTCACCGGTTGCTTTGTTGAGAAGTTTGGTAGCCTGGCCGTTACCGGGGCAAACTACGATCTTGTCGCCCAAAACAGCAATCGAAACCATAGCGTTACCGCTCATAGGACCGCTGGTGAAGGTGGTTACCTGTGCACCAAACACGTCGCATACGGTGGTCGAGAATGCCTTACCGCTCTGGGTCAGATAAACCTCATACTCGAAGCCCTCAGCCTCAACCAAGAGAGTAGCGGTACGCTCTGCACCAGTGGTGTTCATAGCAACCTCAACAACGGTTTTGGTGGTGGTCAGGGCACGGGTGCCGCCAACTACTGCCCAATCAGCATCCGAAGTAACGGTGTACTCGATGTTGTGGCTAACGGGAAGCTCAACCTCGCCACCCTCGTAGCCAACGTAGAGAACCTCCAACTCGCCAACATTTACCTCGTCGGTCTGGAGCTGAGCGATAGCAATCTCGGCAACTTTGTCGTCGGCGGTGATGGTCACCTTACCGGCACGGTTGTCATAAGTCTCGTTGGCAGCAACGGTGATGGTGAGCTCAAGAGCGGTACCGGCAACACCCGAAGCGGGAGCAACGGTAATCCAAGCTGCATCGGCAGCAGCAGTCCAAGCTGCGTTGGTCGAGAATGCTACGGCCTTCTGACCACCCTCGGTCGAGAGAGTCATAGTAGCATCAGCTGCGTTGTCGAGCGAGAGAGTGGTCTCGGGCACAGGCTCCTCACAAGCGAAAAGCATTGCCGCAACTGCAAAAATTGCAAATAATTTTTTCATAGGTAGAAAGATTTTGTTTAGTTAGTAAAATGAATTTTGGTTTTGTTTATCTCTTTTCTTTTTGGTGCACACCGGCCTTCTCAGCTTAAAGCGTGCCCCATTACGCATTTCAAAAATAAAACACCTTAAAAATAAAACAAAATTAAATACATTAAAAATACCTCTTTTATTATATTATTTTTGTTTTCAATCGCCTTTTTGTTGTATATCAACGTATTACATACAAAAAATCCGCCACGCAATTACTAAAATAATTTAATCTCACACCACACTTATGGGCGCCTATTAGTAAATTGATTTATTAATTGCCGGTTCGCTCCACAGCACGTACCACCCACACACCCAGCTCATAGAGTCCCCAAATGGGCACCGCAACCAACATCAGAGTGAAGGGGTCACCCGTAGGAGTGATGATGGCCGCCACCACAAGGGCCACAACAATTGCATAGCGTCGAATGCACACCATAGGGCTGTGGTGGAGCACCCCCAGGCGGGCCAAAAGGGCACACACCACAGGGATTTCAAAGAGCGCACCCATAACAATTGTCATCCCCAGGAGGGTAGAAATATAGGACTCCAGGGCAATCATATTGGGCACCACACTGCTTACCTGGTAGCCCGCAAGGAAGCGGAACGTGAAGGGGAAAATCACAAAGTAGTTGAGCGCACACCCCGCCAGGAACATCACATAGCCGCCCACCACATAGTGGCGTGTATGGCGTCGTTCGTGGTCGTAGAGTGCAGGGGAGATGAAGCTAAAGAGCGAGTAGATAACATAGGGCAGAGCCACCAGCGCCCCCACACAGAGCGACACACGCAGGTGGATAAGAAATTGCGAGGCGAGCCCCGTGTTGATTAGTTGCACGATGGGCTCTCCCTCGGCGGGCAGAGCAGCCAAGTGGAGCCACTCCATAAGTCGGTAGGTGGCAAAACTGCCTCGTGTGGGTGCCAGCACAGCCTCGAAGAGCAGCTCCTTAAAGCCAAAGGCCGCCGCAGTAAACACCACCACGACAGCCACAATTCGCGCCAGATGCCCCTTCAGGTCATCCAGGTGGGCCCAGAAACTCTTCGCCTGGTCGGACATAACAATCGTCCTCGATTATTTATCCTCTTTGATCTCCTTCTCAACCTTTTCAACCTCCTCGTTGGCCTCATTAAGACCATCCTTGAAGGAGCGCACGCCCTTACCTATGCCACGCATCAGTTCGGGAATCTTCTTACCACCGAAGAGGAGCAGGATAACCAGCGCAATGATGATAATCTCACCTGCGCCAATGCCGCCTAAAAACAACATCTTTGTCATAGTTCAAATGTTTTAGTTAGATAGGCAAAGGTAGTAATTTTTCGGGGATTTATCAACAGCCCCCGTTTTTAGTTTCTTTTTACCATATAAATGGCTATATTTGTGTGCATAATTGACAAACCACAACCAAAAAACAGGTAACAATGAAGAGAACTCTCCTCCTGACAGCAGCAATTATCGCCACACTTGGCGCCACAAGTTGCAGCAAGCCCCACCAAACGGTGAGCAACTACGATGTTATTCCCCAGCCCCAAAGTGTTGAACTCCTCGACCAGGGGGCACCCTTCCTGCTCGACCGCAACACACAGATACTCTATGGTCCCGAGGTGGCCCTGCGTGATGCAGAGTTTGTGGCCGAATATGTGGCCGAGGCTACCGACATTCGCCTCCCCCGCCCCACCCTCTGCGATGCGGAAGCCCTCGACAGCCCCGCCATTGTGCTCGCCATCGAGGAGAACCCCGACTGCCCCGAGGGTTACACCATAAGTGTGGACAGCCTCCGAGTGAGCATCACGGGTGGCTCGGCCGACGGCCTCTTCTATGGCATCCAGACTCTGCGCAAGTCACTGCCCGTGGGTGAGTATGGCTCGGTGGAGCTCCCCGCAGCCCTGATTGAGGACTTCCCCCGCTTCGGCTACCGAGGTATGCACCTCGATGTGGCACGCCATTTCCAGGACATCGCCTTCATCAAAAAGTACATAGACCTTCTGGCTCTCCACAACATCAACACCTTCCATTGGCACTTGGTGGATGACCAGGGCTGGAGGGTCGAAATCAAGAAGTATCCCCTCCTGACCACCATCAGCACCACACGCAAGGAGACCGTCATCGGTCGCAACAGCGGAGTCTGGGACGGCAAGCCCTACGGCGAGGGTATGTTCTACACCCAGGAGCAGCTGCGTGAGGTTGTGGCCTACGCTGCCGAGCGCCACATCGACATCATCCCCGAGATTGATATGCCGGGTCATATGGTAGCCGTTCTGGCCGCCTATCCCGAGTTGGGATGTACGGGTGGCCCCTACGATGTGTGGACCATCTGGGGTGTGTCGGAGGATTTGCTCTGCGCCGGCAACGACCAGGCTGTGGAGTTCTGCAAAGATGTGCTCGACGAGATTGTGGAGATTTTCCCCTATGAGTATATACATATGGGTGGCGACGAGTGTCCCAAGGTGCGCTGGGAGGCGTGTCCCAAATGTCAGGCACGCATAGATGCCGAAAACCTGCGCCACACCCGAGCCAAATCGCCCGAGGAGGCTCTCCAGGGATGGTTTATGCGTCAGATGAGCGACCACCTGGCCGGCTATGGCAAGACCGTTATCGGTTGGGATGAGATTCTCGACGGCGAGAACCTGGGTGAGAATGTGGTTATTATGTCGTGGCGAGGCGAAGCGGGCGGCATCAAGGCAGCCAAGCAGGGCGTACGCTCCATTATGGTCCCCAACAACTACCTCTATTTCGACTACTACCAGACCAAAGAGGTGGACCGTGAGCCCTTCGCCATTGGCGGTTACAACCCCCTCGAGAAGGTCTATGCCTACGACCCTGTGGCCAATATTCCTGCCGAAAGCCGCAGCTACATCCTCGGCGTGCAGGCCAACATCTGGACCGAGTATATCCACACGGGCGACCACATTGAACATATGGCACTACCCCGTATGTCGGCACTTGCGGAGGTGCAGTGGAGCAACCCCGAGCATAAGGACTACGACCGCTTCCTGGTGCGTCTGCAGCCTATGCTCAACCTCTACAAGGCGTTGGGCTACAACTATGCCCCCTATGTGTTGGATGTTGTGGCCGACTTGAAGCCCGCCGAGGGCACAAGGGCTCTATTGGCAACCCTCACAACCCTCGATGGTGCACCCATTCACTACACCCTCGACGGCTCAGCTCCCACCCCCAAGTCACCCCTCTACCCCTCTTCGGGGATTATCATCGACCACTCGGCAACCCTCAGCGCGTCTGCCGAGCGAGATGGGCGAATGAGTCAGCCTATGGAGGTTGCTGTGGAGTTCTCCGAGGCGACCCTCTGCCCCACAACCCTTCTCACCACCCCTTCGGCATCCTACACCTATGGCGGTGCAGCCACGCTGGTGGATGGTATGGTGGGCAACAAAAACTACCGCACGGGGCGTTGGGTGGGCTTCTACGACACCCCTTGTACGGTGGTCATCGACCTGGGTGAGAGCAAGAGCACAAGCCGTGTGCGCTACAATGTGTGCGTCAATAAGGACGACGGTTGTATGGACTCCCGTGGCACGAAGGTGTGGCTCTCGGACAACGGCACCGAGTGGAGAGTTGTGGCCGACGAGGAGTACGCCCCTATGACCCTCGAGGACGACCACGGCCTCTACCACCACACTGCGGAGTACACCCCCACCGAGGGGCGCTATGTGAAGGTGGAGATTGGCTGCGAGCACACCATCCCCGCTTGGCACCCCTACTTCCCCGGCTCTAGAGGATTCCTGTTTGTGGATGAGATTGCCGTAGAGTAACGGCCGACATAAAACGACAAAAAAAGCGAGGATTGCTCCTCGCTTTTTTTATTTCATCCGCATCGCTACGTGCGCCAGAACCACTTTCGGCGTGTAGTGAGCATCGTTATCAGGATAGTGATGGTTGTCAGCACCACGCCGTGCAGCGCACCCAGCCAAGGCGAGGAGCAGAGAGGCCACAGCAGTGCCACACCCCCCGTGAGATTCAGTACGGGATAGACCACCAGGTCGCAAGCCACATAAGCCACCATAGGGTTCTGGCCGCTCTGCCACAGGAAGGCCGAAGCCTTGCGCCATCCGAAGTAATCAACCATAACGCTCAATGCCACCAATGATGCCACAGCCAAACCTGCCGTAGTGAAGAGGTAGCCCAGCGTTGCGGGGTCCTTTTTGATTCCACCTTGTAGGGGCTCGGCCATAATGCCGAGTGCCACAAGTACCACGGCGAGCATAGAGAGTCGCTGCCAAAGAGTACCCATTGAGCCGCTAACCTTGCTCGAAGCCACCGTCATCACTGCCAACATTGCTGTCGCCACCACTGCCCACAGGCCTATTTGGTGGTTCTGCACCGCCCCAAGAGTGCACACAACGAGAGCCACAGCCGCCACAGCAAGCACCGCAGCCCATTGGTCGTTTCGCTTCCCACGCACGGTAGCCTCGGCCGACTCTCTCATCGACTCTCTCAACATCTCACCCGCCTCAATGGCCGGCAGGAGTATGAGCAGGTAGCGCAGGTAGTCCATCCTCAGGAGCCACCACACGGGCGAATAGTGCAGCACACTGCCTGCCCAGCTACCCTCCACATCACCTCCGAGCACCAGCAGTGCCAGGAGTGCGAAGAGCACCACTCTCACCCATCGTCCGTTGCCCTTCAGCCACTTCGCCGAGGTGGCCAGATAGACCAACCCCGCAAAGAGGGCCACATTGGAGAGAATCAGGATGATGATATTGCTAAAATCGGGCGAGAATGTTCTCCCGTCGGCGTAGGTGGTCGTCAGCAGCATCGTCAAGGCCAGCGCATAGGCCCCCACCTTTATCGCTACACGCCCCCACATCGGCACCCTCTCGAAGCGCATAAACATCGGGAAGAGCACCGCAAAGGCGGCCAAAGCCAGCAACCAACTGCGCAAATCCTGAGGCGCAGAGAGCACGTAGGGGTAGGAGTGCTGTATGAAGATGGCGAAAAAGGCGAGTTGCAACCAGCGCAGGACCACATCCAGGGCCACTTTCCACCACTTATGGCCTCGCTCCAGACGTGAACCTATCGAGAACGGCAGGGCCGCACCCATAGCGAACAGGAAGAAGGGAAAGACCAAATCGACCCACGTGAGGCCCGAGATTTCGGGGATGTAGGCGTGGGTTGGGGGTGGTGTTTGGGCGTGGTACATCCACTCGGGGAGTATGCCCGCCACAACCGTTGCCGAGAGCACCATAGTGATGATGGCATAGCCCCTCAGCGCATCCAATGCATAAGCCCTTTTCATATTTTTCTTCTCTTTTATCGGTACACTACTCCAGGGGGGCAACATAGGTACGGCCGAAGCGGTCGGTAGCCCTCACCTCCATCTTGGCACTCGGATTCTTGGGCTCGGCCCAGAAGAGGTGGGTGGTAGGCACGGGGGCAATCCACGAGTAGACAACCCTCTCCTTGTCGGAGCAGAGCTCGTAGGCAGCCCTGTCGTAGCCCTCATATTGAGTCATATCGGCCGTCTTCACTCCATCCTCGTAGAGCTCCACACGCCACTTGCTGTCGTAGTTCCACACGTTGGCCACCACCGCCGAGGGTTGGTCGGCCTTACTGCCGGGCTTGTAGGCTCGCAGTTGATAATCGCCACTGCGTCCCGAGGTTTTATAATACCAGCTCACATCGGTGCCGTTCACCTCATAGACGCCATAGCCCATAGGGGTACCGTCCAGGCAGACATCGCCCCTCCACCATGTGCCACACACCGAGCCCGTGTTGTGTTCCATAGGGCCCTCGGCGTGTTCGAGGTTGAGGTTGTAGTGCATATGGCCCGAAATGATGTGGCACTTTTTGTGCCCCTTGAGCAGCTCAAACAGAGCACCCGCATTCATCGTCTGGTCGGCAAGTCCGTAGCCCGTATATTCAAAGGCTGCCTGCTTGGGCGACAAGCGTGCGGGGATGTGCTGAACCACAAAGACCAACATATCCTTGGGCACATAGCTGAGGTCTCTTTCGAGCCACTCCAGCAGAGCCTCCGTGTAGTAGCCCACATAGAAATACTCCCTACCCACATAGAAATTGTTGTTCAGGAAGATGTAGTGGGCCTTACCCCTGTTCATCGAGTAGTAATTGGGGGCAAAGAGGCTCTCAAAAGTCTTGTAGGAGGTCTCGAAACACTTGCCGTGGTAGTCCATATCGTGGTTGCCGAGTATGCGCCACACGGGAATACCCACCTTATCGGCCACCTTCAGGTAGTGGGGGTAGAGCCAGGGCGAATCGCCCACAATGTCGCCACAATCCACACTGAAGTAGTCACCTCCCACACTCTCGGCCAGCAGCCTCATATCCTCGGCAATGGTGGCATAGCGCTCAATATCCTCCTTCGAGGTGACCTGCACGTCGGCTGTAGCAAAAAAGGTGTGGCGGGTGTCATCCTCGGGATTTTTGCGGAGGGTGAAGTTGTAACTCTCGGTCTTGGGGTCCACGGGGAGGAAAAATTGGGGGATACTACCCTTATTCTCCACGAGGTAGCCCGCAGGGGTGGTGATGTAGATGTGGCGTGCACGCTTGTCCACCTCCAGGGAGAAGTTACCCTCACTATCGGTCCGGGCAAAGTTGTAGCCGTCGGTGACAACCACACCCTTTATGCCATTGCCGTCGGCGGTGCGCACCGAGCCCTTCACCTCTGCCGCAAAGGTCAGGGTGAGGGAGCACAGCAGAACAGCCGCAAGCGAAAGTAGTCGTTTGATATTCATATTCTTAAGCTGTTATTTATTGGCCTCAATATAGGCGTCGATACCCTTCTTGAGTGCCGACCAATAGTTGTACATCTTGACATGAATCAAATCAAAGCAGAAGTAGCCGTCGCAAGCGTTGATGGCTGCATCGACAGTCTTGGTAACCTCGGCCGACTTACCTCCATTGGTCCAACCCGTGGGGTTGCCAACGTCGGGACCACCTGCCACCAAGCAGTCGCCCATAACCTTCTCGTGTGCCAACCTGCAGAAGCCCTGCACACTCCACTCGCCCGCACCATAGATGCTCGATGTGGAGGCGTAAGCACCGATGAGCAACACATCCAAGTGGTCGGCATAGCCATAGTCCTTATAGTCCAGCGAAGCCCAGGAGTAGTGGCTGCTTACGGCATAGTTTGGCGAAGCCCAGTTTACACCCATATCGTAGTAGGTCGAGTACCAACCACCAACGTAGGCGCCAAACGAAATCTCGCTATTCACGCTCCTTACAGCCTCCTCGGCCTTCACGATGAAGTCGTGGATGGTCTTGGCGCGGAATTCGAGCCACTGTTTCTGCAATGTGCTGGGATAGGAGAGGGTCGTCTGTTTCGGATCGAGGATGTCGTTGGGCCAATTCTCTATCGTTCGACCGATATGAGCCTCGAACTTCTGGCGCGAGATGTCCGAAAAGTCGCACTTGAGGTCGTCGTAACGGCATCTGTCGAGAATGATACCATCCAAATCTTCGTAGGCTGCGAGGTCCTTGAGCAGGTTGCACAAGAACTCCACAACCTCGTCGTTGGCAGGATTGAAGAACTTGGTGCCATAGTCGGCCGCATCCATCATATTGGTAAGTCCGCTTTCGAGATTAAGGACGGTCACCCAATCGCGTTTGGAGCTGTCGCGGTAGACAATACCCTGTGCCTCCAAACCATAGAGCTCAGCGTTACCACAAGCCATAGTATTGAAGCCTGCGTGCACCTTCAAACCAACCTCGTGGGCTGCGTCGATGAAGGCCTGCAGGTAGTCCCACGTTGCGGTGCGCACCTCCCAGTGAAGACCGCCACTCCAGGAAGAAAGTTTTTCGACCTGCTCAATATGGGAGGTCTTGAAGAGCACGTCGCCCATCGTTGGGCGAACATCTACGATAATATCCGTAAAGCCCGTCTCGGCAATTTTTGCCACATCCTTGGCAATCTTCTCCTTGTCGTTGGCGTAGTCTTGGAAGTTGGCAGCCGCATCTATCCACAGATAGCGTGGTTTCAGGTCGGCAGGCTCCACCACAGGTGGATTGTCGGGATTCTCGCCAACATCGGGGTTTTCGCCGCTATTGGGGTCCTCGGGATTCTCGGGGTCATCCCACTCCCACTCGGGCACATAGGGCTCCTCATCGGTGCAGGAGGTGGTTGCAAAGGCAACCACTCCCACAGCCAGAAGCATCAATATTTTATTGGTAATTTTCATCTCTGTTACGTCTAATTATTCTACTTCGACTACTCCTCGGTGGCCTCTCGGTCGATACAATCCACCTGGTATGCCACCAAGAGGCGGTTGTTGTTGTCGATGCAGTAGAGAGTCATATAGTAGCCGTCCGAAGAGGGCACCAAAATGATGTCGCCCACGGGAGCTACGCCACCACCGGTACCACCACCCTGCTCATAGAAGGTCTCGGGCTCGAGGTTGAACATCAGTGCCGAAGTGGACTCAATGGTGCCGTTCATACCTGCCAACGAGGTCATATCGTAGAGGTAGATGTAGGTGTTCACAGCCCAAGCAGGCCAAGCACCCGTTGCAAACAGAGCCACATAGCGTGCATTGTTGAAATGCTTGGCGCTAATGGAGCGGTTGATGGGGGGATTGCCAAAGGTGGTGTAGGTACCCAGCAGCTGCGAGCAGGCGAAGGTGGTGCCATCCACGTGGTAGAGCACATTCTCGTCATAGACACTCAGCAGCAGGCCATCCTCAATCTTGGTTCCCAGAGGAGTGTAGGCAATGGGCGAATTGCCAACATAGTACCAATAACCCTGACCCCAACCGGGACCGATAAAGCCGGTTATCGCCTGGATGGTGGGCTCACTCACAACGCCGCCCGTAATGGTCCAATAGATGATGGTGTTCACACCGCCACCCACCTCGGTCGCCTCGAAGGGTGCCACAATGAGGGCATCGCCGTTAATATCGCCCTGAACCTTCATCGAGCTACCCAGAGGATAACCCGTATCGTTGCTGTAGGAGATAAACAGCTCGGGAGTTGCGGTTGCATCCGCAGTGCGCCAGATGCAGAAGGTTGCATCGGTGTGGTTGGCAATCAGCAGATTACCCGCATCGTCGTTGCAAACATATCCTGCCTCAACACCGCCCGAAAGGGTCATTGTCATCTCCTTCTTACCGGTGTTCTTGTTCAGCAGCACGGGAGCAGCACCTGTACCGGGGCATACAACCAGGTATTTGCCACATACAGCCAGCGACTGGTTGTTGGTCTCAATACAAGGAATGCCGAGGCCCTCCATCTCGATGTACCACAGCTCGCTCTCACTACCGGGAGCGTAACCGTAGGTCACCTTCTGGGGTGTGGAGTTCTTGGTCTTGATAGTATAAACCTGGGTGCTACCATCGTGGGCAGTCACCACCAACTCTTTGAGGGTGGTGAGGTCGATAGTCTCCTCGCCCTCAATCGAGATGGTTGCGTGGGGCGAGAGGGTGTAGTCCACCTCGCACTCACCCAACAGAGGCTCCGTAGCGTCGGTGTAGGAGATACTAACCTCCTTCTTCGCCTCGTCGATTATAGTGATAAGGCTGGGGTTGGTCACCTGGAAATCGAGAATCTGCTTGTAGGGCAGTTTGCGAATCTCGCCACGGATTACGATGTCGTGGTGGTCGCCACGGCCGTCGGTGTAGTCAAAGTGGTTCTCCTGGGTGAGGTCGAGCACACACAGGCCGGGGTCGAGGAAGCAGTTGTAGTCCATAGTGGCCGTCACACGCATCTGGGTGATGTCGGTAATCTGGTTGTCGCTATCCTCGGGGAAGAACCAAGGAACGGGAATCACGATATCCTCCTCCAAGGAGGTGACGGGGGTGGTGAATACCGCCATCTTGTTGGTTGCCAGCTCGCCCTTCAGGAAGGTGGCCGACACACTGTGGATGCCGATGGAGGTGGTGGTGGGAGGCACCTCAACGGGCTCCTGGCACCCCACCAAAGCCATTGCTGCAAGGGCTGCAAAAAGTTTTATTGTTGTTTTCATCTCTCTTTTGTCTTTCTAATAGGTGTAACAAGTCCGTTGCTTACATCCACTCGGGATACTGGTCCACAGCACTATTGCCGTCGAGCTCATCCTGGGGCAGGGGCACACGGTAGAGTTTTGCGGGGAAGTAGCGGTCCTGACCGTCGCAGTCGATGTAGGTGTAGGTGAAGCTATCACCATCCTTATCAACCCTCAGACCGTGAACACGGTAGTTGGAAAACTCCTTCTCGGCCTTCTTCAGGCGGCGCATATCCCAATAGTACTGACCCTCGTAAGCCAGCTCCACCTTGCGCTCACGGTAGATGGCCTCCTTCAGGGCATCGCCCGACACATTCAGCTTCTTCAGGCCCACACGCTCACGCACCTGGTTGAGTGCGCCCAGAGCCTCCTTCTTCAGCAAGCCGTCGGAGCCCTTTGCAGCTGCCTCGGCAAAGTTGAGCAGCACCTCCGCATAGCGAATTGCAATCCAGGGCTGGGTACTGCGGGAGTAAGCCGAAAGGTCGTGGTTCTCATCCACCAGCTTGCGCAGGAAGTAGCCCGTAACGGTCTTACCCTCGTTGATGGGTTTCACTCTCCACTCCATATAGCCGTCCACACCGCCGTCGTAGGGCTCAATGGTGCGGCCCTTCCACTCGCTACCATTGTAGAGAATGGTAGCAGCAAAGCGGGGCTCGAGTTGGTCGAAAGGAGGAACCTCGCTCACAGCCTTACCGGTGTGCCAAGCGCTCCAATCGGGATAGTCGCCCTTGCCACCTGCCAGCTCGTAGCTCTCCACCATCTCCTGGGTGGGGTTGCCAAGTGCGCCGAGCACACGACCGGGGTCGCCACCGGGGGTGAAGTTGTCGTCGAAATTGTGGGTTACGCCCTCACGGTTGTACTCATACTCCAGAATCGACTCGGTGTTGCCCTCCTTGCGGGTTTTGCTCCAAGCGGTCTTGTAATCCTCGGTGAGCGAGAAAATCTCGGAGTCGATAACCCTCTTGGCAGCCTGGGCAGCCACATCCCAACGCTCGGCATAGAGCATAGCCCTCGAGAGCAGTGCATCGGCAGCCTCCTTGCTCACACGGTATGCCGAAGCGGTAATGCTGGGGAGGTACTCGGCGGCATACTCCAGGTCGCCCTGTACCATATCCCAACCCGCCTTCTCCGAGCTCAAGGGCATATCGGCCTTAATGGCGGTCATATCGTAGTCGTAGATAATAATCTCCTTGTAGCGTTTCATCAGCTCAAAGTAGATGAAACCCCTGAAGAAGCGCACCTCGGCGGAGTAGCGGTTCCACTCCTCGTCGGTGAAGTTCTCCTTATACTGGTGGAGGTTGCTGAGTGCCTGGTTGAGCGAGGTGAGCTTACCGTAGCACCAGCTCCAGTTGCCCAGGTAGTAGCTCGCCGAGCTTGCCGAGGGTGCCGAGCCATAGGCCATCTCGTTGGCAAACCACATATGGGTGTTGGCCGATGTGGAGCCATATTTGAGGATGTCGGTCATACCCTCCGAGATACCGACAGCTGTCTGTGCGGTATCGAACTGACCGAGTGCGTCGATGATGTGATAGAAGCTGTTTACGTTCAGCTCTGCATATTCGGGCTTACTCCACACGAGTTTGTCCGACACGGTGTCGGTGGGCGAAGTATCCAGGAAGCCGTCCAATTCGGAGCAACCCACCAGCGAGCAACCCACCAGTACCAATGCTAATTTCATATATTTTTTCATAGTCGTATTCATAACTTTACGCATTGTTTTTCTCCTTTTGTTCCTAAACTCTCGGATTAGAAGTTGAGCGACACACCACCCATAAAGGTCTTCTGCTGGGGGTAATAGCCGTTATTAACACCGGGAGCCTCGGGGTCGATGCCCTCGGGCAGACCGCTCAGAGTGAAGAGGTTTGCACCCTCCACATAGAGCCTTACGTTGCTCACACCGATTCGCTTGCACACTTTAGCAGGAATGGTGTAGCCAAACTGCAACGATTTCATTCGCAGATACTTGCCATCCCTAAACCAGAATGTCGAAGCAAGACCGTTGTTGTTGGTGGGAGCATTGACGGTCAGACGGGGATAGGTACCGTTGGGGTTATCCTCCCTCCAGGCGTTCTCCACCAGGAATACGGGCGAGTTACCGCCCTCCTTGAAGGTCTCTGTGAAGATGGTGTTGTCATCCATACCGTTGTAGTAGGTACCGGTGAGCGAGATGTCGAACATTGCGGCACCTGTGATAAGGGTTGCGAAGTCGAAGTTACGCCACGACATCGAGATGTTCAGACCGGCAGTGAATTTGGGCCTGTTGCTACGGCCTGTGAAGGCCTTATCCTCGTAGTCCACAATACCGTTGCCCGACAAATCGACATACTTGATATCACCCACCCTGGGGCGCTGTCCCCAAGGCCAGGGCGAGTTGTCAATCTCCTCCTCGCTCTGGTAGAGGCCGTCGGCCACCCAACCGAGCATTGCGCCCAGCTCCTGACCTGCATAGCACTGGTAATCGGGGGTATCTGCCTTGTCGGTATATTTAATCCACCTTGCGTAGGCGTAGGTGAGGTTCAGAGCAACATTGTAGTGCAGGGCGTTGATACCCTCTCCAATCTTATTTTTGTGGGTCAGCACCAACTCCATACCACGGCTATCCTGCTCGCCGAAGTTCTCATACACAGGGTAGTAGCCACCCATCGAAGGGGGATATTTGCCACCCATATAGGTGAGCATATCGTAGGTGTGGGTGTAGAACACATCAAACTCGAAGCCGAACAAGCCGCCCCAGAACGACGCATCCAAACCGGCATTGAACGAGCGGGTGCGAGCCCAAGTGAGGTTGAGGTTAGCAATGGAGGTAACACCCAGAGTGTTGTACCTGTTGCCACCCAGATATACGGGCGAGCCCTGGCCGTACTGGTTCAAGAAACCGTAGGCGCTCACATCGTCCACACCGACCTCACCTGCCGACAACCTCAACTTGAGGTTCTCCAGCCACTCGTCGGAGCCATAGAGGAAATCCTCCTCGCTGATACGCCAGCCGAGCGACACTGCGGGGAAGAAGCCCCAGCGTTTGTCATCGACGTTACCGGCAAACTTGTAGCTACCATCGTAGCGGCCGGTGAACTCGAGCATATACTTATCGGCATAGGCATAACGCAGACGACCAACAAAGCCCATCTGGCGGGTCAAGCCGCTCGCACCACTAATGGGGTCATCGGAGGGGGTTGCAAAGTCCAACTCGGGCAACTCAACAAAGGGGAGTTCTTTACCATAGGAGGCGATGCTGCGAGATTTGTACTGCCTCATCTCACCCAAAACCATCATATCCAAGTCGTGGTCCTCGCCGATGGTGGTTACATACTGCAGTTGTGCATTACCGAGGAGTGAAGTTGCGCTAAAAATACCCTCGGCAAGAGTATTGTAGGAGGTGCCACGAACATCGAGCACCTTCGAGTAGTTAATCTGCTCCGAGCCGTCGGTGGGCAGCGATGCCAGCATCACATAGAAGGGGGTTGCCAAAATCTTACTCACCGAGTAGCCGTGGTCGAACGAACCCACAAGGCGGGCAGTGAGGCCCTCCAAGCCGGGCACCTTATACTCCAACTCAAGGTTGGTCTGCACCTCATAGCCGTCGTTGCGGTTGTAGCCACTCTCCTCCACAGCTGCAATGGGCGAGGAGCCCTGGCCAATATTATTGGGGGTTGCGGTGGGCAGACCCTGGTAGGTCTTGGGCAGATAGGGGTGGGATGCCACAGCCTGACGAGCCACACTCATCCAGGTGCCTTCGCTCTCCCTACCACCCGACGAGAAACCGGGGTTATTCTTCTTATCGGTGCCACCTGCAATGGTGAGTTTCAGGTTCAGATTGTCGCTCACCTGCGAGTTGATGTTGGCACGGATATTATATTTTTCATAGGTGTAGGCCGAGATGTTACCGTGCTGGTTCATATAGCCCACCGAGGCAAAATACTTCACCTTGTCGTTGCCACCCGAGGTGGAGATGTTGTGTTTGGTGGTCATACCCACGCCAAACACCTCTTCAATCCAGTTGGTGTCGCCCCAACCGTCCGAGTCGTCACCGTTGGTCATCAACTCCACCTGTTTGGCGGTGAAGATAGGCTCCAGGCCATCCATCTCACGACCCTTATTGTAGTACCACGCAAACTGCTCGGCATTGAGGAACTCGGGGAAGTTGGCATTGACCGAGATACCCACCGAACCGGTGTAGTTCATCTCGTTCTTACCCTCCTTACCGCTCTTGGTGGTGACGATAATCACACCACCGGCACTATTAAGACCATAGACCGAAGCGGCCGCAGCATCCTTCAGCACCGACACACTTGCAATATCGTTGGGGTTGATGTCGTCCAGCGCACGGGGCACACCATCGACAATGTAGGTCACACCGTAGTAGGAGCCACGCACCGTGAGCGATGCACCATCCATACCGGGCTCACCCGACTCCTGAACCGAAGCAATACCTGCAATACGGCCACCCAGCATACTTGTAACGTTGGTTGCGGGGGCTTTCTGGAGCTCGTCGCCGTCGATGGAGGAGATGGAGGCCGTGAGGCTTCCCTTGCGCTGTGTGCCGTAGCCCACAACCACAATATCTTCAATCACATCGGCCGCAGCCTTCAGCACAACGTCGATGCGGGTACGATTACCCACCACCTCTGTGTGGTCGTTCATACCGAGGTACTGGAACAGCAATTTGGGGTTCTTAACATCGCCGGGAATGGTCAGATGGTAGTTACCCAGATAGTCGGTGGAGATACCGAGGGTGGTTCCCTCCACGATTACCGAGGCACCAATAACCGGATCGCCGGCCTCATCCTTTACCACACCCCTAATCTGCAACTGCGCCATCAGCGATGTGGATGTAAATAGCATCAGCGCCAACAGCACAGCCCTATTTACAAATGATTGGCTAAAAAGTTTCATAAAACTATCTTTTATTTGTGATTATTGATTTGTTTCCTCTCTATTCGGCAGTGAGATTACCAATCATCTCCGAAGCCTCAATCAGCATACGGGGAACGTGGAAGGGACCCTTGAAGATGTTACCCTTGGCAGGCTGGGCCACACTGCCGTCACGGTGGAGGTAGCCATACCACTCACCCATCTCGTTGTCCTTCAGGTGTGCATAGGCCCACTCGTGTGCCAGGCGGAACTTCTCCAGGTAGCTCTCATCGCCCGTAGCCTCATAGCAGTAGAGCGAGGCAATGATGGCCTCACACTGGGGCCACCAGAACTTCATATCCTGCGAGTAGTCCTGTGGGGGGAAGCCTTTACAGTCACGGAAGTTGATGATACCGCCGAACTCCTCGTCCCAGCCCCAGGCCCAGGCCCAATCATAAATCTTCAGGCCTATGCGGGTGAGCCTTTCGTCCCAACCACGGCGTTTGGCCTCGGCCAAAATGAACCAAGCGGTCTCGATGCAGTGGCCGGGGTTGATGGTGCGGCCTGCACAGGTATCAATCAGCTCGCCCTCGGGACCAACCATCTCCAGCACCGTCTTATACTCCTCGTTCATAAGGTAGCGTTCGATGTCGTCGATGGAGCTATCAATCTGCTCGTCGAGCTCAGGGGCCTCAACAACGGTCTTGAGCACAGCAGCCACATTGATGAGAATCATCGTGATGGAGTGGCCCCTACCCTTCACTGTGGTCTTGGGCTCCAGGAAACCAGGGGTCGAGAGCATACGTTTCATACTCCTGAAAACCTCCAGAGCCTTCTCCGCATAGCTCATATCGCCCGAAGCCTTGGCATACTCGGCCATAGCGATGGCGGCAAAGCTCTCCGAGAACACGTAGCGACGTTTCTGCACGGGCTCTCCCTCGGCAGTTAAGGTGAAGAACATATGGCCGTCGCTGTCCACGCAGTGCCTCTCAATGAAGTCGATGGCGCTCTTGGAGGCCTCGAGCCACTCACGGTTGGGCTCCACACGGTTGTAGGCTGCGGCAGCTGTCCAGCCCCAGCGGCCCTGGAACCACACAGATTTGGTGGTGTCCATCAGGGTACCGTCCCTATCCACACAGGTGTAGATGCCGCCATTGACCCTATCCACGCCGTTCTTCATCCAGAAGGGCATCACATCCTCCACAAGCTCCTTGCGGTAGAGTGCTGCACACTCCTTCAAGTACTGTTTGTTGTCGTTTGTCATAGTTGTCTGTATGTTGTTGTTTATTTCTTCTTGTCCTGACTATTCCAATAGGCCTCAATCTCCTCCAGCGAGCGACCGGTTGTCTCGGGAACCAGACGCCACATAATAAGGATATAAGGTATGCACATTACGGCAAAGATGAAGAATGTGCCCGACTGGCTCCAACCCAGCAATACGGGGGTGAGCTGACCTATCAGATAGGTACCAATCCAAAGTGCAAAGCCCGCAATACTCATTGCCCTGCCTCGCACACTGTTGGGATACATCTCGCTCAGCAGCACAAACACGATGGCCGAGATGGAGATGGCGCAGCAGAATACATAGGCAAGGAAGAAGGTGAGCATAAAGCCGTTGCCAAGGCCAAGCTGTGCGCTCCACTGGAAGTAGACCGCAATGCAGACGAGGCACAAAATCATACCCGACACACCCCAATAGATGAGCTGTTTGCGACCCACCTTGTCGATAATAAAGACGGCCAGAATGGTGGTGACCATATTCACAACACCCACCAGCACGGTGGAGAACATCGGATTGTCGAAGCCCGCCTCGGAGAAAATCTTGGGGCCGTAGTAGAGCACCGCATTAACACCCATAAATTGGCCCAAAATGGCGATGGCACTACCGATAATCACAGCCTTCAGGATGCCGGGCTTGAGGATATCTCGCCAGCTACCCTTCCTCTCGCCGGCCATCGACTCCTCGGTGGTGGCAATCTCCGCCCTAGCGTCCTCCTCGGAGCGGTAAATCCTGCCGTAAACCTGGGCGGCACGGGCGAGTTTCTTATTGACAACAAGCCACTTAGGACTCTCGGGAATGAAGAAGATAATCAGGAAGAAGAGCAGTGCGGGGAGTGTCTCGCTACCCAGCATACCCCTCCAAGCCTCCGAGTTGAACATCCTCTGCCAGAGCGACAGCTCGCCCGTGAGCTCAGGATTGATACCTGCATCAATAACCCAGTTGGCCAAATAGGCAAGCAGGAAGCCCACAGTAACGGCCAGCTGATAGAGCGACACGAGGGTGCCCCTCACCTTTGCGGGCGACACCTCCGAGATGTAGATGGGCGACACGATGGAGACGATACCGATACCCACACCGCCTATGATGCGGTAGGCTACAAGTTGATCGAAGTTGCCGCACACGGCACAACCAATAGCAGAGATGCTGAACAGAGCGGCCGAGATGAGCATTGTGAGCTTGCGGCCCAGCTTGTCGCTCATAGCGCCCGCCACTGCCACACCGCAGATGGAGCCAATCAGGGCACAGCCCACATACCAACCCTCACGCATATCGGAGAGTGCAAACTGACCCTTTACCATCTCGGTGGTACCCGAGATGACGGCTGTGTCGTAGCCGAAGAGTATGCCACCCAATGCTGCCACAATGGTCATAAAGATGACATAGCCCATATTCATATTGTTTGTCGATTTTGTCATTGTTTTTCTCACTTTAGTATTTTTTCGCTTGAGTATTTTATCGTTTGAGAGTTTTCTCACTTGAGAGTTTACTCATAACGGCACCTACTCCCCCACTCCCTACTTTATCTTAAAATACTCTTTGTAGCGGTTGTAGAGGTGGCCTGCCTGGAGGTAGGAGGATTGGGGCGAAAGGAAGTGCGAGAACTCAAAGGTGATGGCTTTATCATAGCCGGCACGCTTGGCAGCCTCGAGCTTCATACGCAGCTTGTCGAACTTGATGGGGAGGAACTTAATGGGCATATCCCTGTCAAAGGTCTCGGCGTTGGTCCAACACTTCATACCGTAGCGGTCGGCCAACTTCTTGTTCACCTCAAAGAAGGCATCGAGCTCGTGGTAGTCGATGTGGCCATCCTGGAAGGCGCAAGCGTCCACAACATCGTGGATGCCGTCGAAAATCTCATTCCACTCCCTCTCGTGCTCGGCCACGCTCACTGCATCTGCATTGGTGAGGTCGTTGGTGCCCATAATGGCCTTCTTGCCGTCAATCCAGGGGGAGATGAAGGTGGGAAGGCCGCCCGACACATCCTTACACTGTTTGCCCATTGCGTGGAATGCGTCGATGGCACCCTTGGTCTTGCGGCTAATCTCGCCCGAGATGTACCAACCACCAAAGACATCTTTGTACCTCTCGCCATAGTTGGCCCACACCTCGTCGATGACATATTTGTTGTCCTCAATCTCCCAGCTCAAATCGCCGGTGTCCCAATAACGACCCGAGTCGTAGAGGCCGAAGTAGAACTTCATACCATATTTGCGGGCCAGGCGCAAGAACATATCTACCAAATCCACCGAGGGCATATAGCACCCCTTACCGAGCAGATATTTCGAGGGGTAGGTGATGAATTTGCGGTAACCCGAGCGAATCATAATGACGGTGTCGATACCGATGGCCTTCATATTGGCGAAGTCGGCATCCCACTCCTTCTCGCCCCAGTTCTGATGGGGGATGTCGTGGGAGATTTCATCGAGGAAGGTACCCGTGATGGGGAGTCCTGCTGCGGGGGGAACGATGAGGCCGCCGGGACTCTTCTGGAAGATGGGGGAGTCCAACATCTCCTCCATACGCTCTGCTCCGTGTGCCAACTCGGAGGGCACAATGGCGGCTGCACCCATGGCAGCTGTAGTCTTAAGGAAATCGCGCCTTGTAAACTCTTTCATAGTTGTCGTGTTTAGTAGTTATTATTTCGTTATCGTCTTTTACGGTTTTATCGTGTGCGCCGTGGGGGCGTACGTGCGTACACTCCAACGCACATTACAAAGCTATAATTTATCCCTTAATTAAACAAACAAAGAAAAGATAAAAAGGTTAATTTATTTATATTTCCGACACCGACAACACAAAATATTGTTAATAAGAGAGTTACAACCCGCATTTTACCCCGCAATTCCTAAAGCGTTTTATAAATAGATGTGGCAATTTGGCCCGTAATAAAAAATTGTTTAATTTTGTGGTGGTCGGCCGCCAACTCCACAGGCCCTCCTACAACCACTTCTGTAACACACAAATACTATGTTAAACCAGAGCCAATCACCCCAAAACAGCGCCGCCACAGAGGCCGAAATAATCAAAGATGTCATACTGCGACACTGCATCACAAATGGCAACCAAATGATTCCACAAATGGCCGCAGCACTCGGCTACAGCGTCCCCACCGTAGCAAAATATGTGGGCGAACTGATTAGCGAAGGGTTCTTTGTGGAGTGTGGCAAAATGGACTCCCACAGGGGACGCAAACCAATAATCTACGGCGTAAATCCCTCGGCTTGTTACTTCATAGGCGTGGACATCTCTCGCTTCGCCCTCACCCTCGGACTGATGAACCTCACAGGCGAACTTGTGGGCGAGAGTGTACTCAACGATTTCGCCTTCGACAACACCCCCGCAACACTCGACAGAGTGTGCCACAGCGTAGGCGATTTTTTGCAGCAATCGGGAGTGCCCGCAGAAAAGGTTAAGCAGGTGAACATCAACATCTCCGGACGTGTGAACTCCCACACGGGAGAGAGCTACAGCGTCTTCAACTTCGAGGACAACGACGAGCCGTTGGCAACCATCTTCACCGAGAAAATAGGACTCCCCGTGCGCATCGAGAACGACTCGAGAGCTATGACCTATGGCGAGCTTGCCGTGGGCAATGCACAAGGATTTCGCAATGTGCTCTTTGTGAACGCCAGCTGGGGTCTCGGCCTGGGTGTCATCATCAATGGAGAGCTCTACTACGGTCGCCACGGTTACTCCGGCGAGGTGGGCCATATGAATGTCTATAACAACGAGATAATGTGTCACTGCGGCAAGAAGGGGTGTCTGGAAACCGAGGTGTCGGGCAGCGCCATCCACCGCAAACTCCTGGAGCGCATACGACAAGGGCAGACCTCGGTACTCTCGCCACAAGTGGCCCACGGACAGACCATCTCCACCTTCGACATTGTCTGCGCCGCCACACGCAACGAAGACCCCCTATGTATAGAGCTTATCGAGCAGACCGGTGCCGAGCTTGGGCGACAGCTTGCCAATCTGATAAACATCTTCAACCCCGAAGCAGTGATTGTGGGAGGTGTTCTTGCCCTTGCCGACGAGTATTTTCTTCCCCCCATCCGCTCGGCCATCCGCAAATATTCGCTCAAGTTGATGTGCAAAGATATCGAGGTGCTCGTGTCGGCCAACCCGCAGAGGGTGGGAATGATAGGTGCCTGTATGGTAGCCCGCCACTCCTACTTTGCCGAGAAACGATAAGCTAATAGCGGTCAGCAGTCAGCATTCAGCTAATATAGGGTGTATAGGGATGTTCTCCTATTACTCCTATTTTGCTCTACCCCAGATAGGAATTATAAGAGTCATAGGAGTTATAGGAATTATAGGAAATTTTGAATTTTAATCCCCCTTTGGGGGCTTTTAATTGCTCCCGCTCGGTAAAGTCTGCAAGCAGCCTTTGCTCTCGCTTACTCGCAATTTTGAATTTTGAATTTCTCTAATGGCCCTAACGGCCCTAATAACCCTATATAAGTTTTCGGGCTCGGCAATTGCCGAGCCCGAAACTATAGACGTTGGACCCGAAAAATTGAATTTTGAATTCTCCCTAATGTCACACGAGAGTTACATATCGTGGCGGATATCCCAGCCCGTGATGGTCGAAACATAGGGAATGAGTGCCATAGCCATCTTCTGCTGGCCCACACGATTAGGGTGCTCCGAAGCGCCCAGCTCGGTGGGATAGGCAAACGACTCGGGGAGGATGCAGGCAAAGTGGAGATTTTCGTCGCCCTCCGCAATGCGCCACACGTAGTCGAACGTGGGCTCAAAGACATAGCTCGACACACAAAGGATGGGTACCTGCTCGCCGTGGGCGCTCCTCACCTGCGCCACCAACTCTGCATAGCCCTTTGCAAACTGCTCATACGAGGGCCAGGGCTTGGTGGAGAAGTCGTTGGTGCCGAGGAAGATAACCACCAGGTCGGGGATGTAGCTTTGGCGGCGGAAGTTATAGGGTTGCTCCTTGTCGGCCTCATCGAAGAGGAGGCCATAGCGGTCGAGCATCGTATAGTCCGAGGTGGTTTTCTCGTCGCCGTAGTTGCGCACCAACCCCTGTCCGGAGTGGGCCACAAGGTTGTAGTCGGCATCGAAGTAGCGAGCTATGTAGCAGCCATAGGCCAGATTACAGTTTTGGGTTTCGGGGGTGTAGGGCTCCGAGCCACTCTCCGAGTCGGTACCATAGCCGGCCGTGAGCGAGTCGCCAATAAACTCGATGTGGCGACCTGCGGGGCGATTTTGGTCTGCCAGCAGCTCACCATTTGTAATAAAGGATCTGACGGTGGTGAGGCCATTGAAACCCTCCGTGCGGCGTTGCAGGCGGATGTGGTAGGTGCCCTTGTCGCCCTCAAAGAGTACCACAGTGTGGGGCTCCTTGCCCTCGCTCTTCACAATAGCGTGCTGACGACCATCCACAATCACATTGAAGTAGTTAAGACCGCTGTCGGCCACAACCATCTCAAGTTTCGAGCCGCAGAGAACCATATCGGCATAGGTGCCGCTCCAATCAAACCTGACATCCCCTTCGGGAGCCACTGCCACACGTCCCACCCAGCGAACCTGCTCACTGTCGGCACGATAGCTCATCTGATTCTTCTCTACTCCACACGCCTGTGCAACAAAGCCCACCAGGGCCATCATCGCAATAATCAAACCTCTCTTCATAGTAATACTCCTTTTTATGGTTGGTTCGCAAAGGTACAACATAAAATCCCAAATAGCAAAAAGTTCGTCACCCTCCTATCGGCCCTAATGACCCCATACACCCTATAAATGTTTTCGGGCTTGCAGAGCAAGCCCGCGACTATAGACGTTGGACGTTAGACGTTAGACCAAAAAACAACTCGACTAACGCCTCGCTAAATGCGATTTAAGGAGGTCGTCCACGGTAAAACAAAGTCTATTTTTCCAGAACTTACGGTGGAGCAGGAAGAAGCGTGTGGAGCCATCGTCGCAGAGCGACAACTCGTAGTTGTGCCACATACTTATGGACCCCTCTGTCTTTTCAAACAGCTTGGCAACAGGCACATTACGGCTGACCGAAACAGGGCATTTATAGTCGCCCCACAAGAAGAACAGCTCGGGACTCCCCCCGGGATTATACTCGACAAGTGTCCCGAACGTCATCCCAAAGCCCCAGAGGTCCATAGTTGAGAGGTAGGAAAGTCCCCCATACCTGCTGTCATCACTCTCATAACACTCTTTATCTATCGAGTGACACTTCTCGAAAATCTCATAGAGGTTGCGATAGGTGGAGTCCTTCTCCCCCTTAACCATCTTCAGGTAGTTGAGTTTACCCCTTACAATCGCATCCAGCGAGGGTTTGCCCCACTTATGGCGATACATAGGTTTTTTATCGCGGGCACGCATCAGGCACACGTTGGCCTTCAGTGAACCATACTTATCCCAAATATGCAACATCGTACGCAACTCACGGGTGTACGTGCGGGCAACATTCACCCTATCCGACAGCACAAGACCCGTAACCTCCTGACGCTGACCCACCTTCTGCAAGCGGGTTTTCTTCTCGTTCAGGGTGAAACGATTGGCTGCAATTATGCGGCGCAGCTCGGCCATAAACTCCCCATCGGCCGAGTAGATATAGGTCATACTGCTGAAGGTGATATCATCGGCATAGCGGCTATACTTGGCACCAAATCGCTTGGCAAGGCCGGCCAACCGTCTGTCGAGCGTCTCACAAATAATGTTGGAAATGGTCGGAGAGGTCGGAGCCCCCTGGGGCAACACATAGCGAGGCTTCTCGCCTACGCCCTCGGCCTCTACCCTCATTGTGCAGAGGCCGGCAACAACATCAGCCAACTCAACCGAAAAGTTGAAGGGAGGAAGTGTCAGTCGCTTCCACACCCTCGACTTGTCGATGCTGGGAAAGAAATCCTCGAGGTCTATGTTGAAAACATAGTTCTGCCCGAGGTGCACCCTCGCATTATCCACCACCGAGCGACCCTCCACAAAGCCCATAGCATACCTTGTGGGCTCATACACCGCCTGAAGAATGGTGTTGAGCGAGGTGAGAATCGACTTAAGACCCGCCACAGGTGCAGAAATCGCCCTCACACCACCACTCTTCTTGGGAATGGTGAAGGATTTGTAGCGCACAACATCCGTACGACGAGGGTCGCTATAATAGGTGATTTGACGAAGATGGAATGGATGAGCCTTATCGCCCAGCGCATCACGCTTCACTCGATTGAGCAGACTGCGAAGGTCGCTCGTATCCCTCATACAAAGGGCAGCTCTCTTTATCTCGAATCTCTCCATTGGGCGATAGTTTTTTAGTTGGTTGGTCGTTGGTTATGTTGTGAGATGGTTGGCCGCAGCCATCACCCTCCCGTTCTTTTTGGGAAAAAATGTTCGTCGAGTGGCCGTTGAAGACTCTTTTCTTTGTCTATGAATAGGTTAAACGCAGTTTAATCTATTCTCACCCCAAGCTTGACATTGCATAGCAATGGCGAAGATTGGGAAGGGAAATTCAACCTTGCGTTGAATTTCGTTCGTCGCTTTGACACAAAGCGTCGAACCCGGGGCGCTTCCGTTATCATAGCCTCGGCTATGATAACCCTTCGGGATTTCTAATCCCGAAGCCCAGCGCACTTGACAATTACCCAAGTAATTGTCCAATAACAAGTAACCCTTGTTTTACTCCTCCGGCACCGCTATTGCAGCACCCTTGGAGCCGACTGTACAACACGACAGTCTTGGTCAAAATCTTGCTTCAACAAGCCACTCAAAGAACACTATATATTTTCTACCTCGAAGGCCACCTTCCCACCGAGCCGATGGCATAGTGGAACATCCACTCCCCCTCAACAATATCGATGTCGGTGATTATTTCGCCATTGAGATAGAGGTCGGCATCCAAGTACAAAGGGTCGTAGTCGTACAAGGCAAACTCCAATCTGCACCACGACTCCAAGTCGGCAATATCAATCCTCTTGAGATTGTTACAATCCTTAAAAGCCTCTCTTCTAATGGCCGTTATCCCACCGTGGAGAGTGAGCCTCTCGAGAGCGGCAAAACCACAGAAGGCAAACCAATTAATCGTTGTAACCTCCTCGGGGATAGTGATATGCGTTACACGCACACCACCCAGATACAAATCTGCCCCCAAGTGGAGAGGATTGGAATCATACCTGCATAACTCCATAGAGCACCACGAAACCAAGTCGTCTATATCGACCCTGCGCAGCCCCGTACAATCTTCAAAAGCGAACCCCTCTATGATGCGCACCGAGGAGGGGATGAAGATGCTCTCCAGGCTCCTGCAATCCCAAAACAGAGCCTCTCTGATAGTGGTAAGCCCTTTAGGTAGGGTGACACTCTTCAGGTTTCGACATCGCCCAAATGCGCAACTGTAAATCTCCTCTACACTGTCGGGAACAACGATTTCACAGAGTGACTTGCACCCGTTAAATACGCCGGACCCTATGGTTTTAAGTCCCTGAGGAAGAGTAATATGTGTGAGGTTGTGACATTCTCTAAATGCATCTGCGTTGATGGTCTCCACGCTCTCCGAGAGGTGGATGCCCTCCAAATTATCGCACTCACTGAATGCGAATGCACCCACCTCACATACGGGGCCATCGAAAGTGATGACGCCCTTGCCATCCAAATAACTATTAGAAAGTATGGTAAGCCCATTGAACTTGTTTTCGCGGGGAACCACAATTTCGCCGTCGTTGGTTGTGTACCAAATCTCGTTGTTGGGCTGTTTTGCTTGATTGTTACTCATTGTTTAGATGGTGTTTTATGCTTCGGTTGATGCGTTATCTTTTTGTTTACAGTGCAAAGATAAATTTCGCCTACGAACTCTATGTTCGCAGGCGAAATATTATTTATAACTTTTTGTATCGTTTGCATTAGGCTTGCTCTGTCCCATCGACAATATCAGGCGGTTGTGACAACGTTCGTTCGCTGGATAATGTTTCCATTGTCCTTCTTTGGTGCAATGTACAACCTCCTTTGAATTGAGTCGATTAATAACTCCCATGTATTCATCATCGCACGCATCGTTAATGCTTTGAATGCCTGGATGTAGTATGCTAACCTCAGTTTGCTTAGTCGCTTTGCCGTGTTTAATCAAGTCGAATCCACCACCTGATTTGATAATCACATTATTGGTCAGAATGTATCTGTCGTGGAAGGTGTTGGAACATGTATTTTGTTCTACGAATAAATCCAACTCAAAATCCAGATTTGGGCAAATCTCTTTTATCTTTTCGACTAATTGGCTGTAGATGTTCTTATCATTTCTGGTGTTGTTTCTATCTTGTGCTGTAATGATTGTCAGGTAAAACTTATCTTCTAGTGTTACGTCTGGTTTCTGTGTTACGTCTGGTTTCTGCCCGGGTAGTAGTGCATTCAATATCTCTTCGAGGTTGTCGAGGCTTTTGAGAATGTAGTTGTCAATAATGACCATCGAGTTGCAGATTGACAGATTGTGTTGATTTCGCAGTATATCTGCCCAACTGAGATTCTTGCCCTTCTCAACGGCTCTGCCACAATTTCTAAACAGATAGGAGTTCGCCTTTGCATCTTCTTCGCTGCTCCAATATGATGGCGACAGGACTACAACTCCGTGCTTTTGCCTATATGACTCACACACCGCCTCTATCTTATTGAGCAGGTAGGTGTACTTCACTCTCTCTGCTACGTTATCAACAAGGTCCTTCACAGATCGCATTTGGTGCTCCTCGCTAAAAATCGACTTCTCTTCCCCTTGCGTACGCTGCTTTGCAAGCCTAAATATCAGGTCGCTTGTGGCCATATTTTGTTCGGCACCCTCCTTCTTTTTGCAGTGGGTGGCAAGCTCTTTCTCATTGGCCACATCGAGCTTCAGATTTGCATTTTGGGCGAGGAAGTAGTACACATTTCTGTGTATTTTTTCTGCATCACTATAAGGCACAAGTTTTGCGTCCCTGAACTCTTCCAGGAACGCAATCTCGCAGAATACATCTCTACGGTAGGCCATAACAACTATTTTTTAGGCAGTCAATATGTCCATTACCAAGTTGTCGGCTTCATCGAGGAAGCCAGGCCCAAAGGGGGCAAGCAAAATGCCATCCTCCCCGATGGGGATATCCTTCACCTGCGGCTCGCCTTGTGGGCGCTGCTCGATGTTGGGGTTGTAGAAGTATTGCAACGACACCTCCTCGGGTGTTAGCTCCTTGCGGGCTACGAGCGTCTGGAGCTTGCGCACCATATACTCGCTGTGGGTCTCCACAATGAAGTGTATGCCATGGTTTTTGTAGGCATCGGCAAACATCTCCGCCAGGAGCGACTGATACTTGGGATGGAGGTGGTTCTCCGGCTCTTCGATGGCTATCGTCACCTCCTTGCCGCCTTCGGCTTTGAGAATTGCCATCTCCACATTTAGCAGCGTGCCTATCAGCTTGGTTACGCCAAAGCCTTCATCGGCCAATAGACGTCCCTCCTTATCGTCACGTGTTCTGTGGAGCTTCGCAATCACACCCAACCCCTCGGCAGTACTCGTTATCGAAATGCGGTCACCCAGCCCAAACTTCTTGACCCACTCGTTTGTGAATTTGCAGTAATCTCCTTCAAAGTACCACCCTAACCCATCCAAATAATTAAATAGTAACTCACCTAAACCATCTCTCTGCTCTCTTGTGTAAATTCTTTTGACGGTCATAGTTGCGTCTCCACAATATTCAAAATTTTTGAACATTGTGGGTGTCAACACATCCTTTATCAACTCGCCAAAATATTCTCTGCAATCCTCAACTATATTAGGCTTACGTCGTGAAGACGTGGCTAAGGCTAAACTCAACCTAGTACGTTCATAAGGAGCATCTACAAAATAATCATCCTCATATATTCCATAAATTGATGCCAAATAGAACAAGAGCTCAAACACTGAATTTTTTTCAACAAATTCAACCTTAGGCCTTACGTCATTCTTCCACACCTGTAAATAATTTTCAAGCTCTCCAATATGATCTATGCCATGAAAATCCCAATCAAATTCGTCTAAGCTATCCAACCATTCATTCTCTTTGCACTTGAAGAATGACAATAATGAGTCTTGGTCAGATTCTTCAAACTTTTTCAATATATAATCCAAAATCGGCTTGGAAGCATTCATATCTCCTTGAGCAAGAAGATTCTCCAAGACCTCTCTTGTCTTACTTTTTTCCACACCATCAAGTAGACTCCACAATGGTAATGGGATGATTGTATCCCTTTGAGCAGCCTCAAGATACAATTTTTTATTCCCCTTAAATGTGTTCATACACCTTTTAGGATATCTACACACCCTAACGATTCTGCCACTATCTTCATCCTCACGATCAATCAAATACGAATCAATATATTTAATACATCGAGGGTAAATATCTGTTTTATACTGCGCAAAATCATCTTTGGGAAGATACTTGGACAGTGCATTCAACAACTTCTCAATGTGACCGATTTTACAAACATCATTATCACCATTCAAGATTGCAGATTCTATGGAAACAAGATTGCCTAAAATCTCTTTATCTATCAACCTCTTTAAGGCATAAATCATAAAGGTTGACACAATAGTCCTTTTGTTCGTGAAAGAAGATGAATAACCATAAACTGCCTTATGGAATAGAGGGGTGGAATCACCCTCTATCTTTCCTTCTATACTTTCCAACCAACCATGGCATAGTTCATCGTCTAGCCCACAAAATACCATTTTTATAATGATATTTCTCTCCAACTTGGGGCTGTACAATTTATATTCAAACTCTATTGTCGGCTGCTCATTCTCAAAGTTATTATTTACAACTAAATCATATTTACCAAGTTTGGCCAGCGTGTTACCGAAGTCGAGTTTACAAGTATAAAAATATTCTGTTTCAATTTGCTTGAAAAAATCCTTAAGCAGTACAAGGGCTTTTACGACAGAGCTTTTGCCGGAACTGTTGCAGCCGGTGAGTAGTGTAATGGGGGCAAGGCGAACAGTGCCGCCATCCTTATGGTCAAATACTCGGAAATTCTTTATGGTAAGTTCGGTCTTCATAGGCTCTATTTTTCGTTCACGCCACAAAGGTAGAGGGTGGAAATGTACTCTATGTTCGTGCGATTGGGTTAGTTTCGTCTGTTACAAATATAGTGATAATTGTGGTCGGTTGTGCAGCAGGTCGCTAAAAATATTTTTTTGCGAGGCGGGTTACACGCTCGGCCATATCTTTGCGCAGGGGTGCGGGCGTGAGAACCACAACCCCATCCACAAACGACCCCAGCAGTTGGCGCAACTCGTGGTTCACAAGGCAGCAAATCTCTACAAACTCGCCATCCTCAAAGCCCCACTCCTCACGCAGGCGGCACGCCCTCTCACCCGTAATATGGCGCTGCGAGCCGTGGAGAGGTTTCGTCTCAACATAGGGCCACTGCTCATCAGACACCCACAAGAGTATCCGCTCGGGCTTCGCACCCTTGAAAATCGTCACCCCCACAACATCCTCAAACCTCTCCACCAACTCCTCCGAGGGCTCCACATACTTATGGTTGTAGAGAGGCTCAAAGCCGTCAATCCTATCGAGGGCAAAGTTGAGCACATAGCCATCACTCTCAGCCGCCGCAATCAAAAACCAG
Organism: Tidjanibacter sp.; assembly: GCA_045633985.1. Classification (GTDB taxonomy): domain Bacteria; phylum Bacteroidota; class Bacteroidia; order Bacteroidales; family Rikenellaceae; genus Tidjanibacter. The sequence continues at coordinate 5,798 of JAZQZI010000035.1, read as the reverse complement.
CGGTTGTTATACTGCTTGAGCAGGTAGGGATAGACCACACACTCCCTACTCTCATCGGGCGAGGCAAAAGTGTGATAGCGAAGGGCTATAACCTGCTTATTGGAGATGGCCGTAAAGAGCTCACCCAGCAGCGTGGAGCCCGCAAGGTAGTCGGGATTGTGGTCGAACTGGATAATCCGCCTCCCCTCCTTAATGCCCAAGCGCTGCTTCAAACCGTCGAGCCACTCGAAATTGTCGAGCCCCTCAAATTGGCCGATAGTCCCCAGCATCTCCGACAGCAGGCTCTCCTCATCGTCGGAGAGGCGTTTGGTGAAGATGGAAAACGAGGGGTCCTCGTAGCGCACGCACTCCTTGCCACCAATGTTCTCCCTTATCAGCTCCACCATAAAGACCTCCTCCTCGAGTGCCTTGATGTCCTTCTGTATGCAGCGCAGCGACACGGGGTCGAAACCGTCGGCCACCAACTGCTCGTTCACATAGTCACAAATCTCCTGTGTGGAATACCTTTTATATTTATGCGACAACATCTTGTCGATATGGCGGTAGCGTATAACCGCATTTTTGTTTGTAGGCATACTCTTATTCTGATTTCGGTGCAAAGTTGAGCCCGTGCTGCGAACTCTATGTTCGCAACAATCTCTCTGCAAAGATAGGTATTTCCGCCGAGATTGCAACACCATTTTGGGGAGTTAGGGTGTGCAGAGAGAGAATTCAAAATTCAAAATTCAAAATTGCGGATAAGCGAGAGCAAAGGCCGCTTGCGGGCTGTGCCGAGCGGGAGCAATTAAAAGCCCCCAAAGGGGGATTAAAATTCAAAATTGTTCCTTTGCTCTACCCCAATAGGAGTTATAGGAGTTATAAGAGTCATAAGAGTTATGGGAAATTTTCCCTAATGGCCCTAATGGCCCTGTACTCCCTAAAAGTTTTCGGGCTTGGAAAACAAGCCCGCGACGGTCGTCGGTCGTCGGTTGACGTTAGACCAAAAACATTCGCACACAAAAAAATCCCACCAATGGCGGGATTTTTTTGTGAAGTTGATATCAACTATTTATAACCTGTCGATATGGTTATTTATTTTTTGATGATATACAGAGGTGCGTCCTTGTGAGAGGGGACAACCCAAATCTCATAAGTGCCGGCTTCTTTGATTTGTGCGTTATCCAAGCCTTTGGACAAATCCCTACCAACGCCACTCTGAATCTGGTTGTGACCATAGCAGGTAGCCCAATCATTTTTCAACTGAACCTTAAATTCATCATCAGCATTGAAGTCAATGATAAGGTGCCATACGTCGTCACCGCAGTAGGTGAATTTTTGAGCATCGGTGAGATCATTGCCCCAACTATTCATTGTACCTGCAATATTATACCAGTTGTCGTGTGTGGGTATGGCTACAGTATTAATGTCCTTGCCAACAGTCATCACATAAACACAGCTGTTTGCCTTGTCGAAGTAGATGTCGTGAGCGGTCGTTGTAGCGTTGCTAATGGTGATGTCGCCAGACCAGTTTGCGGAGTACAGACCGATGGCGGTGTTCTCATTCTTGGTGCCTGCAGTAACAAGACCATATTTAGCACCTGCGCCCCAAGCGGTATCACCAACTTTGTGTATGCAGAAGTTGTTATCGGTCAATTTCACATTCTTTGCCACGAACAAGTCGGGAGTAGCGGTCTCAAAGAAGCGAGTGCCGTCGCTAATCTCCCAATCCGAACGTGCGGTAAGTTCACCAAGGTTGAAAATCTTGATAGCAGCATTGTCTTTATTGAGCGTGGTGCTTTTAACCTCACCGAACCTATCGCTATAAGCAACGGTAATATCTTTCTTTGCACCCTCCACAAGGTTAATCCAGTACTCGCCATTTGCGTCCAGATTTACCTCTGCAACGTTGCTAAGACTATTTGAGGTCAGAGTAACCGCCTTATTACCAGTGGTGCAGTGAAGAATCGAGTTTTTAAGTGAAAGTTTTACGTTTCCAATTTTACCCGAGTAAGCGAAGTGTGCTGCACCGTGGAAAGTGGTGTGAGCCTTGCTTGTGGCATCAGAAGTTAAAGTTGGGTTTTTGCTAAAAATATGAACATCACCTTTAACAACCTCCTGGAGACCATTGGCCTCACCGGTGAAAGTAGTAGGTGCAGCGTAACTATTTTGGAACTCATATACATTGCTACCACTCGCCAAGTAGAGAGTCTCGTTGCCCTCGAAAGAGAACTCTGCAGTACCACTCTGCTCCTTCATAGCGATACGGGTGGTATCGTCAAAATCAACGGTGAACGATACTACATCGTTGCTGGTGTTGGGCTTGATGTCCTCAATCTCGTTGCTGCAAGCCACTGCGCCCAAAGCAACAATAGCACTTGCGATAAAATAAAAAATCTTTTTCATTGTCTTTCTCTTTTTGCTTTTGTTAAACTTTGGTTTACCAATTAACATCCTCAACTGTGGTGTCATTGCTGAAGCCCCAACCTTTGGCCTCTACTACGCTTGCTGCGATGCCCTGCTCCACCTCAACGGCTACGAGCTCAATTGCGGGCTGAATGTAAGTTTTTTTCATTTGTTTAAGTTTACGTTTATTAAAAAAATGTCCTGTATATTCCTCAATCCACTCTATCGTGCCGACCCCTCTCCAAGGAGTCACAAGCACCGTGCGTATCGTATTGTCAATAGCACAATTAACGATTTTGCGGGCGCAAAGATAGAGTATTTTTTTGAAACCCAAAATCCTACAATAATTTTTTTAAATATTCTCGGGCCGCAGGCCCGCAACGGTCGTCGGTCGTCGGTTGACGGTTGACCACAAACAACGCCTAAATTCGTATGGTCGAGGAAATTTTGTGCCAAACAAAGGAGCGAGCCCGCAGTTTACAGAGCGTAAATGAGGAGCTCGCTCTCTGAAGGTTGGTGCAAAATTTACCGACCAGGCGGATTTACTCGCCAAGAACCACCAACATATATAAAAAAAGCCCCCGAGAACACTCGGAGGCCTTCATATCATTCGGAGCCGTAGCAATTACTCTGCGCTCTCCTCAACCTGGTTGGGCATAACGGGAGCCTCGTCGGCAACCTCCATAAGCTGCTCAATCACTGCGTCGCCGGCGGGAACACCTGCCTTCTTATACGACGACATAGCAACAGTGGCGAGAAGGCTCAACACTACGATACCGATTGCGAGGTACCACGAAGCTTTCTCAAGGAAGTTGGCGGTCTGGCGAACGCCCATCACCTGGTTCGATGCACCGAAGTTAGCGGCCATACCGCTCTTGGGGCTCTGTGCCAGCACCGAAAGAATCAGCAGAATGCTGGCGATAATGATCAAAATTACAAGAAAAGTGTACATTGTGTTATCTATTTTTTGAATTATTTTTCTTCATTTTCGGCCTGCTTGCGCATTAGTGCCTCAATAAGTTCGGCAAAATAAATACTTTTTTGTGAGTTTTGCAAACTTAATTTCCGATATGTGTCGATTGCCAGGTCAAAAAGACCCTGTGAAGCGTAAATTTCAGCCAACTCCTCACTCACAAACTCTTCCTCATCATCTTCCTCTGTATCAACAACATCGAGCGCTACATCGGTGGTTTGTTCGGCGATAACTATGCGGTGCTCCCCCACCCTGAGAAATTCATCGATAATCCCGAGAGTTTCGCTACGTCGGAGCTCCGCAGAGTCGATAAATTTCAGTTGTGGGGCGACGGGGGCAAGTCGTCCCCTCACCTTTGCTGCATAGAGCACACTATCGGGCAATTCGGCACCCGAGCGGTTATGCACAGCCATACGTGCTGCGCCCCACCAGGGGTAGCGTTCAACGAGTTCTACAACTCCTCCGACTGCCATATTTTCGCACTCACGAGTCATCATATCCCTACCAATTGGCCACGGCGGCGTTGAAAATATCCTGCACAAGTTGCTCGCAGATTTCGGTAATAAGGCCGTCCTGCACATCTTGCAACAACGATGTTGCATCGTACTCGGCAAATGCACTAAAACTCTTATTATAGTTGTTATGCGGCTCGTAGATGTTGGTAAACTTCACCTTCACAGTGATTGTCAGGCGGTTCATAGCGGCCGTCTCGGCAGCAGTCACCGATGAGGGTGTGGAGGTGTAGTTGGTAATCTCGCCCTCGAAAGCCAGATCGCCACCCACATCAACAAGTTGCAACTTGGTCTGCCTTGCGAACTTATCCTGCAACTGCTCGGTGAGGGTTGCGCTGAGCGAGGGAGCCACCATAGGGGCATTATTGGGGAAGTAGGGCACGCTCACGGTCTTGGCATCCAGAGGTATGGAGGCACCCGAGAAGGAGTACTTCACTGTGCAGCCACTCACAAGGGCCGCAACGCACGACACAAAAAGTGCCAGGGCTATGTTTCTAAATTTCATCTATTCCGAGATCTTTGATTTTACGATAGAGTGTTCGTTCGCTCATAAAGAGCTCCTTGGCAGCCTCCTTACGGCGGCCACCCGTACGGCGCAAAGCCTTCACAATGGCCTCACGCTGCACATCCTCCTTGGAGAGGGGGCGGGGGTCATCGAATACCTCCTCGCCGATGGTCTCCTGCGCTTCGGGTTTATTGTAGGCCACCGTAGTGGGGAGGTAGCCGGCCACGGGTGTGGGGTCGCTGCGGCGCTCCTCATAGGAGGAGGTGGTGCCGCTCATAACCTCAAGCAACATACGTTTCACATCCGAGATATCCCTCTTCATATCGAAGAGCACCTTATAGAGCAGTTCTCTCTCGTCGGCATACTCCTCCCTCTTACCCTCGTTCATCACGATGGGGGTGGAGCCTATGCCCTCCACGGGGAGGTATTTGCGCAGCACCTCCTCCGAGATAAGTCTGGAGGGTTCGAGCACAGAGATTTGCTCTGCCACATTTTTCAGTTGGCGGATGTTGCCCTTCCAATAGTAGTTCTCAAGGAGCGCACGTGCCTCCTCGTCGAGCCTGATGACGGGCATATTGCAACTTACCGACACATCCGAGGCGAACTTGCGGAAAAGCAGGTGGATATCCTCCTTGCGCTGACGCAGAGGAGGAACCGTGATGGGAACTGTCGAGAGACGATAGTAGAGGTCCTCCCTGAATCGTCCCTCGGAGATGGCACGCCCCAAATCGACATTTGTAGCCGCCACCACCCTCACATTGGTTTTCTGGGGCTTGGAGGAGCCCACACGGATAAACTCACCTGTCTGGAGCACCCTGAGCAGTCGCACCTGGGTGGAGAGGGGTAATTCTGCCACCTCATCGAGGAAAATGGTTCCACCGTCAGCCTCCTCGAAATAGCCCTTGCGAGCCTCCACAGCACCCGTAAAAGAGCCCTTCTCGTGGCCAAACAGCTCGGAGTCGATGGTTCCCTCGGGAATGGCGCCGCAGTTTACGGCCACATATTTGTTGTGCTTGCGGGCCGACTCGGCGTGAATAATCTGTGGAAAGAACTCCTTACCCACACCGCTCTCGCCGACAATGAGCACCGTGAGATCAGTGGGAGCCACCTTCACAGCCATCTCTATGGCACGATTGAGGGGCTCGCTATTGCCGATTATGCCAAATCGTTGTTTTATGGAAAAAAGGTCAAGCATACGGAATTATTCTGGTTCAACTACTCCCCTACGCCGTTCTCCACACTCTCCACAGCGGGCTGCTCCACCTCGAGTTCAAGCCTGTCGCCGCTGGGAATCATACCCCATACAAGGGCCATAAGGGCCAACACCACAGCCACCAGGGCAAGGATGGTGATGCCGTCAATCTTCTTGACTGCGTGGTGGGCACGAAGGCGCAGACCACGAGGAGCCTCCTCCTCTTCCTCCACT
>JAZQZI010000034.1:0-62977 GCA_045633985.1 Tidjanibacter sp. | reverse complement strand
AAGCGCAGATTGCGAGATAAATACAAGGCGCACAAGAAAACCCCCTCCGGAGTTTGCTTGACGCAAATGAGGAAGGGGGTTTATCGCAGTCGGGCGCAGTAGTTGCTCGCAAGGTGCGCTTGGGCACCGATAAGATGCGCTATTTACGAGCATTTGGACCAACCGCACGAGTGGCAGGTGGGACAGCCATTCTGGTAAACAAGGCTCTCGCTACCGCAGTTGGGGCATTTCTGCTTGCTCTTGGTGCCATCCTTGATGTAGCGCTTCAGGGCACGTGCAACACCGGCCTTCCAAACATTGATGCCATCGCTGGTGAACTGGAGGCTATCAACAAGGTTCACAACGTCAATGATAGGCATACCGTTGCGAAGCACACCCGAGATAAGTTTTGCATAGTTCCAGAACTCCATATCGAACAGACGGGAGATACCACCGATGATGTGGGGATAACCACCCTTATCGTTGAAGCGGAAGTCGTAGCGCTTGGAGCCATCCTCCTCACGCACCTTCACAATCCAACCCTTGGTGATGCTTTTGGGAATGAAGAGTTCCTCCTCATCGAGTTGGCCGGTGAAAATCTCATAGGGCTTGCCATCGTGCATACCCACAAAGGCAATCCACTCCTCCTTACCATTGCGGAAGCGCACAACATCGGCCTCGAGCTCTGCGGGGCGCTTGATGGGTGCTTTGCTCTCGGCGGGAGCCTCTGTTTTGCTCTTGGTGTCGATAAGCACACCGCTGCGGGAGCCGTCACGATAGACGGTAATACCCTTACAGCCACACTCCCAAGCGGTCTTATAAACATCGGCCACAAGCTCCTCCGAAACATTGTTGGGGAGGTTTACAGTAACCGAAATGGAGTGGTCCACCCACTTCTGGATGGCGCCCTGCATCTTCACCTTGGCCACCCAGTCGATGTCGTTGGCAGTGGCGTGGTTGTAGGGCGAGGCGGCAACAAGAGCATCCATCTCGGCATCGCTCAGGTTGTTGAGGTTGTCCACATTGTGGCCAGTAATCTTGAGCCACTCCACAAACTTGTGGTGGAACACATAGTACTCCTCGAAGCAGTCGCCCACGTCGTCCTTGTAGGTAATCTTCACATTCTGATCGGTGGGGTTCACTTTGCGGCGACGCTTATAGACGGGACGGAACACGGGCTCGATACCCGAGGTGGTCTGCGACATAAGCGACACGGTACCTGTGGGGGCAATGGTGAGCATTGCAATATTGCGGCGGCCATAGCGAACCATATCCTCATAGAGGGCGGGGTCGGCCTCACGGATGCGGGCAATCATAGGATTGTTCTCCTCCTTGAGGTTGTCGTACATAGGGAACGAACCACGCTCTTTGGCAAGTTTCACACTTGCACGGTAGGCGTTAAGGCAGAGCTCCTTCTGGATGTTTACGGCAAACTCAATACCCTCCTCGGAGCCATAGGTGAGGCCCAATGCGGCAAGCATATCGCCCTCGGCGGTGATACCCAGACCGGTACGACGACCCTTCAGAGCCTTCTCCCTAATCTTCTCCCACAACGAGAGCTCCACACGACGAACATCCAACTCCTCGGGGTCACGACCAATCTTCTTGTGGATAAGGTCGATTTTCTCCAGCTCGAGGTCGATGATATCGTCCATCATCCTCATAGCCATCTCGATGTGGCGGGCAAACTTCTCGTGGTTGAAGGATGCCTCGGGGGTAAAGGGCTTATCAACGTAGCTGTAGAGGTTGAGTGCCAACAGGCGGCAGCTGTCGTAGGGGCAGAGAGGAATCTCGCCACAGGGGTTGGTCGAAACAGTGCGGAAACCCTCGTCGGCATAGCAATCGGGGATACTCTCCCTCAACACGGTGTCCCAGAACAAGCAGCCGGGCTCGGCACTCTTCCAGGCGTTGTGGATAATCTTCTGCCACAGAGCCGTTGCGTCAATCTCCTTGCTGTACATAGGCACCTCGGCATCGATGGGGAACTTCTGCACATACTTCTCGCCATTCATCACACAGCGCATAAACTCGTCATCGACCTTGATGCTCACATTGGCACCTGTAACCTTGCCCTGCACGGTCTTGGCGTCGATAAACTTCTCGGCATCGGGGTGCTTGATGGAAAGGGTAAGCATCAGTGCACCACGGCGGCCATCCTGGGCAACCTCACGGGTGGAGTTGGAGTAGCGCTCCATAAAGGGAACGATACCGGTGGAGGTGAGGGCGCTATTGAGCACAGGGGTGCCCGAAGGACGCAGGTGGGAGAGGTCGTGACCCACACCACCTCGGCGCTTCATAAGCTGCACCTGCTCCTCGTCCATACGGATGATACCACCATAGGAGTCGGCGGGATTGCGGTGGCCGATAACGAAGCAGTTGGAGAGCGAGGCAATCTGGAGGTTGTTACCAATACCGGTCATAGGACCACCCTGGGGGATGACATATTTGAACTGGTCGAGCAGGCCAAAGACATCCTCCGAACTCATAGGGTTGGGGTAGTTCTTCTCTATGCGGGCAATCTCGTCGGCGATACGAACGTGCATATCCCTGGGCGAGCCCTCATAAATACGGTTAAACGAATCCTTCAGGGCATACTTGTTCACCCACACCATTGCGGCGAGGTCGTCACCCTTGAAATACTCCTTGGCATTTGCCAATACATCCTCATACTTCAACTCCTTCAGTTCAGAGGACAGGTTCCCTTTCTCCATCTTCTCAGACATAGTTTACTGTGTGAATAATATGTTTTTTCGTTTGTTTCCTTGGTCAAAGGTCTGCCTGTTAGGCAGTTAAGAAAACCGCACGAATGCGGCCGACTTTGGCACAAAGTTGCACCAAATTTTTCGAGTTTTATAAACAAAGTGCTCACACTTTATCAACAAGTTGTGAACACTTTGCTAATGGGTTTATTTGGAGAGGGTTACACTCACCCTTTCGACCTTGCCTCCGAGGGGCGGCGCCAACTTCGACACCTTGATTGTGGAGCTAACTATCTGTGGAAAAGAGCGATGGATGCGCTCCAAGATGCGCCAGGCAACATTTTCGAGAATGTTGGAGGGAATCTGTATCTCCTCGGCCACCTCCTGGTAAACCGCCAGATAGTTCACACTTTTCAACAGCTCGTCGGTCACAGGGGCATCCCCTATTTCAACATCCATCTTAAGGTCAACGTGATAGCGGTTGCCCACAACCTTTTCGAGGTCGTAGCAGCCGTGGGGAGCACGAAACTCCATCCTTTCGAGTTCTATTGTTGCACGCATAACTCCACCCTCTCTTTTAGAAAAGACACTTTTGTTGTTTCACCTCCTCGACGAGGGAGAAAATCTCCTTCCACACATCCTCGCCAAAGGTGGTACCCACCACCTCGATAACCTTGCCGGCAGTGATGGCACCTATCGTACCACACTGGCGCAGGTCGAGACCCTGGCACATACCCGCCATAAAGCCCGCAGCGTAGAAGTCGCCCGCACCGGTGGTATCCACCCTCTTTGCGGCAGCCATAATGCCCACGTGAACAGCCTCGCCACCCTTCTCCTTGATGAGTGCACCACGGGTACCAATCTTCACCACAGCCAGGTCGCACCTTGCGGCAATAAACTCCAACGCCTTCTCGGCATCTTTCTCGCCACTGAAAGCCTCGGCCTCCTGCTCATTGGCGAAGATGATATCGACATATTTATCCACGAGGTCCAAAAGGAAGGCCCTGTTCTCCAGCACAACATTGTAGCTAGCAAGGTCAATAGCCACCTTCAAGCCACAACTCTTGGCGGTCTTTATGGCGTGACGGATAACGGCGTGGCTCTGAACCATAAAACCCTCAATGTAGAGGCAGTCGTAGCCCTCGAATATCTCGGCCCTGATATCCTCTTCGGAGAGTTCGAGTGCTGCACCGAGGTAGGTGACCATTGTGCGCTCTCCGTCGGGCGACACGAGCGACAGACACCTTCCCGAGCGGTTCTTACCGTGGGTGATGTAGGGCTCAATACCGAGGTTGTCGAGCGCCTGCTCATAGAAGTGGCCTGTGGAATCTTTGCCAACCTTGCCGATATAGCCCACCTGTGCACCCAAACGAGCCATACAACGAATTGTGTTGCCCGCACTGCCACCCAGCGAGAGGGTGTGAGGCAGGTCGGCGGTCTCGCCTTGGATGCTTCTCTGGAACTCGGAGTCCACAAGGTTCATACTACCCTTGCCGAGGTTGAGAGCGTGGAGCACGTCGTCGTTGCGCAGGTTTACTAAAAAATCTGTGAGGGCATTACCAATGCCTATTACCTTCCTTATTTGCATTGTGCACAAAGTTTGTTTGGGTGTGATGGTTTCTTCAAGACCACAAAGATACTTTTAAATTCAAAATTCAAAATTCAAAATGCAAAATTTTTTAGCTTTCAGCACTCAGCTGTCAGCTGACAGTTTATATGTCGTTAGACGTTAGACCAAAAAATTATTGCTATTTCGTCTTTTTTACGAAATTTGCGTCTTATAGTCGAACTCGAGTTTGAGAAAACCCCTACATCTATTGAAACTATGCAAAAACAACCAACAAACATCGAACTACTCGACGAGTGGATAGAGCTCTACGGCGACGGCCTTTTCGCTACGCCTTCTTCCGTCTTGGCAATCGTTGCGACGCCGAAGATGTGGTGCAGGATGCCTTTCTCAAGGTAGGCTCCTCCACCCGCTCCATACGCAACCCCAGGGCCTATCTTTTTTCGGCTGTGGCTTCGGGATGTGTCGATATGCTCCGCAAGCGCACAGCTGACACCCCCTTAAATGACAGGGTGGTTGGTGCCATACCAAACAACCCCGCCACAGCCGAGGAGGAGTTCTGTCTCATAAATGCCCTGCTGGAGCGGCTGCCCGAGCAACAAAGCGAAGTGATTAGGCTCCATATCCACGGCGATATGAAGTTCACCGAGATTGCCGAGATGACGGCAATGCCCGTCACAACCATCAAGAGCCGTTTCAAAAGCGGCATCGAGAGGCTCAGGCAACTTTTTATCAACTAACCATCAAAAGAAAACGACTATGAACAATCTGGAATACAACAAACAGGAGCAGCAGATCGTCGATATGCTAACTCCCAAGGTAGAGCTGAAGCCCTCTGCCGACCTCAAAGAGCGCATCCTCGCAGCCGCCCGAGAGCAGCAGGCCGCCTCAAAACCCCGACACATACGCCTGGGAATGTGGATAAGAGCCTCCGTTTCCGTGGCCGCTCTTGTAGCCATAGCCTTCACGCTGACAATCAACACCCCCGCAGGGGCTGCACGTCGCCACTTTGCCGCAGCCATCACCGCCGCAGGCGAGATAAAAACGATGATTATGAACCTCAATGTCCGCACAGAGGCCGACGAGCCTATGGATTACATTGACCCCGAGGGGGAGTTGGTCCCCACCTCCGTCAAGGTTATCTACGACGAGCAAGTGGCGTGGAGTATCGAGAAGCAGGGCGGTCGCAAACTCCTCTACCAGGGCGATGGCAAAGTTTATCAATGGATAGAGGGACACAGCCAAGGTTGGTACACCACAGCCCCCACAACTCTCGACAGCGAGTGGGTGATGTTCATTGCCCCCCAAGAGTTGCTCGGCCTGGAGATGAGACTCGCCAAAGAGCGCAAAGGCGCCAAATATGAGGTGAACGAGAGGGGTGACGTTGTGGATGTGAAGGTCACCACCGCCGCCGAAGGGGATTTCTCGGAGAGTCGCTATATGCTCAACTCCTCTCTCGCCGAGGCCAACACCGTCCGAGAATACTCTTTTGATAAGGAGAGTGGCCGACTGCTCAAATTGCGCATCTACATCCTCACCTCGGGCAAAAAACACACCTCCGTCGTGGAGAGTACCAATATCTGCTACGACTGCCCCCTGACTGCTGAGGGTCTTGCCGACAACGAATTCCCCTACGTCGCTTTCTCCTCCATTGACTACTCCTCCGACTCCCCTACCCCCCTGGCCGGCATCTCCGCCGAGGAGGCTGCAAAAATTATCCTCGGAGCTATGGGCAATTGGGATGAGGAGATACTCTCCACTGCACTCTACTACTACAAAGGGGCGATGGCCAAGTTAGCCGGATTGTATAAAGGGTTGAGGGTTGTGTCCGTCGGAAAATCTTTCAAGTCCGGCCTCTATCCCGGCCGCTTTGTAAAGTGCCGAGTGGTGCTCGCCTCGGGCGAAGAGGAGGAACTGATTGTGGCCCTCCGCAACGACAACTCGCAAGGCGTGTGGCTCCTCGACGGAGGCCTCTAAAAACAAAAAACTCTTCCACTTACGGTGGAAGGGTTTTTTGTTGGTGGGTACGGTCGATAGGGCTGATAGGGTCATTAGGGAGTTATAGGAGTTATAGGGAAAAGTCGGTTGACGGTTGACGGTAGTCGTAAATAGCGCAGATTGTTGAGGGAATTTTTGCTAAATAAAGAAGCGGGCTCCGCAGTTTGCTATCGCAAATGAGGAAGCCCGCTATCTGAAATTTAGTGAAAATTCACCTACAAGGTGCGCTATTTAATGGTCATCTCGTCGAGCAACCACGAAGCCCCACCCAAAGTGTCGATGCACCAGAGGACATAGCGAACGTCCACATTGATGGTCCTCTGAACATTGGGCTCGAAAGCAATATCGCCACTCATAGCCTCCCAGTTGCCATCGAATGCAAGACCAATAAGCTCGCCCTTGCTATTCATAATGGGGCTACCCGAGTTACCACCGGTAATATCGTTGGTCGAGAGGAAGCAGGTGTGGAGCGAACCATCCTTATCGGCATAGCCTCCCCAATTCTGCTCGGCATAGAGCCTCTTGAGCCCCTCATCTACGGTGAAGTCCACGGGGTTGTTGGGATCCTCCTTTGCCACAATGCCATTGATGGTGGTGTAGTACTTATAGAGCACACCGTCGGCGGGCGAATAGGGAAGAATGGTGCCGTAGGTCAAACGGAGGGTGAAGTTGGCATCGGGATAGAAGGCACGCTCGGGCTGCATCTCCTGAAGACCCTTGATGTAGAGCCTGTGACCCTTATTATAGTCGGCCTTCAGGGGGCGAATCTTGGCCTGCAGGTCGGTATAGAGGGCCGAAGCGTCCTTCATAATAACGAGTGCGGGGTCGTTCTCAAAGACGGCAATATCGCCGGCGGCAGCAGCACCCACACACCTCTGCTCATTGGCAAACACGGATTTCTCGAAGAGGTCCTCGGTGAAGGCCTTAACATCGCCACCCCACTCGGTGTCGATAACTGCCAGACTCTGGGGCCTGCGCTCGGCGGGAATCATCTCCCTCAGCACCTCAAACATACGGCAGGTAACGAGCCTATCTACACCCTCGTCGTAGTCCTTATAGAACTTCTTGACAGCTGCCAGCGCCTCCTCGATGCTGTCGGTGCGGCGGTAGCGGTTGTAGAAGGTGGTCGATGCGTTGAGAATCTCCGCAGCACGGAAGAGAGTCTCGCTCAAAATCTGTGCGTCGCTCTCATAGGGGGTTGCCTCGGTCACATACTTCTCAATCAAAGGAAGTGCCTCGCCATACTTCTCTATGCGCTTCTTGTCCATATCGCCCCACACCCACTGGGTGAAGGCCTCCTCCTCGGCGGCCTTCTGTGCCTTCACGCCGAGTTTCTCCACGCCCCTCGACTTACCAATCGAGTTTTTCCAATAGTTCGACGAGGAGGCATACTTGGAGGCATATTTAATACGGATAGCGTCGTCGGCAGCCATATGCACTTTCAGGATGGCCTGCCTCTCGCCACGGATATAGATGCGATTGGGGTTATCCACGGTGAGCATCTTATCAATCTCATAGGAGGTCATATAGCGGGTAGTAGTGCCGGGGAAGCCCATAATCATTGCATAGTCACCCTCCTTGTAGCCCTCGGTCGAGATGGTAAGGTACTTATCGGCCTGGTAGGGCACATTCTCGGGCGAGTACTCCGCAGGAGTCTTACCATCGGGAGCTGCATACACACGGAACACCGAGAAGTCGCCGGTGTGGCGGGGCCACATCCAGTTGTCGGTCTCGCCACCAAACTTACCAATGGCGTAGGGAGGAGTACCTACCAAGCGCACATCCTTATAAATCTCGGTAACGAATGCGAAGTACTGGTTGCCACCGAAGAAATCCTTGATGGTAATGCTCTTACCCTCATATTTCTTCTCGAACTTCTCCCTCTGGGCCTTTCCATTTGCCTCAATCTTGGCAGCCCTCTCCTCGTGGGTCATATCCTCCTTCACTCCCTTGAGCATCTGTTTGGTCACCTCCTCAATATGGCGAATGAAAGTTACCTGCAAGCCGGGGGCGGGCAACTCCTGCTCATTATTCATAGCCCAATAGCCATTCTTCAAGTAGTCGTGCTCCACGCTGCTCAGCGCCTGGATATTGCCAAAACCACAGTGGTGGTTGGTAAAGAGCAGGCCGTTGGGCGACACAATCTCGCCGGTGCAACCATTGCCAAAAATAACTATCGCATCCTTCAGCGACGAGTTATTAACCGAGTAGATATCCTCGGCCGACAGCTCCAAGCCCTTCGCCTTCATATCCTTCAGGTTCAGTTTCTTAATCAAGGGCAGCAGCCACATACCCTCATCCGCAAAAGCACTCAGCGACATCAACATCACAAGCGCACTAACAATAATCTTTTTCATCTTTTCTTTTTATTTTAGGTTAATGTTTGTTTTTATTGTTTGTTTTGAAGCTTTTTGTAAAGAGCTTCACCTTTTTGCGAGATACTTCGTTTCTCTACCACAGTGTCTTCCCTATATAGGAGTTATAATAGTTATAGGAGTTATAGGAAATTGACGGCTGACGGTCGTCGGTCGACATCTCTACACACTCATCTCCAGCATACGGCGGATGGAGCCTTCGGCCTTAACCCTAATCTCCTCGTCGATGACGATCTCGGGGCTCTCCTTCTCAAGGGTAGAAAGAATATTCTCCAGGGTCACAAGCTTCATATCCTTACACGATATACACTTCTCGCACCCCTTCTCGGGCTCCACGAGGTAGAACCTCTTGTCGGGGTGGCGCTGGGTCATCTCGTGGAGGATACCGCTCTCGGTGACCACAATAACCTCCCTCACCTCGGGGCGTGCACAATAGGCGAGGATGCCCGCCGTGGAGCCGGCATAGTCGGCCAGAGCCACAACCTCGGGCTTACACTCGGGATGAACGAGCACTACTGCCTCGGGGTGTTCCCTCTTGAGGGTCTCAATCTTGGCTGCCGAAAACTCCTCGTGAACAAGGCAGGCGCCATTCCAGAGTTTCATATCCCTTCCCGTACACCTATTAATATATGAGCCGAGGTTGCGGTCGGGCACAAAGAGAATCTTCTGCTCTCGGGGCAGCGCCTCCACAATCTGGAGTGCATTGGAGGAGGTGCAGCAGATGTCGGTGAGGGCCTTCACCTCCACCGAGGTGTTTACATACGACACCACAAGGTGGTCGGGATTCTCCTCCCTGGCACGACGCAGTTCCTCGGGGTCGCACGAGTCAGCCAGCGAACACCCGGCCTCCACCACAGGCATAAGCACCTTCTTGGCAGGGGAGAGCACCTTGGCAGTCTCGGCCATAAACCTCACGCCCGCAAAGAGGATAACGTCGGCATCGGCGTCGGCAGCCTTCTGGGAAAGTGCCAGGCTGTCGCCCACAAAGTCGGCAACCCTCTGCACGTCGGCTGAGGTGTAGTAGTGTGCCAGGATTATCGCCCTCTTCTCCTTTTTGAGCTTCTGGATTTTTTCAAAAGTGGTCATCGCTCCGAATGTTTATTATTTATATTTTCTTTCTTTAATTTTAAATTTAAAAATAGATAACAATAATATAAAACGCTGTTGAAAATGTTGGTAAATTTTTCCTCCCTTCCCCTTTTGCAAAATACAAAAAATTGCTCTTTTCACTTGGAGGGTATTGGGGTGCGAAAATGAGCAAGTTGCACTATTTATCAACACCCTGTTGAAAAGGTTTTCAACATACTAACACACCAAAATTTTCAACCTCGCAAGGGAAAACCGTGTTGGTAATTTGGGAGCAAAATTTAAAACTTTTTTCTTGCATTTTTTCTCTCCTCGGTTGTATATACGCCGGAGTGGGTTTTGCAAATTTTTGAGGTAGAAAAAAGGTTTTTTGTTTCAACAACTTTTCACTCTGTTATCAACACTATTTTATCAGCTTGCTAACAACTTTCCGACAAATCTCGGCGTAGTATTTCTCCTCCTGCGAAGAGCCGAGAGCCACGGGAGTGCCAGCGTCGGAATTTTCTGCAATAGACTGAATAAGAGGAACTTCGCCCAAGAAATCAACACCCTCTGCCTCGGCCATAGAGCGTGCTCCGCCACGGCCGAAGATGTAGTAGCGGTTGTTGGGAAGTTCGGCAGGAGTGAAGAAGGCCATATTCTCAACAACACCCAGCACGGGTACCCCAACTCCCTCTGCTTCAAACATCTTCATACCCCTCACCACATCGGCCACGGCAACCTTCTGGGGGGTGCTCACAATGACCGCTCCGGAGAGGGTAAGATTCTCTACGATAGATATCTGCACATCACCCGTTCCGGGGGGCATATCTATGAGCAGAAAGTCGAGCTCACCCCACAGGGTTTGGTTAATAAGTTGTTTAAGAGCGTTAGTAGCCATAGGGCCTCTCCAAACGAGTGCATTTTCGGGTTCGATGAAGAATCCTATAGAGTTGATTTTCACGCCATAGTTCTCCGCTGGGGTGATGTAATCGAGGCCATCGACGGGCTCTGCCCAGGGCTCGAAATCCTCCACGCCGAAGAGTTTGGGTTGCGAGGGACCATAGATGTCGGCATCCAGAACACCCACCTTGTAACCCAGCTTGGTAAGTTCCACGGCGAGGTTGGCGGTGACGGTCGATTTGCCCACGCCACCCTTGCCCGAAGCAATGGCCACAATGTGTTTAACCTCTTTGAGACCCTCGTGCTGGCGGGGCTTGGGAGCATCCTCGCCCTCTCGAATCAAAATCTCTACTTCGGCACCCTCGGCGGCGGCCTCAATAGCGAGTTTGGAGCGCATAGCCACGCTCTTTGCAAAGGGGTCGCGACGACGGCGGAATACCATTGTGAGGTGGATTTTACCCTCTTCGCCCACAGTCACCTCCTGGAGGATGCCGCTCTCCACAACATTTTGTCCTGTTTCGGGGTGGTTGATGCCTTTGAGAATCTCAATAATCTCCTCTTTTGTTATCATAGTTTTCTCTGTTTTGTGTTCTCTTTGTGGTTAATTTAGTTCGACAAAGATAGCTTTTCTTTGCGGGAAAAAATATACCTTTGTATTATATTAGAAACTTTTTATAGCTATGAAAGAATTTTTCAGAACATTTTTTGCTGTGCTTTTGGCACTTGTGGTGGTAGCATTGCTCCCCATTTTCATCATTGGCGGGCTTGTGGGTTCGATGGAGCCTGCCGCACCTGTTGTAGAAAACGACACCGTTCTGGTGCTCAATCTCGACGAGAACATCACCGATTCGCCCCGCACCCCCACCTTCGCTATGGGCTCGGGTAGCAGCTTTGAGATGGTCGGCTCGCTCACTATGCTTAACGTTATGGATGCGCTGGAGGCTGCAGCTACTGACGAGCGCATAGAGGCTCTCTACATAAACCTCTCGGGCACGGGAGCCATTGAGGGCACTGCCCAGATTGAGGAGTTGAGGGCTCTTTTGGCGGAGTTCAAGGCAACCTCGGGCAAACCTATTGTGGCCTACAATGAAACCTACACCCAGGGCTCCTACTGGATTGCCTCGGTGGCCGACAAGGTTTATATCAACCCCCAGGGCGGCCTCGATTGGAAAGGTTTGGCTTCGCAGTCCATCTTCTTCAAGGGGGCCATCGACAAGTTGGGTGTGGATGTGCAGATTGTCCGCCACGGCACCTACAAATCGGCCGTGGAGCCCTATATGCTCACCGAGATGAGTCCAGCAAACCGTGCACAGACCGAGGCTATGGTGGGATCCATTTGGGGAGCTATGTTGAGCGACATTGCCTCCTCCCGCAACATTTCGCCCGAGGAGCTTAATAACATCGCATCCACCCTTGCTGTGGATAGCCCTGCGGCGGCACTGCGCCTGGGGCTGGTGGATGGTCTTCGCTATGAGGACGAGGTGAAGGAGGAGTTGCGTACAATGACAGGTACCGCCGAGCTCCACACCGTCACTCTCGGCGAGTACTCCTCGACCATTGTTCCCACCAAGATTTCGCCCAACAAAGTAGCCATCATCTATGCCGACGGTGAGATTATCGACGGCCAGGGTGGCGAGGGTATTGTGGGCGGTGCTACCACTGCCGACCAGATTCGTCGTGCCCGTGAGGATAAGGGTGTGAAGGCTGTTGTGTTGAGGGTCAATTCGCCCGGCGGCAGCGCTCTTGCCTCGGAGGTTATGTGGAGGGAGCTCAAGCTCCTCGGCGAGGAGAAACCCATTGTGGTTTCTATGGCCAACTATGCTGCTTCGGGTGGTTACTACATCTCCTCCCCTGCCGACCACGTTGTTTCGGCCCGCACAACCCTCACAGGCTCCATTGGTGTCTTTGGTCTTATTGTAAACGGCCAGAAGGCTATGGAGCAGAAGCTCGGAATCACTGTGGATGTGGCAAAAACCGCTCCCCACGCCGATATGGGCACAATGTTCCGCCCCCTCACCCCTGCCGAAATGAACTATATGCAGCGCTCCGTGGAGGATGTCTATGGTGTGTTCCTGGGTCACGTGGCCGAGGGTAGGGAGATGACTATCGATGCGGTTGATGCCATAGGTGAGGGCCGTGTGTGGTGTGGCGTAGATGCCCAGCGCATAGGCCTTGTCGATGAGTTTGGCGGCCTGAAGAGGGCTCTCACCATCGCAGCCGAGAAGGCCGAGTTGGGCAACGATTGGCGAGTGGTGGAGATTTTGGAGGAGGAGAGTGAACTTGCTGCCCTTCTCAATACCTTTATGAATGTGAAGAGCAAGGTGGGCGTCGGCAAGTCGCCTGTGGCTCGTGAGCTGGAGAGCACCCTGAGGATGATTGAGGGAGGAAGCTCCGTTCAGGCCCGTATGCCCTACAACATCACCATTTTCTAAACAAAACGACCAATCCCATTCTCTGTGGAAAAACTATTTTTGATAGACGCCTACGCACAGATTTTCCGTGCCTACTACGCCTTTGCGGGGCGCCCTATGCGCAATCGTGAGGGGCTCAACACCTCCCCTATCTTCGGCTTTGTGAAGTTTGTGAGGGATATTATCATCAACGAGCGTCCCCACTATCTCGGTGTGGCTTTCGACCCCAAGGGGGGAAACTTCCGCAACGAGCTCTTTGCCGACTACAAGGCCAATCGCTCGGAGACCCCCGAGGATATCATTACCGCTGTGCCCTACATCAAGGAGTTCCTGGCGGCGATGAGGATTCCCGTATTGGAGGTTGCGGGCTACGAGGCCGACGACGTTATCGGCACACTCTCCCACAAGGCTGCGGCCCAGGGTTACGATGTCTATATGGTCACTCCAGACAAAGACTTCGGTCAGCTTGTCACCCCCAATGTGCGTATATATAAACAGCGCAAGGGGGGCGAGGGTGTGGAGATTGTGGGCCCCGAGCAAATCAGGGAGCACTACGGCTTCGACGACCCCCGCAAGGTTATCGACATTCTTGCTCTGTGGGGCGACGCTGCCGACAACATCCCCGGAGTGAAGGGCATAGGCGAGAAGGGTGCCATAAAACTCGTGAATGAGGTGGGTACCGTGGAGGAAATCCTCGCAAATCTCGACCGCCTGAAGGGCAAGCAGAGGGAGAATGTGGAGGCGGGTGCCGAGCAGTTGCGTCTCTCGAAGGTGTTGGCAACCATCGCCCTCGACGCCCCCATAGAGTTTGTCCCCTCGGAGTTGGCAATGTGTGCCCCCGATTGTGAGGCCCTCAGAGGGCTCTATCAGAAGCTCAATTTCAATATGTTCCTCAAGGAGATGGAGGTGGGGGCTTTTTCCCCCTTCAGTACCCAGGTGTGCCCCGAGGCGGAGGGTTATAAGAGTGCGACCCCTTGTGGGGCGACCACTGCGGCAGCCCCTGCACTCGACCTCTTCGGCAACCCCGTGGAGGTGGTAAAGGGTGGGGCAAAAGGTGCCCCCGCAGAGCCTGCTGCCGACCTCTTCTCCTCCCCTGCCCCGCTCCACAATACCATCGACACCGTGGAGCATACCTACATCCTCTGTAATACTCCCGAGAAGGTGGCAGAGGCTGTGGCCGAGTTGAGCAGCGCTCAGCGCATCTCGTTTGACACGGAGACCACAGGTTTTGACTACTTTGCCGACCGTGTGGTGGGGGTGGGACTCTCTGCCGAGCCCCACAAGGCATATTACGTCCCCCTCTCGGTGGAGGGTGCGCTCGAAAAGATTGCGCCACTGCTCACCAACCCCAAGGTAGAGAAGGTGGCACACAACACAAAGTTTGACCTCCAGATGTTGCGCCACGAGGGGGTGGTTGTTGAGGGCCCCTTGTGGGACACGATGATTATGCACTACCTCATCGACCCCGACGGCCGACACTCAATGAACCACTTGGCCCAAACCCTGCTCGGCTATCAGCCCATAGAGATTGAGAGTCTCATAGGTCGTGGCAGCAAGCAGCTCACAATGGACCGTGTGGCGGTGGAGCTTGTTGCCCCCTATTGTGCCGAGGATGCCGATGTTACCCTGCAACTGTTTGAGGTGCTCCACCCTATGCTGGAGAAGGCTGGGGCTTTGGAACTCTACACAACCATAGAGAGGCCCCTAATCTCCACCCTGATGGATATGGAGATGGCGGGTGTGAAGGTCGATTGCGACCACCTGGCTCGCTACGCAGTGGAGCTCAACGCCAAGATGGTGGAGCTTGAGGAGCAGATACGCTCGCTCTCGGGCCTCCCCGGGCTCAATGTAAACTCCTCCCGACAACTCGGCGTGGCACTCTTTGAGGTGCTCAAAATAGACGCCAAGCCCAAGAAAACCAAGACCAAACAGTATAGCACCGAGGAGGAATATCTCACCTTCCTCGCCGACCGCCACCCCATAGTACCCCTCATTCTGGAGTACCGAGGAATCAAAAAACTCCTCTCCACCTATGTGGAGGCGCTCCCCCAGATGGTCAATCCCGCCACGGGGCGCATACACACCTCCTACAACCAGGCGGTGGCTGCCACGGGGCGCCTGTCCTCCACCAACCCCAACCTCCAGAACATCCCTGTTCGTGACGCTCTGGGTCGCCCCATTCGTGAGGCATTTGTGGCGAGCGACAGTGACCACCTGTTGCTTGCTGCCGACTACTCCCAGGTAGAGCTCCGACTGATGGCTCACCTGAGTGGCGATGAGTCGATGATTAGGGCCTTTAACGAGGGAGAGGATATCCACCGAGATACCGCATCGAGGCTGTTCCACGTAGCCCCAGAGGAGGTTACCTCCGACCAGCGACGCAAGGCCAAGACCGCCAATTTCGGCATTATTTACGGCATCTCCGCCTTTGGCCTGCGCCAGAGGATGGGAGGCGATATGTCGATGGCTGAGGCCAAGGAGATAATTGAGGGCTATTTCCGCTCCTACCCTGGTGTGAAGACATATATAGACCACACCATTGCCGAAGCCAAAAACAATGGCTATGTGCAGACCATTTATGGTCGCCGTCGCTACCTCCCCGACATCAATTCAGCCAATGCCACCGTGCGCTCGCTGGCCGAGCGAAATGCCATAAATGCCCCCATTCAGGGGTCGGCAGCCGACATCATCAAGCTGGCTATGGTGGGTGTGGAGCGTGTCCTAAGGAGCGAGGGCCTTCGTTCACAACTAATCCTGCAGGTGCACGATGAGCTTATTGTTGATACCCTCCGCAGTGAGAAGGAGGGGGTGATGGAGATTCTAAAGCAGGAGATGGAGGCCGTAGGAAGGCTTGCAGGGTTGCGTGTACCCCTCACCGTCGATGTGGGCGAGGGTAATAATTGGCTCGAAGCGCACTAATTTGAAAGCACAATACAATGAAAGCATTGGTACAGAGGGTTACGGAAGCAAGCGTAACCATTGAGGGTGAGAGGGTTGCCGAGATTTGCCACGGACTGTTGGTCTTTGTGGGTGTGGCGACCACCGACACCGAGGAGGATGTGGACTACCTTGTGAGAAAGGTGTCGCAGTTGCGCATCTTCGACGATGCAGAAGGGGTTATGAATCTCAATGTTCAGCAGGTTGGGGGTGAGGTGCTCGTTGTGAGCCAATTTACTCTCCAGGCTGCCACCCGCAAGGGCAACCGCCCAAGCTACATCAACGCAGCAGGTGAGGCGGTGGCTGTGCCCCTCTATGAGTCGTTTAAGAGCAAGCTCTCGGCAGTGCTGGGACGTCCCATTCCTTGCGGCCGTTTTGGCGCCGATATGAAGGTGAGGCTGCTCAACGACGGCCCTGTAACCATTATGTTGGACAGTGGCAACTAACCCCGATTAGTTACTGCCGTCCTATTCTTTGCGACACTTTGCCAAATTTTGCCAAAAAATCACTATCTTTGCGACTAATATACACCAATCAGGTTTTGTTATGGAAGTAAAGACCACAGAGGCCCCCAAAGAGAGGAGTCTCAATTTCGTAGAAGAGATTATTGAAAACTATATCGCCGAGACAGGAGGCGCCATCCAAACACGCTTCCCGCCCGAGCCCAACGGCTATCTCCACATTGGCCACGCCAAGAGTATCTGCCTTAACTTTGGTCTCGCAGAGCGTTACAATGGTAAGTGTAACCTCCGTTTCGACGACACCAACCCCGTGAAGGAGGACACCGAGTATGTGGACTCCATCAAGGAGGATATCAAATGGCTCGGCTTTAATTGGGCTGTGGAGCGCTACGCCTCCGACTACTTCGACCAGCTCTACGATTGGGCTGTGGAGCTCATTAAGAAGGGTAAAGCATATGTGGACGATCAGACCCAGGAGGAGATTCGCCTCGGTCGTGGTACTGTGCAACAGCCCGGTACCGAGAGCCCCTGGAGGAATCGCTCCGTGGAGGAGAACCTCAAACTCTTTGAGGAGATGAAAGAGGGTAAGTTTGCCGACGGTGAGAAGGTGTTGCGTGCCAAGATTGATATGGCCCACCCCAATATGCTCTTCCGTGACCCCATCCTCTACCGTATTCTCCACACCGAGCACCACCGCACCGGTAATAAGTGGTGTATCTACCCTATGTACGACTACGCCCACGGTCAGAGTGACTCCATTGAGAGGATTACACACTCGATTTGTACCCTCGAGTTCGATGTTCACCGCCCCCTGTATGATTGGTTCATCCAGGAGCTCGGTATTTTCCCCAGCCACCAGTATGAGTTTGCAAGGCTCAACCTTACCTATACCGTGATGAGTAAACGTAAGTTGCTCCAATTGGTTAAAGACCAGGTGGTTACGGGTTGGGATGACCCCCGAATGCCGACCATTTGTGCTCTGCGCCGCAAGGGTTATACCCCCGCCTCCATCCGTGCATTTGCCGAGAAGGTGGGTGTGGCCAAGAGGGATAATGTTATCGACCTCTCGTTGCTTGAGTACTGCGTGAGGGAGGATCTCAATAAGGTTGCCGAGCGCCGTATGGCAGTCATCGACCCCCTGAAAGTTGTCATCACCAACTACCCCGAGGGTAAGAGTGAGAGTTTTAGCTGCGTGAACAACCCCGAGGATGAGGCGGCTGGTCGTAGGGAGGTACCCTTCGGCAGAGAGATTTTCATCGAGCAGTCTGACTTTATGGAGGAGCCTCCCAAGGGTTACTATCGTCTGCGTCCTGGTGGCGAGGTGCGCCTGAGATATGGCTATCTTATTAAATGTGAGGAGGTTGTGAAAGATGAGGCTGGTAATGTTGTTGAGCTTCGCTGTACCTACGACCCCGAGTCGGCAGGTGGTGGCTCATCGGATGGCCGCAAGGTGAAAGGTGTTATCCATTGGGTGTCGGCAGCCGACGCTGTGGAGGCCGAGGTAAGGCTCTACGACAACCTCTTTGCCAAGGAGAGTCCCGACGATGTTGAGGAGGGCAAGACCTTTACTGACTATCTCAACCCCACTTCGTTGGTTGTTAAGAAGGCTCTGTGTGAGCGCTCGCTTGCTGAGGCGAAGGAGGGTGACCGCTTCCAGTTTGAGAGGGTTGGTTACTTTTGTGTAGACAAGGACTCCACTGCCGAGAAGTTGGTCTTCAACCGCACTGTAACTCTCAAGGATACTTGGGCCAAGATGCAGAAGAAATAGCGTGCTGCACATATATTAAAGAAGGGTGTTCCACGTGGAACACCCCTCTTTTTTGTCTATTATTGGCAAATTGTTCCTCGTGGAACACTCCCCTACCCTATCGGCCGAAATATATTAGGAGTACGTTGATGTCGGCGGGTGATACTCCGGGGATGCGGGATGCCTGACCAATGGTGGTGGGTTGTATGCGACTGAGTTTTTGGCGGGCCTCAATAGTTATGGAGGTTATCTTCTGGAAGTCGAAACCGGCGGGAATTTTTATCTCCTCAAGTCTTTGGAGCTTCTCCGCGGTAGCCTTTTCGCGCTCAATGTAGCCACTATATTTCACCTCAATCTCCACCTGCTCGATAACCTCTCGGTCGATATTGTGGGTGTTGATAAACTTTTTAAGAGCCGAAATATGGTCAATTAACTCAAAAAGCGATACATTGTTGCGAATTACAACCTCCGAAAGCTTCTTTTTTTGCGAAAGTTGTGCAGAATTAACGGAATTGAGATAGTCCAAAATTTCGCTTGGGGCGACCCCATATCCATAAACAAAATTTTTGAGCGATTCTGCGAGCGATTTTTTTTGCTCAAAATTCTCCCACCTTTCATCGTCCACCAGGCCAATTTCTCGGCCCAGAGGTGTGAGTCGCACATCGGCATTGTCCTGTCGTAGCAGGATGCGATACTCCGCGCGAGAGGTAAACATTCGGTAGGGCTCATCGACACCCTTGGTCACAAGGTCGTCTATCAGCACACCTATGTAGGCCTCATTACGAGAGAGCACAACACTCCCCTCCCCTCGCAGTTTGCGCACGGCATTGATACCCGCCATAAGACCCTGCGCTGCGGCTTCCTCATAACCTGTGGTGCCATTCACCTGGCCCGCAAAATAGAGGTTTTTGACAAGTTTGGTTTCGAGGGTGTGGTTAAGCTGTGTGGGTGGGAAATAGTCATACTCGATGGCGTAACCGGGGCGGTAGATATCGACATTCTCAAATCCCTCAATCTGCTCCAATGCGGCGCACTGCACCTGCCAGGGAAGGCTCGATGAGAAGCCGTTGAGGTAGTACTCGTTGGTGTCAGCACCCTCGGGCTCCAGGAAGAGTTGGTGAAACTCCTTGTCGGCAAAGGTGCGCAACTTGTCCTCAATGCTGGGGCAGTAGCGAGGACCAATACCCTTTATAAGACCCTGAAACAGGGGTGAATCGTTGAAACCTGTGCGTAGGGTGTCGTGCACCTCTCGGGAGGTGTAAACCAAATAGCAAGGTCGCTGATTTTCAACGGGTTGTATCTTTCTAAGGAAGCTGAATTTCTGGGGCTCCTCGTCACCATCCTGCCTCTCGAACTTGGAGAGGTCCAGCGAGCGGCAGTCTATACGCACAGGGGTTCCGGTCTTCATACGTCCCGCCTCGAAGCCGAGCCCCACGAGTTGCTCGGTGAGTCCGTGGGAGGCGCTATCGCCCGCACGGCCACCCTCGGCACTGTTGCGTCCTATGTGCATAAGGCCACCGAGGAAGGTGCCGGCGGTTAGGATTACGGCTTTGGCCTTGAAGGTCACACCCATACGGGTCACCACACCACTAACCACTCTCCCACCCTCTGTGGTGTCTATAATAAGCTGACACACAGAGTCTTGCCACAATTTTAGATTGGCGGTATTCTCCAATGTCTGTCGCCAGAGGGCCGAGAATTGAGCCTTGTCACACTGCGCCCTTGGGCTCCACATTGCGGCTCCTTTCGAGCGGTTGAGCATACGGAACTGTATGGTGCTGCGGTCGGTGATTATGCCCATCTGGCCGCCGAGGGCGTCTATCTCCCTAACAATCTGACCTTTAGCTACGCCGCCCACTGCCGGGTTGCACGACATACTCGCATATTTGGTCATATCCATCGACACCAGCAGTGTCTGTGCCCCGAGGCGTGCGGCGGCGGTGGCGGCCTCACATCCTGCGTGGCCTCCACCCACAACAATTATATCGTAGTCGAACCTCATTTAGCGGGGAAATCTTTGAAGGTAAAAATCCTCTTTTTGCCGCATTTGAGCTGCATCTTGGTCGCTCTTGTCCTTGTAGCCACACAGGTGCAGAACGCCGTGAATAATGACCCTATGGAGCTCCTCTGTGGGGTTCGTGCCGAGTATTCGGCTGTTGTCCTCCACGGTGAAGGGGTCGATGAAGATGTCGCCGCTGACGATTTTGCGCCCCTCCAGGTCGCAGTAGTCGAAGGTGATGACATCTGTGAAGTAGTCGTGGCCCACATATTGGCGATTCATCTCCAGGTGGCTCTCCGAGGAGCAGAAGATGTAGGTCACCTCACCCACACGATAGCCCTCGTTGTGGATGGTTTCCCTCACCCATTGGTTGATTTTTGTGCGGCCTTTGGGTAGGAAATCGGTCTCTTGATTGTAGAAGTGTACGGCCATATTTTTTATTCGTTCGTGTTGATTATCAATTTGTTTGGTAGGGTGGGGGAGTGGTGCTACTTTGCCAGCCACGCCTCGGGGTCTTGGTTGATGGTGTGGAACCACAACTCGAAGTGGAGCTGGTAGTCGTCGGGATTCTCTCCGGCCGAGAGTGTGCCTATCTTACCATTGGTGAAAACTTTGTCGCCCGCCTTGACGCTCACCGTTGCGAGGTTGGAGTAGATGGTGAAGTAGTCGCCGTGGCGCAACATCACACAGTTGTTGAGTCCGCTGATGAACATCACTCGGGCCACCTCACCCTCAAATACGGCAAAGACATCCGACCCCTTGGGGGCGGCGATGTTTATACCCTTGTTTACCACCGTTATATGCTTTTGTGTGGGGTGCTTGTGCTTACCGAAACGCTCGATTATGACACCGCCATTGACGGGCATCAACATCTTTCCCTTGTTTTGGTCGAAGCGGCCATTGAGGGCGGTGATTGCTCGACGCTCCTCGTCTGTCATCTTGCGCTTGGCCTTGCGGGTCTCCTCATCAATGATTTTCTGGAGTGTCTGCTGTGCTTTTTTGCGCTCCTCACGCCTCTTTTTGAGCTCTTTGGATATTCGTTTCTCGTTGGCTGCTAGCTTCTTACCCGCTTCATTGAGCTCTTTGCGCTCTTTGGTGAGTGTGTTCAGGCTCTTCTGGTGTTCACCCTTGGTCTTGTCGAGCTCTGCCTGCTTGGCGGCCAGCTCACCCACCTCGGCTGTCACCTCCATTGAGCGACGACCAATCTCCTCGGCACGACCACGGAGTGCACGATTGTAGCGGGCAAGGAGCCCCATACGGTGTGTGGCGGAGGAGAGATCTTCCGAGGAGAAGAGGAAGTGGAGTGGGGCCCCTACAAGCTGATTTTTGTAGGCCACCCTTACCATCTTGGCATATTCGCTCTTGAGCTCTCCCAACTCACCCTCCATTGTGCGGAGGTTTTCTTCCTTGTCGGCTATTTCTTTGGCAATGAGTGACATCTGTTTGCCGAGGGAGGATACCATCTTCTCTCGGTTGTTGATTTTCACTTGGAGGAGTTTAATCTCCGTCTGGTTGTTTTTCTTGTTGGCGCTCACCTCTTTGAGCAGTCGTTCGTTTTTGGCAATCTCCTTTTCGGCACGCTTGATTTCTGCGTCGAGCTGCTCCACCGTCTGGCCGAGGGTGGGGGCCAACGAAGCGAAAAGAAGAGAGAGTATGCAGAGTAGTTTCTTCATTGCAGTGGGGGTTTAGGGTTGTTGGAGTTGTTGGAGCTTGCGCTCGATGATTGTGGCATCTTCTCCCGCATCGAGGGCTCGGCGATAGTATATCTCCGCCATAAACCTCTCCCCTTCGGCGGCCAAAATATCGGCATAGTGAAGGAGGAAAGTGGGCTCACTTGTGGTGTCGAGCGAGATGGCGAGTTTTATGGCACTCTTGGCCTCAGCAGTGCGCCCCATTTTGAAGAGTATCCACGCCTTGGTGTCGAGGTTGTTGGCATTTGTTGGGTCGAGCTCACAGGCTCGAGTACTCATTCTGAGAGCCTCCTGCAGGTTGCCACCCATTTCGCAGATGAAGTATGCCCAATTGTTGAGTACCAATGAGTTATCGGGATTGTAGTCGAGCGCCTTGCGATAGAGCCTGAAACCCTTGTTGGGGCGGCTCTCCACTAGTTGGTCGGCCAGGGCTGCCAGGGCATTACTCTTTGTGGTGCTGTCGGGTGCCACCTCAATGGCCTTGCGGAAGGAGGCCACAACCTTGCGGTTGTTGATGCCGAGCGAATCGAGCAACTCATACCCTTTGCGCAGGTGGAGGTCGGCATCCTCGGGGTGGCGGGCAATGGCCACATCGAGGTAGTGTAGTACCGAATCTTTGTGACCCAGGTGCTCCTCGATGTCAATCACCGTGTAGAGTGCACGCTTGGGATTTGCGGGGTCAGCTGCGAGCCTTTTGAAGGCTTCGAGCGATTTATCGAGCTTTCCTCCCCTTATGAGGTGGATGGCATAGCGCTCCTCAACGTCATAAACAGCCGGATATTTCACGTGGAGTATGGAGGCTAACGTGTTCACTGCAAAGAAGTTTTTGCGGTAGAGCTCCTCATCCTTTATGATTTTGTCATAGATGGAGAGCTTCCTCTTGAGTTCCACATCGTCGCTCAGGAAGAGCTCTTTGGTGATGCCCAGGAACTCTGCATCCCTTCCTCGGCGGTAGTAGTGGTCGCCCAGAGAGGCTAATGCTTTGGGGTTGCCGGGGCTCACCTCCAGCGCCTTACGGAAGTTCACCTCGGCCAAGGAATCCTTCCCAATGGCGGCGTAAACCTCGCCCAACGATGTGTGGGCCTCGCTATTGCGGGGATTGTTGGCGATGACAGATTGCAACTCCTCAATGGCCCTGTCGTGCTGGTGGAGCTTTATGAGCAAATCCCTGCGATAGCGGGCTAACTCCTCAATGTAGCCCAGCTTGTGCTCTGCTGAGTCGATAATGGAGATGGCCATATGAGGCATATTGGTGCCCGCATAGAGGAGGGCCGCCGAGCGATAGTTCTCGGGATTTTTGGGCTCGAGTCGTATCAGTTTCTCATAGCTCGCCTTGGCCTTTGCGTAGTCGCCCGTGCCCACCAAAGAGTAGGCATATTGGTCGAGGTAGTCGAGATTTGTGGTGTCGGCCACATAGGCTTTGTGGGCGTGTTCATACACCTTTTGGGGGTCACGGAAGGTGTGTGCCAGGCTCAACTGATAGTGCGCAGGAGCGTGAGTGGAGTCGATGACCAGCACCCTCTCGAAGTAGGGGATGGCGGCCAGGGGGTTGTTACTAAAAGAGCCCACCCTTACACCTTCGGTGTAAAGGTAGGCTGCTCGGAGTGAATCGTTGTTGTAGAGCTCGGGTATCTCCACAAGGAGTTGGTCGCTACCTTTTTGTGGCTGTCGGGCACACGAGAGAAGGCAGAGAACAAGGAGAATACATAGTGCCGAGCGTTGTTTCATTTGTTGTTTGTGTGCTGTGGGGAGGTTTAGAGTGCCGAGTCGAACTGACTGAGGAACCTCAGGTCGTTCTCGAAATAGAGCCTCAGGTCCTTCACACCAAACTTCAACATAGCGATACGCTCAATACCCATACCAAAAGCAAAGCCGCTATACTTGGTGCTGTCGATGCCGCTTGCCTCCAGAACGTTGGGGTCCACCATACCGCAGCCCAAAATCTCAAGCCAACCGGTACCCTTACATACGTTGCATCCCTTACCGCCACACAGGTTGCACGACACGTCCACCTCGGCCGAAGGCTCGGTGAAGGGGAAGTAGGAGGGGCGCATACGAATCTGTGCCTGCTCGCCGAAGAGCTCCTTGGCGAAGTAGAGCAGCGACTGCTTCATATCTGCAAACGACACATTCTCGTCGATGTAGAGGCCCTCAATCTGGTGGAATATGCAGTGTGCACGAGCCGACACCGCCTCGTTGCGGAATACTCGTCCGGGGCAAATAACACGAATGGGAGGCCTTTGGTGCTCCATTGTACGCACCTGGATGGAGCTGGTGTGGGTACGCAGCAGGATGTCGGGGTTTTTCTCGATGAAGAAGGTGTCCTGCATATCCCTTGCGGGGTGCTCGGGGGCGAAGTTGAGCGCCGAGAAGACGTGCCAATCATCCTCAATCTCGGGGCCGTCTGCTACGGTGTAGCCCAGGCGGGAGAAGATGTCGCAAATCTCACTCCTGACGAGCGAAATGGGGTGACGGGAGCCGAGGTTTTCGCCAAATGCGGGGCGAGAGAGGTCGCCACTCGAAGCAGCGGCTGCGGGGGCTGCATCGAGAGCCTCTTTGAGGGCGGCGATACGCTCGTTGGCCTTAGTCTTCACAGCGTTAATTTGCTGACCGAGAACACGTTTCTCCTCCGAAGGAACAGTTTTGAACTCCTCCAATATCTCGTTGAGCTCACCTTTGCGGCCCAGGATTTTCACACGGAAATCCTCGATTTCGGCGGCCGAGGTGGCCTGGAAATTCTCAATCCTGCCAAGCAGGTCGTTGATTTTGTCGATTAATGCCATAGTAGTATTATCTGTTTTTTAACTTACAAAGTTAAAAATAATTACCGAGCGCAATACAAAAGTGGCGATTTTTCTCACGAAAAACCGCCACTTTTCTCTTTTTCACACCCTGTGGTGCTATTTTTTGAGCGCTTTGACCACGCAGGCCACGCCTCCCGCAACCACGAGCAGGGGCAAAACAATCCTCTCAAAGGAGATGTAGATGTTCAGAACGTCGAACATCAGGAGCATCACGCCTGCAGCCGTAACCAGACCTCCGAGGGTCCATTGGCGGGCACACAGGAGCCAGCCACCAACGGCCACAACAAACATCTGCCACGAAAAGAAGGCATCCATAAATGCGGGGCTCACAAGGTGGTAGTTGCTCAGCAGCCACACAAGGCCACACACCACCATCAGAACACCTGCAAAGAGGTAGAGTGAGTTGGAAAGGGTGCTTTTGGGGGTCACCTCAACAGTTTTTTCATCGTTCAGTACTTCCATAGTTGTAGGGTTTTATTCATTGATTTTGTGATACAGACAGTTGTTGGTCTTGCGGTCCACCTTGACGGAGATGTTGGTTACACCGGCTGGAGTTGTAATGGTCGTATTGCGGTTTACAACATCCTCCTCCACCTTGATGTCCACACCAATGGTAACTTCCTGACCATTGATGAGGAAGCCCGTAATGTAGTCGTCATAGCGGTAGAGTTCGTCGAACTCTTCGCATAATTTCTCGAGTTTCAGGGTGTCGCCAAGCTCGCGGAGGTAGTAGTTGAGGCTGTAGTTGCCACCCTCGCCAAGCAGGGGAGTGGGGTTGTACAAAATCTCCTCCAACTGTTCCTCGAGGTCATCCTCCCAGTTGTCGAAATCTCGCTCCCATTGCTCAATTTTAGCCTCCGATTGGTGGGCCCAAACCACCCAATTATCAATGTTTCGCACCGATGCGAAGATGAGCCACAGGAGGAAGATGACCCAAATGACGCCAGCCACAGCCAGCTTGCGGAGGTTTATCCTGCGACCCGCAATGAGCCTTATGCCCAGGTCGGCCACAACGCCCATAAAGAGAACTATGACTGCACAAATAAGGCCGGCAAACACCACGGGCGAGATGCCCTCAATGGGGAGTGCCATATATTCGGCCCAGATGTCGCCAACAGCCATAAGTGTCACAAAACCAACGAGAATGCCGATGGCTGCGAGTATCCAGCAGGCCAACATAATGCCAAGAACTATCTTGCCGCCCACGATAACAATGCGGCCAAGGGTGCCCACCTCGGGCTTGGGAGCTGCGGGTTTGGGGGTGGAGTTAGGGATTTTCACACCCTCGGGCGAGCCTGTGGGGATGTAGCCCTCGGGGTAGCCCACCGAGGCCACGATAATCTCCATCACCCCCCTCTCCACGACCGTCGTGGCGCTCTGCCTCTCCAGCAGGGTGGCCACAATGCGGCTCTCCGCCTGCTCCACCTGCTCGCTCTTCGCAGGGGAGTCGGCATAGGCCTTCTCGGTGTTGTCGAGGAAGTGGGAGAGCACAGCATAAGCGCCCTTCGACAGTGCGAGCGTTGTGCCCGCAACTTTCACTCTTACAATTTCTTCCATAGTATTTTAGTGTATTAGAGGTTGTAATTCTTTATTACCCTTGTTTTGTTTAGATTGCGGGACTATTTGCGCCCACGGATGGTGTCAATCTGACCCACCAACTCGTCCCACGAAGCGTCGAGCTGCGCAAGTGCCTCCCTACCCTCTGGGGTGAGGGAGTAGTACTTGCGAGGGGGGCCCTGGGGCGACTCCTCCCAGCGGTAGGTGAGGAGCCCCGAGTTCTTCATACGGGTGAGGATGGGGTAGAGGGTGCCCTCCACCACAATCATCTCCGCCGCCTTCAGCTCGGCAATAATCTTGGGCGCATAGCTATCCTCGCGCGAGAGGATTGAGAGTATGCAGTACTCCAATATCCCCTTTCGCATCTGCGCCTTTGTATTATCCACATTTATAGACATATCACTACTTTCTTTCGGGAATAATCATCCAAGCTACCAGATAGAAGATTATGGCGGGCACAAAGGGGGCAAAGAAGAGCAGTGCAGCAATAACCCTCACCAGGGTAGGGTCGATGTTGAAATACTCAGCCAAACCGCCACACACGCCACCAATCATTCGGCTCGTACTGCGGTAGAGTTTTTTGGGTTCGTTCATTATCTCCATAGTTGTACTCAGTTTTTAGTTGTATATAATAGTGTTGGGGTTTCTACTTTTTGTTGAGGATGATGAGGGCCGCAATTACTCCCGGCACCCATCCGGCTGCCGTGAGCAGCAACACAATAAGTATCGAGCCACACCCCTTGTCAATCACTGCCAGGGGAGGGAACAAGATAGATAGAAGCACTCGCCAGAAACTCATAATTATTTGGTTTTTTAGGGGGTGAGTAATTATTGACGGCTGTCGATGGGGAGCAGTATCCACAGGATGATGTAGATCCAGAGGCTGAGGCCGCCAAAGAGCACAAGCAGCATCGTCACAATCCTCAGCAGGGTGGGGTCGATGTTGGTGAACTTGGCTATGCCGCCACACACACCACCAATCACCTTGTCGCCACGGGTGCGCATCAGGCGCTTCACGCCCTCTTTGTCGCCCTGGCCTTTGCTCTGGGGCTGGCGCAACTCGCCGAACTCCTCGGGACGACCGATGGTTTCCTGCACACGTCGCACGTGGTAAATCTCCACCACACCCTCGGGGTTGCCCAGCCAATTGCTCAGCAGGTCGGCAATCCTCATCTCCAGGTCACTCATTGTCTCCGAGGCGCTCACCTCGTCGTCGAGCCTCGAGCGGATGTCGTCGAGGTAGATTTCCAGCGCACGGTAGGCATCCTCCTCAATCGAGAACGCCGTCGAACCAATTTTTACACTTAATTTTCTGTTCACTTTGTCGTAGAGTTTGATTGTTTTCGTACTACAAAGATATAAAATTATTTTAGTACCTTGCAATACATAGTACTATATTTTTTGAATAATTTTTAGGGTGGGGTGGGAGATTTGGGGTGTAAGTGGCTGAATAATAGAGAAATGACAATCATATAAAATCATATAACTCTTATAACTCCCATTTGGGGTAGAGCATAGGAGAGCATCCCTAAATACATTACACTCCCTAATGTCCCTAACGACTCCAATAAGCCGACAACTGACAACTAAAGACAAAAAAAGCGGGCCCCGAAGTGGGGCCCTCTTTTTTGCTATTTCGCTGTTTGGAAAAGGTCTATCTCGCCCGTTTCGACCTTGCGATAGAGGTCGGCGAGAGTGGCGATGACGGGGGAGATGAGCGAGGTGACATCCTCAATGGCTCCCTCCTTACTATTGTCGCCCTTCAGGCGGTAGAGCATTGTGGCGTAGAGCGCACGGAAGCAGAGCTCAATGTCGCCAATGCCATCCCTGGCGATGACTATGCGTAGGCGGGGAAGCTCCTCCTTGAGTGGCTCCCAGAGGGTGCGGTAGTGCTCACCCACAGGGAGAGTGAGGAGTTGCAGGTGGAGGTTCTCCACATCACCCACCAGGTGGAGTGTGTGGGAGAGGTGTCCCTGCTGCTCCTTGCCCTCCTCCTTGAGCAGCCCCACAAGGCTCATATACCACATAAAGAGTTGCTGTTTCTGTTGCTCATCGAGGTTGGTGTTGGGCTCTACAAGGGTGTTGTAGATAGCCTCGGGGCCAAACCCCAGCGCCCTCAACAGGTCTTCGAGCTGCCAGAGGTAGAGGATATATTCGGCGATATTCTCACGCCTTTTCTGCTGTGCTATATACATATATGGTGTGGTTTCTTATAGCGGCGGGGTGCAACCGTGGTCACACCCCGCCCTATGTTGGATTATCCTACAACGAGAGGGAAGCTACTCGGTGGGGATGTTTTTGTTCACATTTTTGCTGCCCACGAGTGCGTAGTAGAGCAGGTAAACGAGACCAATAACGATTACCCAGTAGCTTGCCAGGTAGCTGCCCGAGAGATCAACGATAGCATTTTGGAGCAGGGGAAGGATACCACCACCGCAAACCAGAGCCATAAAGATACCCGAAGCCTTCTCGGTATATTTGCCGAGGCCCTCAACTGCGAGGTTGAAGATGCCACCCCACATAACCGAGGTGCAAAGGCCGCAGAGTACCAACAGAGCAGCGTTCACGGGAACCTCTGCCAGACCGAAGCCCGAAGTACCCTTGAATACGGGGAGGTTCACGGAGATTGCGGGGTTGAGGAAGATAGCACCGGCTACGAGCACGAGGCCCACGAGCGACACGGTGGTAAGCATACTCTTGGCCGAAACCTTGCTACCAATGGAGGCGCCTACCAGACGACCTACCAGCATAAGCAACCAATAGGTGGCGGTTACGGTACCTGCGATAGCCTCGGCGCCGCTGGTCACATTCAGACCACCATTCTGCAACCATTTCTGGAGCACGTTGGGAATACCAACCTCAACACCAACGTAGATGAAGATGGCGATGGCTCCCAGCACAAAGTGGCGGAACGACATAGGGCCATACTGCGATTTCTCTTTCTCCACAGTTGCGGGAGCATTCTCGGGGATGTTGGTGAGGCTGATAACCACAAATGCGAGTGCGAAGATGCCCAGAGCGATGAACATCAGGGGGAATACCTGGCTAATCTGTGCATCCACGATGCTGGGAACGAAGATACCGGTGAGGAAGATAACGGCGGTACCCATCAACGAGTTGAACGAGCCTCCAATCTGGATAAGCTGGTTACCCTTGTTGCCACCACCACCGAGTTTGTTAAGCATAGGATTTACAACGATGTTGAGCATACACATCGAGAAACCAGCAACAAATGCACCAAGCAGATAGATACCAAAGGCGAGGTTGCCGGTAAGCAGACCTGCAATGGTCTGGATGCCAACACCCAAGAAACCAACAACTACTGCTGCAAGAGCGGTGAATTTGTAGCCACGCTTCTGGAGCATATTACCTGCGGGAATACCCATACAAGCGTATGCGATGAAGTTGGCAAACACACCGAGGGTGCCCATCCAGTTGGCTACACCAAACTGATTTTTGAGCACATCACCCATAGGCGAAGCCAAGTTGGTGACAAACGAAATCATACCAAACAACAGAATCATCACCAGGATGGGAAGTGCGTAATTTTGCTTTTTCTGACTCATAATGACTTGAATTTTTTTATGTAAAACGTGTTGTTAATTTCTCAAAATTCCCCACAAGATAGCGTTTTTTGTTAGAACAGCGCCCCATCCGTGGGATTTTTTGTGTAACCGAGGTGGGTGTAGGCCAATTCGGTGGCCTCCCTGCCTCGTGGTGTGCGCTTCAGGAAACCCTCTTTTATGAGGAATGGCTCATAGACCTCCTCGATGGTGCCCGCCTCTTCGCTCACACTTGTGGCAATGGTATTGACACCCACAGGGCCGCCGCCAAACTTCTCGATAATAGTGCGCAAAATCTTGTTGTCCATCTCGTCCAGACCCCTGGAGTCGATGTTCAGGGCCTCCAATGCACGGCGGGTGATAGCCAGATTTATGGAGCCGTTGCCCTCCACCATTGCAAAGTCCCTCACACGGCGCAGCAGCGAGTTGGCAATACGTGGGGTGCCGCGACTGCGCAGAGCCACCTCGTGGGCCGCTTTGTCGTCGATGGCTATACCCAAAATCCCTGCCGAACGCTTCACAATGTCGCTCAAAACAGCTGTGTCATAGTACTCCAGGTGGCAGGTGATGCCAAAACGAGCCCTCAGGGGGGAGGTGAGAAGACCGCTGCGAGTGGTGGCGCCAATCAGGGTGAAGGGGGCGAGCTCAATCTGTATGGAGCGTGCCGAGGGACCCTTGTCCAACACGATGTCGATTTTGTAGTCCTCCATTGCTGAGTAGAGGTACTCCTCCACAATGGGGCTCAGGCGGTGAATCTCGTCGATGAAGAGCACGTCACCCTCCGAGAGGTTGGTAAGCAGACCCGCCAGGTCACCCGGCTTGTCGAGCACGGGGCCGCTTGTCACCTTCAGCGACGACCCCATCTCGTTGGCCACAATGCCGGCAAGGGTTGTTTTGCCCAATCCGGGAGGGCCGTGGAAGAGGACGTGGTCGAGCGACTCGCCCCTCATAAGGGCGGCCTTGATGAATATGCGGAGGTTATCGACAATTTTCTGCTGTCCGTGGAAGTTGTCGAGCTCCTGTGGGCGGATGCGACTCTCAAAGTCGGCATCGCTCTCTATATTCCGAATAGTCGATGTAGCCATTTTTTATTCTGTGTAGGTTTTTGTGATTCCTGTTTCTGCGAGGCCTCAAACTTGGCCCTGACAATCTCGCCCATACTCTTGTCGGAGATTTTGCTCTCCAACCACGACAGCAGGTCTATATAGTAGAAGGTGCGTCGTTCGTAGGGGTGGTTTTCGTAGGGCTTGAGCCTTTCGTGGAGAATTTTCAACTCCCTTTTGAGGTCTATGGCGTTGATGTTGCCAAAGCTCTTGAAGAACGAGAGCAACTCATCCTTCATCTCTGTCATATCCTTCATCTTCACAATGAACGAATAGACCGAGCGAATCTGGTAGTCGATGTTGAAGTCGAGCCCTGCATCGTACATCGCCATAAGGTTCAACATTCGGGCGTAACACTGCAAGTCACGACGTATGTTGTGGTCCTTCACGGAGATGATGTACGACAGATACTCGATACACTTGGCGTAGTTGCCGTCACCGAAGTAGAGCGAGGCCACCTTGTAGTAGATGGGCATCTTCTCGTGGAGGGTCAGTCGGTTGTCATACCTCTTCAGGTAGGAGTCGATGTTCTTTGCCACCCACAGACCATCCTTGTAGGTGCCCGCCATAAGACACCGGTTGAGGTGGCCGGTGAAGAGTATGCCCTGCGAAATCATCGCCGCATTATCGTTGAGTTGGCCGAGGGTGTTGCTCTCCTTCTCAAACTCGTTGAGGGTGCGCACAAATGCGGAGTACTTGTGCATCAGGAACATACCATCGAGCACCTGCGAGTAGCCGCGCATATAGCTATCATACATCAACTCCTTCATTTCGGGCTGGGCATTGAAGTGGGCCACCCACTTGAGGGCGTAGCGATAGGAGAGGGCTGTTTTGTGGCAGATGTAGTTGTACCACGCCTTGGCCTGGTAGTAGTAGAACCTCTCGGTGAAATTCATCTCTTTGCCCTCAAAAGCGTCGATGCGGGGCTTGAAGTAGTTGTTCAGGCGATCGAGGTCTTTCTGTGAGCGGGCAAAACCGAGGTTCTGGTGGAGAGCATAACACTGCACAGCCAGGCGTGAGAGGGTTGCAATGTTGGACAAGTGGAGAGAGATGGTGTCGGCCGCCTTGGAAGTTTCGTCGGCGGCGAGGGTCATCTCGCTCGAGTAGCTGAGCACTTTGAGTTGCCTCTGAAGCTCCACGATGTCGAGAATTGCGGGCAGCAGTTCGAGCTCTTTAGCCTTGCGTTCCACCTTATCGAGGAGCCTTTGTGCTTCGGAGTAGAGTCCCTTGTCGAAGAGGATTTTTACGAAGTCAATCTGCTCACGGATTTGGAGCAGCTGGGAGTGCTGCACGCCGAGCATTCGGAGCGATATGAGAATCTGCTTGTAGAGGTGTGCTTTGAGGTTGGGCAGCTGCTGTTTGGTGATGGTGGGGCAGAGGGCGAGGATTTTCGCCTCATCGTACTGCTCAAGGGTGTCGAAACAGTCGAAGAGCTGCATAAATTTTGCATCTTCGTTGCACCCGAGCCTTGTGGAGTAGAGCTTAAAGTTGCGCTTCTCGGCCTTGCTCATCAGCTTCACCAGGTCGAAAACGCCCTCTCTGCGCTCGTTTTTTTTGCTTATGGTGTTCTTTGCCATTTCTTTTGCCGCTTTGTATGAAAATGCTACGCCGTCCGTTCGTCCCTAACCACCCCAATACTCCCCTCTAAACTAAATAGAAAGCTACTTTGGGTGGGCGGATTGCTCCGATGTCCAACGGGCGATGGATCCAACCACAAAGGTATAAATTTTTGCCAAACTCTCTCACAACCTCGCCATTTTTTTCGTCCCACAAAGATGTTTTTCTCCCCCGAAGTGTTATCTTTGTTGTGATGTTTAACCCCCAATTAACTTTTTGTCTGATATGAACATTCTCGAAATTGTGGCCCTTGTCCTCTCCGTTGTGGGTGTTGTAGGGTGTGTTGTCCCCATTCTCCCCGGTGTGCCCATCTGCTATGTCGGCAT
Organism: Tidjanibacter sp.; assembly: GCA_045633985.1. GTDB lineage: Bacteria > Bacteroidota > Bacteroidia > Bacteroidales > Rikenellaceae > Tidjanibacter. Next base: position 30,175 of record JAZQZI010000034.1, on the reverse strand, counting down.
CCTGCTGTGTCAGTGGGTGGAGCCCATCTTTACTAACCAACAACTTGTGCTGTGGGGCGTGGCAGCCGTGGGTGTCACCCTCCTCGACAACTTCCTACCCGCCGTGATGACCAGCAAGTTTGGCGGCTCCAAGGCGGCCACCCGAGGGTCGCTCATAGGTATTGTTGTGGGTCTATTTGCCGGCCCCATCGGTATCATCCTCGGCCCCTTCTTCGGAGCCCTCATCGGTGAGCTTACCCACGATGGCAGCAATAGTGCCCGAGCCTTCAAGGTGGCCTTCGGCTCTTTTGCAGCCTTCATCTGCGGCACGGGCATAAAACTCGTGGTGGCCGTATTTCTCACCATCAAAATTTTCGGCATTATCTTCTAATCGCCGCCATCGGTGTGGTGCAAAAAAAATCGGGAGGCCAAAGGTCGGCCTCCCGATTTTCGTATCCGCTAAAGTTACTTTATTCGCTTGAAGATGAGGTATGTACCACCTGCCAGGGCAACAATGAGCGCCATCGCTACCAACCAGCCGTACTCCCAATTTAGGAATGGCATCTCCTTAAAGTTCATACCATAGATACTTGCCACCAGGGTTGCGGGAAGGAAGACCACCGAAGCCAACGCCAAAATCTTTGACGAGTTGTTCTGCTCGATGGTAATCAGACCCAGCGCCGTGTCCTGCAAGTAGTCAAGACGCTCGAAGCTGAAGTCGGCGTGGGAGATAAGCGAATTGACATCCCTCATCATAAGTTGCAGGCGGGGGTAGATATCGTTGGGGAAGCGTTCGCTTCGCTGAATACCCGAGAGGATGCGCTGGCGGTCAAAGATGTTCTCCCTGATCAACATCGTGTGCTCCTGCAAACTGTTGATGCGGGTGATATCTCGCTTATCGACCTCGCCATCCACCGAAATCTCCTTGCTCAGGGCGGCAATCTGCTTGGCGACGTTCTCTACCAAGTCGGCGTCGGCGTCGATTCTCACCTCCAGGATGGAGATAAGCAGGTGGTACCCCGTGTTGTAGGCCCTGGCATTCATCTGAAGCCTCTTGGCCGCCTCATTGAAGGTGCGGAACTCGGCATTGCGGGTGGTGATGAGCACACCCTCGCTCACAATGAACGACACGGGCTCCACAGTGAAGAGTCCGTCGGGCTGGGGTACAAAGAAGTTGGTGTTGGAGAATATGGCATTCTCGGTCTCGGAGTACTTCGAGGTGGACTCAATCTCCTCGATTTGCTGTCGGGTGAGCAGGTTGAGTTCCATAAAATTCTCAACCGCCTTTCGCTCCTGAATGGAGGGTGAGAGGAGGTCGATCCAGAGAATGTCGTCGTAGCCGAGTTCATCAAAGAGCTTGATGTCGGCCTCACGAACTATTTTGTTATACTGTTTGAGATAGATTGTAATCATTGAGTGCTGCTGTTCGGATTTAGAGGTGACCGTGTTTTCCTTAAATTGTCCGAATGGACAGCCGTCAGCCGAGTGTCTTACACCCCCTGCGGCTCCTTATTTCAGTCAGCCAGGGTTGGCGTGGGAGGCAGCTTTTTTGAGCTTTTTCCAGAAGGCCTCCAGTGCCGTATGTTTTTTAGCGTCAAACAGATAATCGACAGTCGTCGTAAGATATTCGTAGTCCTCAATTCGGGGGCACTCGGCCTGTGAGAGGAGCGACTCATAGATGCGCTCCACGCCGAGTGTGAGGGCCCTTTCAATGTTGTCGAGCACCTCGAGGTCGGTGTCCTCTCGGGCCACCAGCAGACCATAGACGGGTGCTTCGGGGTTTACGCCCCACTCGTCAGCAAGGCTCATAGAACCACCTTTGACGGCGGGTGCCACGCAGAAGTCGGTGACAATCTTTACACCGACCATCGAGCACACCGCATCCGAGGGGAGAAGTGCCACATCGACACGACCCTCTCTCAAGGCGTTTGCAATCTCATCGTGGGGAAGAAGTGCGACTTCGGCGGCCAACTCTTTAGCCGAGCGCAAGCCATAGACCAATGGCACTGCGCTGAGTGTCGCAGGGGCTGCAATTTTTACTGACAGGGACATCATCCATCTCCATTTTTGCCATTAGTTCAACAATATGCACCCCTCTGTCTGCCGCTCCACAAGCGTGCTATTTGCCACCTTTGCGGAGAGCTGGGGTTGCGGTTTATGGTGGTCGCAAGGCCATTTTTCACCTATACGAGCCTACAAAATTACGAAGAAATTTCAAAAATCAAAATTTTTTTGGCACAACGTCTATCGACGAAGACGACCGACGACCGTCTACCGACAACCGTCGCGGGCCTGCGGCCCGAAAAGTTATTAGGGTTATTAAGGAAAATTTCCTATAACTCTTATTGGGGTAGAGCACAGGAGTAATAGAATGGAAAATTGTGAGTCGAGCGAGAGCAATTAAAAGCCCTCGAAGAGCGATTTAAGTTGTGGCGAGCCCGACCGCAAAAAATAAAAGCTCTATATGAAATATAGAAATCCAAAACAAATTGCTATATTTGCCCCAAATAGACAAATCCAAAACCAAACTAATATGAAAAAACTTACAATTATCACCCTTTTTGCATCGCTTATGGCTATGGCTGTTTCGTGCTCGTCGGACAAGAGTGCCGACAATTTCCAGTGGCAGATCGACTCGTTCGACGACATTAAAGTGCTCCGTTACAAGGTGCACGGCTTTGAGGAGCTCCCCCTCCAGCAGAAGGAACTTGTTTACTACCTCAACCAGGCTGCTCTGTGGGGTAGGGACATTATGTTCGACCAGAACTTCAAGTACAACCTTGCCATCCGTCGCACCCTCGAGGCTATCTACACCACCTACAAGGGCGACAAACAGAGCGAGGAGTGGAAGAGTTTTGAGAAATATCTCAAGAAAGTGTGGTTTGCCAACGGTATTCACCACCACTACGGCAACGACAAGTTTGCTCCCGAGTTCACCGAGGCCTACTTTGCAACTCTAGTGGAGGGTAGCAATGCCGACCTCTTCCCCGTGGAGCCCTTTGGTAGCAAAGAGGCTCTCCTTGCGACCATCACCCCCATTATCTTCAACCCCGAATTGTACCCCTCGAAACTTGTGCAGGCAGGTGTGGATGATGTGCTGAAGGCTTCGTCGATGAACTACTATGAGGGTCTTACCCAGCCCGAGGCCGAAGCTTTCTACGCAGGTATGGCTGCCAAGAATGACCCCCGCCCCATCTCCTACGGCCTTAACAGCAAGCTCGTGAAGAAGGGTGGTAAAATCTATGAGCAGACCTACAAGGTGGGTGGTATGTACTCCGCAGCTCTGGAGCAGATTTGCTACTGGCTGGAGAAGGCTGCCGGCGTAGCCGAGGAGCCTCAAAAATCGACCATCCTCAAACTCGTTGAGTACTACAAGACCGGTAACCTCCGCCTCTTCGACGAGTTCAACATCGCTTGGACCAAGGATACCGAAAGCCACGTGGACTTTGTGAATGGCTTCACCGAGGATTATGGTGACCCCCTGGGCCGCAAGGGCGCTTGGGAGAGCATCGTGAACTTCAAGAGCCTCGAGGCCTCCAGGCGTACCGAGCTCATCAGCGACAATGCACAGTGGTTTGAGGACAACGCCCCCATCAATCCCGCATTCCGCAAATCGGAGGTGAAGGGTGTGTCGGCAAAGGTTATCACCGCCGCAACCCTCGCAGGTGACGCCTACCCCGCAACTCCCATCGGTATCAACCTTCCCAACGCCGACTGGATTCGCAAAGAGCACGGCTCCAAGTCGGTGACCATCGACAACATCACCGAGGCCTATGCAGAGAGTGGCAAGGGCAGCGGCTTCGACGAGGAGTTTGTACTTCGCAAGGAGGATCGTGAGCGCATCAAAGAGTATGGCTCGATTGGCGACAATCTCCACACCGATATTCACGAGTGCTTGGGCCACGGCTCGGGTCAGCTGGCTCCCGGCGTGAAGGGTGGCGAGCTCGGCAAGTATAGCTCGGCCCTCGAGGAGGCTCGTGCCGACCTCTTTGGTCTTTATTACCTCGGCGACCAGAAACTCGTGGAGCTCGGCCTTGTTCCCTCGTTCGAGGTGGCTAAAGCACAGTATGCCGAGTACATTATGAATGGTATGATGACCCAGTTCTCCCGCATCGAGCTCGGCAAAGATGTGGTGGAGAGCCATATGCAGAACCGCAAGCTCATCGCCGAGTGGTGCTACGAGCAGGGCAAGGAGGAGAATGTCATCGAGTGGATTGTGAAGGATGGCAAACGCTACGTTGTAGTGAACGACTTTGAGCGTCTGCGCGAGCTCTTTGGTGAGATGCTCTATGAGGTGCAGCGCATCAAATCGGAGGGCGACTTCGAGGCAGGCAAGGCTCTCGTGGAGAAGTATGCAGTGAAGATTGACCCCGAGCTCCACAAGGAGGTTCTGGAGCGCTACGCAACCCTCGGCATCAAGCCCTACTCGGGCTTTATCAACCCCATCTACACCCTCGTTGAGGAGGATGGCAAGGTTGTGGACGTGAAGGTTGAGTACCCCGACAACTACGTTGAGCAGATGCTCTACTACTCGGCAAACTACTCCAACCTCCCCACCATCAACTAATCCCCCGGGGAACACAAAGTTTACTGAAAGCAAAACCGTTTTAGCAAAAAAACGAATCGAAACCATAAATATGAGAGGAATAACAATCGGAGGTCGTTTTGTGCGCTGGGAGATACCCACCATCATCATCTCTTTCATCATCATAGTTGCCGTGTGCTGCGCAAAGTGCTCCGGGAGCAAGGGGCGCAGTGGGGCGAGCGAACTCCCCAAGGAGCCCGAGGTGGAGCTACTCTATGGTTTCGATGTGAGCAAATATGAGGTTATCCGTGGCGAGGTGGAGGAGGGCCAAACCCTCTCCCACCTCCTCGACGGCTACACCTCGCAGGTTAATATCAACCGTATCTACAACGAGGCCAAGCCCACCTACAACTTTGCCAAGATGAAAGTGGGTCAGAGCTGGACAATCTTCGCCACTACCGACTCGCTGGGCTACCACCTGCGCCACTTTGTCTATGAGTATGGCCGCAGGGACCTGCTCTTTGTGAGTATGGAGGGCGACGCCCTGGATATCCACAGCGAACAGAAGGAGGTGACGGTTGTGCGTCGCAAGGCTACTGCCAACATCCAGAGCTCCCTGTGGAACAGCCTCATAGAGGCCGATGTCCCCGGTGAGCTGGCCATCAAGATGGAGGATATGTATGGTTGGAGCGTCGATTTCTTCGCTCTTCACGAGGGCGACACCTTCTCGGTGGTCTTCGATGAGGAGTTTATCGACGGCAAGAGTGTGGGTGTGGGCACCGTGTGGGGCTCCCGCTTTACCCACGCAGGTAAGGACTATTGGGCCATCCCCTTCGACCAGGGAGGCAAGCTGAGCTATTGGGACGAGAAGGGCGCAAGTATGCGCAAGCAGTTCCTCAAAGCCCCCCTCAAGTTCACCCGCATCAGCTCCAAGTTCTCGCCCAACCGCCTCCACCCCGTGCTGAAGATTCGCCGTCCCCACCTCGGTGTGGACTATGCGGCACCCAAAGGCACCCCCGTGGTGGCCATTGCCGACGGTACCGTCACTGCCAAGTATTGGGACTCGAAGGGCGGTGGTAATGTGCTCAAGATTAAGCACGCCAATGGCTACTCCAGCTCCTATCTCCACCTGAGCCGCTATGCGAAGGGCGTCAATGTGGGTACCCGAGTGTCGCAGGGCCAGACTATCTGCTATGTGGGTAGCACAGGCATCTCCACCGGCCCCCACCTCGACTTCAGGGTTTATAAGAATGGCAAAGCTATCGACCCCCTGAAGATACCCTCCAACCCTGTGGAGCCCATCAAGGAGGCCAACCGCAAGGCGTTTGAGGATATTCGAGATAGGGTTGTGGCCGAGCTGGAGGGCGACATCGACCCCTCGAAGGTGGTTACGAGCTACGATTTGTACCCCTCGACACGCCCCGTGGTGGTGCTGACTGCTGCCGACTCGGTGCGTATGAGGGTTGAGGGCGGAGGGCTCTATAAGGCTCTCGGCTCCATCAAATAATACAACCCCCGTCTGTCTGCCGACGACCGACGGCCGACTTTGGTCTAACGTCTAACGTTGCGGGCCTGTGGCCCGAGAACATTTATAGAGCCGTTCGGGCTGTTAGAGCCTAGGGGAAATAGCCCATAACTCCTATTTGGGGTAGAGCATAGGTGGTAGAGATACGAAGTATCTCGCAAAAGTTTTTGGGCGACTTTTGTGCCAGAGTGGCACCTCTACCATGTCAATTCTTTGCGCTGGTAGTGCAAATATTAGGGTAGACACGGTAGCAGAGATACGAAGTATCTCATAAAAGTTTTTGGGCGACTTTTTACAAAAAGTCGCAGGCAGAGTGCCTGTTTTGTGATGTCAATTCTTTGCACGGGTTGTGCAAGAAAAGAGTAATTCTTTGGAAACAAAGGACGTAATGAAAGGAAAGAAAATAGGAGTTGTAATAGTTGCGGGGGGCAGCGGAAGCCGTATGGGTGCCGATGTGCCCAAGCAGTTTTTGCGCCTGGGGGGTGAGTATATCCTTGTGCGCACGCTCCGTAGGTTTCTTTCGGTGACGGGGGAGGTCGTTGTGGTGCTCCCTGAGAGCCAGCAAGAGCGCTGGCGAGAGATATGCACGGAGTGTGGGCTGGAGGGCACTCACCGCACGGCGGTGGGAGGTGCCACGAGGTTCCACTCGGTGAGGGCCGGAGTGGCGGCTTTGGGGGAGTGTGACCTCATTGCTGTGCACGATGGTGTGAGGCCCCTGGTGTCGAGGGCGATGATTGAGAGGGGTGTGGTGTGTGCCGCACAGAGTGGGTCGGCGGTGCCTGTGGTGGCGGCTGTCGATTCGTTTAGGATGGTGCAGGAGGGCGAGCTGAAGGTTGTGGACCGCAGTCTGCTGAGGGCCATCCAGACGCCTCAAATATTCGACGCCGAGCTGTTGCGTAGGGCCTATAAGTGTGAGCCCGATGAGCGATTTACGGATGATGCCACGGTTGTTGAGGGGCTGGGGGTGAAGGTTGCCTTCTATGAGGGCGAGCGCACCAACCTGAAGATTACCACTCCCGACGACCTTATTGTTGCGGAGGCCCTTGTGGCGAGTGGCCTATGAAGGTGACATTCCGATATGGCGGTCTGGATGGCCGTGTGTGGTGGATTTCGATTGTGACCCTGCTGGTGATGGGTGGGGTCTGCTGGTGGCTGTTTGCCACGGCCGACGGTGCCTACTACCTTGCGGTGTGGGTGACGATGATATTGGTGGCCCTCGTGGCCCTTGCACTGCTCTCGGTGCCGAGGTGTATAGTACTCGGCGAGGGGGTGCTGGAGCTCCGCTGCCTGGTGGAGACAACCTACATCCCCCTGGAAAGCATTGAGGAGGTGACGGTTGTGGAGGGTGGCCTGCGTAGGAGGTTCCCGCTTGTGGGCTGCTATGGCTTCTGGGGCTACTATGGATTGTGGCTCAATGTGAGGAGCCGACGAGTGGAGAGAGTCTATGCCACACGTCGCAAGGGGTGCGTAGCCCTCAAGGCGGGTGGACGAAGATATGTTGTGAGCTGTGTTGCTCCCGAGATGTTGCGAGAGATGGTGGCATCCCGTGTGGGCGAGAGCTTGCAGACCAACAGTGAAAAATAACAGCAAACAAACCTTAACGAAAGAGGAGTTATGGGTGTACTGAAGAGTATAGCGGCCGGAATTTATGGTGCGGGTGTCACCATCCGCAACTGGTTCTACGATATGAAGATTGCCAAAAGCCGTCATTTCGACATACCTATTGTGTGTGTCGGCAATATTGCCGTGGGAGGCACAGGAAAGACCCCCACGGTGGAGTTTCTGCTCGGTAGGTTGCAGGGTGAGTATCGCATTGCGGTGCTCTCTCGCGGCTATCGTCGCAAGTCGAAGGGCTACATTGAGGTGGAGGTTGGCGACTCGTTTTTGAAGGTTGGCGACGAGCCCAAGCAGATTAAGCGCAAGTTCCCCGAGGCGGTTGTTGTTGTGTGCGAGAACCGTGTGGAGGGTGTGGAGCGCATTACAAGGGAGCACCCCGAGGTGAATCTCATAATTATGGACGACGGCTTCCAGCACCGCCGCTTGGCTCCCAAGGTGAACATAATCCTTTCGGACTACTCGCAGCCCCCCTATCAGAATAAGATGCTTCCTGCCGGGACTCTCAGGGATAACCCCTCACAGCTTTATAGGGCGGAGATTCTGCTTATCACCAAGACACCACAGGGTATGTCGCCCATTGAGCGCAATATTGCGCAGAAGGAGTTGCGCCCCTCGCCCTATCAGAGCATCTTCTTCACCGATGTGAAGCAGGGAGTGCCGAAGCCCATATTCTCTGATGTGGCGGCCGAGAGGATACCTGCGGGTGCGAAGGTTGTGGCCTTGGCGGGCATTGCCCACCCCGAACCCTTCTTCGAGTCGCTGGAGGCCAAATATAAGGTTGTGGAGAGGGTTGCCTACGGCGATCACCACATCTATAAGGTGAAGGAGATTAAGGCCCTCAGGGAGCTCGTGGAGCGCCACGGAGAGGGTGTAGTGGTGGTGACCACCGAGAAAGACGGCGTGAAGCTCACCTCCCGCAAACATATCCCCGAGGAGTTGCAGAGGGCCCTCTATGTTCTCCCCATAGAAATTAACTTCCGAGATGGCGATTCGGCACTCTTTGTGGAGAAGCTACTAAATGAACTTAACAACAAAAAGCTATGATAAAGACAATCAAACAGACTGCCGACTATATCGCAGAGCGTACGGCAGGTTTCACCCCTGAGGTGGGCATAATTTTGGGTACGGGCTTGGGTGGCCTTGTGAACCACATCGAGATTGCCCACTCGTTGCCCTACAATGAGATTCCCAATTTCCCCGTATCGACCGTGGAGGGCCACGCAGGAAGGCTTATTTTCGGTGTGCTGGGTGGCAAGAAGGTTGTGGCAATGCAGGGTAGGTTCCACTACTACGAGGGTTACGCCCCCAATCAGGTGGTATTCCCCGTGAGGGTTATGAAGATGCTGGGCATCCAGAACCTCTTTGTGTCCAACGCCAGCGGCGGTATCAACTCGTCGTTCCGAGTGGGCGACCTGATGGTCATCACCGACCACATCAACCTCATCCCCAATGTGCTCATCGGCACCAACTGCCCCGAGCTGGGTCCCCGCTTCCCCGATATGAGCGAGCCCTATAGCAAGGCTCTGGGCGCCCTGGCAACCGAGGTGGCTGCTGAGAAGGGTGTAAAACTCCAGTATGGCTGCTATGTGGGCACCACCGGCCCCACTTTCGAGACCCCCAAGGAGTATGGATATTTCAGGGCTATCGGTGGCGACGCTGCCGGAATGTCCACTACGCCCGAGGTGATTGCAGCACGCCATATGGGCCTCCCCGTATTCGGTATCAGCATCATCACCAATGCCGCCTTCAGTGGTCAGAAATCGACCCACGAGGAGGTGCAGCAAGAGGGTGCAAAGGCCGAGAAACGTATGAGCGCCCTCATTATGGGTATGCTCGAAAGACTTTAGTGTAGTGAGCCCTAAAAATTTGATTGAACAATGATTAATAGCATAAAAAATGCTGCGGCATATATCGCCGAGCGCACAGGCTTCACCCCAGAGGTGGGTATTATTCTCGGCACCGGTTTGGGTGGTCTGGTGGAGAAAATTGAGATTGAGCACTCCATCCCCTATTCGGAGATTCCCGGCTTCCCCGTTTCGACCGTGGAGGGCCACAGCGGAAGGCTCATTATGGGTGTGCTGGGTGGCAAAAAGGTTGTGGCTATGCAGGGTAGGTTCCACTACTATGAGGGCTACACCGCACAGCAGGTGGTATTCCCTGTGAGGGTTATGAAGTTTCTGGGCATCAAGACCCTGTTTGTGTCCAACGCAGCAGGCTCGATGAACTCCACCTTCCGTGTGGGTGATGTGATGGTCATCAACGACCACATAAACCTCATCCCCAACCCCCTCATCGGTCGTAATATCGACGAGCTGGGTCCCCGCTTCCCCGCAATGAACGACGCCTACAATCCCGAGCTCATCGAGCGTGCGACCAAGATTGCCGAGAGGGAGGGTATCAAATTGCAGTATGGCTGCTATGTAGCCCTCACAGGCCCCACCTTTGAGACCCCCAAGGAGTATATGTGGGTGAAACTCATCGGTGGCGACGCTGTGGGTATGTCCACGGCTCCCGAGGTTATCGCAGCAAGACATATGGATATCCCCGTGTTCGGTGTGTCGATTATCACCGACACTATGGAGAACACCTCCATCTCCCACGAGGAGGTGCAGGAGAATGGTAAGCTGGCCGAGAAGAGTATGACCAAGCTCTTCACCGAACTGCTCAAAACACTGTAAACCACAAATTTAATATAATAAGAACGAAAGAGTATGATTAACAAAGTTATATTGGTGGGCAACGTGGGTATGGATCCCGAGGTACGTGCCCTGGAGAGCGGTGTGAAGACCGCACGTGTAAGGCTCGCAACCTCCGAGCGTTTCTACAACCGTGAAACAAAGGAGGCCACCGAGCACACCGAGTGGCACACCCTGATTATGTGGCGCAACCTGGCCGAGACCGTGGACCGCTTTGTGCGCAAGGGCTCGCAGATTTATGTTGAGGGCCGACTCCGCACCCGTGAGTGGACCGACCAGACAGGTAATAAGCGCTACTCCACAGAGATCCAGGTGGACGATATGAAACTCCTGGGTCGCCGTGAGGGCGCTACGGCTCCTATGCAGGGAGAGTCCCCTGTGCAGGGTGTTGCTGCCCCCGCACAGAGCTATGGTGCTGCGCAGACCTACAATCCTGCACCCTCGGCACCCGTAGCCGCTGCCATCCAGCCCGCAATGGAGGATAGCCTCGACGACCTGCCATTCTAAAAACAACACAGAGAGTAACTAACCCCAAAAGATTGCTATGGATTACAACAAACTACACAAAGCCCATCCGTGGCACGGCATAGACCCCGGAAACCCCGAGGAGATTCGTGCCTTCATAGAGATAGTTCCCACCGATACAGTGAAGTATGAGGTGGATAAAATCACGGGTTACCTCTCGTTGGACCGCCCACAGAAGTTCTCCAACATTGTCCCCTCGCTTTATGGCTTCATTCCTCGCACCTACTGTGGCGAGCGTATGGCCGAGTTGAGCAACAAGGCTCTTGCGAGGTTCGATGTGGAGGGCGATGGCGATCCTCTGGATATCTGCGTGCTCACAGAGAAGGATGTCACCCACGGCGACATCATCGTGCGCACCCGCCCCATTGGCGGCATCAGGCTGCTCGACCACAATCAGGCAGACGATAAGATTATCGCCGTGCTAAAGAACGACGCCATCTATGGCGATATGACCGATATCGAGCAGTTGCCCACACGTATCGTAAGGCGACTGATTCACTACTTCACCACCTATAAGGATATCCCCGGGGAGAACACCCAGAGGATGAGATTTGTGAGCATCTATGGTGCCGAGGTGGCTCGTGATGTCATTCGTCGCTCGATGGACGACTACGACGAGTTGGTAGCGCAGCAGCAGATGGGCGAGGAGTAGGGGGTGTTGAGGGAAATTTCCCCCCTTCTTGCGCCCCAAAATCGCAGGCAGAAGGCCGAAAATGGAGAGATGACAATTATTTTCGCAATTTTTAGGGCAAAAAGTTTTGAAATAAAAAATTATTGTTATCTTTGCAGTCCGAAAGCGGACAGTAATTCCCCAGTGCAGCTTTCGGAATAGTTCGGGGTGTAGCTCAGCCCGGTTAGAGTACACGTCTGGGGGGCGTGGTGTCGCTAGTTCGAATCTAGTCACCCCGACTAAATTAAGTCAAAGGCCTGCAAGTAATTGCGGGCTTTTGTTTTTGTATACCCCCGTGAGAATTTACTCTCAAAAGGGGTGTGCAAAAACAAAAGTATGCGGCTATCAGCCGCTTTTTGGCTTTAATTTAGTGCAGGCCATAAAGGGCAAACAAAGAAAGGCGTAAGCGAGCAGACCGAAAGTCTGCGAGTAGCCAATCTAGTCGTGATTATTGGCTCTATTTTTCACTCACCCTTCACCCCAAACCACATAAAATAAACTTTCTTTTCAATCTTGATTTTGTGGAAAGTTTGTGGTCTTGTAGCACTATAACACCCTAAAGGGTGTTGCAGTTTCGGAAATTGATTTATAAATTTGTAGGGAGTATAAAATGAATTTATGACACGCGAGATGTAATGAACAATAAGATAGAATATGTTTTAGTAGATTTGGACGGAACACTTATTGAAACCGATCTTGCAAACAACATGGCATACAAAGAAGCAATAGAAGTGTGTGCATATGAAAATGAGGTTTTTATTGATGTTAATGGTTCTCGAATAACTAGAGCAGATATAACAAAAATATATGGAGAAAACGAAAAAGCAGAAAATATTATTCGCACAAAAGAATCTATTTTTTATAAATATCTGCCTCTCACAAGTTTAATTACAAGCACAATGACTTTGTTGCATCGGTATATAGATGCCAATAAGAAATTGATTATGGTCACAAACTGCAAAAGCAAAAGAGCTACGGAGTTATTGGCGCATTATCATATAGATAGCCTGTTTTATGCAAAATTTTACAATGATTGCGGTAACAAGTACACAAAGGTGTTGTCCAAATATAGCATACCACCACAAAGTGTGATGCTAATAGAAAACGAGGAGTCTCAAATAAGAAATGCTGTTATGGCTGGAATCTCTATAAGGAATGTAATTAAGGTACAGAATTGATTAAAAACAATGTGTTATGAAAAAATTTACCATTGAAAACAACGAGTGTTTAGAAAAAGACACCCTTGCCTTCTATCATACCGAGTATTACGGATTTAAGGATTCGCGAACTCCAACGTATGTCAATCATCTTAAAAATCAGTTTGGAAATAGTCCTAGAGAATTATTGCAATGTAGTTATAATGAACTATGTGATGCCCTATTGACCGATTTTACTCAACTCAAAACACAACTCCCCGAAGACTGTGTGGTTTGCGCTGTTCCACGAGCTAAAGCCGAAAAAGAATATACTCAAAATCAATTGTTGTTTAAAAACGCGGTATCTTGCGTGGCACGCCAAGTCTTTATAGATGGCACACATTACATAAAGCGAGTTTGTAACACAGCTACTACACATTTAAAAAACTATGATGGTTACAATCAGCCCAATGAACGAATGCCATATAAAGGTATAACTAGTGACACCTGCATAATTTGCGATGATGTAAGAGGTAAAACCATTTTGTTGGTGGACGACATCTATACTAAAAGTGTAAATATTGACGAAGACTGCATACAGGCTCTATATGACAAAGGGGCTGAAAGAGTTGTTTTCTATGCGATAGGGAAAACAACACATGATATGGTTTCTCCAAACACCCCAACACCACCCAAAGAACAATTATCAGATGATCCAAACATCCGATTAAGACTAGACATATTTAAATCACTCACAAACAAGGACTTTGACCCAACCAGCGAAGTGGATGTTGAATTCTATAATATTCTTTTCCCGAAATAGGCTGATTGCCACAACATTTCTATATGGTGAAACATGTGTAAAACAAGATAATATATGAGGTATACAGAAAATGCTTTGAATATATTAACAATATTGTCCTTCCCCAAATTTGGTTCTGCGTGGGTAGTGAAGAATCACAGAAGGGATTTGCGCGAAATTGTAGCTTTAATGCATGCAAAAAGCGCAGAGGTTGATATGGGTATATTTAATGCCAGAAAAATGGAGATAGAAGCAACGATAAATTCCTTAAAAAACGATGCCGATGGAGTGGTTGCTATTGGAGATAGTCATTTCCCACGCCATAGAGGAGTGGTTAAAGATAGTGAAATACCTGTTGCTTTGTTCTACAAGGGAGATTTGGATTTGTTATCAAATAAAAATCAAAACATTTCGGTCATTGGAACATTGGAGGTTCCTTGCGATATAGATGCAACCAAAATTGAACTAACAGAAAGGATTATTGTAAGAAAATTGGTGGAAAAAGGGGCTACAATTATTAGTGGCTTGGCCAAAGGGTGTGATACAATAGCACATTTAGAAACACTTGATCAAGGGGGCAAAACAATCGCCATTTTACCCTCAACATTAAGGAATATTCAACCTGCCGTTCACAAAGATGTTGCAAAAAGGATTGTTGAGCAAGGAGGATTGCTGATTACAGAATACTACACAGAACCCAAAAGTAAATTTGAGTTGCTAGGTAGGTATCCTAAAAGAGATCGACTTCAAGCACTTTATTCTAATTGTGTAGTACTCACCGCAAGTCATTCCGAAAAGGACAAAGGACACGATTGCGGATCTCGTTTGGCAATGCAATATGCTAATAACTACAATATTAAGCGAGCTGTTGTTCATCCCACTAGTAGTGACAATCCCATTTTTAACCTTAATAGGGAAATCGCAGATTCTGATGCAAGAGTTATAAAAATAAATAAATTAACCATTGATTCCGCCATTGTAAACATTCTTGATATACAAAACAAGTTATTCCAATAAAAACCACATTGTCGCTCCATAAATGGCAGCAGATTCTCCTATCATATCCCATCAAGTCCGATAGAATAAGCAAACTTGGGGTGTCGTTTGATTGCTAATGCATAAAATATGCGAATCAAGATAGCGTATATTCACTATTTTTTGTAACTTGCGACTGATTTAGAAACAAGTGGTCTTTGATGACGATTATGTGGTTTATGGCGTCAAAAACGCACAAAGACTACACAATGAAAGTAATTATTAACATAGGGGGGGCAAGTCAACCATAGAGTCAACCACAAGAAAAGGCAGATAGATAACTCGTAGATAATCAGCATTATTGGTGCGGTTAGAGTACACGTCTGGGGGGCGTGGTGTCGCTAGTTCGAATCTAGTCACCCCGACTACATAAAAAGGCCTTCTCTCTTTGGAGTGAAGGCCTTTTGTGTTATAACAACCCTTCGGGGCATACCTATGTATTATATACCAACTAAACCAATGGCAAAAAAAGAGAAAAAACAATCCGCACGTAAAGGGGCTAAAAAAGAGCCCCGTCACGACCGTGCGGCTGTCATAATGCAGCTTTTCCGCTCGTTCCCACAGCGTAAATTTGCCCTCAAAACACTCGCAGCACAAAGCGGCGGTGCCGATAGGGATGGACGATACCAAACCAAAGCGATTGTCTATCAGATGGTTGAGGAGGGAATTGTTGAGGCAACAGCTGCTTCCACCTTCCGCCTGGCAGCCAAGGCTCTACCCACATTGGAGGGCGTCGCACAGATGTTGGCCTCGGGTAGTCTCTATGTGATTGTCGAGGGGCTCGACAAGGACATCTTTGTGGATCGTCGCAATGCGGGCCACGCTCTGGATGGCGACCGTGTGAAGGTGGCCATAACCCGCCGTCGTGCTTCGGGCGACCCCGAAGGACAGATTGTGGAGGTTGTTGAGAGGGCCGAGAGAAATTGGGTCGGCACGGTGGAGAAGACACGCTCCCACGCCTTTGTGAGAATTACCAGCAAAAATATGCCCGTCGATATTTTCCTTGACAAGGGAGTTGATAAGTTGGCCGATGGCGACAAGGTCGTGGTGCGCATCGTGAGCTGGGAGCCCGAGAGCAAGTGCCCCACGGGACGAGTGGTGGATGTGCTTGGTAAAGAGGGAGATAACAATGCCGAGATGCACGCCATTCTGGCCGAGTTCAACCTCCCCTACGAGTTCCCCCAAGAGGTGAGCCGTGAGGCCGAGCGAATTAGCGACAAGATTTCGGATAAGGAGAGGGCTACACGCAGGGATTTTAGAGAGGTGACAACCTTCACCATCGACCCCGCAGATGCCAAGGATTTTGATGATGCACTCTCGCTACGTGCGCTGGAGAACGGCAACTATGAGGTGGGTGTCCATATTGCCGACGTAACTCACTATGTACAAGAGGGTTCGCTTGTGGAGCAGGAGGCCAGGGAGAGGGCAACAAGTGTCTATTTGGTGGACCGCACTATCCCTATGTTGCCCGAGAGGCTCTCCAATGAGCTCTGCTCGCTCCGTCCCGGTGAAGAGAAATTGTGTTTCTCGGCGGTGTTTGAGCTAACCCCCGAGGCAAATATAGTGAAGGAGTGGTTCGGCCGCACCATAATTCTCTCCGACCGTCGCTTTACATACGAGGAGGCACAGGAGATTATTGAGGGCGCCCAGGGCGATTTTAGGGATGAAATCCTAACTCTCAATGGGTTAGCCCGCAAGTTGAGGGCTCGTCGTTTTGCGCAGGGCTCCATCGGTTTTGACCGTGAGGAGGCCAAGTTCCACCTCGATGAGAATGGTAAACCCCTGGGTGTCTATTTCAAGGTGCAGAAGGAGGCCAATCAGCTGATAGAGGAGTTTATGCTTCAGGCAAACCGCTCTGTATCAGCATTTATTGGCGCCAAGAAGAACAAGCAGGGCAAGGCTAAAACCTATGTCTATCGTGTGCACGAGGAGCCCGATGCAGATAAACTTGCACGTTTTGCCAACTTCATCCTCAAGTTTGGCTACTATTTCGACGCTCGCAAAGGGCGTGAGGTGGTCAATCAGCTCAATTCACTGATGGGTCAGATTAAGGGTAAGAGCGAGGAGAATTTGGTGTCGATTTTGGCTGTGCGTACTATGCAGAAGGCATATTATTCGACCCATAATTTGGGACACTATGGACTCGGCTTTGAGTACTATTCCCACTTCACTTCGCCCATCCGTCGTTACCCCGATATGATGCTCCACCGCCTGTTGGCACACTACTTGGATGGTGGCTATAGTGTTGATGCAGAGGTTGTTGAGGAGCTTTGCGACCACTCCAGCGAGATGGAAGCAAGGGCTGCCGAGGCAGAGCGTGCATCGGTGAAATACAAGATGGTGGAGTTTATGCGTGAGCGTGTGGGTGAGGAGTTTGAGGGCTCCATTAGTGGTGTCACCGAGTGGGGCATCTATGTGGAGCTGGAGGAGACCCACATCGAAGGTATGGTTGCTATGCGTGACCTCGGCAACGAGTTTTTCCTCTTCGACGAGGAGGAGTATGCCGCCGTTGGTAGTCGCTCGGGGCGCAAGTTCGTGCTTGGCGACAGGGTCCGCATCAAGGTCAAGGGTGCAGATTTAAGACTCAAGCAGCTCGACTTTGAGATGGTTGGCTCCTACGATGCAAAGGGTGTTTTATGGCCCATCCAAAACCAGGAGGAGAGCCCCTACGATTACTCAAAACGGGGGCGCCGAGAGGCCGGCAGACGCAGATAATTTACCGTAAAAATTACAATCAAAAAGGCTCGCTGTTGATGCGAGCCTTTTTTGCGACTAAACGTACCTTATTTTTCCTCTTTTAGGTAGGGGATATAGTATGGTTTGTTGTTGGCCTTGTGTTGTGTGGTGCGGGGGATGAAAATCTCCTTCACGCCCTCCCCTCGGAGTTGCTTGTTCAGCTCCGAAAGTTTGTTGTTCACAAGGTGGCTGAGCCCCCCGATGTCAGCGAGCTGCTCTTTGAGTTTTGCAACTTTAAGCGCTGATTGTGAAACGGTTTTGTAGTTTTTCAGAAAATCGCTTTTCAACTCTCTGCCCAGCTGTGCAAGGGGAAAACCATTGGGATGGAGCACAAACATACGATAAAGAGCAGTGCTCCACGGGCGCAGATTTATCTCCTTTCCATCTATCTTTATCGCTCCATTTTTCAGCAATTCTATGGCCCCTTCTGCATATCCTCTGTCACGGCTGAAAAAAAGCTCATTTTCGGTGGTTAAACGTACCTTAAAACGTACCATATTTTCTCCTTCGCCCACCCGCTGAATGGCTGCTGCCACCGTGCCACACAAAAGTGCGCCATAAACCTCCTTGTCGAAGGCGTGTTTTCGTCGGCAAGTGATGTTACAATCGGCCCTGTCGGGGCACTCGTCGCAGGGCGATGGACGGCTCCACAGTTCCGAAAGCTCCTCATTGGAGAGAAAACCCTCCTTCAGCCACTCCGCAGCCGAGCGCAACGCACCTATCAACTCCTCGTTGATGATGTTGAAGCGCACAATGCACCCCTCCTCGCTAATCTCGCCATAGCGATTTATGAGGTCGGCTGTAGAGGCTGAGAGCCCAATACTGAAGTTATCTTTGTTGCAGTAACTCATTCAACTAAAGCTCTTTATCTACGTTTGCGTCGCCCAGGCCGCGGCTTATCTGCCAGCGCATAATTGTTAGGTATGCTGCCTTGCGATATTGGAATGTCAGGCAGTAAAAGAGGCTGATGCCCAGCGTTGCACACCACTTGAAGGCCTCGCTGCGAATACGCCTGCAGAATGCCTTGCGGCTCACACCCAGGGTGCGGATGCGCTCACTCTGTCCAATGCGGTAGCATACAGCCTTGAAATATGGTTTTGTCAGCCTTTCGGGGTTGATGATGTGCAAAATCTCCGCCTTGGGAAGGTAGTAGATGTTCTCGCCCGAGGCATAGTAGCGCATATAGAGTTCCTTTTCCTCGCCACCCAGCAATTTACTTCCCCTTCGTCCGAGTTCCGTATTAAACTTGCCGTAATAGTTTATGGCACTGCGCCTTAAGCACAGATTGCCACCTCCGAAATACTTGCCTTCGGGGAAGAGGATAATCTCTTTGCCGAGGTCGAGTCGTCCGCCAATAGGGCGCTCGGTAATCCAGGTGAGCCAGCCGGGGCGCTTGCCGGGGTAGTGGGGCAAGATACGTCCTCCTGCAGCCACCGCATAGGGGTGGGTGTCGAGGAAGTCGAAGTACTCCGACAAAAACTCGGGGCAGGCAACCTCGTCGTCGTCGATTATGGCGATGTAGTCGCCCTTGCACTCATCTATACCCCTATTACGTGCGTATGAGAGGCCCTGGTTGGGCTCGTCCACAAGTTTTATGTTAATCTCGGGGTGGGCGGCAATAAATTTATTTACCACTTCGGCGGTGTTGTCGGTGGAGTTGTTGTTCACAACCACCACATCCCACAACTCACGGTCGAGCGTCTGGCGGGTGAGCGATTCGAGCGCTCCGCCAATCTTACTTGCACCATTGTAGGTGGCTATAACGAGTGATATGGTTGCCATAATCCGCTGTTTTTAAATTAATAATACCTGGAGAGAGTTGGTGTTTGCAGGATGCTATTCCCTGAAAAGCCCCTTGATATCCTCCCACACGCAGTCGTTACCCTCGGCGGGGTCGATGCCTAGGATGTGGGTAATGATGAGGTGGTCGTTGAGATTCAGGAAGGTCACATCGTGCACATAGCCCTCCTTGAATGCGGGACCACAGGCGTAGAATGCCATCTGCATATCGGGGTGGAAGGGGTCGAAGCCGTGCGACGACTGTTTTGCCCTGGGGCGACCCTTGCCCTCCTCCTTCTGATAAACAACTTTCCAACCAATTTCGGGCAGCAGCACGATGGGCTGGATGCGGTCTGTGTAGGTGCCGTAGTGGTACTCCTCGGGCATCTCGTCCCTCAGCCACACACGGTAGTGACCCTCCTCTTCGTGGGCCTTAAGTGTTTCATACACAGCCTGAATATCCTCGTCGGCGGGCTCCAGAGTGAGGGGGTTGGCGTTGAAATAGTGTTTTGCCTTGCCGGGGATGAGGGGGTAGATGTTGTAGTACCTCTCGGGCGACAGCTCGGTCATACCGTGGTCGGCAGTGAAGATGAAGTTAATCTTGTCATAGACGGGCGACTTGCGCACCTCACGCATAAAGTAGGCGAGGGTGGCGTCGATATCCTCCACCACTGCACGGGTCTCCTCCGAGGTGGGGCTGTAGCGGTGCTCCACAGCGTCGGGCTCGTCGAAGTACCACATTGTCAGGTTGGGAATCTCCTCCACATTGGGGTTGCAGAGGGCTGCCAAAACGCTGTCGGCCAACTCTTTGCGGCTACGATTTACGTCGTAGAGCAGATAGTTGGTGGGGAATCCGCCCTCGTAGGGGGCCTCTACACCCACCCAGGTATAGACGTGGGCAATCTGACCCTGACGCTCCACGGTGTTCCAAATGGGCTCACCCTTGTAGAAGTCGGGGTTCACACGAGCCTCATCATTACCAATGGAGTAGGAGAGCTCCAGCGTCTTGTCATAAAAACTGTTGTTTACGATGCCGTGGTGGTCGGGGTGGCGACCTGTGGCCATTGCGTAGTGGTTGGGGAAGGTGTTGCTGGGGAAGCAGGGCATAACCTTTGAGAAGACACCCACGCGTGCCACCGAGTCGAGGGTTGGGGTGTCGTAGAGTTGCGAGAGGTCGTGGCGGAAAGCATCCATCGAGAGGATTACCACATATTTGTCTTCCTGACCCTTTTTGCACGAGTCGCAGCAGCCTACCAGCAGGACTGCCCACAGCGCCACAGCGCCAATAAACCATTTTTTCATTGTGTATGTCTGTTTTAAGTAGTTGTTTCTATTCTACAAAGATACAAATTTATATTTTTAAATCAATGGTGCGACGGCACTCTGCTCGATTTCTCCGTGTGGTTAATAATTCTGACGGAGTCCTCAAAACCATTACCCACACTAAAATGGTGTGGTGCGGAGAATATTTCCGAAAAATATTCGTATATTTGTGGGAGTCATTGGGTGGCGTGTGCTGCCACCCGTGGCAAAATAAGCACAAAATCACCCCTTTATGACACTCATTAAATCCATTTCCGGCATCCGTGGCACCATCGGTGGCGCCGTTGGAGAAAACCTTACCCCCCTCGACATTGTTAAATTTGTGACCGCCTATGTGCGATTTCTGGCCGAGGCAAACCCCAATAAACGACTGAAGGTCGTTGTGGGCCGTGATGCAAGGCTCTCGGGCGAGATGGTGGAGGATGTGGTTATCGGCACCCTGCTGGGCTGTGGTGTCGATGTGGTTTCGGTGGGCCTTTGCACCACCCCCGGCACCGAGCTGGCTGTGACTTCTCGCAAGGCCGACGGTGGTATTATCCTCACCGCCTCCCACAACCCCAAACAGTGGAACGCCCTGAAGCTCCTTACATCGGCCGGTGAGTTCCTCTCCGATGCCGAGGGTAAGAAGGTGCTCGCTTGGGCCGACGATACCTCGTGGAGCTACCCCGAGATTGACGATATCGGCCACATTGTGGAGCGTTGCTCGTTCGACGAGGAGCACATTGAGAGTGTGCTGGCACTGCCCGATGTGGATGTGGAGGCCATTCGTGAGCGTAAGTTCAAGGTGGTTGTGGATGCTGTCAATTCGGTGGGCGGCACCGTTATTCCCGCCCTGCTCGAGAGGTTGGGCGTGGAGGTTGTGAAGATTAACTGCGAGCCTACGGGTAATTTTGCCCACAACCCCGAGCCTATTCCCGAGAACCTCACGGAGATTTGCAGTGTGGTGGCTCGCGAGAAGGCCGACTTGGGTGTAGTTGTCGATCCCGATGTGGACCGCTTGGCACTCGTGTGTGAGGATGGCGAGATGTTTGGCGAGGAGTACACCCTGGTGGCCTGTGCCGACTATATCCTCTCCCGCCGTGGCGGTGGCAATACCGTGTCGAACCTCTCCTCCACCCGTGCACTGAGGGAGGTTACCCAGAAGTATGGCGGAAGCTATGCAGCCTCGGCCGTGGGCGAGGTGAATGTTGTGGCCAAGATGAGGGAGACGGGTGCTGTTATTGGTGGCGAGGGCAATGGTGGTGTCATCTTCCCCGAGCTGCACTATGGCCGTGATGCACTTGTGGGTGTTGCCTTGTTCCTCTCGTTGCTGGCACAGAAGGGGTGCCGTGTGAGCGAGCTGAAGGCCACCTACCCCCAGTTCCACATCTCGAAGAATAAGATTCAGCTCACCCCCGATATTGATGTCGATAAGGTGTTGGCTATTATGCTCAACCGTTATACGGATTATAATGTGACCGATATCGACGGTGTGAAGATTGACTTCCCGACAGAGTGGGTACACCTGCGCAAGAGCAACACGGAGCCTATCATCCGCATCTACTCGGAGAGTAGGGATGAGGACTCTGCCGACCGCCTTGCGAGGGGTATTATGAACGAGATTTCGGAGATTGTCAAGAGCCGATAAGGGGTTTTGCACCGATTATAAAGGTTTGTGGCGTAGGGTGTTGACCCCTTGCCCTCGAATTACAAAACGGCAGTCACTGTGACTGCCGTTTCTGTATTCGGATTATTCAAAGAATTTCTTGAAATGGAAAGAGGGGTGTTGGGTGTGGGTAGAAGAAAAATTTGAGGTGATGTGTGGCGGAGTCAAAAAGAATTTCTACCTTTGCCTTTGCAAACGGCGCCGTGAGTGACAAGCATCACAAGCGGTGAAAAGGGAATTTGGTGAAAAACCAAGACAATACCAGTTGCTGTAAATCCCATCCTGCAAGGCGATTATCTCTCTAATCGACCCTCTGCCCAAAGGATGAATGTTGTTCGCACTCTTTGCCACTGATAGTAATCGGGAAGGCGCGACAATGGGACAAGTCAGAAAACCTGCCTTTGCATTATTGTTTCTTTGCCTGCTGGGATACGGGCTGGGAGCGACGATGAATTTAATCGTTTACATTTTGTCCAAAAAGCACCAAGAGCAGGGCGTATTGTACCTTGTTTGTTGCTTCGTTGTTGGTCGTGTGGTGTAGGCGGTTAATGTCGGATAAAACCCTTACAATACATCCATTAGGAGTATGGATTCGGTCCAAACCCAAACCCACAAGGGGGAGAACTATATTCTCAAAACCAACTTGTGGAAGTTTTTTAAGACTCTGCGTGTCCAGGCAAACCCTCTTTATTGTTTGCTTGTAGCGAGCACTATTGATGTCGCTTTTGTCGAGATAGTCGGCAGGGGCGATGGTGTGCGCTATCGCAGGCTTTCAATTGCGCAGTTCATTGCGCAACTCGGCAAACTGCCAACCAAGCAGGTTGCCTATCACATTAACATAAAGGTATGGGGAGATGATGGCGAGGTCCTCTGGTCTGCCACCACTCGTGAACACCTCTCTGTGGAGGTTGCCACCGAACTTCTTCCCGCAATGATTATGCACCTCTGTCGCACCTCGGCAGCTCAGGGGCGCACCTTTGTGCTCACCCCCGAAGTGGTGAGTTACTATCACTTTCGCCAGCGTTACATCGAGGAGTTGGAACTCCTTGTTTCAAACTGCAACGCACGGATAGCAAGCGAAAACAATCAACAAAACAGATAAACCATAAAAAACAACAAGCGTATGAAAAGATTTTTGGTAATTGCTGCGGTGGCCCTCGTGGGACTCGCGCAGGCAGGTTGTACCTATGATGACAGCGGTATTTGGGATGCACTCAATGACCTCAAAGAGCAGGTGGAACAGAACGAGGAGGACATTGCGACTCTCTCAGCGCTGCTTGATGCACAGCAAAACGGCAAGACCATCACCTCTACCGAGTACACCGCCGAAGGTGTGGTTATCACCTTCTCCGACGGCACTTCGGTAACCATCAAAAACGGTAAAGATGGTCAGAATGGCACCAATGGTAAAGACGGTGCCGATGGAAAAGATGGTCAAAATGGTACTAACGGTCAAGACGGAAAAGATGGTCAGGACGGCAAGGATGGTAAAGATGGCGATTCGTTCTTTGTTTCCATTGAGGAGGACGAAACTACCGTAACCATCACTCTTGCCGATGGTCGCATCATCACTCTGCCCAAGGCGACCACCGAGGGTGGCGAAGATAGTGGTGAAGGTGGTGAGGTCGTTGAACCCGAACCCGAACCTGAACTCGGTTACGAGTTGCGTGTGCTCACATTTGAGGATGCCGATGCCAAGTTTGACTCATATTATTTGGAGTATGCCGACGGTTGGTCTGGCAGGGAGATTTCCAAGTGGAGCGAACTCATCGACTCGCCACAATACAGCGGACCGCTGATGTATGGCAACGACTCGATGGATGCGATGTACTATTGGTACGATGGCGGCAACACAGAACTCTATCATATGTTCCCCGACAACTATGCCTACTGCTTCTGGGGCGGTGGTCACGCCGTGTCGAACTATTGGGGTGCGGGTTATTCGGACGAGGATAGGAACACCTACATTGCCAAATACTATGGTCAGGACTACCTCGACCAATGGGCAGGTGTTCCTGGTGCTGATGGTGCTCTGGGGTGGTTTTTGCTCCAACTTATGACCCCTTGTGCTCCCCATTCGGGCGACAACTTCTGTGTTCACTACGGTTACAAAGATTTCTTCTCCTACATAGAGAATTTGCCAGAGTGGACATTCTATGACGAGGAACCTCGTGTGATTGACCATATGTGGGTAACCAACACCAACTACACCCTCAACCAACTCTACAATGGTGTGAAGAGCGAGGAGGGCAACACCTTTGGTGGCGATTGGAGCGGACTGACCGAAGATGCTTGGTTGAAAATCGTTGCTCAGGGTTTCGAGGGTGTCTATGACGACGAACCCGTGAGCGAGGTAGAGTTCTATCTGGTTAATGGTTACAATGTGGTGGAGGATTGGCAGAAGTGGGACCTTTCGGGTCTTGGCAAGGTTGCCAAAGTGCGCTTCAACTTCCTCTACTCGGAGGAGATGGGCGGTCGCTATGGTTTCACCATCCCAGGTTACTTCGCCTACGATGATGTGGCAGTTCGTTTTGAGAAATAACCCCAACACATTTCCCTATGACCTTTCGTAAAGGAATTTTATTTATAGTTAGTTGGATTGTCGGAGTGATGTTTTCGTCGTGCAATTTCGACGAGGACATCACCACCGAAATCGCAGGCGAGGAGGGCAGCGATATGGAGCACTATCGTCCTGCAACGGTGGATAGCAGCCCCGATTGGAACAAGGTCTATGACTACACACCCGCCCCAGGTCAGTTTATCAACGAAACAAAAACGGGTGGTTTCGACGGCACACAGACTACTCCCGAAGCGGCCATTGCTTATGCCGAGAACCGAATGAGAGATGATATTTGGGTGTCGCTCGGTGGTTTTGGTGGCTATATCGTTGTGGGTTTCGACCACAGCATTGACAACTCTGGCGGTTATGACATCGGCATCCTCGGTAACTCATTCGGTGGGTCCTCGGAACCTGGTGTGGTGTGGGTTATGAGGGACGAAAATGGCAACTCACTGCCCGATGATACTTGGTACGAACTCGCAGGGTCCGAAACGGGCAAACCGACCACCCTACAAAACTATGCAGTTACCTACTACCGCCCCACGGCACCCCAAATGCCCGTGCAGTGGAGCGATAATCTTGGTAATAGCGGCGAGGTGGACTACCTCAAACAGTTCCACCGCCAAGATTACTACTACCCTCTGTGGATTGAGGCGGATAGTTATACCCTCACAGGCACCTGCTTGGAGGCACGCAACTATGATGCATCGGGCAATGGCACTTATTGGGTAAATGCCGAGTATGATTGGGGTTATGCTGACAATTTCAGTGCCACCGACCGCCTTACCTCCGACGATAATGCGGGCGCATCGGCAAATGCCAACCACTTCAAAATTTCGGACGCTATCGACTCCGAAGGCAACCCTGCAAACTTGAAGTTTATCGACTTCGTGAAGGTGCAGTGTGCCGTCAATGCCAAAAGTGGTTGGCTTGGCGAGATTTCAACCGAGGTGTTTGGTTTCTATGATTACAATCTGAAAAAAGCACAAGAGTAGTATATGATAAGGTTTTTTAGGTTGCTGCTCTTCGGGGTACTCCTGCTCCCCACGGCGTGTATGGAGTGGGACTATGGTTTGGTGGAGGAGTTCGACACCTCCACCTCCCCAGAGGGACTTTTCATCTGCAACGAGGGAAATTTTCAGTATAGCAACGCCACGCTCTCCTACTACAACCCAGAGGCAGGCGTGGTTGAGAACGAGGTGTTCTATCGTGCCAATGCGATGAAACTCGGCGATGTGGTGCAGAGTATGGTTATTCGTGACGGCATAGGTTGGGTGGTGGTCAATAACTCCCACGCCATCTTTGCCATCGACACAAAGACCTTCAAGGAGGTGGGGCGCATTGTCAATCTCACCTCGCCCCGCTATATCCACTTCCTCTCGGACACCAAGGCGTATGTGACGCAGATTTGGGACAATAGAATTTTCATCGTAAACCCCAAGCGCTACGAGATTACGGGGTATATTGATATCCCCAATATGACTATGGAGAGTGGTTCTACGGAGCAGATGGTGCAGTGGGGTAAGTATCTCTATGTGAACTGCTGGTCCTACCAAAACCGAATCATCAAAATCGACACCGAAACAGACACCGTGGTCGATGAACTCACGGTGGGTATCCAGCCCACATCGCTTGTTCTGGATTGCAACGGTAAACTCTGGACCATCACCGATGGCGGATATGAAGGGTCGCCCTATGGTCACGAAGCACCCTCGCTCTACCGCATCGATGCGGAAACCTTCACCATCGAAAAGCAGTTCCGCTTCGACTTTGGCGATTGGCCCTCGGAGGTGCAACTCAATGGCACGGGCGATAGGCTCTATTGGTTAAACGACGATGTGTGGGAGATGGATGTGACTGCGGAGCGTGTGCCGAGCGACCCCTTCCTGCCATACAACGGTACGCTCTACTATGGTCTGACCATAAGTCCCTACAACGGCGATGTCTATGTTGCCGACGCGATTGACTATGTGCAGCAGGGCAAGGTCTATCGCTACACGAAGGAGGGGCAGTTGCTCGATAGTTTCTATGTTGGTATCATCCCTGGTGCGTTTTGTTGGAAATAGTAATCTATGAAACAGTATATTAAGATATTATGGTTGCTTGCCATACTGCTCCCCCTCTCGCTCTCGGCACAAGAGGTAGAGTGGCACAAGCGACTCCACTCCATACCCGAAGTGACGGTCTATGGCAAACGCCCCCTAAAAGAGATTGGCACCCAGCAGACCAAGTTTGACTCGCTCGTGCTGAAAGAGAGCGTGGCGCTCTCGATGGCGGATATTCTCACCTTCAACTCCTCGATTTTCGTCAAGAGTTATGGTCGCGCAACCCTCGCGACGGTTGCTTTTCGTGGCACCTCCGCCTCACATACGCAGGTTACTTGGAACGGTATGCGCATCAACAACCCAATGCTCGGAATGACCGACTTCTCGATGATTCCCTCCTACTTCATCGACGATGCTTCGCTGCTGCACGGCACCTCATCGGTGAACGAAACGGGTGGCGGTATGGGTGGTGCCGTGAAACTCTCCACCCGACCCGCCGAATGTGATGGTTTTGGGGTGCAATACATTCAGGGCGTGGGTTCTTTTAGGACCTTTGACGAGTTTCTGCGCCTGACCTATGGCGACGACCATTGGCAGGTTTCGACTCGTGCGGTGCTATCCACATCGCCCAACGATTTCGAGTATCGCAACCACGACAAGAAGGAGAATATCTACGATGAGGATATGAACATCGTCGGTCAGTACTACCCCACGGAGCGCAACCGCAGTGGTTCATTCCGAGATTTTCATCTCTTGCAGGAGGTGTACTACAACACAGGGCGTGGCAACCGCTTTGGACTCAATGCGTGGTACATCAACTCCAACCGAGAACTCCCAATGCTCACCACCGACTATGGCGACGCTACCGATTTCGACAACCGCCAGAGGGAGGAGACTTTCCGAGGCATCCTCTCGTGGGACCACCTTGGCGAGCAGTGGAAGGTTGCGACCAAGGCGGGTTATATACACACCTGGATGGCATACGACTACAAGCGTGATGTGGGCAACGGCACAATGGCACATATGACCCGCTCTCGCAGTAAGATAGACACCTTCTATGGTCAGGCGGAGGGCGAGTATTACATCGGCAACGAGTGGTTATTCACCGCCAACCTCGCCGCCCATCAGCATATCGTGCAGAGCGAGGACAAGAATATCATCCGTCAAGACGGCAACAAAGCGATTGTGGGATACCGCAAGGGGCGTGCAGAACTCTCTGGCGTGCTCTCCGCCAAGTGGCGACCCACCGACCGCTTCGGCATTTCGGCAACACTCCGTGAGGAGATGTATGGCACCGAGTGGACACCTCTCATCCCAGCTCTGTTTGTAGATGGAGTGCTCTCTCGTAGGGGCAACATCACCGCCAAGGCATCCCTATCTCGCAACTACCGTTTCCCCACGCTCAACGACCTCTACTTCCTCCCTGGTGGCAACCCCGACCTCAAAAAAGAGAGCGGTTGGACCTACGATGCGGGCGTGTCGTTTGCAGTGGGCAAAGAGGGCTCCTATTCGCTCACGGGTTCGGCAAGTTGGTTTGAGTCCTACATCCACGATTGGATACTCTGGTTGCCAACTGTCAAAGGTTTCTTCTCGCCCAAGAACATCAAGGATGTACACGCCTATGGCGTTGAGGCAAAGGTAAATCTCTCGGTGGCGCTCACCCCCGATTGGCACCTTGCACTCGATGGGTCCTACTCGTGGACACCCTCCATCAACGAGGGCGAACCAATGAGCGAGGCAGACCGCTCGGTAGGCAAGCAACTCCCCTACATCCCCCGCCACTCGGCAAATCTCACGGGAAGAATCTCGTGGAGCAGTTGGTCATTCCTCTACAAGTGGAGCTACTACTCGGAGCGCTTTACGATGTCCTCCAATGACCTCACGCTGACGGGCA
The DNA here is from genome assembly GCA_045633985.1 of Tidjanibacter sp. Lineage (GTDB taxonomy): Bacteria > Bacteroidota > Bacteroidia > Bacteroidales > Rikenellaceae > Tidjanibacter. The sequence goes on along the minus strand of JAZQZI010000034.1, from coordinate 1,683 downwards.
AACTCCCAGAGTATTTTATGAGCAACATCACGCTCGAAAAAGCGCTCTCGTTCAGTTGGGCGGACCTTTCGCTGAAAGGTACCATCAACAACCTCTTCGATGAGGAGTATCTCTCGGTGCTCTCACGCCCAATGCCTGGCATCAACTTCGAGTTTTTCATCGGCATAACGCCCAAGTGGAACAAATGATGGGTGAGGGATATACGATTGAGGAACTATCGACCACAATGACGGTCAGGGTGCTTGTGGAGCGGTTTTACAGACCCCAAAAGGTGTGGACACTCTGCAAGGCGTGCTCTAACTATGGGCGCAAATGGGGATGCCCACCCTTTGAGTATGATGTTGTGGAAAAAATATTGAAATACAACCATATAGAACTCTTTGCAATAAAGGTTGTATTTACCGCTGCGACGCTATCTCCCGACGAAAGAGAAGCGATTATGCGTACCGAATATGCCCGTATAGAATCTCGACTACTTGCGTTGGAACGCACCACGGGAGGAGTTGCATCGGCAAATATCGGAGGGTGTGAGCGGTGCAAAGAGAGAGGTTGCACCCGCCCGAATGGTGTGCCTTGCCGATACCCCGAACTACTGCGCCCCTCGCTCGAAGCATACGGTTTTGATGTCGCCGACCTCCTCCGCTCTGCCTTCGGCATCACTCTCGCGCCCGAATCGCATCCGTCGGAACTTGTACTCCTCACAGCACTCCTATACAGTTAGTTTCCCTTCAAGAAAATCTCTATCTCTCCACGAGTGTTGAAGGTGTGTATCTCGCCATTATAGAAAATGCAACCCTTCATCTCGTTGTCGGTTGTCTTCACATCCTTGTCTTTGAATAAATCACGAACCGACACACTAAGGGTGTCTGCAATAGTCTTCAATGTGGAGAACTGTGGGTTGCCACGAAGAACACGAGTCAAAGTTTCTGGGGCAATATCCATCTGCTCTGCCAGGTCTTTCATCTTCATCCCTCTCTCTTTGAGTATCTCTTTCACACAAAGCTCGCCCTCGATAGTCGCTTTATCTGCCATATAAAAATTGATTTTAGTAGTCAATACTACAAAAATAAGAAAACTTTCTTCAATTTAATCAATAAACTAAGGGTAAAATAAAAATAATTGATGTTTTTAAGTCAATTTTAGCATTAAACCCTTGGTGTTAATTGATTTTTATTGTATATTTGTATCAAGAAAAAGAAGGGATAATTGACCATATAGCATCAATAACAATGAATAGGACAAGAAAATATCAAGTTGGCAGGAGTGCTTGCGGTTGGGGGATTTGGGAAGTCGCAACGGGCAACAAGGTGGCAAGTTTTGGCAGGAACCGCATCGCAGCATTGGAGATGTGGTACGATTTGGAGGGTTGGAAGAAGCCCGCTTATTGGTATTAGTAGAAAAGTATAAGGTGTAATAAAATTTCTTACAGTTATGACGGCAGTAGTAGCAGTAACTAACCGAGATATGTACCGTGCAGCGGTAATCTCGCAGAGAGTAGAGAATGATTTTGTGACGGGTTTGCAGGTGGCAAAACTCAACGAGTTGAAGAACCGTATGCGTCGTGAGGTGGTAAAGTTTGCCTTCCTCAAAAAGAGCGGCGAGGTACGCATCGCCTATGGCACTATGGTGCCCGCTTTGGTTGGCAACCATATCAACGGCAGGGGCACCGATGGTGACTCCCGT
>JAZQZI010000033.1:0-11856 GCA_045633985.1 Tidjanibacter sp. | reverse complement strand
CCTCATTTGCGTCAGCAAACTGCGGGCCCGCTTTCTTGTTTGGCACAAAAATCCCTCCGTTCTATGCACTTTTTTGGGTGGGGAGCACCACCCTCACAAAAGCGTCATTCTGACGCCCTCATTTACGTTTAGTAAACTGCGGAGGGGATTTTCTTGTGCGCTTTTTACGTCGACCGTCAACCGACGACCGTCTACCGACTTTGGTCTAACGTCCAACGTCTAACGTCTATAGTCGCGGGCTTGCTGGGCAAGCCCGAAAACTTTTGTAGGGTGTATAGGGTCATTAGGGCCGTTAGAGCCATTAGGGAAAATTTCCTATAACTCCTATAATTCTTATAACTCTTATAATTCCTATCGGGTAGAGCTTAGGAGTAATAGGAGTAATAGGAGAGCTGAGAACTGATAACTTCTCTAATGTCCCTATCGTCCCCAATGACCCTAACATAACCACCGGCGCCACATTGTTACAAAGAATTACCACAATAAATCGGGCACTCTGTCCGCCACATTCAATTCTTTTTCCTATTTTTGTAGTATGGAAAGAGTCGATTTGGTCTATCTGTGGGTCGATGGCAACGATCCCGAGTGGCAGCAGCAGAAGGCAAAGGCTATGGCCGAGAGTGGCCGAGTGTTTGACCCTCAGGCAGTTGCCAAGGGGCGTTTTGCCGAAAACGACGAGTTGCGCTACTCGCTCCGTTCGGTGGAGAAGTTTGCCCCCTGGGTGGGGACAATCCACATTGTCACGGCCGACCAATGCCCCTCGTGGCTCCGCAGCGACCACCCCAAAATCCACCTTGTGAGCCATCGAGAACTCTTAGCCCCTGAGGAGCTACCAACCTTCAACTCCACAGCCATAGAGATGACCCTCCATAAAATCCCCGGCCTGGCCGAAAGGTTTGTCTTTGCAAACGACGATATGCTCTTTATGCGCCCTGTGGGGAGCGACTTCTTCTTCAATCAGGAGGGGTTTCCCATTGCTCGCCTGGGTGCCCGCAAGTGTCGTAAGCCCAAGAGCCTCTATATGAATAAGGTACGCAGGGCCCAAAGGCTTGTGGAGGAGCATACGGGAAAGCTCTATGAGTTGCCTCCCCACCACAATTTCGATGCCTACCTGAAGGGCGATGTGGAGGCTTGCCAGAATCACTTTGCACGTGAGGTTGCGGCTGCTCGCAGCCACCGTTTCCGCAGTGAGGGCGAGTTTCATCGCAGTGCGTGGCTCTATTGGGCCCTTGCGCAGGGTAGGGCAGAGGAGAGGGTTGTCAGCCACTATGGCGCCACACGGAGCCTGTGGGAGAGGTTGGCCTGTGTGATTAGGGGAAAATATCGTATGGAGTCGAAGGACCTCGGACTCCACCGTGGCAATCTGCGCCGCAGGGTGAGAAAGTATGACCCAGCGTTGCTGTGCCTGAACGATACGGAGCGTACAACCGACGCCGGGAGGGAGGAGATGAAGGCCCTCTTGGAGGAGTGGTTTCCAGAGAAGAGTAGCTTTGAAAAATAGTTGAAAATAAATAGAATACGAGATATGGCAAAGGTTAAGAAAGCATACTATTGCAAGGAGTGTGGCAATGAGGCTCCCAAGTGGTTTGGTCAGTGCCCGGCGTGTGGTGCGTGGGGCAGTTGCTCGGAGGAGGTTGTGGCTCGTGCGGGCGAGAGCACTGCAAAACGTAGTGGCGATAGCCGTCCCCAGAGGGTGCACGAGATTGCCGATGCCGACCACCGACGCATAGAGCTTTCGAGTGGCGAGATGAACAGAGTGCTTGGCGGCGGCCTTGTGAGGGGTTCGATGGTGTTGCTGGGTGGTGAGCCCGGCATCGGTAAATCGACATTGAGCCTTCAGGTAGCACTTGCTACTAAGGGGGTTACGACCCTATATGTGAGTGGTGAGGAGTCGGCGGCCCAGATTAAGATGAGGGCTTCGAGGTTGGGGGTTGCCAACCCCGAGTGCTACATCTATCCCGAGACGCTGCTGGAGAATATCCTGAGCTATGCTGAGGAGATGAAGCCCGACCTGGTGGTGATAGACTCCATACAGACCATCTATAGCGAGGCACTGGAGTCGTCGGCGGGAAGTGTGTCGCAGATTAGGGAGTGCGCTGCACGACTGCTGAAGTTGGCCAAGGAGAGCGGCATCTCGGTTGTGATAATCGGCCATATCACCAAGGATGGAGCCATTGCGGGCCCCAAGGTGCTGGAACATATTGTGGATGTGGTGCTCTCCTTTGAGGGCGACAACAACAATGTCTATCGCTTGTTGAGGGGTATAAAAAATAGGTTTGGAGCCACCTTCGAGATAGGAATTTATGAGATGAGGGAGGAGGGCCTTGTGGAGGTCACCAACCCCTCGGAGATATTGCTCAGCCATAGCGACGAGCCGCTGAGTGGTGTGAGTGTGGGTGCTGCGGTGGATGGCGCAAGGCCCTACCTTATTGAGGTGCAGGCACTTGTGAGTAATGCTGCCTATGGCACACCCCAACGTTCGGCCACGGGCTACGACTACCGTAGGCTCAATATGCTGTTGGCGGTGTTGGAGAAGAGAGTGGGGATGAAGATGTTTCAGAAGGATGTGTTTCTCAACTTTGCTGGAGGTTTCAAGGTGCAGGATACGGGTCTTGACCTGGCCATTGTGGGGGCAGTCATCTCCTCCTATTTCGATAGGGCTATAGACCAGGGTGTGTGCCTGGCGGGCGAGATTGGCCTGTCGGGTGAGGTGCGCCCTGCACCCCGCACGGAGCAGAGGATTGCCGAGGCTGCACGACACGGCTTTCGGAAGGTGATTGTGAGCGGCTACCTGGCCGGTCGTGGTATTAAGATTCCCGAGGGAGTAGAGGTGGTTTATATCAACACGGTTACGGAGTTGCCCAAGGCGATGTTTTAGACACACGGAATGTTCTATTCATAACATAGTTATGAGAGGGCGAAAAATTGTTGATAAAATGTTGGAGAAATTGTTGCGAAAACCAAAGGGAAATACATATATTTGCGGTGCTTTATGGTACCTATAAAGATGAATTTCGAGAGGATAATAATGGAGAGTGTTGGGTTGCAATGCTTTAGCTGCAAGGGCCGATGTGGAAGTACATTGGGCACGTGCTCCGATTTCATAAGCGAGCGAGGAGGGTTCAGAGTTTGAACGCCCCTCATTTTTGTTTTATATAGGGAAGTGGTAAAAAAACATACAAACCAAAATAAATCATTAACAATCAATTAATTAACTATTCACAAACTAAATCAAAATCAAAGAGTATGAAGAAATTCTACACATTGGTCGTTTCGTTGTTTGTGGCTTTGAGCGCAATGGCTCAGGTTACAACTTCGAGTATGAACGGTTTTGTGACTGACGAGCAGGGTGAGCCCGTAATCGGTGCTACCATCATCGCAGTTCACACTCCCTCTGGTACTGAGTATGCTGTGGCTACCAACACCAGCGGTAGGTTCAATATCAATGGTATGCGTACCGGCGGTCCCTACACCGTTGAGATTTCGTACATTGGTATGGCAACCAAACAGTACACCGACATCTACCTCAAGCTGGGTGAGCCCGGTGAGGTGAATGCCGAGCTTGTTGCAGGTACCGAGATTGAGGCCATCTCGATTGTTGGCCAGAACACCTTCGTTGCCAGCAAGACCGGTGCTGCCGACAACTTCTCGCTGGAGAAAGTTGAGGCTATGCCTACCATCAACCGTAGCGTTTACGACATCGTGAAACTCACCCCCCAGGCTTCGGTGAGCAAAAACGGTGGTATGTCGTTCGCAGGTTCTAACAACCGTTACAACAGCTTCCAGATTGACGGTGCTGTGGCTAACGATACCTTTGGTCTTTCGGCCGACGGTACCAACGGTGCACAGGCCGGCGGTAACCCCGTATCGCTCGATGCTATCGAGGAGATTCAGGTAGTTGTTGCTCCCTTCGATGTACGTCAGTCGGGCTTTACCGGTGGTGCTATCAACGCCATCACCAAGTCGGGTACCAACAAAGTTAAAGGTACCTTCTCGACCTACTACAACAACCAGGAGCTCATCGGTCGCTCGAACACCACCTACCTCGACATCACCGGCAATACCGAGCGTCTGAAATATGACAAACAGTATCAGGAGACCTACTCGTTCACCGTTGGTGGCCCCATCGTGAAGAACAAACTCTTCTTGTTCGTTTCGGGTGAGTACTTCGGTAAGTCGTACCCCAATGTTTACAGCCCCATGAACGACTCCTACATGAATGAGGATCAGAAACTCAAAAAGCCCGTTACCATTGGTGACCAGACCTATGAGTATCTGACTCCCGAGCTTGCTGACGCTATGATTGCTCACTACGAGTCGCTCTATGGCCAGACCATCGACGGTTTCAGCGAGAGCTACGATCCCCACCAGGTTAATAGCCGTTCGCTCAACGCTCTGGCTCGTCTGGACTGGAACATCAACAACAATAACAAACTGATGTTCCGCTACCAGTTTGCTGATTCCTACTCGGATAAGTACAGCTCGGGTTACAAGACCTACTACTTCAACAACTCGGGTTACAAGATGAAAAACCGCACCAACACCCTCGTTCTCGAGCTCAACTCCCGCATTTCGGAGAATGTATCGAACGAGTTCCGTGCTACCGGCGTGTTTGTACGTGACAAGCGTGACATCGCCTACAAGGGTGCAAATATGTACATCCAGGACAACATCACCATCGACCTCGGTACCGAGTACTCGTCGGGTGCAAACGGTATGAACTCCGACAACTACACCATCTCGGACAACTTGTCGATCTACCTCGGTGACCACAACATCACCATCGGTACTCACAACGAGATTTTCAAATTCTCGAACATCTTCCTGCAGTACGCTTATGGTGGTTACACCTACAAGTCGGTTGCAGACTTCTTCGCAAGCAACCCCAGCCAGTTCAACTACAAGTATGCTGATCCCGAGCTGACCGGCGGCGAGAGCGTTTGGGCTGCTACCACCTACGCTGCACAGTTTGGCCTCTATGCACAGGATGAGTGGAAACCCACCCGTGACTTCACTCTGACCTACGGTATCCGTGCTGATTTGCCTATGCTTCTGAACAACCCCACCGAGAACCCCGATTTCAACTCGAGCAAATATGCTACCGAGAACAATGAGTATGTAGGTACCACTCCTAAGGCTCAGATTCTCTGGTCGCCTCGTGTAGGTTTCCGCTACTGGATGGATGAGGACCACACTCTGCTCGTTCGTGGTGGTGCAGGTCTGTTCACCGGTCGTGTTCCCTTCGTGTGGATTTCCAACGCCTACAACAACACCGGTATGGAGTCGAAGTCGATTACCATCAACAACCCCCTCACCGTGGTTGGCGACGGTTTCCAGTTCACCAGCAACCCCTATGATATGGTTGCCAGCGGTGCTATCCAGGCAGGTGACTCGGGTGCTACCATCAACACTCTCAACGAGAACTTCAAATATCCCCAGGTATTCCGTGTGAACCTCGGTTTGGACAAGGAGTTTGAGGGTGGCTGGAAGTTCACCTTCGACGCACTCTTCTCGAAGACCCTCAACAACGTATTCTTCAAGAACCTTGCTATCACCAGCAACAACGTTGTTTACCCCGTTAGCAAAGAGGCTAACACCCCCACCGCTCCCTACTACACCATCGACAGCGGTAAGTACTACGCTATCGTAGCTCTGGGCAACACCAACAAGGGTTACACCTACTCGCTGAGCGGTAAGATTGAGAAGTCGTTCGACTTTGGTTTGGACCTGATGGCTGCTTACACCTTCGGTCACTCCTACTCGCTCAACGACGGTACTTCGTCGGTTGCTTACTCCAACTGGAAGTACAACTACTCGATCGATACCAACTCGCCCGACGAGTTGAGCTACTCGCTCTTCGACCGTCCTCACAAAGTGAACGTTATGGCATCGTACAACACCCCCTACTATGCAGGTGGCCGTATGAAGACTTCGTTTGCTATTACCTATGAGATGCAGAGCGGTCAGCGCTACTGCTACACTATGGCCGAGGATTCCGACTTCAACGGTGACGGCCAGAAGGGTAACTCGCTTATGTACATCCCTACTCAGGACGAGATTGGTATGATGAACTGGGCAGACACTCAGAGCGCAGTTGAGTTCGAGAAATACATCCGTGGCGACAAGTACCTCTCGACCCACCGTGGTCAGTGGAGCGAGCGCTACGCAGGTATCCAGCCCTTCGACCACCAGATTGACCTCCACGTTGCACAGGACTTCATCTACGACAAGAAAGAGGGCCGCAAAGTTCAGGTAACCTTCGACGTTCTCAACTTTGCAAACCTTCTGAACCCTGCTTGGGGTGCATACTACAGCGGTACCTACAACCTTTCGGTTCTGAAAGTTACTGCTACTGCTGCCGATGCAGAGGGCAATGTTACCCCCACCTACAAGTGGAACAGTCCCAAGTTCGTTCCCAGCGACTTCTCGTCGCGTTGGAGGTGCCAGCTTGGTCTGCGTGTAACCTTCTAATCTCTGCCGAGCAAGGTAGTGATAGACTAAATATCGGGCAAGGCTGTGGTTGTCAGTCCACAGCCGCCGCCCGAAAAATGAGTTGAAAAAACAAAAAACAGAACAAACGAATATGAAAAAGATTTTTTCGATTTTTGGTGCCCTTCTGGCCGGTGCATTGATGTTCTCGTGCGCCGATCAGTATAATGAGGAGATTACCTTCGGTACCGAGATTTCGGCAAGCGTTGAGGCTCTCGCCGAGTTTGCTTCCGAGAACGCCACAGAGCAGACCCTCGAGGTTACTGCCAATGGTGAGTGGATGGCAGTTGCACCCGCTTGGGTGGAGGTTAGCCCCGCATTTGGTGGCGAGGGTACTACCACTGTTACCGTTAGGGCTAAAGATAACTATGAGATGGTTGCTAAAGAGGACGGTACTCTTGTAGAGGAGCTCGGCCCCCAGCGTTCGGCTACCATCACTTTCGCAGGTGAGGGTGATGCTAAAGCAGAGGTTGCTCTTACCCAGGCAGGTGACCCCAACAAGTGGGATCCCGCTAAACCCCGCCCCGTAACCATGCAGTACTTCAACGAGGTGGCTACCACCGGTGACGGCTTCACCTACATCCTTACCGGTAAGATTACCGAGGTTGCAAACACCCAGTACGGTAACTTCTACTTCGAGGATGAGACCGGTACCGCTTATGTATATGGTCTGCTGACCCCCGAGGGCGAGGCTCAGAAACAGTGGGCTGCTGCCGGCCTGAAGGTTAACGATGTTATCACCGTTATGGGTGCTCGTGCCGACTATAAGGGCGATCCCCAGATGACCAACGCTGTCTATGTATCGCACGAGGCAGGTGAGGCAAGCCCCATCGTTGACGCTACCATCGCCGAGTTCTTGGCAGCTGAGAAAAGCGGCACCCAGTATCGCATCAGCGGTGTTGTAACCAACATTGCTAAAGCAGAGTATGGCAACATCTACATCAAAGACGCAACCGGTGAGGTATATGTATATGGTGTAGGTGCTAAGGGTGAGTTTGCGACTATGGGCGTTGAGGTTGGCGACATCGTTACCCTCATCTCGAACCGTGGCGAGTACAACGGTACTCCCCAGGCTGCCAACTCCACTCTGGAGAAGAAAGAGGATGTAACCGCAGTTGCTTCCGTTACCGACTTCCTCGCACTCGAGGAGAGCGGTGCTTACTATATGGTTAGCGGTACCGTTAGCGGTATGGCAGGTGCTGGCGAGTATGGTAACATCTACCTCAATGACGAGACCAGCAGCATCTATGTATATGGTCTGCTCTCGGGCTACAAAGGTGAGAAGAAGCAGTTCCCCGCATTGGTTGAGGCTACCGGTCTGAAGGATGGCGACACTCTGACCATTATCGGCAAACGCACTTCCTACAATGGCACCGCACAGGTAGGTAGCGCATTCTACTTCTCGCACGAGGCAGGCGAGGGTGGTGAGACTCCCGAGCCCGAGCCCGAGACCCCCGTTGTAACCATCTCGGAGATTACCGAGGCTGGTACCTACAAGGTAGAGGGTGCTACTGTTTTGGCAGAGTACGCTCGCGGTTACCTCCTTGGTGACTCGACCGGCAAGATGCTTGCATACCTCGGTACCGACCACGGCTTCGACTTCGTTGAGGGTGATGTTCTGACCATTGAGGGCACTACCTCCATCTACGGTGGCTTCGCTCAGTTCACCGCAGGTAGCACCCTGACTAAAACCGGCACTACTACCGTAGATCACGGCACTGCCGAGGTTATGGATGCAGCCGCTTTGGACGCTTACGTTGCAGCTCCCGCCATTAAGTACGTTAGCTACACTGGCGCTTTGGCCGTTAGCGGTAACTACTTCAACGTAAATATTGAGGGTACTACTACCGCAATCGGTAGCATCCAATACCCCATTGACGCTGAGGCTCTCAAAGCATTCGACGGCAAAAACATCACCGTTACTGGCTACGCTATCGGCGTAAGCAGTGGCAAATATGTAAACACTATGGTTCTCAACGTAGTTGAGGCTACCGAGGGTGGCAACGATGAGCCTGCAGGTGGTGTTCTTGCTTGGGGTTCGGCTGACTTCGCTGCTATTCAGGCTGCCGTAGGTAATGAGCTCAACGCTACAACTTTGGCAAACGTTGTTGCTACCGACGACCTCACCGTTAATGCTGACGGTATCACCTATAAGGGCCTTGAGCTCATTCTTGGTGGTGGTAAGTTCAAATTCGGTACCAACTATGGCGTAGCATCGCAGGAGGGTGACAAACCTACCCGTATGCAGTTTGGTGGTACAGGTAACACTACAAAGCAGGTGGCTGTATTTGAGGTTCCCGCAGCTGGTACTCTCAAAATCGACGCCGTGAGCTCGTCGAAAGATGAGTCGCGCAGCCTTGTTGTAGCAATTGACGGCAATGAGGTAGGTCAGTATCCTACTGTTCTGCAGGGTCAGGAGGCAACCGGTGAGATTATCACCGTTGATTGCTCGGCTGCAACTGCCGGCTCGAAGATTTACATCTACAGCGCAAAGAGCGGTATCAACCTCTTCACTGTTGAGTACACCTACTAATATATAATAGGTATAAGGTAAGCGAGGTTTCCGATTGGTCGGAAACCTCGCTTTGTTTTGTCGGTAGTCGGTAGTCAGTAGTCGTCTTATCCCAAAATCTCTTTCACCTCGCCCTCCACCTTCAACAGACGGCTGCGGCAGAACTTTATGAGCTCCGTGGCTCGGCTGACTTTGGCCGCAAGGGTGTCGATGTCCGCACCTGGGCTCTCAATGGAGCGGAGCAACTCCTCCAACTCCCGGAGTGCTTCATTGTAGCTTAATGTGTTGTTGTCCATAGCGTTATTCTTTGTTCGTGATTATTGCATTTTTGATGCCACCCGAGAGAGTTATCTCCACCCTGTCGCCATCGGAGAGCTGTGCTGCATCCCTCACAGCCTTGCCCCCACTGCGCACCACGGCAAAGCCCATAGCGAGTATGCGCTCGGGTGAGGAAGCACGTGTGGCACTCTCGGCCACTGAAAGACGTGTGCGGTGACTCTCCAGGAGTCGCTCAGTAGCGTGACGCAGCCCCACCTCGGCCCTCTGGAGCCCACTGCTCATTGCGCCCAGGAGCGATGTGCAACCTCCCAGGAGTTTGGCACTGCTCTGCGCAAGGCGTGCGGAGTGGGAGGTGAGCAGGTGGTCGGTGGCCACACCGATGCGCTCCCAGAGGCTCTCGGCCTCGGTCATAACCCCCTCGGCGAGGGCTATGAGGAAGTCGGCAACAGCCGTGGGAGTTTTTAGCGAGCGAGCCGCAACGATGTCCACCACGGAGCTATCCTTGTCGTGACCGATGCCCGCCACCACGGGGAGCGGAAATTGGGCAATGTGGGAGGCGAGAGGGTAGGAGTTGAAACACTCCATATCGCTCTGCGAGCCGCCGCCACGAATGATGGCCACGGCATCGAACTCCTCCTCACGGTCGGCAATGCGCCCCAGAGCCTCCACAATCGACTCCTCGGCCGAGGCTCCCTGCACTATGGCTTCAAATAGCTCGGCCTTAATGCGATAGGGACTTTCGGCCAGATGGCGACGGAAATCTTGAAGGCCCGCTGCTGTGGCCGATGAGATGACTGCAATGCGCTCGATAACGGTGGGGAAGGGTAGCTCGTGATTGAGATTTATGATACCGTCAGCCTCGAGGGCAGCAATGGTCTCCCTCTTGCGCCTTTCGCCCTCACCGAGAGTGTAGGTGGGGTCGATGTCGCTCACCACAAGCGTCAGTCCATAGGCCTCGTGGAACGATAGGCCCACCTTGAGGAGCACACTCATCCCTGCCGCCAGGTCGCTCCCTGTGGCGGCCCTGAAGTGGGCCGAGAGCATCCCCCAACGGTTGCGCCAGATGGCGGCCGAAGCTTTGGCCTTGGGTGTGCCGTCACGCTCACTCTTCTCTATGAGTTCCAGGTAGCAGTGGCCCGAGTAGTTATTGACTTTCAGTTCGCCAATCTCGGCACTTATCCACACCCCAAGCGGGAACTGCTCCGAGAGCGTACGCTTCACGGAGGCCAATAAATCCGACAGAGTTATGTGTTTTTCGGTAGTCATTAATACAAAGGTACGAAAAAAAATATGTATCTTTGCGGCCAAAGTGAAAATTTTAGTCTATGGTAGATAACGCAATTCTTAACCGCCTCGACGGTTTGAAGATTAAATTTGAAGAGATGGGTCAGCAGATGACCGACCCCGAGGTAATCGCCGATATGAAGCGATTTGTGCAGCTCAACAAGGAGTATCGTGAGCTCGAACCCCTTGTTATTGCAGCCGACAAGTTCAAAAAGACCCTCGCAAACCTCGCCGATGCCAAGGATATCCTCGCCAATGAGAAGGATGAGGATATGCGTGATATGGCCCGTGAGGAGGTTGCCGAGCTTGAGCCTCTGGCCGCACGCCTCGAGGAGGAGATTAAACTCCTGCTCATCCCCAAGGACCCCCAGGATGGCAAAAATGCTATCGTGGAGATTCGTGGCGGTACCGGTGGCGACGAGGCAGCACTCTTCGCCGGCGACCTGCTGCGTATGTATATGAAATATGTAGAGAGCAAGGGCTGGAGGTATGAGATTAACAGCTTCTCGGAGGGTTCCGCAGGTGGCTACAAGGAGGTCGTAATGAAGGTTACGGGCGACGGCGTATATGGCACCCTCAAGTATGAGAGCGGTGTGCACCGTGTGCAGCGTGTGCCCGCCACCGAAACCCAGGGCCGTATTCACACCTCGGCAGCTACCGTGGCTGTTCTTCCCGAGGCCGACGAGTTCGATGTGGAGATTTCGATGAACGACATCCGCAAAGATACCTACTGTGCGAGTGGCCCCGGTGGTCAGTGTGTGAACACCACCTACTCTGCTGTGCGACTCACCCACATCCCCACAGGTATCGTTGTGCAGTGTCAGGACCAGAAGTCGCAGCTCAAGAACTTCGATAAAGCGTTGGAGGAGCTCCGTACCCGTATCTTCAACCTCGAGTATGCCAAGTATATGGACGAGATTGCCTCCAAGCGTAAAACTATGGTATCGACCGGTGACCGTAGTGCGAAGATTCGTACCTACAACTACCCCCAGGGCCGTATCACCGACCACCGCATCAACTACACCATCTACAATCTTCCCGCCTTTATGAATGGCGACATCCAGGATTGTATCGACCAGCTGGTAGTGGCGGAGAATGCGGAGCGACTTAAGGAGTCCGAGCTCGGATAAAAACTGCATATAACGGGTGCTTTTTGCACCGCACTGCGATAAGCGGGCTCCTCATTTGCGTCAGCAAACTGCGGGCCCGCTTTCTTGTTTGGCACAAAAATCCCTCCGTTCTATGCACTTTTTTGGGTGGGGAGCACCACCCTCACAAAAGCGTCATTCTGA
>JAZQZI010000032.1:0-26051 GCA_045633985.1 Tidjanibacter sp. | reverse complement strand
GGTTGCGAAGATAACCTGGAGGTTGGGGGTGTTGGGCATCGAGCCGTCCTCGTTGAGGGGAGTGGTGATGTAGGCGATGCGCGATACGTTTTCTGCGTAGAGCTGAATCTCTGCCGAGGTGGCGTCGGTGCCGATAAGTTTAGCTGTCAGCACGGGGATTACGGGCTCGGCAGCGGTCTTAAACTTGAACTCCTTTACCTGGTCCCACACTTCGGTGGCGCTGATACGGCCAGCCAGGTGGAGCACATACTCGGTTTCTGCCTCGAGGCCACGGAGAGTAACCTGTGTAGCACCCTCTTTTTCGAGGGCCACGAGGGTACCTTTCTCGAAGATTTCGGCTGCTGTGGGGGTAGTTGTACCCTCTGCGGGAGCGATGGTGTAGGCTACAACCTGGAGCACCTCGGCGCTCACGGAGATGGTGGCAGTGGTGATGTCGGCACCCACGAGCTTCACTGCGAGAGAAGCGCCCTCAAAGGGGTCTTTCTCGGGCTCGGGTACGGGCTCGGGCTCACAACCCACCATCAACATTGCGGCAGACGCCAAAAGGAGCGCTGCGAATTTGACGATTTTTTTCATAACTAAATAGGTGAATAGATTATTGATGATTTGTTGAAATGTCGTGTTTGTACACAAACTCGTCTGCAATGTACGAATTTTCTGCGAGAATGTACGTAAATTGCGTGTAAAATTATTGACAATGTCGGAATTGTTTGTTTGGTTGGTGTTTGTGATTACGGGGCTACGAGCCACTTTCGGTGGCTCTCCGCACCGTGATCACTGTGGGGGGTGGCTTTGAGATGAAAGTCAATGGAGCACCGGCCTCGCAAGCTCGTTCGGCTCTTTTTTTATGTCCAAGGGGGATTATTATGAGCAAGCTCCTAAATCCACCTTGGACATAAAAAAACCACCCGCACTTGTGCGGGTGGCTCCATTGATTTTCATCTCGTCGGGGTGAAGTGATTCGAACACTCGACCCCCTGCTCCCAAAGCAGGTGCGCTAACCGGACTGCGCTACGCCCCGAATTGACGCCACAAATATAGCGATTTATTTTTGAAATCCAACAGTTTTCTTTCGTAGCACTCTCCGTACCCATTCGGGCAGGTGGCTTACAACGGGGCGCATCGCTCTGTTTACCACCCCCGGAACAACCCTCCGTCGCCCCCTAAACATCCCCTCAAGGCACCTCTCGGCAACCCTCTCGGGGGTCATAAGCACCCCAAGGTGTACCCCTCGTCGTTGCCACACTTCGGGGAGTCCATAGAGGTCTGTCGCCACCCCCGCAGGGAGCGCCACGGTGACACCGACACCCCTCTCTCGCAGCTCATCACGCAGGGCATAGCTCATCCGCTCCACATAACTCTTTGTGGCACTATAGAGCCCCAGGCCACCCACCGACACCCACGCAGCATAGGATGACATATTTAATATATAGCCCACGCCACGCTCTGCCATATCCCCTCCGAAGAGTCGGCAAAGCTCGGTGGTTGCCACAATGTGGAGCCCTACAATTTGCTCCACCCACTTGGCTTCGCACTCCGCAAGGTCGCGATAGATGAAGGTGCCCGCATTGTTCACCACAACCTCCACACGCCACCCTCCGTAGAGCTCGTGGAGTCTCTCGGTGGCGCCACTCTCGGCAAGGTCGATGGCTGCGTATTCCACCGCCACGGCTCCCTCCTCAAGGAGTTCTCGGGCGGCCCGCTGCAAACCCTCCTCGCCACGAGCAACAAGAATAAGGCCATAGCCCCTGCGGGCCAAACCCTTTGCCAGAGCAAGGCCGATGCCACGTGTGGCCCCCGTTATAAGGGCCCAGCGGATGGTTGTGTTGCGGTCGGTTGTCATTGGTAGAACAAAAATAGTAAAAAAAATTTTGAAAACTCTTGGAGATTCAAAATTTTAGCGTACCTTTGTAATATCAAACTAATATCATTTTGAACTAACCAAACAAGTTTAACCCCTAACACAAAACAACTATGGAAAACAAAGAGTACAAATTCAGTGGCTTTAAGATGAGCGGTTTCTTGGGCCTTCTTATGATTTTTGCCCTTATCGGCGTGTCGATTTGGGATTTCGCAACCCTGGTAGGTGATGAGGTTCCCGTTATTGGTATCGTGGGCATCATCCTTGCTTGCCTCCTCACCCCCGGCTTCCGCACTTTGGAGCCCAATCAGGCTCGTGCGATGGTCTTCTTTGGTAAATATAAAGGCACCTTCACCGACGAGGGTTTCTGGTGGACCAACCCCTTCTACAATGCTAAGGCTGTGTCGTTCCGTGCACGCAACCTCAATCCCGATGCCATCAAGGTCAACGACAAGAATGGTAACCCCATAATGATTGGCGTTGTGGTTGTTTGGCGAGTGAAAGACACCTACAAGGCTCTCTTCGAGATTGACTCGCAGACGATGGTTTCGAGTGTGAAGATTGACAAGAAGGGCGAAGTTGAGGGCGTTGGCGCACTTGCAGGTCGTATGATGGCATTTGAGAACTTTGTATCCGTACAGTCTGATGCAGCTCTCCGCCAGGTGGCAGGTATGTACGCCTACGACAACACCGATTCAGCCAGCAATAACGAGCCTACACTCCGCAGTGGTGCCGACGAGATTAATGAGCTCCTTTGCAAAACTATCAACGAGAGGCTTACCATTGCAGGTATCGAGGCTGTGGAGGCACGCATCAACTACCTCGCTTATGCTCCCGAGATTGCAGCTGTGATGTTGCGCCGTCAGCAGGCCGACGCTATCATCAGCGCAAGGGAGAAGATTGTGGAGGGCGCCGTTTCGATGGTGGAGATGGCTCTCGACAAACTCAAGGCTGATGGTGTTGTGGATTTGGACGAGGAGCGCAAGGCGGCAATGGTCAGCAACCTCCTGGTTGTGCTGTGTGCAGACGAGAGTGCCCAGCCCGTGGTGAACACCGGTAGCCTCTATAATTAGTGCTCCGTGCACACCTTATTATTAATAAAGAATCAGTAAACCCCGAAATTTATGGCGAAGGATAACACTACAAAGAGCTTTGTGCTCCGAGTGGATGCGGCGACGATGGATGCCCTTGAGAAGTGGGCAGCCGACGAGTTTCGTAGCATCAACGGCCAGTTGCAGTGGATAATCGCCGAGGCGCTACGCAAGAGTGGCCGCAAACCCAAGAGTCCCAAATCCCCCGACTTAAAATAGAGTACTTAAACAAACGAAAAACAGTATGAAGAAGGCGCTTATTTTCTCTGCTGCTGTGTGTGGCATCAGCTGGATTGCGGCACTTGTGTTCCACCTCACCACGGGCTTCACCGGCTTGGAGGGAGGACTGGAGGCTGTTGCCAAGTATCGCACATTTGCAATGTTCTATATGTTTCTGCCCGCCATTGTTGCCCTTCTGCTCAGGGCAGTGGAGGGTAGGGCCTCGGTACGCCGCCCCCACGCACTGCGCGTGAAGGTGGGTTTTGGCAACGACCCTATGTTGAAGTTTCGCCTCCGCTGGAGCTGGCTGGTAGCCATCCTGTTGGTTCCCGTTATGGTGGCACTCTCGATTGCCATCTCCTCGCTCTTTGCCGAGGTGGTGGGTATGAAGGAGGGTATGCTGGCGATGATGGCGGCAAACGGTGCGGACAACCTTCCTGCGGAGTCTATGGCCGAGTTTGATAAACTCACCAATGGTATTCTGTTGACCACCACCCTCATCTCGGGTCTTTTTGCAGGCGTCACAATCAATGCCCTCTTCGCCTTTGGCGAGGAGTATGGTTGGAGGGCCTATATGGTTGATGCACTGCGTGGTAGGAAGTTTGTTCCCTCGGCGCTTCTGATTGGCGTTGTGTGGGGCCTGTGGCACTTCCCCCTCATTCTCATGGGCCACAACGGCTATCCCAACCGCCCCTTGGGTGTGGCTATGATGGTGCTCTTTTGCGTGTTGGCGGGCGTTGTGGAGCTCTACTTTGTCTGCAAGAGCGGCACTGTGTGGCCTGCGGTCTTCATCCACGGAGTCATCAATGCCATTGCGGGCGTGAGTGTGATTATGATTCCCACGGGCAATGCGCTTCTCACAGGAATGACGGGCCTTGCGGGTGCTGCGGCCTTGGCGGTGATTATTGCCCTCCTGTGGCTCTACGACCGCTATGTGAGCCGCGACAATATCTTTGGCTCCACCCTGGGTCGCTCGCTCGACCGTGCAACCCCCGAACAATAGAAATAGTGCCCTACGGGGCACTTTTTTCGATTTTTCTTGCCAAATTCGATATATATATATATATATATTAGTGCCCTGAAATTTCGTCAAGAAATTTGCCCCCCGCAAAAGGGGAGTTGATAAACTAACCAAACCAAACACAATGATTATGAAAAGATTTTTCCTCACCCTGCTGACCACCTTTGCGATGGCCCTATCGGCCCTGTCGGCACAAACCCCAACCTCCACTCTTTCGGGCCGCCTGGTGGCCACCGACGGTAGCGCCGTGGACTACGCCTCGCTGCTGCTCACCCCTGCCGGAGAGCAGTTTACCCCCGGCAAACTCAATCATCAGGGCGGCGTGAGCGATGCCGAGGGTCGCTTCACCTTCACTGCCCCCGATGGCGATTACCAGCTCGAAATCACCTGTATAGGCTACAAAAACCTTATACACACCTTCACCCTTGCGGGCACCACCAACCTCGGCAACCTCACCCTTGAGGCTGCTGCTGAGGCTATCGAGGCCATCACCGTCACTTCCCCCAGCGTGCGCCGTGAGGCCGATCGATATGTGATGACCAACCTCTCGGAGAGTACCCTCGCCAAGGGACGTGATAGCTACGAGCTGCTCAAGCTTGCCCCGGGTGTGTGGGCCGACGACAACGGCTCCATCTCCATCAATGGCAAAAGCGGTGTGAAGGTCTTAATCAATGAGCGTGAGGTGCGTATGACGGGCGACCAACTTATGTCCTACCTCCGTTCGCTCCCCGCCGAGAACCTCCAGAAGATTGAGATTATCCCCCAGAGCGGTGCCGACTACGACGCCGACAGCTCGGCAGGTGTCATCAAAATCACCCTGCGTCGTCAGCGTGATGGCGGAACGAGTGGTAGCGTGTCGCTTGCCTGGCTCGGCTCCACCATTGCCCCTGCCTACAACCTCTCGCCCAGCGCAAATATCAACCACAAGAGCGGCCGCCTGAACCTCTATGGCAACATCAACCTCTCCGACTACAATGTGAAGAGCTCCGAGGAGACGCTCACAAGGGAGAGCACCCACTACGCCAATGGTGCCGAGCTCAACTCCACATCCTCTATGGAGAGTTCCAAGAGGGCGGGTGGCGGTATGTTGGGTGCCATTTGGGACCTCTCGGAGCGTAGCAGCCTCGGTGTGGAGTACAACGTGTGGCACAACCCTGCAAAGCCCGACATCACCCAGAGCATCCTCGACTATACCCTCGGCGACCTTGCGGAGCACCACGTGAGCCGCTATGAGCAGCTGCGTAGGGCCACCAACCAGTCCGTTACGGCCAACTACATCCTCTCGCTCGACGACCTCGGCTCCACCTTCAAGCTGATTGCCGATTGGGCCAACAATACCACTCGTGCTGTGAACAACAACACCGACCGTGCCGTTTATACCCAGGGTGGGGTGGTGGGAGCCCCCATCGACTCACTCTACCGCAACAGCTCCGTGGCCGACTACTCCTACTACACCCTCACAGCGGCTGTCGAGAAAAAGCTCAGCGAGGCTACAACCCTCTCATTCGGTGCGAAATATACCCTCACGGACAACTTCAGCTCCACCGACTACGACTATAAGCTCGGCGAGGAGTGGGTGGCGCTCAGCGACTATAACACATCCACCGACTACCGTGAGCATATCGCTGCCCTCTATGGTATCTACTCCACCCGCCTTCCCTCGGGCCTTTCGCTCTCGGCAGGTCTGCGTGGCGAGATTACCTCACTCCCCGTGCTCAGCCAGCGCTACGGCAGCCTCTTCCCCCACCTGAACTTCTCTATGCCCCTGAATACCAACCAGACGGTAATCATTGCGGGCTCCTATAAGAGGAGTATCCGCCGCCCCTCGTTCTGGAATATGAACCCCGTGCGATCCCAGCTCTCCGAGTACTCCTACCAGGTGGGTAACCCCAACCTGCTCCCCGTCTATGGCAACGAGCTCACCCTCTCGGGCGTATTCTTCTACCGCTATACCCTCACCCTGGGTGCCTTCCTTCAGGATGGTGTCATCTCGCAGTTGGCTATGGTAGATGAGGCCGACCCCTCGGGCCGCACGCTGAAGTATATCCACGAAAATCTCAATAACCTCTACCAATACTACATCCAGCTCTCGGTGCCCACACAACTCACCCCCTGGTGGTCGCTCAATGGCAATCTGCTCGGTGTGATGATTGACCAGCGCATCAATGAGAGTGACACCACCGACCGCAGTTTCACCGTTCAGGCCTATGCTGTGAACACCTTCACGCTGCCCAAGAGTTGGTTTGTGGATGTCACGGGCAGCTATACGAGCGATGCCAAGATTGGTAATCTCCATCAGCTTGCAAGCGGCAATGTGAGCCTTTCGGTCAAGAAGGTCTGCCTCAATAACAAGCTCACCCTCTCCCTTGCGTTCAACAACCTTCTCGACACCTCCCACCAGAAGGTTTTCTCCGAGGGCCCCGGCTTCGCCAAGAGCCTCTACTCGCCAAGTATGTGGGTGAGGAGTGTGAATATTGGTGTGCGCTACAACTTCCAGAGTGGCAAGATGTTCCGTGCCCGCAGTGTGGAAAGCGGCGCCGCCGACGAAAAGAGCAGGATTGGAAAATAGTCTTGAGGTTTGATGATTGAAAGCACCAAATAATTTTGTGTTCTACCTCTTTTTTGCTACCTTTGATACAGTAAATTAATGCTGTAGCAAATGAAACGATACGGAGTGTTTTTGGGGCTGATGGCGATGGTTGTGCTGTCGTGTGTGCCCACCGAGCAATGCCCTGTTGTGATTGTTGGCGGAGGAGCCTCGGGTGTGAGTGCAGGTGTGCAGTCGGCAAGGATGGGTGTGCAGGCCACCATCCTCGAGGAGGGGGTGTGGCTCGGAGGAATGCTCACCTCGGCCGGTGTGAGCTGCATAGATGGTAACTACAAGATGCGTGGCGGCATTTTCGGGGAGTTCACCGACTCCCTTGCTGCTCGCTATGGAGGCTATCCTGCGCTGCGAACAGGGTGGGTGAGCAACATCAACTTCGACCCACACATTGGCGAGCAAATCTTTGGCAACATCTGTTCCTCCTGCGACCTGCTCACCGTGAAGCGGGGCGCGAAGGTGAAGAGTATTCGCAAGGAAAAGAGCGGGTGGAGGATGACCTACCTCGATGGCGACGGCCGACGCAGGAGCCTTGTGTGTGAGGTGCTTATTGATGGTACCGAGCTGGGCGATGTGGCTAAGGAGTGTGGTGTGGAGTATCGTGTGGGTATGGATTCAAGGCACTCCACCGGCGAGCGTATCGCACCCGAGGAGGCCAACGATGTCATCCAAGACCTCACCTATGTCGCCTTTCTCAAAGATTATGGTCCCGAGGCCGATATGACCATTGACAAGCCCGAGGGCTACGATGCGTCGCTGTTTGCCAATTCGTGCGCAAACCCGTTGAGCGACGAAGTGACCGAAACAGGGCAGACGCTCTGGTCGCCCGAGATGATGCTCAGTTATGGTCGCACGCCCGGTGGCCGCTACATGATTAATTGGCCCATCTATGGCAACGACTTCTATGTCAACACCATCGACTCCTCACCGCTGGAGAGGGCCGAAGCATTCGAGATGGCAAAAAATTTCACCCTCTCGTTCGTATACTTCATCCAGACCGAGCTCGGGATGAAACACCTCGGCATTGCAGACGATGTGTTTCCCACGGAGGATGGCCTTCCCCTGTTCCCCTACCACCGCGAGTCGAGGCGCATTGTGGGCGAGGCCCTTTTTACCATGGATGCAGCTGCGGCCCCCTATGACCACTGCGTGCCCTACTATCGCACAGGCATCGCTGTGGGCGACTACCCTGTGGACCACCACCACTTCCGCCACCCCGAGTGGCGCACTCTTCCCGATCTACACTTCTATCCCATCCCCTCGTTCTGTGTGCCCTTTGGCGTGAT
This sequence comes from Tidjanibacter sp., assembly GCA_045633985.1. Lineage (GTDB taxonomy): Bacteria > Bacteroidota > Bacteroidia > Bacteroidales > Rikenellaceae > Tidjanibacter. The sequence goes on along the minus strand of JAZQZI010000032.1, from coordinate 17,971 downwards.
TGTGCCCCGAGGTATTGAGAATCTGCTGGTTACGGAGAAGTCGGTGTCGGTGTCCAACCTCATCAATGGTGCTACCCGCCTGCAACCTGTGGTGATGCAGCTCGGTCAGGCAGCCGGTGCTGCGGCAGCCATAGCCGTCGAGGAGGGGGTGCCGGTGCGCGAGGTGTCGATTAGGAGGGTGCAGTCCGCCCTGCTCGACGCCGGAGGCTACATAATGCCCTACATAGACCTGCCCAAGGAGCACCAACACTTCGCAGCTCTTCAACGCATCGGTGCAACAGGCATATTGCGTGGCGAGGGGCGTAATGTCGGTTGGGAAAACCAAACCATGTTCCGTGCCTATGAGCCTCTGTTGGCCGAGGAGATCCACTACAAGGAGTTCTACCATGGCCATCTGGAGCTTGATAGGGGAGAGGTGTCGGTGGCCAAGCTGCTCGAGGTGTTGCGAGGATTGGGCGCACCCATTCCCTCGCCCGCCAATGAGTGGTGGAGTGCGCTGGGGCTGGAGAATTTTACGCCCCACAGGAGCACCACAAGGCTCGAAGCGGCCGTTGTGATTGATGCCCTCTTGAACCCTTTTGAGCGGTTTGATGTCGATTTCGATGGCAATTTGTAGCGTAAATTTTCGCCATCCGAGTAGTAATTCTCAACTTAATTTTGTATATTTGTGGTAATCTATAACCAACACACTTTTTGAACTATGGAAATTTGGCACATTTGGGCTATCGTAGCCATCCTTCTTGTCATTGGCGAAATCCTCACGGCAGGTTTTGCACTCATCTGTTTTGCCGTGGGCTCGGTGGGCGGAGCCATTGCCGCAGCCGCCGGAGCCTCCACCGAGTGGCAGTTGGGCGTCTTCGCCATAGCCACCATTGTGGCCTTCCTCTCCATCCGCCCTTTGTTGCGTAAACTCTCCGCCAAGGATGAGATACCCACCAATGCCGACGCACTCATTGGCCGCACAGCCAAAGTTGTGGAGCCCATCGAGGTGGGTGGCACGGGTCGTGTAGCTATCGATGGCGACATCTGGCAGGCCGAGAGCCCCGAACAGTCCGAGATTGGGGTGGGCGAGAGGGTCGAGATTGTGGCCCGCGAGAGCATCATCCTCACCGTTAGGCGTAAGTAACCGAAAAACATAAACCCCCTAAAACTAAATCCGTAATACTATGGGAACACTCACTGTTATTGTCGCCATAGCAATCATTGTGGTTGTCTATGTGCTTGCAGGCTTGACCATCGTTCAGCAGAGCGAAACCTGCATTGTGGAGCGTCTTGGTAAGTACAACAAGACCCTCACCTCCGGTATTAACATCATCTGGCCCATCCTCGAGAAGCCCCGCCGCATCTACACTCGTCACTCCGCACAGGATTGGAACGGCAATGTGGTTGTGAGCTTCCGCTACACCCCACGCATCGACCTCCGTGAGCAGGTCTATGACTTCCCCGAGCAGAATGTGATTACCAAGGATAACGTAACCACCCGCATCAATGCACTGCTCTACTTCCAGATTGTCGATCCCGTGAAGGCTGTCTATGAGATTAACAACCTTCCCAATGCTATCGAGAAACTCACCCAGACCACTCTGCGTAATGTGATTGGTGAGCTGGAGCTCGACGAGACTCTCACCTCTCGTGACACCATCAATGCCAAGTTGCGCAATGTGCTCGATGAGGCCACCAATAAGTGGGGTGTAAAGGTAAACCGAGTGGAGCTTCAGGATATCACACCTCCCTCCACCGTGCGTGACGCTATGGAGCAGCAGATGCAGGCCGAGCGTGAGCGTAGGGCGAAGATTTTGCGTGCCGAGGGTGAGAAGCAGTCGGCCATCCTCTCTTCGGAGGGCGAGAAGCAGTCGCAGATTAACTATGCTGCAGCCGAGAAGGAGGCACAAATCCTCAAGGCGCAGGGTGAGGCCGAGGCGAAGGTGCTCCAGGCCAATGCCGAGGCGGAGGCTATCCGCCGTGTGAGCGAGGCTATCTCCAGCACCAAGACCGACCCTGCAACCTATCTGTTGGCCGTGAAGTATATCGAGACTTTGCGTGAGATGGCGAGCGGCCAGGATAGCAAGACCGTTTATATGCCTTACGAGGCGAGTTCCGTGCTTGGTTCGTTGGGAGGGATTAAGGATTTGTTTCCCACCAAACAGTAAAAAGTGCATATAGCGGGTGCTTTTTGCACCGCACTGCGATAAGCGGGCTCCTCATTTGCGTCAGCAAACTGCGGGCCCGCTTTCTTGTTTGGCACAAAAATCCCTCCGTTCTATGCAGTTTTTACGTCTGCCGTCTACCGACGACCGTCTACCGACTTTTTCCTATTACTCCTATTACTCCTATAATTCTCATAACTCCCATAACTCCTATCCGGGGTAGAACATAGGAGTAATAGGAGTAATAGGAGTAATAGGAGTAATAGGAGTAATAGGAGTAATAGGAGAGCACCCCTAACTCCCTAATGTCCCTAATGGCTCTAACGGCTCCTAACGTCCCTAACGACCCTAATCAATCCATCCCCCTCACACCCTTGCAAAGAATTACCATCACAAAAGAGCCGCTCCGGCTCCGGCTCCGGCTCTAAAAGTTTTTGCCGAAGCTGAAGTAAATGCCACCCAGGGGGTTGTGGTTGGTGCCGCTGGCCAGCACGGTGATGGGGCCGAGCGAGGTGTTGTAGGTATATTTCAGACCGAAGCCCGTGAGGGTGTTCTCCAGGCGGAACATACGCCTGAAATCGTCATCCTGAATGAGGGTATTGACCACTCCCGAGATATAGTGGTTGCGGGCTATTTCGAGTCGCATTTCGAGCGCTCCCACCATCACCGAGTTGTCGAACAGCTCGATGTGCTGCACACCCACAAAGGGCATCTGCTGGGGCATATAGCGACCGGGGAGTATGCCACCCAGACAGTTGAAATAGGGGTAGGTGGGCTCCATACCTATCAGTGTGCGGCCATAGAGGGAGGGGATGACTGTCATCCACTTGTTTATAGCCACAGCTCCCGAGAGTTTATATTGCAGCGACACGAATGGTACGTGACCATCCACCTCAATACCGTCGTTGGTGTGGAGTGTATAGTCCACGTCGAACGACCATCCACGTGTGGGGAGGTAGAAGTTGTTGAGGTTGTCGTAGTGTCCCGAGATGCAGTAGTTGATGTATGCTTCGGGCTCTATCTCTACCATTCCACCTTCATAGAAGGTCTCCTGATAGTTGAAAATGTCGCTTTCGATGCCTGCCGAGAGGTTGAAGTTTTTGAGGTAGATGTTCGAGAATCTAAGGGCAATATTGTGGAGGTCGAATGTAGAGGTGTGCGACCTCTTATTCCCCTTGTAGAAGGTGAAGTTGTTGTGCTGGAAGCGGTAGCCGAAGGAGAACTCGCCGAAGAGTACATTGTTGGTGGAGGCTTTCAGTTGCACATAGGGGTTGTCGTTCAGACGTGTGGTGAGCGAGATGCGGGGCTTGAGGTAGTTGCCACGGAGCGTCATCTCGGTGCCGAGCAGCAGCGATGCCAACTCGTGGGAGTCGAAGCGGAAACCCACGTGCACCGAGGCGTTTTGCCTCTCGTTCACGCCGATTACCAGCTCGTAGGGGGCCTCGTTGGAGAGTGAGTACTTCACAAAGTCGAAGCCGCCCAAATTGCGTATTTGCTCTATGTTGCGGTTGAATTCACGTCGGGTGACGGTGGTGTAGGGTTTCAGGTCGAGATAGCGTGATATGAGCCTGCGCTCACGCTTGTTGAATCCTTTGAGGGTGATGTTGCCGATGCGCAGTTTGCTCTCCTGGGAGTAGTGTTTGTCCCTTTTTTGGGGCATATATCCCTCGGGGAGCCCGATTTTTTCCCTCAGGGCCAGGAGTCCTTCACGATGTTTGTCGGCCTCTCTTTGACCACGCATAAGGAGCGAATCGACCGCCTCGGTGTTGAAACTTGCGGCGGTGTAGGGGGCTATTTCGGGGTGTATGTAGTAGTCGCAGTCGGCCTTGTTGCGCTCGTAGTTGTCCCTGCCGAGGAAGGCTGTGAGCTGCTCGAAGATGAGCACCATATTCTCGATGTCGGCGTCGGTGCGAATGCCGTCTGTGAGGTCCACACCAATCACAATGTCGGCACCCATCTCACGCACCACATCCACGGGGAAGTTGTTGAATACACCGCCATCCACCAATACCATATTGTTGTATTTCACGGGCTTAAAGACTCCGGGGATGGACATACTTGCACGAATGGCTGCCGACAGACTGCCTCCTCGGGCCACATATTCGCTGCCGGTGTTCATATCATAGGCCACACAGGCAAAGGGTGTGGGGAGTTTGTCGAAGGAGTCTATCTGCTGATAGCCGAGCAGGAGTTCGTTGAGTTGGTCCATAAATTTGTCGCCACGCACGATACCGCTGGGGATGGAAATGTCGTCTGTGGAGAGCAGCACATCGAACATATAGGCGTCGTCCTTTTGCTTGTCGGCGAAGAGCTGCCTGTCACGGGCGTTGCGGTCGGTGAATACGTCGAACCAATTCATTGTGGTGTAGAGTTCCTCAATCTCCTCAATGGTGTATCCCACGGCATAGAGGCCGCCGATGATGGAGCCTATGGAGGTTCCGGCGATGTAGTCGATGGGTATTCCTGCCTCCTCGATGGCTTTGATTACACGGAGCTGTGCGGCACCTTTGGCACCGCCACCGCTGAGCACCAGGCCTACGCTTTTGCGTCCCGGGGCTGCGGGGTCATCCACCTTTCGTGGTTGGGCTTGCGAAGGGCTTATTGCAGCCACCAGGAGGAGTGCTGTGAGGAGTGTGCGGATGATTACTTTCATTGTTGTTGGAATGGATTTGTGGTTGTTGTGGTTTGCAAAAAGGGCCACTCTACTACCGAGAGAGGTAGAGGAGTGGCCGCTTGGTGTTTAGTGGTTGGTATTCGGGATTTTCCGAAGGGATTATTCGTAGCTACCCGACTTGAGCATTGCCACCTCTTTCTCGGTGAGGAAACGCCACTCGCCTCGTTTGAGCTTCTGCTTGGTGAGGCCAGCAAAGTAAACCCTGTCGAGCTTACCCACGTGGTAGCCCATATGCTCAAACATACGCCTAACGATACGGTTGCGACCCGAGTGAATCTCGATGCCCACGGCATTTTTCATCTTGGGGTCGTCCACGTAGCAGATGTCGTCGGCGGCGATGTCGCCATCCTCAAGGGTGATACCCAGAATCATCTGCTCCATATCGGCACGTGTGAGTCGCTTGTCGAGGCTCACCTGGTAGATTTTTTTCTTCTCGTAGGTGGGGTGAGTCAGACGCTTTGCCAGGTCGCCGTCGTTGGTGAGGAGCAGTACGCCCACACTATTTTTGTCCAGACGGCCTACGGGGTAGATGCGCTCGTTGCAAGCGTTCTTCACCAGGTCCATCACGCTCTTGTCGGCGTGGGGGTCGTCGAGGGTTGTGACGAAGCCTTTGGGCTTGTTCATCACGATGTAAACCTTCTTCTCGTTCTCAATCTGCTTGCCGTTGTAGCACACCACATCGCCGGGCATAACCTTGCTACCCAGCTCGGTAACCACTGCGCCATTGACGGTGATGGTGCCCGAGGTGATATACTCGTCGGCCTCACGCCTGGAGCAGATGCCCGACATTGAGATGTAGCGGTTCAGACGGATTGCGCCCTCCTGTTTGGGGGTGTCGTAGGTGGGGTAGTTCTCGAGGGTGTACTCGTTTGCGGTGTTTACAAACTGCTTAGGGTCACGGGGTTTGCGCTCGCTGCGCACCTTGGGAGCACCAAATTTGGAAGGCTTGCGCTCGAAGCTGCGCTCACGGTTGAACGACCTCTCGCCACGCTCCTCACGGTTGAAACTGCGCTCAGTGCGCTGATAGCCGCCTTCACGGTTGAACGACCTCTCGCCACGCTCCTCACGATTGAAGCTGCGCTCACGGTTGTAGGGCCTCTCCTCACGGTTGAAGTTGCGCTCGGTGCGCTGGTAGCCACCCTCACGGTTGAACGAGCGCTCGCCACGCTCCTCACGGTTGTAGGAACGGTTATCGCTGTGGCCGAAGCTACTGCGTCGATTGTGGTCACGGAGTTGATTATCTCGTGTGAAGTTGGGGTTGTAGGAGTGCCTTTTTTCGCCCTCCTCATTGTTGCTCTGGCGGGAGGAATAGACTGCTCCGCTGTTAGAGATTCTTGTTCTTTTGTCGCGGGTGAAGGATTTGTAGCTCTCTTCGCCCTCAGAGTGTGCCCTCACGGGTAAATCTGTCTTAATCATTGTTGTAGTATGTAAAATGTTGTAATTGTGGCGCAAATGTATGTTATTTTTTTGACATATCTGCAAACTTTCCCCCCAATCTATCAAAATTTGTGCCCAAAATAACCGACAACCGACTACCGTCTACCGACTTTGGTCTAACGTCCAACGTCTAACGTCTAAAGTCGCTGGCTTGCCTGGCAAGCCCGAAAACTTTTATAGGGTCATTAGGGCCATTAGAGAAAAATTCAAAATGTCCTATAACTCCTATAACTCTTATAACTCCTATAATTCCCATTAGGGTAGAGCATAGGAGTAATAGGAGTAATAGGAGAGCATCCCTAACCTCTCTAACCTCCCTAACCTCTCTCAACGTCCCTTTCGTCCCTATAATAGCTGAGCGCCGTCAGCTGACCGCTTAAAAAAAGGAGCCCCGCATTTCGGGGCTCCTTTTTTGCTATCCAATATGCTCTGGTTAGAAACGACCTACGTTGTAGTAGATGTCTTTACCCTCGGGGGTGTACATTGCATTCAGACGGTCTGCAAAGTGCTCCTCGACCTTACCGCGAACAACCTTCATAGTGGAGTTGATGAGGTGGTTCTGCTCGGTGAAGGGCTCGTCGAGCAGTGCGAAGGTTGCGGGCAACCAGCGCTCGGGGAACTGACCTTCATATTTGCCACCCTTCTTGTACTCGTTGAGGTCGGCCTGTACGAGCTCCACAATCTTCCTCTGGCCCTCCTCGCTGTCGAGCGAGAGTTTAAGGGGTGCGAGAGCCGCTTTCATAGCCTCTTTGTTGGGCGAGATAAGCAGGGTAGTGTAGGGGTCCTGATTGTTGTGGAGAATGGCGTGGTCGATGAACTTCGAGGTCGATACGTAGGCCTCCTCGATGCCCTCGGGGCAGTATTTCTCGCCGTCGGCAGCAATCAGAAGGCTCTTGAAACGGCCATATACATAGAGCAGGTCGCCCTTGATGGCGCCCATATCGCCGGTGTAGAGCCAGCCGTCCTTCACGGTGTCGGCTGTCGAAGCCTCATTTTTCCAGTAGCCCATCATAACGTTCTCGCCACGGCAGACCATCTCACCCTTCTCGCCCTCGGGCAGCTCGTTGCCGTCGGGGTCGCAAATCTTCATCTCGAAGGGTTTAACCATCACGCCGCTCGAACCAAACTGATACCTGCGGGGACCGTTGGAGGAGATGACGGGGGTTGCCTCGCTCAGACCGTAGCCCTGGAACATAGGCATACCCACTGCCATAAAGAATACCTGCAACTCCTTGTCGAGCAGTGCACCTCCGCCCACAAAGAACTTCAGCTCGCCACCGAAGCCCTCACGAACTTTCGAGAAGATAACCTTGTCGAAGAGCCATACGAGGGGTTTGCGCAGAGCCTTGAGGCCTTTGCCACGCTCCTTGTCGTTGTCACCGTTGTAGGCGATGGCGTTCTTCAGACCCCAATTGTAGAGGGTCTCCACAACTTTACCTTTGGCCCTGATGTTGGTTTCGATGTTCTTCTTGAAGTTTTTGGCCAGGGTAGGTACCGAAAGGATGATGTGGGGTTTAATCTCCTTGATGTTGATGGGGATATTTTTGAGTGTTGCATTGCCGGTCTTACCTGTCTGCACTGTAGCCACCTGTGCGCCCTTGTGCATAAAGATGTAGAAACCTACAACGTGTGCGAAGCAGTGGTCCAAGGGGAGGATGATGAGTGTGCGCCAGTCGGAGCCGATGTCCATAAGGGTGAGAGCTTGCTCCACATTTGCTGTGTAGTTGCGGTGGGAGAGGCAGACACCTTTGGGGTCGGCGGTGGTACCGCTGGTGTAGGTGATGGTTGCCAGGTCGTTGTTCTGGATGGCCTGACCAATCTTCAGGAAGCCCTCCTTGTCCTCGGCGAGCAGCTCACGACCCATAGCCCTTACATCCTCCAGCGAAATCTCCTTCTCCTGCAAATCCTCGATGGGGTCGAGAACCACAACCTTCTCTACCAGAGGAAGGTCGGCAATGATGCGGCGGATTTTTGGGAGCTGACCTTTCGACACAACAATCCACTTGGTGTCCGAGTGTTTCAGACGGAACAGCAGGTCGTTGCTCTCCTCAAGTTTGATGGAGAGGGGCACATTGGCAGCACCTGCGTAGAACATAGCGAGCTCCGACATAATCCAGAGGTTCCTACCCTCCGAGAGGAGCGACATATTATCTTTGGGAGCTACACCCATCTTCACGAAACCTGCACCAATCTCATACACGATATCACGTGTCTGCGAGTAGGTGGTATCAGTCCAGGTGTTGCCGATTTTCTCTTTCAGGAAAACGTTGTTACCATAGTTGGCAACCGACCCCTCAAAGAGGTCAACCAAGGTTTTCTTCATAGTTAAGTTTTTTTAGTTAATGTTATTTTGTATTTTCGTGCTAATCTACTTTATTATCAGATCGTCGAGGGCCACTTTAGGCACGTAGTGTACACCCTTTTCGTCACGCCAATAGTTTTTGTTATCCTCGGCACCTATCTCCACAAGCTTGATTTTTTCGGCGGGTTTTCCGATGGCCACCACCAGCAGTGGCTCCCAGGGAAGTTCCAAATTCTCTTTCACTTTCTCCCTCTCGAAGGCGCCAATGCAGATTCCGCCCAAGCCGATTTCGGTGGCTTGGAGGAGCATACTCTGTGCCGAGATGCCGAGGTCGATATAGACATAATGGTCTGGGGAGGGGGTTGCGGCACACACCACAATGAAGGCTCTGGGCTCGGTGCCTTCAAAGGGGAGCTTCAGATTTTTCAGCGCTCCTCCCAGACGGATGTGGGGCAGTACTTTGTGCGCCTCTTCGTGGGTCACGGGGCGGAAGCGAAGCAGCTGTGAGTTGCGTGCGGAGGGGATTTGTGTGTTTACGCCGATGATGCGTCGGAGTTGGTCGGGGCGGACAATGTAGGAGTTATCGTAGCCTCTGTAGCTACGATTTTTGGCGAGTAGTTTACCGAGCGAGGAGGCCTTTGCCCCCTTGCCGGCGCCCTGTGCGGTCATTGCTGCACGGTACTCCTCCATCTTTTTTTCCAGATAGTTGTCTGCCATAACTCGGGAATATCACACAAATATAGGATATTTTCTCCGAAAAACAAACTTTTGGTCCTCCAATTTTCTACGATGCCCAAAATCCCACATAGCCATAAGCAACCGACGACCGACAACCGACTTTGGTCTAACGTCCAACGTCTAACGTCTATAGTCGCGGGCTTGCTGGGCAAGCCCGAAAACTTTTGTAGGGTGTATATGGTCATTAGAGCCGTTAGAGAAATTTTCTTATAACTCCTATAACTCCCATAACTCCTATAACTCCCAATCGTCCCTAAAATAGCTGACAGCTGACAGCTAAAAAAAGGAGCCCCGAAATGCGGGGCTCGTTTTTTTGTGTTATAAAATAGACTCTTACATAGTGCGAACTGCGCTCATAGCCTTCAGGGCTTTGAGTGCGCCCAGCTCCATTGCAGGAGCCTCTGCGGGACGAGCGATGGTTGCGGGAAGCTCAACCTCCTCTACGGTCTCTACAGTACCGTTGAAGGTGCTGTTGGTGTTCTTCTTGTTGAGAAGACCGTTGGTCCTCTTGTTGCTCAGGTTCTCTTTCAGGGGCGAGAATACCTTAGCCTTCGAGTTGAGCTCGTTCACGAGAGCCTCAAGCTCGCTGTAGGGGCTCTTAGTCTCTGCAGTGGGGATTACCTCCAAGCGTGCAACGCCACCGGGCTGGCTTGCCGAGTCGAGTGCGTAGGAGAGAACATACTGGGTGTAGGTCCAATCCATCACATAGAATGCGTAGGGGGTCTCGATGCTCTGAGCCGACCAGTATGCATTGTTGTAAATCTCTGCGTCGGTGAGGGTGGGGATGGTGGTGTCGTAGCTGGTGGAGTGGTAGAGGTTGGAAGCTGCATCGAGGTTGCCGAACTTCACAACGGTGATAGCCTTACCTGCGGTAGCTGCGGGCTGGCCGAAGAGTGCGCCGTTCTCCTCATCGCCGGAGTAGTAGCCCACGAGCTCGATGGTGGGAGTTACCGAACCAACCTCGGGAGTGGTAGCAATCGAAGGATAGGTGTGAACTTTAGCCACGGTACCATCCTGATTGAAGGCGAGGATGAATGCGGTGTAGCTCTTGCCGGGCTCGGTGGCAGAGGAGTCGATGGTGTAGTCACCCTTCCAAGCGTAGGTGCCGAGCACCTGTGCCATAGTGTAGGTGGGATCGAACTGTACCATCATCTCATAGAGGAACTGGAACTCTGCAACCATAGTCTCGCAAATCTCAGCCTCGTTGAAGGTGCCATCCTCGCAGGTGCCAAATACATAAGCAGTGCTCTGGTCCGACGAATCAACATCCACCTGGAAGCCATAGGCGGTAACCGAGTGGGCGTTGAGCTCGAAGGTTGCATCCTCGGGCTTGGGAGCGGGGAGGGTGCGGATTTTAGCCACGGTGGGAGCGGTGGTGGGGCCTCCGTTGTAGCCGATAGCCATCACATAGTACTCGGTGTCGGGCGAATCAACTTTGTATTTGTAGTTGGGGCCGGCCTCGGTATAGTCCTGAACACCTTTGTAGGTCATAAAGCCCATATCGAGCCAGCTCTTGTTCTGTGCAATGAATGCGTCGGCAAGCTCCTGATCGGTCGAAACACCGTCGTAGGGACCCTGAATCCAGGTGAAGGGCTCGTCGAGGTTGCTGGGGATAATCATCAGGTCGAAACGGTTGGTCTCGGGGTTGGAGAGCTGAATCTCGAAGGTGAGGTCCGACATAGCAACATCGCCAGTGGTGAAGGTGTCGTAGGTGGGCTCCGAGGTCACATAGATCTGACCATCCTCATAAGCGCCGGTAGCAACCATATAAACATAGTCGGTGTTGGCATTGAGGTTCTTGGCTTGGAGCTTAATGTCGCCACTGTAGAAGAGACCATCCCAAAGCATATCCATAGGATAGCCCTGTGCGAGGTACTGCTGGAGCTCGCTGTCGAGGTATGCAGCGTAGAAGTCGGCGATGCTCATCTTGTACTGACCCTCGGGGTTGGTATAGGCGTCGAACATTGCATACTCCACGATGAAGAGGTGGTATTTCTGCTCCTTGTCGGAGGGGGTAACCTGGATGGTGGCGGTGGTGCCGTCAACAGTGGGGATTACCTCGAAGGTGCAATCTACGCCTGCAAACTCTTCGGTAGTGAAGGGGTTGCAGTTGGGGTCGGTGGTTGCTGCCCAATCGTTAGCGGCGTCCACGCCGAATACTACGAGCGAGTAGTCGGTACCGGGAGCCAGACTACCAACGGTGATGTTGCTGATTTTGCCTTTGGAGGTGATGGTAGGCATATACTCTGCCATAGTTTTACCTGCAGCGCCGGCGATAGATTTGAGCTCTGCGAGGATGTCTTTAGCGAGCTGTGCGCCAACGCCCGACTCATCGAGCATACCCTCGGGAACAACGATTGCCAAATAGTCTGCGTCGTTCACGCTGGGGGTGACGGTGTAGAATACAGCGGTCTCGGTGACGCTGTTAATCTCCACCTCAAAGGTAAGCTCCACGGGCTCGGGTTTGGGGTCGGGAGTAGGCTCGGGAGTAGGCTCGGGGGTAGGCTCGGGCTTACAGCCGGCGATGAGCATCATTGCGCTCAGGAGGACTGCTGATAATAAGCGTAATTTTTTCATAGGAATTAGGTTTTAGTTAATAATAAGTGTTTAGTTTTATTGATTTGTAATCATTTCAAATACGATATTTCCGCAAATTTACAAAATATTTTTTGATTTTCCGCACTATTATAAATTATTTTTCGAGTCGGGGCAGAAAAATGGTAAAAGTGGAGAGTTGGACAGCCGACGGCCGTCGCGGGCCTGTGCCAATCCCGAAAACTATTTTGGAAGGATAGGGAGTATAGGGTGTATAGGGAATTTAGGGAATTTAGGGAATTTAGGGAATTTAGGGAATTTAGGGATGCTCTCCTATAACTCCCTATAACTCCTATAACTCCCTATTACTCCCATAGCTCCCTATCGTCCCTAAAATAGCTGACAGCTGAATGCTGAACGCTAAAAAAAAGGACAGCCACTTTCGCAGCTGTCCTTTTTTGCAAATAGCCTTACGCTACCACTACTGATAGTCGAAGGTGATGGTCTGTGTGAGGTTGTCGTTCTCCACAACGTTGGTCACATAGGTACCATCTGCGCTCTCCACGGTTACGAAGAATATCAGGCGGCAATTCTCCGACTTCCAGTGTTTCTTTGGGTTGTCGATCTCGCTCTGGTCCTGCTTCATCTCCATTACGAAGACGTAGTCGGTAACCTCACCTGCAGCCAGGGTGCCGAGTGAGTGACCGGCATAATGACCTGCGCCCTCGGGCTTGCTGTCAGCAATGCGTACTGCTGCTTCGTGGGTGTTGAAGTCAACATCCTCTTTGCAGCCGTTGTTGTACTGCATACCGTGGATGTCGTCCTCCACGAGCCAAGCACCGATGCGGTAGTTGCCGGCCTCGGCAGCCTTCACGGTGGCACGAGCCACTACGATACCGTCGGCGTAGTCAATCTTGGCCGAGATGCCTGCCTTTGCGGGCCCTGCGAGCGACTTGTTCACCTGGCTCTGGAGCTGCTGGAGGTTGTAGGCGTAGCCGTTGTTACCCAGCGAGTTCTTCATATCGCAGATGACTGTGGGGTAGCTGCTTACGCCAAAGGATCTGTCGATGTCGCCGTAATCTACGGGGTACATAGGGTCGCTGGTGGAGTAGGTGTGGACAGCTGCCAACACAAACTTGTCGCCATATTCGGGGTCCTCACCGAGGGCGTGGATCGCTGCGATGAAGAAGGGGCAGTAGCCACACTCGGTGCCGGTGAATTGGGTCACAAACATCCTCTTGTTGAAGGAGGTATTCTCGGGCTTGGGGTCGATAGCCCTCGAGGGAATGGCGAAATCTACGGCGGTGAGCGAGATGGGTTTCTCACGGCTGTCACCGGGGCCACTGTTACGTGCTGCCCAGATGTTGCGTGTGCCCACCTCGGTGGGTGCATAGATGGCGAGTTTGTAGCTGCTACCGTTCACATCGGTCACATCCTTGCTCTCGAGTGCAATCTCGGCGTTGGTGTCGAGGTCGTAGAATGTCACCTTCGAGGGGTCGATAACCTCACCTTTGTAGCGCACGATGATAAGGCACTCCTCCACGCCTTTCTGGAAGACGGTGGTGGTAGCCCTCAGGGTGAGGCCCTGCTCATCGTTGGGCGAGAGGTCGAGGCCGCCCACCTCCACAGCCTCAATCTGGAACTCCTCGGAGAGGATATCGCCATAGGCGAAGCTGATGGTGTAGATGCCGGGGGTAGTGGTGGTGAACTTCAGGCCGGGCATCTCTGCCTCTGCGCCGTTCACTTTGGCTACGAGGTCGCTTGCTGCGAGAGCTTCGCCATTGTAGGTGGCGCTAAACTGTGCGCCATCCACGCCATCGGCTGCGATGGTTCGGGTCGAAACGGTCATCTCCAGACCCTTCTCATTGCCACCAACGGGGCCGTTGTTGGGGGTGGGGCCGCAAGCTACCATTGCGAGTGCTGCGAGTGCAGCAGCCATAATTTTGATAATTTTCATTCTTTTGGTTGTTTTACTTTGAGTTGGTTGTAATTGTCTTGAGTGTCACACTCTTCGTGGGTGTTTAGAACGACGAGCTGATAAGCAGGTTGAAACCGGTGTAGGAGGGGGTGTAACGGCATACGCCACCCGAGCAAATCATACCTGCACGGTTGCGACCATAGCTGAGCTGGAACCTCGAACGGCCGTGGGTATAGCTGGCGCCTACGCTGTAGTAGTTCACCTTGTCGTTGAAGGTTTCGATGCGCTGGTGGTTGTACATATCGCTCACGAAGAAGCTCCACGAGGGCGAGAGGTTGTACTCCACGAGGGCTGCCATCCAGTCGCCCTCATAGTCGTTGGAGTAGAGGTACTGGAGCTCGGCACGTACCGAGTTGCGACGGTCAATCTTGTGTGTCACATCGGCCACGAGGATGTGGGAGGTGTAGATGAGCTCGCTAAAGCCCTTCATAGGGTTGCGTTTCTGCATCGAGTACATAAAGGTAGCCTTCCAATCTTTGTTCCACTGACGCTCAACATCCACGTTTACATCCATCCAGGTGAGGTTGCCGAACTCGTAGTTGTGTGCCCACGACATATTTGCGTGGAAACGCCAGAAGTTACGACGATCTTTTTTGTTGCGGATGGAGTAATAGAGGTCAGCCTGTGCAGCCACCTCGCTGTGGGTATTCACCTGATGGGGCTCGAGGTTTGCGAGCATATAGGTGTGCTGACGGGTGAGTGCGGGGATGTAGTTGAGGGCGTTGCCGAGCGAGGTGTCGTAGATGCTCAGACGGGTACCCATATTTTTGAGGTAACGGCCCTGTGCCATCATATTGAACTTGCCGAGCGAGTAGGAAGCCTCGCCGAGGATAGCCATACCGCTGTGTGCCTCGTAGTCTACAGCCTCCGAGAGGTCGGTGGTTTTACCCACAAACTCACCTTTGAGGCTAAGGCTGTTCCAGTCGAAGGCAGCCCTTGCCGAGTAGAGGTGGGTCATAGGGGTTGTGAGTCCTGCGGCCTCGAACATATTGTCGCCAAAGATGTTCTCACTGCCCTCCTTATTGAGGCTCTCGTAACGATTTACGTAGCTACCCTCCACGGCGAGCATTGTCTCCTGCCAGCCGAGGGCGGAGGAGAGGTTGTAGCTGGCGTCCACACCGGCAATAAACGAGCCTGCGTAGTCCACCACAGCCAATCGGGGACGACCCGCAAAGGCCTTCACCGAGAGGTTCTCGATGGGGGTTGCGGTGAACCTCAAGCCTTGTGTTGCGCTGTTCATACCCAGCTGCCTATCCTCAAAACTGCGGTAAACCAGACCGCTGCCAAACTGCTCAAAGAAGTCGCCGGCAGTAGCCTCAAACCAGTCGCCACGGTAGCTCACAAACAACTGCGAGATGGCGAATGCGGGGTTGTTTTCGGTGGCGTTGCGCACATCGTCGTAGCCGACAATGGCGGGCAGGTAGGCGTCGCCCTGCAAACCGGCGCTCCAACGGCCGTTGTAGTAGGCGAGTTTCAGGTAGTCGTTGCTACCGAAGGCAATCTGTCGGTCGCCGAGCACCTTGTCATTGAGGTAGTAGATGGAGTTCGACTCCAGGCTACCGGTGAGAGAACCACCTGCGAGAGGAATCTGTGCGCCTGCAACGGCGATGGTGCACATTGCAAGCAGTGAACAAATAAGTCGCTTCATCTTTTTTTTCTGTTTGTCGTCTTGTTGTGGTTGTAGGGGAGCCTTCTCCCCTTAAATGGGCAATCAGTAACCCCTCCGAGAAGGGGCTACTGATTGAGTTGTTATTCGC
This sequence comes from Tidjanibacter sp., assembly GCA_045633985.1. Taxonomy (GTDB): domain Bacteria; phylum Bacteroidota; class Bacteroidia; order Bacteroidales; family Rikenellaceae; genus Tidjanibacter. The sequence goes on along the minus strand of JAZQZI010000032.1, from coordinate 2,403 downwards.
TGAGCAATAGTGGATTAGCGACGGCCGGCGTTGCGACGAATCTCAAACCACTCTTTACCCCTCTGCTCTTTGGTGAGGTTCAGGTTGCTCTCCACCTGCTGGTACTTCTTAACGGGACCGAAAGCGGTGCGGCTTGCGGGACGAGCGGGAGTCTTAATCTCCTGGCTCGACTGGATGCGCTCACGCTCGAGCTTGCCGTTCTTGCGTGCAACCTTGGCGGGAGCTGCGGCAGCCGAGGTGTTGCGGGTGAGGGTAATCTCCGAGAGAACCTTCACGCTCATCTGATACTGACCGCTGCCGTAGTAGATTGCAGCATTGGGGTAGAAGTTATACTCGCTGTATGCCATAGGCTTCACGACGATGGTGTTGCCGTCCTCGGAAATCTCCACGGGGAACTGGCCGTTCACGATGTTACCCTCTGCGTCACCCATATAACCTGCGGTGGTGCCGGTGGTGGGCTCGTAGGCAATCAGGTGCGACTCATATATTGCCTGCGAGGTAGCGTACCAGCTCGACATAGGTGTGAAGTAGTTGGTGTTGAAGGGAACGGTAACGGTGCCGTCGGCAGCCACCTCCAGGTACCACTTGGGACCGAAGTCGTAGATAGGCATCTCGCTGGTGTAGCCGTTGTAGGAGTCCGAAACGAAGAGGCTGTAGGGATCAGAGTAGGTGTAGTAGGGCTCAAGGCCGCCGGTGAAGTCAAAGCCGTTCATAAGGATGCGGTTCTGCGAGTGGGTGTTGTCAAGGAAGGTCTTGGCAGCAGCCTTGAACTCTGCATAGTAGGCGTCGGCCTGCTCACGGCTCACACCGTGGCGCTGGAAGGTTGCATAGGCCTCCTCGGTGAGCTGCTCGGGATACTCGAAGTCGCCGATGGTCACGGGGCAGGTGTGGGTCTCGGTGAAGATGTCGTAGTCCTCCTTCTCCTGGTTGTAGAGGCCGTAGGAAACGGTGGCGCTTGCGGTCCACTCACCCACGAGGCTCTCGAACAAGGGGCTGTCAACGGCGGGTTTTGCGGGCTCGCTGAGAGTCCTTGCGATAACGGTCTCGGAGAAGGTCTCGGTACCCTCGTCGTTGGCCACCATCGCTGCGAAGTAGTTGTTCTCGTTGGGTCGCGAGGGGTAGGTGACGGTCAGACCCTCGTCGGAGTTAATCTGCATAATCTCCACGGTGCTGAAGGCGAAGTAGTCGCCGTAAGCTTCCAACAACTCCGCACCGCTCATACCTGTCATAAGCCACTCTTTCTCGTAGTTGGAGATGGAGGCACCACGGTAAGCATCCTTGGTGGGGCACTTCACATTGAAGCTAACCTCATAGGGCGAGGTGGACTCCAGTGCGGTAACCACAATCTCGGGAGCGGGCTTGGTGGGCTGGGGCAGGTAGAACTCGTAGGCTTTGCATACCTGCTCGTGACCATCGAGCCAACCATCGCCGTCGAAGTCGCCACGCATACCCACAACGTAAACCCAGAATTTCGACTCACGGGGAATGTCGAGCAGGAACTGGCTGATGGCTGTCATTATCGAACCCTGCATATTCAGATCTGCATCCCAGGGGTCAACCTGCATCGAAACACCCTGGTATGCACCCATAAGCGAGGTGCCGAACCACTGGAGGTGCTCGGGACGGATGTACTGCATAGCAGCGTTGTACTCGAGCTCACTCATAACCATCACGGAGATGAGGTCAATCGACTCGTCGGCCGAAACTTTGATAAGAGCGTCGTCGGGGAACTTCTCAATCTCAACATTGATGAGATCCTCCGAGATAACCTCGGGTTTCTGCACCTGAACATCGAGGTGCTGGTAGAAGCCGGTCCAATAGGGGGCCTCATCGAGCCTCTCGTTGGGGTTTGCGTTCTGGTCAATCAAATACTGGTTTGCGTCGAACAGGGGTTTGTAGTAGCCGTAGCCCCAACCCCACTGGCTCTCGCCACGGGCAAACTCGCCGAAGAGGACTACCTGGGGCTGACCGGGAACTATGGACTCGTAGTACCAGTTATCCACCTGACCATCGGGGCCGTAGATGTAGCTGTGTGCCTCGTCGATGATGATCGAACGGCTCTCGTTGAAGAGGTTCATACCACCCCAAGCGGTGTCGTGGAGGTTCATCATTGCGTAGTCAAGGTCGCTCACAGCGTTCTGATTGTACATAAAGAGGTCGCTGGTGGCCCACTTGATGACATGGTTGGCCTCCTTGATGCTGGGATCAACCTTCACATCCACGGTGAAACCACGATAGTTGACGTCGCGAATGGTGATATCCTCTGCGAAGTCGGTAGTGCGGATGTATTTCACGGTCACAACCTCCTCCATATACTCCTCAATACCTGCAATCTCACCTGCGATGAATGCCACATACTCGGTTTTGGGCGAGAGGTTTTTGAGGATGAGGGTGTTGTCGCCC